>CAWHSW010000013.1:0-57940 GCA_963832095.1 uncultured Actinomycetes bacterium
CGGGCTCAGGCGACCCGGATCCGGCCGGTGCCGGCGGAACGCCAGGCGGCGCGGGATCGTCCGGCCCGGTCCTGCGGTAGGGCCACGTCCGCGACCTGCGCGGCCGCGACTCGGCCGGCCCACCGGCCGACTGCGGTTCGGCCGGGCCGCTGCGCGGCGGCTTGGCCGGTGGGGTGGCCCGGCGGCTGGTTTTGCCCGGGGGCTTCCACAGCGCCGGCGGCTGGACCGGGGCCCCGCGCCGCCGGGCGCTGTACAGCCGTTCCCGCTCCTTGGCGGCCAGGTCGTCCGGATCGCCGAGCGCGGTCAGCGCCGCCACCACCGCGTCCGCGTCGTCGGCCGAGGCGAGCGGGCCGACCCGTGCTTCGATGGCGGCCCGGGTGCGCCCGACGAACAGCAGCCGGTCGCCTTTGGGCAGCTTGCGGGTGGCCGCGGTGGACACCGCGCCGAGATAGTCGCGGATCATCTGCGCCGCGTCTGGCTGCCTGGGGGGACGGCGCCTCATGCCTAGATAATCCCTCGGAATCATCTCATTGTGGAGGCTGGCACGCGATCAATGTCGCAACGCGGATGATACCGGCACGGCACGCACTGTGCGGACATGCGAAAGGGGCGGCCCCGGTTTCCCGGGACCGCCCCTCCTGGCTAGTGGACTCAGAAGTCCATGTCACCGCCGCCGGGCGCGGCAGGCGCCTTCTCCTTCTCCGGCTTCTCCGCCACCACTGCCTCGGTGGTCAGGAACAGGCCGGCGATGGAGGCTGCGTTCTGCAGCGCGGACCGGGTCACCTTCGCAGGGTCGATGATCCCGGCCTTGAACATGTCAACGTACTCGCCGGACGCGGCGTCGAGGCCGTGCCCTGCGGAGAGCGACTTCACCTTCTCGACCACGACGCCGCCCTCGAGGCCGGCGTTCACCGCGATCTGCTTGAGCGGCTCCTCGACGGCACGGCGCACGATGGTGGCGCCGGTCGCCTCGTCACCGGTCAGCTCGAGCTTCTTGAAGGCGTTGGAACCCGCCTGCAGGATGGCCACGCCGCCTCCGGCGACGACGCCCTCCTCCACGGCTGCCTTCGCGTTGCGCACCGCGTCCTCGATGCGGTGCTTGCGCTCCTTCAGCTCGACCTCGGTAGCCGCGCCAGCCTTGATGACGGCAACGCCGCCCGCCAGCTTGGCCAGCCGCTCCTGCAGCTTCTCCCGGTCGTAGTCCGAGTCGGTGTTGTCGATCTCGGCCCGGATCTGGTTCACCCGGCCGGAGATCTGCTCGGGGTCACCAGCGCCGTCCACGATGGTGGTCTCGTCCTTGGTCACGACGACCTTGCGGGCCCGCCCGAGCAGGTCCAGATCGGCGTTCTCCAGCTTGAGACCGACCTCCTCGCTGATCACCTGCGCACCCGTGAGGATGGCGATGTCACCGAGCATGGCCTTGCGGCGGTCGCCGAAGCCGGGGGCCTTCACCGCGACGGACTTGAACAGGCCGCGGATCTTGTTGACCACCAGGGTGGCCAGGGCCTCGCCTTCGACGTCCTCGGCGATGATGACCAGCGGCTTGCCCGACTGGACCACCTTGTCGAGCAGCGGCAGCAGGTCCTTGTTGGCCGACACCTTGGAGTTGGTCACCAAGAGGTACGGGTCGTCCAGAACTGCTTCCATCCGCTCCGGGTCGGAGACGAAGTACGGCGAGATGTACCCCTTGTCGAAGCGCATCCCCTCGGTGAGCTCAAGCTCGAGCCCGAAGGTGTTGCTCTCCTCGACGGTGATGACACCTTCCTTGCCGACCTTGTCCATCGCCTCGGCGATCATCTCGCCGATCGCGGGGTCGCCGGCCGAGATGGAGGCGGTCGAAGCGATCTGCTCCTTGGTCTCCACGTCCTTGGCCAGCTTGGACAGCTCCTCGCTGACCCGCTCGACCGCGGCCTCGATGCCCCGCTTGAGGGACATCGGGTTGGCGCCCGCGGCGACGTTACGCAGGCCCTCGCGGACCAGCGCCTGCGCCAGCACCGTCGCCGTGGTGGTGCCGTCACCGGCCACGTCGTCGGTCTTCTTGGCGACTTCCTTGACCAGCTCGGCGCCGATCTTCTCCCACGGGTCGTCGAGCTCGATCTCCTTGGCGATGGACACGCCATCGTTGGTGATCGTGGGGGCGCCCCACTTCTTCTCGAGCACCACGTTCCGGCCCTTCGGGCCGAGGGTTACCTTCACGACGTCGGCGAGCTGGTTCATACCGCGCTCGAGGCCGCGCCTCGCGTCCTCGTCGAACGCGATCATCTTGGCTGCCATAGGCTCCAGTCCTCCCAGGACTTGATGGCGTTATGTGTGTGAAACCGGGTCGACGCCCGCGACGGACGACCCTTTCAGCGGACAGTCCCTTCCTGCCGCCGGCAAGGCCTCATCGCCCCGATTCCCGCCCTGGAGTTGTCACTCTCATGGCGAGAGTGCCAGCGTCTTGTTTAGCACTCTCGGCATGAGAGTGCAAGCCGAGTCACCGCCCAGCGGGGCTCGCGGCGGTCCTCCGCAGGGCTTTCCGCTCACGGCGTAGCGAGCCCGCGCTTACGGCGGGGGAACCGGCCGGAAATGCCCGATGGCCCGGCACCCACCACCGGATGCCGGGCCACCAGCCAAACTGAGTGAGCTATGCTCCCGCAGCCCGGACTGCCTCCGCCTGCGGGCCGCGATCGCTCTGCGTGATCTCGAACTCGACCCGCTGCCCTTCTTCAAGGGTGCGGTAGCCATCCATCTGGATGGCGGAGAAGTGCACGAACACGTCCCTGCCACCGTTGACCGCGATGAAGCCGTAGCCCTTGTCCGCGTTGAACCACTTGACGGTGCCCTGAGCCATTACCCAACAACTCCCTAACTCCGCTCGGGCCTCGGGCCCTGCCCTTGCCTCCGCAGAACCCGTCGATCGCGGCGCGGGCTAGGCGTGGGCAAGACACGCTTGCCCTTCGCGCCGACCGACAGCGACCGGAAACGACCTTACCCCGTGCGATAAGGCTTCGGGACGTGTTACCACGCGAACAAGGCCGGGCGAGTTCCGCCATCCAGACCGCCCGCGATGGACACTTACCAACATCCCCGCCGCAAAGGGGCCACACCTCAGCAGGTGTAGATGAGGTCAGCCGCCGGCCACCGCCGGGATGACCGAAACGTGCGCGCCAGCGGGCACCGGGGTGTCCAGGCCCTGGGCAAACCGGACATCTTCCTCACCCACGTACACGTTGACGAACCGGCGCAGCTGCCCCGTGTCGTCCACGATCCGGCCGCCAATGCCGGGGTAGGTGGCGTCCAGGCCGGCGAGCACCTCACGCAGAGTGCCGGAGTCAGCCGAGACCTCGGCGGCGCCCCCGGTGAAGGTGCGGAGGATGGTAGGGATGCGGACGGACACGGTCATGCTGGGGCCTGCCTCTCGAAACTGATCCTGACGGCTCTCCATAGTGCCGGGTCGCCCCGGCCTGCTCAACTGGACTGAGCAGGTGGCTGACCAGCCTCGAAAGCCAGGAAGCTGTCCAGCGTGGGGCGGATCGGGGCGGGCCCCCGGGCGGTATCGGCCACCGCGTCCAGCGTCTTGAGCCCGTCACCGGAATTGATGATCACCGTCTCCGCGGCCGGGTCGAGCTGCCCGGAGGCGAGCAGGCTGCGCAGCACGCCCAGGGTGACGCCGCCCGCCGTCTCGCCGAAGATCCCCTCGGTGGCGGCCAGCAGCCGCATCGCGGACACCACCGCGGCGTCGTCCACGTCGGCGACTGCACCGCCGGTGCGCCGCACCACGTCGAGCACGTACGGGCCGTCCGCCGGATTGCCGATGGCCAGCGACTTGGCGATGGTGGACGGCCGGACCGGCTGCACCACGTCGTGCCCGTTGCGGAACGCGGCCGCCACCGGCGAGCAGCCGGTCGCCTGTGCGCCGAACACCTTGTACGGCGTGTCCTCGACCAGGCCCAGCGCGATGAACTCGCGGAACGCCTTGTCGATCTTCACCAGCTGGGCGCCGGACGCGACCGGGACCACGATCTGGGCGGGCAGCCGCCAGCCGAGCTGCTCAGCGATCTCGAACCCGATGGTCTTCGACCCCTCGGCGTAGTACGGCCGCACGTTGACGTTCACGAACGCCCAGTCCTCGCGCTCGTCGGCCAGTTCCGAGGCGAGCCGGTTCACGTCGTCGTAGGTGCCGTCCACCGGCACCATGGTGCCGCCGTACACCGCGCTGGCCACGATCTTCTGCGGCTCGAGGTCGGCTGGGATGAAGACCACCGACCGGAGGCCGGCCCGGGCCGCCGCGGCGGCCACCGCGTTGGCCAGGTTGCCGGTGGACGGGCAGGCCAGCACCTTGTAGCCCAGCTCCACCGCGGCGGCCAGGGCCACCGCGACCACCCGGTCCTTGAACGAGTGCGTCGGGTTGGCCCGCTCGTCCTTCACCCACAGCGCCCGCATGCCCAGCTCCCGGCCGAGCTGCTCGGCCCGGATCAGGCGCGTCCAGCCGGGGTCTGTATTCGGCGTGCTGGCCACATCCGGCGGTACCGGCAGCAAGCTTGCATAACGCCAGATGCTGGCCGGTCCGGATTCGATGGCGGCGCGGTCGAGCGCGGGATAGTCGTAGCGGACCTCGAGCGGGCCGAAACATTCGGCGCAGGCATGCGTAGATCCGAGTGGGTAGGTCTGGCCGCATTCCCGGCAGACCGAGACGGGTTGCGTAACCGAAGCGGGAGGGCGTTGCGGGCTGGGGAGTGCTCACGTGGCGAGGCCTTTCTCCTCATCTGCCCCATCGGCCGGATGGCCGAGGGCCGGACTTGGCACCTGTCACGGGGGAATTGACCTCGCGGTGGACCCACAGCGTGATGGTTGCCGGGGCTTCGCAGGGCCGTATCCCTCCACCCCTCTGGATGAGCAATATGAAGTTGTCCTCAACACTGTAACCGATGCCGGACAGGTTCTCCCTGGCCGGTCAGGCTAGCCTCGCGTGCATGACGGCGGACCAGCGCAGCGGCCGGGTGTTGATCGCATCGAACCGGGGGCCCATCTCGTTCACCATGGCTGACGACGGGTCTGTGCTGCCCCGCCGCGGGGCCGGCGGCCTGGTCTCCGGGCTGTCCTCGGTGCTGGGCCAGGCGTCCGTGCTGTGGGTGTGCGCGGCGCTGAGCGACGCTGACCGGACGGCCGCGCGCGGCGCACCAGACGGGCTGATCGAGGTGACCGACGGCGCGGACGGTGGGCCCGGGTCGGCCGTCCGCATGCTGGACATCCCGGCCGTCACGTTCCAGCGGGCGTACAACTCGGTGGCCAATTCCACGCTCTGGTTCGTGCACCACATGCTCTACGACACGCCGAGCCAGCCCAGCTTCGGCCCGGCGTTCCGCCGCGAGTGGGAGTCGTTCCGCAGTTACAACACCGCGTTCGCGGCCGCGCTGGCCAAGGGCGCCACCGCCGAGGAGCCCACCGCCGTACCAGTCAAAGCGATGGTGCAGGACTATCACCTCCCGCTGGTCCCGCGGATGCTGGCTGAGCTGTGCCCGGACGTCCGGATCGCGCACTTCTCGCACACCCCGTGGGCGCCGCCGGACTACTACCGGCTGCTGCCCGGCGAGGTGGGCCGGGAGGTGCTGGACGGCATGCTGGCCGCGGACCACGCCGGGTTCCTGTGCCGGCGCTGGGCCGACGCCTTCGTCGCGTGCTGCGCCGAGTTCCTCGGCGCCGAGGTGGACCCGGAGGCGGGCACGGTCCGGCACCGCGGGCACGTCACCACGGTGGGTGTGCACGCGCTCGGGGTGGACGCAGCCGAGTTGCGCGACCGGGCCGCGGCCACGGATGTGCAGGCACAGGTCGCGGCGCTGACCGAGAGCACCACCGGGCGGCAGCTCATCGTCCGGATAGACCGCACCGAGCTGTCCAAGAACATCGTCCGCGGCCTGTCCGCCTACCGGGAACTGCTGACCAGCCATCCGGAGTGGCACGGCCGGGTGACGCACCTGGCGTTCGCCTACCCGTCCCGGCACGACCTGCCGGAATACCGCGAGTACACCGGCCGGGTGCAGCGGCTGGCCGCGGAGATCGTGGACGAGTTCGGCACCGACGACTGGGATCCGCTGATCCTCCAGGTCAACGACGACTACCCGCGCTCGCTGGCCGCGTACCAGCTGGCCGACGTGCTGCTGGTCAACCCGATCCGGGACGGGATGAACCTGGTGGCCAAGGAGGGCCCGATTCTGGCCCGCCGCGGCTGCGCGCTGGTGCTGTCCACCGAGGCCGGCGCGGCGGCGGAACTCGGCCAGCACGCCATCCTGGTCAACCCGTTCGATGTGACCCAGACGGCCGAGGCGCTGCACCAGGCGCTGAGCATGCCCGACGCCGAGCGCCAGTGCCGCCGCACGGCCCTGGCCCAGGCCGCCGCCGCGCTGCCGCCCACCGCCTGGCTGCAGGCTCAGCTGGACGCGCTGGACGCCGTCGCTGAGCCAGCCGGGCCGGGCCCGGCACGCGGCCGATGGACATCAGGGCGGCTGGCCAGGCTGCGGCACCGGGCCCGGTAGCGCCGGCCGCTACCGGGTGAACAGGCTGGCTAGCCAGTGCACCAAGCCACGCGGGGACCACTTGGGGCAGGCGCACAGGGCGCATTCGCTGCCCCGGCGGTAATGACCATGTGCGTCGCGGCCATGGCCGCACCCGCAGAGCACGGATTCACTCATCGGCCGCTCCACGCTTCCATCCCGCCCCCCAAGCGCACCGGCCCAGACGGTATCACCCTGCCGCGGCCACCGCAGCCTAAGCAGACCGCCTGCTAGCCTGGGCCGCGCTGCTGCGCCCGGCGCAGCCGCACGTCGCGATGCGCACCGCGCAGCCGCCAGTACTGGGGAATCGGGGTGGGGACCGCGGCAACAGGGCTGGTGGCGTTGATCCTGACCGCTGCCGCGCTGCCTGCCTTGATCGCCCGGGCGCGCGGCGGCACACCGCCCGGCCCAGGCCCGAGACTGGCCGCGCTGGCCCCGGTGGCCGCGCTACTGGCCATCGCCGGCGCCGCGCTGGCCGCCGCGACGGCCTGGTGGCTGCTGCTCCCGCTGCTCGTCCCGGCGCTGATCCTGGCCTGGTGGCAGCGCCCGCCGCGGCGGCCGGGCGCCGCGGTCCCGGCGCCTGGCGGCACCGCTCCTTCCGGTGCCACCGCTCTTTCCAGCACCACGGGCCCCCTGCGCGTGCTGACGCTGAACGTCAAAGGCGGCCGGGCCGACCCCGGCGCCGTGCTGCGCAGCCTCCAGCAGCACGAGGTGGACATCATGGCCGTGCAGGAGATGACCGCGGACTGGCTGCGCGCCATGCAGCAGGCCGGGGTCACCGAGGTGCTGCCGTTCAGCCATCTTGACCCACGGCCCGGCTCGGCCGGCGGCGGGCTGTGGGCCCGCTGGCCGGTCGCCCCGCTGGCCGCGGTGCCGGGCACGAAGAACGCGGCGCCACGGGCCCAGGTGAACCCCGCCGCGGGCCTGCCGGTCACGGTGACCGTGGTGCACCCGGCCGCCCCGGTGGGCTGGCAGGACGAGCGGTGGCAGCGGGATCTGGAGATCATCCGGTCGGAGCTGACCGGAGCGGCCGGCCCGCAGCTGGTGGCCGGGGACTTCAACGCCAGCCGGGATCACCGGGTGTTCCGCGACATCCTCCGGGCCGGGTTCGTGGACTGCGCCGACGCGGCCCGGCAGCGGCACTGGCCCAGCTTCACCTGGCCGGCCGACCGGCGCTACCCGCCGCTGATGCGGCTGGACCACGTGCTGGGCTCGCAGGCCGGCTGCGTCGTGCACCAGGCCCGCACCATGCGCATCCCCGGCACCGACCACCGCGGGGTGCTCGCGGTGCTGGAATTCAGCCCGGCGGGCTGAGCTGGCCGGCCAGGGCGTTGAGCAGGGCCACCACGCCGTCCGGGCCGTCCACCACCAGGTCCGCCTCGGCGGCCAGCGCGGACACTTCGGCCGAGCTGCTGCATACGGTGAGTCCCGGGATGCCGGTGGCGCGCAGCGCGCGCACGGCGCCGAAGGCGGCCAGGTCACCTAGATCGTCACCGACGTACATGACTGCGTGGCAGTGGCGTTCGGCAAGCAAAGTCTTGAGGGCCTGGCCTTTGTCCATGCCGCGCGGGCGCAGCTCGAGCACCATCCGGCCTGGCTCCACGGTCAGCCCGTGCCGGGCGGCCAGCTCGGCGAGCGGCGCGCGGAGCTGGTCCAGCGCGGCCTGCGGGTCGGCCGCCTGGCGGGTGTGCACGGCCACCGCATGGTGCTTGTACTCGGCCCGGGTCCCGTCCGGGGCGCCGGCCAGCAGGCCGGGCAGCTCGGCGCGGGCCGCGGCCACCCCGGGCTCGGCCGCCGGGGAGTCCAGCTTGCCGTCCGCCCACCGCTCCAGGCCGTAGTGGCCGAGCACGATCAGGCCCGGCACGTCCGCGAACCCGCCCAGCTCGGCGGCGTCGGCGGCCGGGCGGCCGGTGATCACGGCCAGGGTGCCGACCAGCTCGGCGACCCGGCGCAGCGCGGCCGCGGCCGCCGGGTGGGCCCGGGCTTCGTCCGGCCGGGACACGATCGGCGACAGGGTGCCGTCGAAATCCAGCGCGATCAGCGCCCGGCCGGGGTCGTCCGAGGATCGCGGCCAGCCCAGCCCGGCCTTCGGCGTGACCGGCTCCGGCAGGCTCACAGTGCCATCCCGGGGGGCGACCCCCCGGCTTTCCCGGCCCCCCCCCCCCGTTCGGCGCTCCGCGCCGCTCACCAGGACCGTCGCCGCGGTCAGGCCGAGCGCATCTTGTGCCGCCGGGACCGCTGCCGCCGCAGCCGCTTGACCAGGGCCGGATCGAGCATCAGCGCCTCCGGGCGGTCGATCAGGTCGTTCAGCAGCTGGTAGTAGCTCGTCGCGGTCATGCCCAGGACGTCCCGGATCTCCTGCTCCTTGGCGCCGGGCGAGCGCCACCAGCCGCGCTCGAAAGCGAGGACCCGCTCCTCGCGTTCGGACAGCGCCGCCATCACTTCTCCCCATGCCTCCAGAAGGCTCATCCTAGGTCGGCTCTTTGCGCCGTGCCCAGGCGTGCGTAGGCTCAGCCATCGTGACTTCCTATGACTGCATAACGTTCCTCACCGACTACGGTCTCGAGGACGGCTTCGTGGCCGCCTGCCACGGGGTCGCTGCCCGGATCGTCCCCGCGATCAGGCTCATCGACATCACCCACCTGGTACCGCCCGGCGATGTCCGCCGCGGCGCCGCGGTGCTCGCCCAGACGCTGCCATACCTGCCGCCGGCCGTGCACGTGGCCGTGGTGGACCCGGGCGTGGGCACGGCCCGCCGCGGGGTGGCCGTCGCGGCCGGTGAGTGCATCCTGGTCGGCCCGGACAACGGCCTGCTGTCCTGGGCGGTGGCCGCGCTGGGCGGGGCAACCGCCGCGTGCCAGTTGACCAACGGTGAGCTGTGGCTGCACCCGGTGTCCCCGACGTTCCACGGCCGGGACATCTTCACGCCGGTTGCCGCCCACCTGGCCGCGGGCACCAGCCTGGAGGCTGCGGGCACCCTGATTGACGTGACCGAATTGGTGACATTGCCCGCACCCACCAGCCGGGTGCACGACGGCGAGGCCGAGGGCGAGGTGATGTCGATCGACCGGTTCGGCAACGTCCAGCTGTCCATCGCGGCGACCGACGCCGACCGGCTGGGCCTGGGCTTCGGCTCCCCGGTGGTCATCCGCTGCGGGCGGCGCCGGCTGACCGTGCCGTATTTGGAGACGTTCGCCGCCGTGGCGCCGGGTGAAATCGTCGCGTACACGGACAGCGCCGGGCTGATCTCACTCGCCGTGAACGGCGGCGACGCGGCCGAGCAGCTCGGCCTGCCGCCCGGCGCGCACGTCCGGCTGTCCGCGGCGCTGCCCGCTTGAGTACGGGGCCCCGGGTCCTGCTCCCGACCTGCGTAGCCTTCGCTCCCGCCTCGCCGAGTGCCTGGAACGTGGCAGAATGCCCGAGGGCTTGATGGAAGGGTTGGAGTATGTCGCAGCGGCGCCGCTGGCCGGGCGGCGAAAACTATCGCCGCGGGCCTGGCAGCATCCTGCGTCGCGCTGCGGCGGCAGGCCCAGCCCTCGCGGACACTGTCCGTAACAATGAGTGGTGGCTTAGTTCACTGCATGTGACGCAGGCCTGGCTGTCCACCAAGGGCACCGGGGTCACCGTCGCGGTGCTCGACACCGGCGTGGACGCGGCCCAGCCCGACCTGGCCGGTTCGGTGATCACCGGCCGCGACTTCACCGGGTCCGGCCGGGCCGCGGGCGGGCCGTTCTGGGGAGTCAACGGCACCGCGGTGGCCAGCCTTATCGCCGGGCACGGGCACGGCACCGGGCACGCGGACGGCATCATCGGGATCGCGCCCGAGGCGAAGATCCTCTCGGTCCGGGTGACCCTGGAGAACAACGACCCGCTGCTGACCAACGCGACGACGGTGGCCGCCCTGCCGATGGCCATCGCCCGCGGCATCCGGTACGCGGTGCGGCACGGCGCCCAGGTCATCGACCTGCCGCTGGACCCGGCCGCGGTGGCCGCGGACAACGCGGCGGCGCACGGCGGCATCTTGGCCGTCACCGGCGGCAGCCCAGCGGAGCGGGCCGCGGTCACGTTCGCGCTCAGCAAGGGGGTCGTGCTGGTCGCCCCGGCCGGGGACGGCGGGGGCGGGCCGGACACCATCAACTACCCGGCCGCCTACCCCGGGGTGATCTCGGTGGGCGCGTTCAACCAGACATTCGCCAAGGCGCCGTTCACCAGCACCCGGCCGTACGTCACGCTGACCGGCCCGGGGAACGGCGTCATCGCGGCCAACGGGCCGACTGGCTACGCCAAGCTGAAGAGCACCACCGCGGCCAGCGCCGTGGTGGCCGGCGTCGCGGCGCTGATCCGGGCCCAGTTCCCCACGATGACCCCGGCGCAGGTGGAGAGCGCGCTGACCAGCAGCACCGCGTTCCACCCCAAGGGCGGCCGGCGGACCGGGTCCGGGTTCGGCACGGTGGACGCGGCGGCCGCGCTGGCCGCTGCCGCGAAGATCAATGCCTCGCTGTCGTCCACCGCATCCGCGGCTGCCCCGACGCCGCCCGCCGCGCCCAAGGTCAAGGTGCACTCGACCAGCCTGTGGGACGCGCTGCGTTACCCGGTGCTCGGCCTGGCCGCCTTGCTGCTCATCGCGCTCATCGTGCTGATCACGGTGCGCACCCGGCAGCGGCGCAGGCTGGACAAGGAACTGGCTCCGCTCCGGGCCGCCGCCCAGGCTGCCCGGGCGCACTCGCCCAACGGAGCCGACCTGGCCTCGGCGGGCGTGGGTGCGCCCAGCAGCGTCCAGTTCGGGCCGGGTGGTGCGGCGATGGACCTCGGCCGCCACCGGCCGGCGGAGCGCGGGGCGGGCGCCGTTCGACGATCCTGACTTCGTGCCGCCGTCGTTCCAGAACGCGGCGTTCGGCGGGGCGGCGGTCGGGCGGCGCTGGCCGCAACGGCGGCGCTGGCGGTTTTGGCGGGGCTGGCGGGCCTGGCCGGGCTTCTGACCTGGCGGGGCTGGCGGCCCTGGCGGGGCTGCCGGCCCTGGCGGGGCTGGCGCTGGCGGCGACCGGGACGCAGCCGTTCGGCGTCACCTCGGCCGGCCTGCCGATGCGCGGCAGTGCCGCATCCGACCTGCCGATGCGGGGCAGCGCGGCTTCCGACATCCCGATGTTCGGCGGCGCCGCGGGCGGTGCCTTCCCCGGCGGCGACGCGGACGGCGGGCTGACCGATGGGGCCGCCTTCGGCCGGTCGGCGGCGGCCGATCCCCCGGCGCCTCAGGTGCGCACGCTGGGCTCCGCGCACCGGCTCAACCCGGTCCGCACGCCGAAGACGAAGGGCCACCCGCCCTGGGAACCGGCCGAGAAGCCGAAGAGCGAACTGCCCTGGATGGATGCCCCGGCCCGCGGGGCCACGCCCGGCCGGGTCATCCCGCCGCGGCCGTACCCAGGTGCGGAGCCGGGTCCGGGTGGCCCCAGCCAGCCGATCGCCGACCACGGCCCGGGCGGAGCCGGGTTCCCGGTGGAGAACGGCGGTGGGCTGGGCCGCCGGAGCGCCATCGACCGCGGGCCGTTCCCGGAACTCGACCCGCCGCCCGGCATCGACCCGGACAGCCCGGCTGCGCAGCGGCCCCGGTACTCGTGGAACCCGGCGGACACCACGGAGTCGTTCCCGGCCGTCGGCCCGGACGACATCCCCCTCGCCTAGCTGAGCGGCGCGGGTTGGCCGCTAACTCGTGATCAACCGATCAGTATAGATATAAAGAAGAGAGATAAGGAAAGAGGGGGAGAGGGAGAGGGGAAAAGAAAAGAAAGGGGAGAGAAGATGAAAGAGATAGTAGTAGACTGAGGGTGAGGCTAGACAGATCGAGAAGAAGGCGCAGCGGTAGTAGAGATAAAGGAAGGTATAGAAGAAGAGGAAGCGGCAGAAGATGAAATAGAGATAGCGGCAGCGCGGGAGAAGGAATAGGAAGAGGAGAGATAGAAGAAGGGAAAGAAGAAGAAGGAGAAGAGAAGGAAGGAAAAGAAGAGAAAAAGATGGAAGATGAAAAAGAGAGAGCGATGATAAAAGTAGACCAGGTAGGAGAACAGCAGCAACTGAGCAAGAAGAGAGAGAGAGAGAGAGAGAGGAAGGAGAAAAAGAAGAAAAGGGAGGAGAGAAGGAGAAAAAGATAGACGATGAACAAGGGATGGAAAGGGCCAGCGTGAATCACCTCGAGCCAGCCCGGTCACCGCCACCAGCAGTGCGGACGGCGAGGCGTAAACCGGCCGGAGCAGGAGATCACGTAGACGGAGACAGCTGCCGGGGCAGCCCGCAGCCGGCCACGGCGCTGCGGACTGCCTCTCAGCCGAGTCACACCGCCGGCCCGTCGGAGATGTGGGCGGCCAGCAGGAACCGGGAGTGGTCAACGACCAGGTCCAACACCAAGAACTCGCGGCCCCCGACCAGCAGGGAGCGGATCGCTCGTTGATGTTTGAGATTGATGTCGTTCCAGTGGACAGCAGGAGTGAATAGCGTCCAACCGCCAGGCGGATAACGCCGAGGAGGCGTGAGAACAACCAGCAACCGGCGGACCAGGACGTGTTATGGAGTGGACGACGCCGGGACCGGCCATGCCCGGTCTAGCTGACCGATTGCCTGGCCGCCTTACCGCCCCGCACCTCAACCACGCTGACTATTTCATTCACATCCCCCGCCAGCCGTCCCGGGATGGAGACTGGCTGTCGCGACCGCGGCACCAGCCCTGATGCTTCGCCCTGGCGGTAACGGGCCAGCCACTCAGGCACTGCGTGGATGAAATGCTGCGCACCGGTGCTGCTATCGCGCTGATATCAGCTCGGACGCAACCTCACAGATCACCTGAAGAGGGAGCTGCACCACATATATCATCTTCAGAGGTATGACCTAAGCATGTTTCAACCACGATCAGGTGTGGCATATGCCCGGAACGACAGTGCAAATCCCGGAGCGTCGCAATAGCGACAGCAATCGGGTGATCATCGGCCGGGCGCGGTCCGGACCGCCTGGCTCCGGAGGCGTCGCCGTTGAGCTGGGCTTTGTGCACCGAGGCGTAGATGGGCACGTACTCCTGGCCGGACAGTTCCTGGATGGCCTGGACGACCTCATCGGTGACGGCCCGGCGGGCCCGGCCCTTGGCCGTGTCGCCCTGGTAGGCCTCGAACGTGAGCGGCTTGCCGATCTTGATCGACACCTGGTGCACTCGCGGCACGGCGGACCCGGGCGGCAGCACCCGGTTCGTGCCGACCATGGCCACCGGGATGACCGGCAGCCCGGAGTTGAGCGCCAGCCAGGCCACGCCGGTGCGGCCACGGTACAGCCGCCCGTCCGGCGACCTGGTGCCCTCCGGGTAGATGCCGAACAACTGGCCGCTGCGCAGCAGGGTGAGCGCCGCATCCAGCATGTCCTGGGCGGCCCGGGAACTGTCCCGGTCCACCGACAGCTGCTTAGTGGCCCGCATGTAGGCGCCGGTCAGCCGCTGCCGCACGCCGGTCCCGGTGAAGTACTCGGATTTCGCGGCGAAGGTGAGCGGCCGGTCCAGCATCAGCGGGAGGAAGATCGAGTCCACGATCGACAAGTGGTTGGAGGCGAGGATGGCGCCGCCGGTGGCCGGGATGTGTTCCATCCCGATGACCTTCGGGCGCCACAGCAGGTGCAGCAGTGGGCCGGCCACAACTCTGGACAGCTGGTACTGCACCCGATCACTCCCCGACCTCGGCCTGCGGTGGCTGCTCAAAGATAACCGGGCCTGCCGGCTGGTGACGAGAGGGTGCCGGGTCACGCCGGGCCCGGTCCGCCGCGCACGCCGCCACCCAGCGCCCGCGCCAGCACCACCTCGTTATATTGTGCCTTAGTGACGATCGTTATATCTTCGAGTGAAGATTTCGCGGCTTCCGATTGTCCAGTCATCCCGGAAGGCGTCTGCCCGTGGCCGAGTTCCAGCTGACCGCCGCCGAGCAGGAGTACGCCGAGCAGGTCCGCGAGACCGCCCGGCTGCACCTGGTGCCCCTGGCCGGGCAGTCCGGCAACCGGGTCAACCGGCCGCTGCTGGCCGCGATGGGCAAACTGGGCCTGCTCCGCGGGCTGTTCGGCGGCCAGCCGGATGAGCCACCCCGGGACGCCGCCGCGCTGCACCTGTGCCTGCTCCGCGAGTCGCTGGCCCAGGTCAGCGGCGAGGCGGAGACCGCGCTCGCGCTGCAGGGGCTGGGCAGCTACCCGATCCTGCAGTCCGGGCCGCCCGAACTGGCCGCGCGCTGGCTCCCCGAGGTGATCAGCGGCCAAGCGGCCGCCGCCTTCGCGCTGTCCGAGCCGGGCGCGGGCTCGGACGCGGCCGCGCTCACCCTGAGTGCCGAGGAAGACGGCACCGGCTGGCGGCTGACCGGCGAGAAGACCTGGATCTCCAACGCCCCGGACGCGGACATCTACACCGTGTTCGCGCGCACCACGCCGGGGCCGGCGCCCGCGGGGTGACCGCATTCGCCATCGCCGGGGACAGTCCCGGGCTGACCGGCGAGCCGCTGGAGATGATTTCCCCGCACCCGATCGGGCGGCTGACCTTCGACGGGGTCCGGGTCAGCCCGGCCGACGTACTGGGCAAACCGGACCAGGGCTTCGCGGTGGCCATGCGCACCCTCGACCTGTTCCGGCCCAGCGTCGGCGCGTTCGCGGTCGGCATGGCCCAGGCGGCGCTGGACGCGACGATCAGCCACGTCCGGGACCGGCAGGCGTTCGGCGGCCCGCTGGCCCGCCAGCAGGCGGTGGCGCACAAGATCGCGGACATGGCCACCGACCTGGAAGCGGCCCGGCTGCTCGTCTACGCGGCGGCGGCCGCGTACGACGACGGGGCCCAGCCAGAGCAGCAGAGCCGCCGGGCGGCCATGGCCAAGCTGTACGCCACCGAAGCCGCGCAGCGGATCGTCGACGGCTGCGTTCAACTGCACGGCGCCCGCGGATTGCAGCGCGGGCATCTGCTCGAACATCTCTACCGGGATGTCCGGTCGCTGCGCATCTACGAAGGCGCCTCGGAGATCCAGCGCTCGATCATCGCCCGTGACCTGATTGGCAGGGACGCCACCCGATGACAGACTCCTACCGGTTCCGCGCCTCGGCCGGGCTGACGCAGCAGTGGCAGCACTTCCGGTTCAGCCAGGACAGCGAGAGCGGCATCGCGACCGTCACCCTGGACCGGCCGGACAAGCTGAACGCGCTGACCTTCGAGAGCTACGCCGATCTCCGCGACCTGATCGCCGAACTGCCGCATCATCGCGGCGTCCGGGTCCTGGTGATCCGCGGCGAAGGACGCGGGTTCTGCGGCGGCGGCGACGTCAACGAGATCATCGGCGAGCTGATCAAAATGGAGCCGCGCGACCTGATGCGGTTCACCAAGATGACCGGCGACGTCATCCGGGCCATGCGGGAGTGCCCCATCCCGATCATCAGCGCGGTGCACGGCATCGCGGCCGGGGCCGGCGCGGTCGTCGCCCTGGCCTCGGATTTCCGGGTGGTGAGCCGGTCCGGGCGGTTCGCGTTCCTGTTTACCAAGGTGGGGCTGTCCGGCGGCGACATGGGCGCGGCCTATCTGCTGCCCCGGGTGGTCGGCCTGGGCCGGGCGACCGAGCTGCTGATGCTGGGCCGGACCATCGACGCGGAGACCGCCGACCGCTACGGCCTGGTCTCCCGGCTGGTGCCGGACGACGAGCTCCAGGCGGCCGTCGCCGACCTGGCCCGCGAACTGGCCGACGGGCCCGCCCTGGCGCTGGCCCAGACCAAGTCGCTGCTCACCCGCGAGCTGGACATGCCGCTGGGCGCGGCCACCGAACTGGACGCGATGACGCAGGCGCTGCTGATGACCAGCCGGGACCACGCCGAGTTCCATGCCGCGTTCAACGAGCGCCGCCCGCCGCGCTGGGAAGGCCGCTGACGAATCGCGACTGATGGTCAGCAGCCCTGATCATCAGGAACGCTGACGATCAGTGCCAGCTGACGATCAGTACGAGCTGACGGTCAGTGTGGGCTGACGGTCAGCCAGGTGTCCAGCGCCGGTGCGCGGTGCCGGGACGGCCCTGCCGGACCAGCTCCAGCCGCGGTTTCGGCCCCTCCACCCGGCCGGTCTGCGGCCGCCGCGCGCCCGGCTGCCACGGCTGCGGCCAGACCGCGCCCGGCCCGGCGTAACCCTGGTCCGCCGCGGCGTGCAGCGTCCAGTTCGGGTCGTACAGATGCGCGCGGCCCAGCACGCACAGGTCGGCCCGGCCGGCCAGCAGCAGCGAGTTGACGTCGTCGTAGGACGAGATGATGCCCACCGCCATCGTCGGGATACCCGCCTGGTTGCGGATCCGGTCGGCGAACGGGGTCTGGTATGACCGGCCGAACGCGGGCCGCTCCTCCGGGGTGACCTGCCCGGTCGAGACGTCGATGATGTCCGCGCCCGCCGCCGCGAACACCCGCGCGATCTCGACGGAGTCTTCGGCGGTGATGCCGCCGTCCAGCCAGTCGGTGGCCGAGATACGCACGCTGACCGGCTTGCCCGCGGGCCAGACCGCCCGGATCGCGCGCAGCACCTCGACCGGGTAACGCAGCCGGCCGGCCAGCGACCCACCGTACTGGTCACGGCGCTGGTTGGTCAGCGGTGAGATGAACGAGGACAGCAGGTAGCCGTGCGCGCAGTGCAGTTCGAGCAGGTCGAAGCCGGCCTGGTCGCCGCGGGCGGCGGCGTCGGCGAACTGCTGCCGGATCACGTCCAGCTCGGCCACGGTCAGCTCATGCGGTACCTGGCTGACCCCGGGCAGGTAGGGCAGCGGGGACGGCCCGGCCACCGGCCAGTTGCCCGTGGGCAGCGGCTGGTCCATGCCCTCCCACATCAGCCGGGTCGATCCCTTCCGCCCGGAGTGACCGAGCTGAATGCCGATCTTGGCCTGCGACTCGCGGTGCACGAACTCGGTGATCCGGCGCCACTGCCCGGCCTGCTCATCGGTGTAGATGCCGGTGCAGCCCGGGGTGATCCGGCCGTCCGCCGACACGCACACCATCTCGGTCATCACCAGCCCGGCGCCGCCGAGCGCCTTCCCGCCCAGGTGCACCAGGTGGAAGTCACCGGGCAGGCCGTCCTCGGCCACGTACATGTCCATCGGGGACACGACCACCCGGTTGACCAGCTCCAGGTCCCGCAACCGGAACGGCTGGAACATCGGCGGGCACACCTCGCCGGTGCCCATCCCGCGCGCGGCCTCGTGCCGGGCGAACCAGCGATCCACCGACTCGACGAACTCCGGATCGCGGACCCGCAGGTTGTCGTAGGTGACCCGGCGGCTCCGGGTGATGATGTTGAACGCGAACTGGACCGGGTCCTGCCCGGTGTACTGACTGAGGTTCTCGAACCACTCCAGGCTGGCCTGCGCCGCCCGCTGAGTGGACAGCACCACGGGCTGGCGTTCTTCCTCATAGGCCTGCAGCGCGGCGCCAACCTCAGCCTGTTCGTGCAGACAGGCAGCCAGCGCGAGCGCGTCCTCCATGGCCAGCTTGGTGCCCGAGCCGATGGAAAAGTGCGCGGTGTGCGCGGCGTCGCCGAGCAGCACGACGTTGCCGTGCCGCCAGCGCTCGTTACGCACCGTGGCGAAGCTGACCCACCGGGAGTTGTTCAGCAGCACGTCGTGACCGTCGAGGATGTCCGCGAACAGCTCGCGGACCAGCCCGGCCGACCGCTCATCGGACTCGCCGGGAGCCAGCTGCCCACCGGCCAGCGTGGCGAAGCCGGCCCGCTGCCACACGCTCTCGTTCATCTCCACGATGAACGTGCTGCCCTTCGCGTCGTACGGGTAGCCGTGGATCTGCATGACGCCGTACGGCGTCTCGCGGACGTAGAACTTGAACGCGTCGAACACCTTGTCCGTGCCCAGCCACATGTACTTGCAGTGCCGGATATCTACCGTGGGCCGGAACGTGTCCGCATACCGGGCCCGCACGGTGGAGTTGACGCCGTCCGCGGCCACCACCAGATCGTGCGTCCGGCTGAGTTCGGCCACGTCCGGCGCGGGCGTACTGAAATGCAGCCGCACGCCCAGCTCCCGGCAGCGCTGCTGCAGGATCTCCAGCAGCCGGCGGCGGCTCATCGCCGCGAAGCCGTGCCCGCCGCTGGTGTGCACCGTGCCGCCGGCGTGCACGTCGATGTCGTCCCAGGTGGCGAACTCGCGCTCCATCTGCGCGTAGATCGCTTCGTCGGCGTGCTCGATGCCGCCCAGCGTCTCGTCGGAGAACACGACGCCGAACCCGAACGTGTCATCGGCCGCGTTGCGCTCCCACACGGTGACCGTGTGCCCCGGGCTGAGCTGCTTGGTCAGCGCGGCGAAGTACAGCCCGCCCGGCCCGCCGCCCACCACCGCGATACGCATCGCACCGCTCACCTGGGCTGCGCCGGCTGCTGGCCGCGCAGCACGTACCGCTGCACTTTGCCCGTGGCCGTCCGCGGCAGCGCACCGACGAATTCGATGGCCCGCGGATATTTGTACGGCGCAATCTTTTCTTTGACGAACGCCTGCAACTGGCCGGTCAGGTCGGCGCCCCCCGGCTGCCCGGATGCGAGGACAACAAACGCCTTGACCAGCTGGCCCCGGGCCTCGTCAGGCACACCGACCACCGCGCACTCGGAAACCGCCGGATGGGCCAGCAGCGCTTCCTCGACCTCCGGGCCGGCGATGTTGTAGCCGGAGGAGACGATCATGTCGTCGCTGCGCGCCTGGTAGTAGAAGTAGCCGTCCTCGTCCCGGGTGAACGTGTCGCCGGTGATGTTCCAGCCGCGCTGCACGTAGCTGGCCTGGCGCGGGTCGTTGAGGTACCGGCAGCCGGTGGGGCCCTTGACGGCCAGCCGTCCCGGCACGCCCGGCGGCACCGGCACCCCGGCCTCGTCCAGGATCGTGGCCTGGTAGCCGGGCACCGCCCGGCCGGTGGCGCCGGGCCGGATGTCGTCGTCGGCCGCGGACACGAACACGTGCAGCATCTCGGTCGAGCCGATGCCGTCGATCAGGCTGACCCCGGTCGCCTCGCGGAACGCCCGCCAGGTCGCCTCGGGCAGGTGCTCACCGGCCGAGATGGGCCGCCGTAGCGAGCCAAGCTGCCCGGCCTTGCCCGCCGCGATCATGGCGCGGTAGCCGGTCGGCGCCGTGGAGCAGACCGTGACCTGGTGCTTCGCGATCTCGTCGGCCAGGTCCTCGGGACTGGCCTTCTCGATCAGCAGGGTGGCCGCACCGGCCCGCAGCGGGAACACCAGCAGCCCGCCGAGCCCGAACGTGAACGCCAGCGGCGGCGTCCCGGTGAACAGGTCGCCGGCCACCGGCCGGACCACGTGCCGGGAGAACGTGTCCGCGATGGCCAGCACGTCCCGGTGGAAGTGCATGGTGGCCTTGGGCCGCCCGGTGGTGCCCGAGGTGAACGCGAGCAGCGCCACGTCGTCGGCCGCGGTCGGCACGGCCGCGAACCCGTCCGGGGCGGCCGCGGCGCGCTGGGTCAGGTCGCCGGCCTCCGGCCCTCCATAGCTCACGATGGGCGCGCCGCGCAGGTCGGCGGCGCGCAGATCCTCCTCGAACCGCCAGTCGCAGAGCGCCAGATCGACCTGGGCGATCTCCGCCACGGTGGTCAGCTCGCCCGCGCGGAGCAGCGGCATCGTGGTGACCGCCACCGCCCCGGCCTTGAGCACGGCCAGCCAGCACGCGGCCAGCCAGGGGTTGTTCGGGCCGCGCAGCAGCACCCGGTTCCCCGGCACGACGCCCAGCTCGCCGGTCAGCACCCGGGCGATCTGGTTCACGGTGCGCAGCAGGTCTGCGTAACTCCACACGTCGCCCTGCGGGGTGAGCAGGCAGCGCCGGCCGCCGCCGTGCCGGGCGATCACCGCGTCGAGCAGTTCGTGCGCACAGTTCAGCCGGTCCGGGTAGCGCACCCCGGGCAGCTCGAAGATCAGCTCGGGCCAGCCGTCAAGCGGCGGCAGGTTGTCCCGGCAGAACGTGTCCACATGCGCCGAGCGGCTCAGCCGGGCGCCGCCCCCCATCGTCATGCTGTCACGGTATGGCGGGCTAGTGACGATAGTCAATACTTCGGCACAACGGCCGTGCGCCCGTGCTCAGCAGCCTGTACGTGGCGGCCCGTGCCTGGAGACCCGTGCCTGGAGGCCGGCGCTCAGAGGATGGCCATGCCCTGCACCTCGACCAGGGCCGCCGCGTCCCACAGCCGGGCCACGCCGACCGCGGCCATGGCTGGGTAGTCCCGCCCAGCCAGCCGCCGCCAGACCTGGCCGAGCGTGGCCGAGTTGCGCCGGTAGTCGTCCATGTCCACGACGTAGACGGTCAGCGAGGCCAGCTGGTCCGGCCGGCCACCGGCCGCGGTCAGCGCGGTGAGCAGGTTGCCCAGCGCCACCTCGAACTGGGCCACCACGTCCGCGCCGGTGATCCGCCCGGCCGCGTCCAGCGCGGTCTGCCCGGCCAGCAGGACGAGCGTCCCGTGGCCGACCACGGCGTGCGAGAAGCCGGACGGCCGGGCCAGCTCCGCGGGATTGACACGCTCGATGCTCATGACTGCACCGTCCCTCCGTCAACGTTGATGCCCTGCCCGGTCAGCGCGCCGTTCCCGATGCAGAACCAGACCGCGTCGGCCACCTCATCCGGGGTGATCAGGCGGCCGATCGGCTGCTTGCGGTCCAGTATCTGGCGGGCTTGCTCGGGGCTGCGGCCGGTGCTCGCGACGATGGTCCGCACCGTGCTCTCGGTCATCGGCGTGTCCACGTAGCCGGGGCAGACCGCGTTGACCGTCACCCCGGTGCCGGCCAGCTCCGCGGCGGCCGACCGGACCAGGCCGAGCACGCCGTGCTTGCTGGCGGCGTACGCCGCGATGTACGGCTCGCCGAGCCGGGCGGCGCTGGACGCGATGACCACGATCCGCCCGTAACCGGCCGCCCGCATGGCCGGCACCGCGCGCCGGACGCAGCGGAACGGCGCGGTCAGGTTGATGTCCAGCAGCCGCTGCCACTCGCTGTCCGGGGTCTTCTCCAGCCGGGCCGAGAACGCCGCGCCCGCGTTGGCCACCAGCACGGCGACCGGCCCCCAGGCGCGCTCGACCCCGGCGAACACCTCGTCCACGGCGGCGCCGCTGGTGATGTCGGCGGGCAGTACCAGGGCCGGTCCCGGGCAGCGGGCCGCGGTGGCGGTCAGTTCATCCTCGCTGCGGGCGGTCAGCGCCACCCGGAGCCCGGCCCGGCTCAGCCGCTCGGCGATCGCCTGCCCGATGCCCCGCCCCGCCCCGGTGACCAGCGCGATCGGTGCCGGTTCCGCCATCGGCCCTCCTGTGCACGTGGTCCGCCTCGTCAGTCCGGGCAGCTTATCTCGGTAGCATTACGTGGACCAGAAAGACGCGATACCGAGGTGATGGATGCGAGCCCTGGCGGCCAGCAGCACGACCAGCCGCGATGCGGCTCGCCCACGTGAGCTGATCCTCACCTTCTACGGGCTGTACCGGGAGGTCGTCCGGGGCTGGATCTCGATCGCCCACTTGATCAGGCTGATGGCCGAGATCGACGTGGACGCGCCCGCGGTGCGCTCGGCGGTGTCCCGGCTCAAGCGACGCGGCCTGATCGAGGCCCGCGCGGTGGCCGGCGCCGCCGGGTACTCGCTCTCCCCCGCCGGTCAGCAGCTGCTGGCCGAAGGAGATCCACGCATCTTCGGCCGGCAGCCGGCCCAGCTCAGCGATGGCTGGGTGCTGGCCGTGTTCTCGGTGCCGGAATCCGAACGCGACAAGCGGCACGTGCTGCGCTCCCGGCTGGACCAGCTCGGCTTCGGCTCCGCCGCGTCCGGGGTGTGGATCGCGCCGCAGCAGCTGGCTGAGGAGGCCCGGCACCGGGTCGGCACGCTCGGTCTGACCGACTACGTCGAGCTGTTCGAGGGCGCGCGGATGCCGCTGGCCCAGCTGCGCGCCACCGTCGGCCAGTGGTGGGACCTGGCCGCACTGGCCGAGGGGTACGACGGCTTCTGCGCCACTCATGAACCGGTAATGCGCCGCTGGTCACGGCAGCGCCGGCCCGGCGACGCGGCGGCGTTCGCCGACTACATGCGGGTGGTGGACAGCTGGCGCAAGATCGTCTACCGGGACCCCCGGCTGCCCGCCGAGCTGCTGCCCGCCGACTGGGTCGGCAGCCGGGCCGAACGGATCTTCTTCGGGCTGCACGCCACGCTGCGCGGGCCCGCCGAGAAGCACGTCATCTCGGTGCTGGAAAGCGTGTGACCCGCTAGCCCGGCTCAGCTGGCGCAGATGTTCTGGCTCGCGGTCCGCGACGAGATGCTCGGCGATGGCGTCGGCGCCACCGACTGGGTGGACTCCGAGGTGGTGCTGTAATCGCTGCCCAGGACCAGGGTCAGCCGGGGACTGGTGCCGGGCACCAGTTCCATGACCGCCCCGGCCACCTTGGACAGCAGCAGCTTGGCCTGCGCCCGGTCGCCCTGGTGGTACTTGATCACGGTTTCCGTCACGTCCGTGCTGGCGTTCTGGGTCTCCGCGATCACGTGGAACCCGCTCTGCTGCAGCGTCGCGCCCACCGTGTTCTGCAGCCCGTACTGCGTGGTCCCGTTGTGCACCGCGACCTTCACACTGTCCGTGGAGATCTTCGGCGCCTTGCCCGGCTGCAACGTCGGGCCGGTGACCGGCGTGTCGTTGATGAAGTCCTGGAAGATCGTGCTGTCCTCGGGCTGCGTCCACAGCAGGTTAGCCGTGTCGGTCGGCACCACCTCGGACCGCGGATAGGTGGGCAGGGTGAAGAAGGTGACCGCGCTGGCCGGCAGGCTGCGCACGCTCATGGCCAGGTCGTAGAGACCGTGCAGGCCGCCCATCTGGCTGTCCACGGTGATCGACTTGGTCGCCGCGTCCAGGAAGTGGTAAATGGCCAGCGGGTCGAGCACCTTGCTCTTGACCCGCTCGACCAGCGAGGACATGAAGGCCTGCTGGCGGCCGATCCGCTCCAGGTCGCTGCCGTCGCCCAGGGTGTACCGGGCCCGCACGTAGGCCAGCGCGCCCAGCCCGTGCAGCAGGTGATGCCCGGGCTTGAGGTACAGGCCCGACTTCGGGTCGTCGATCGCGGTGGTGTTGCACTCCTCCACGCCACCGAGCGCGTTCACCATGTCCCGGAAACCCTGGAAGTTGACCACCACGAAGTGGTCGATGTGGATGCCGGTGTCCTGCTCCAGCGTCTTCTCCGTGCACGCGACCCCGAGGTCGGTGTGGTTGCCGTACAGGTTGCCCAGGGCAAACGCCTCATTGATCTTGAACGTGGTCGGGGAGGACATCTGCCCGTTGCCCATCTTGCAGGCCGGGATGTTCACCCATGAGTCGCGCGGGATCGACATCACGTTGACCCACTTCCGGTCGGCCGCGATGTGCATGATCATCAGCGTGTCGGACTGGTCGGTGGTCAGGTCCTGCCCGAAGCCCTTGCCCTGATCGTGCCGGGAGTCAGAGCCGATGACCATGATGTTCTCGGCCTGCGGGTGCGTGTCCACCGGCTGGGTGCCCAGGTCGCCGGAGATGTTCAGCTGATGCAGGTTGCCGTTCAGGTGCCGGTAGACCACGTAGGCGCCGCCCACCGCGATCAGCAGGACCACCGCGACGCCGCCCGCCGTCCAGGCCAGGATCTTCTTCCGCCGCCCACGGATGGCGGCCGCCTGGCGGAACCGGTACCTGGTCACCAGCCTGGCTCCCGCCCGGCTGGCCACCTCCGGGCTGGCTCCCGCCCGGGACGGAGCTTTCTGAGGTGTGTGCTTTCCGGGACAGTGCTTTCCGGGGTGGTGCTCTGCGGTGTGCTGGCCTCACCCGCCGGGCTGTCCGCCGCCGCGCCGGTAACCTCGCCCCCATCACCAGCAGCCGCGCCCGCGTCATCGTGACCGTCGCCGGCGGGCACGTCCCCCTCGCCCGGGCCAGGCTCATCCATGTCAGCGGGCCCCATGCGTTCTCACCCCATACCCCGATGCAAGTGGGGGGCCGTGCGATTCCGGCTCACCGCGCCCGGCCGTTGCGCAGCGTCACACCCTGGCGTGCAAACCATCTCATTCGGCGCAACGTGGTAGCCGCGCAGATAGTTTCACAGTCCAGTAGTTACCCACCTGAGACAGAATAGTCCGTCTTGGGCAGGAGTTACTCTCTGTAATTAGGCCGGGGTGGCGGCGACTACCGCCGTGTCCTCACCGAGCCGCCCGGCCGGGCCCAGGCGGCCCGCCCTCACGGCCAGGCGGCGACAGCGAGCCCAGCGCAATCGGTGAGCAGGCAACGCCGCAGCGCGAGATCCGCTGCCGCGGCGGAGTAACGGCGCCGGGCCAGCTGCCGTTCTTATGGCAGGAAGGCCTCTTCCCCCCCAGACGGGCCCTGGCTTACCCCCGAGCCAGGGCCCGTCCCCCTCCTTGCCCGGCCGGTACCGCCTGGCCCCATCCACGCCGCAACACCGCGGCTGGCTCGCGTTCAGTGTCAGGGATCAGCCGAAGCAGTCGTCAGGCATCAGCCGGAGTAACACATCACATGGAGCCGGTGACAGGAGTCGAACCTGCGACCTGCCGTTTACAAGACGGCTGCTCTGCCAACTGAGCTACACCGGCGGGAACTGGCTGCATGGTAGCCGACCCGCCGCTGACATGCGCGGCTGGCAGCATAGGGACGGCGGGTGACGCGGTCGTACTGCTGCCCGCGCCGGCCCGTGGCTCAACCGCGACAGGCAGTGAGGGAGGGCGGACGTAGTTGGAAGAGAGCGCAGCCGTGCCAGCGGTACAGGCGCCTGCTGGCAGCACCCTGGAGGCGGACGGGTACATCGTCGTGCCGACCGGCCTGCCCTCCTCGATCCTCGAAGCGGTCGTGGACGACATCTGGCGCCATGCCAACGCCGCACCCGGCGACCCATCCACGTGGTACCAGCCGGCCATCATCCGGCCACGGCCGGGAATGGTCGAGATGTACCACTACCAGTCGATGTGGGACGTCCGGCAGCACCCGGCGATCTACCGAATTTTCCGCGACCTGCACGGCACCGACGAATTGTGGGTCTCCATCGACCGGGTCGCACTCAAGCCGCCGGTCCGGCCGGACCAGCCCGGCTACGACCAGCCCGGCTTCATCCACTGGGACACCGACATCAGCATGTACCCGGACATCCCATTCCGGCTGCAAGGGGTCCTCGCTCTGGAAGCTGCGTCCGCCGACATGGGCGGCTTCCAATGCGTCCCCTCCATCTACCGCGACCAGCAGCGCTTCCTCGACGAACAGTCCAAGACCGGCCCGGTCTCGCGTGCCCCCGACATCGGCGACCATCCCATCGTCAAGGTTCCCCTGGCCGCTGGCGACCTGGTCATCTGGAAGACGACCCTGCTGCACGGAAACGGCAGAAACTCCGCCCAGCGTCCCCGGCTGGCCCAATACATCACCATGAACCCACTGCCCCCTGCCGGAGAGCAGCGCGAGACGGAGCGGCGAAGCCGCGTCCTGTCGTGGTCCACATGCGCGCCCCCAGACGGCGATGCTTTCCCCGGTGACCCGCGCCGCATCGAGGAACAACGGGATGAGCCAGCGTCGCTCGGCCCACTGGGCCGGCGCCTGCTGGGACTCGACGAATGGACCCCGGCCCCAGGCACGCCCTGACCACCTCTTGACAGCCTTTTCTGGCCGGTCTACACAGGGGAAACAATCAGATGTTAGCGCTAACACTAGGTAAGCGCTCAGTCTGGCATCCGTGCACCCCCACTAGCCCGAGACGGAGATTGGTCCTGATGAGACTTCTGACTCTGAGAAAAGCGCTGTGGTGTGTGGCTACCTGTGCGGCCCTCGTCCTCGCCACGTTAGCCGCCGCGTCAGGCCCGGCGGTGGCGGCCCCAGTGGCCTCCAGCTCCGCTGCCTCCTCCGCGCGGCCGTGCAACATCTACGCTGCGGGGGGCACGCCCTGCGTGGCCGCCTACAGCACGGTGCGGGCGCTGTACCGCACGTACCGCGGCCCTCTCTATCAGGTCACGCGCGTGTCAGACGACACAGCAGTCAACATTGGCACGCTGCCGGACGGCTACGCCGACGCTGCCGCCCAGAACTCGTTCTGCGCGGGCACGGTGTGCACCATCACCAGGATTTACGACCAGAGCGGCCACCACAACGATCTCGGCGTCGGGCCGATCGGCGGGAACGGCGGCCCGGATGCCGCCGCGATCGCCAACGCGCTGCCGGTGAAGGTCGGCGGCCATCCGGCCTACGGGGTGTCCGTGCAGGCGGGCGTGGGGTACCGGAACGACGTCACGGATGGTGTCGCGACCGGAAGCCAGCCGCAGGGTGCGTACATGGTGACCAGCGGCACGCACGTGGACGGCGTGTGCTGCTTCGACTTCGGCAACGCCGAGACGTCAGGTACGGACACTGGCAACGGCCACATGGATGCGATCAACTTCGGTACCGAGTGCTGGTTCGCGCCGTGTACCGGGTCCGGGCCCTGGGTCCAGGCGGACCTGGAGAACGGCCTCTTCGCCGGCGGCAACGGCTCCGACCCGGCCAATAAGGGCAACTCCAGCACGTTCGTCACCGCCATCGTGGACAACAACGGCACAACCACGTACGCGATCAAAGACGCCAACGCACAGTCGGGTGGCGTGAACACCGAGTACAGCGGACCGCTCCCGGATATCGGCGGGTACACCCCGATGCACCAGGAGGGCGCCGTCATCCTGGGGACCGGCGGCGACAACAGCAACGGATCCGACGGCTCGTTCTTCGAGGGCGTCTTGACCGCCGGCTACCCATCCGCCACGACCGAGAACGCGGTTCAGGCCAATATCGTCTCGGCCGGCTACCAGCAGGTCAGCAGCGGCTTCCCGGTCACCGGCACCGCGTACACCATCACCAACGTCAACAGCGGCACGGACGTGGAGCCCGGCTGCGGCACCGCTAATGGCACGGGCATCGTGCTGTGGTCCGCGTCCGGCACTAGCTGCCAGCAATGGAAGTTCACCAGTGCGGGCAACGGCCATTACACGATCACCAACGTCAACAGCGGCACGGTCCTCGACTCGGTGAACTGCGGGATCTTCGATGGCACCCTCACGGACCTGTGGTCCTCGCTCGGCAACGTTTGCCAGGAATGGGACGTCACCGCGGTGGGCGGCCACTACACCATCAGTAACGTCGGCAACGGCATGGTCCTGGACGCGGAGGACTGCGAAACCGCCAATGGGACAGTGGTCCGCCAGTGGGCCCAGCTGGACAACACCTGCCAGCAATGGGACATCAAGCCCTGACCGGTTCAGCACCTAACCGCGATGAGCCCGGAGCCGTCCGTTGCCAGCGTACGGCCGGCTCCGGGCCGTGACTGAGCTGGGCTTCCCGCGAACCGCGGTCAGCCGGCGGGCCTGCCCCCCGGGAGCAAAGCGGGATTATCTCCGGCGAGCAGCTGACCAGGGCTACCGCAGATCGCGTGAATCGTGTGCGCTCAAGCCACGGCCCGAGGTCGGCGGCGGGAGCGGCAGCGTGCGCCGTGGCGGCGGGCGCAGGGCGGCGGCAGCCGGCGCGGTACGGGCGCAGGCGCGGCGCGGGCGCAGCTTCGGCCGCCGCGGAGGCAGCGGCCCTGAGCTCGGCCAGCCGCCGCCGGGATGGCAGCAGGGTGATCGCGAGGATCACCCCGAGACCGAAGATTCCCGCCGACACCGCAAAGGCCACGGTATAGCCGTGGGTGGCCGCAATGGCCGGCGCGTCCGGCGCCGTGTGGTGCGCGACGAGGTAGCTGGTCGTCGCGGTCAGCGCGATAGTGCTCAGCGCGGCCGTCCCGATTGAGCCGCCGACCTGCTGCATGGTGTTGACCAGCGCAGAGGCTACGCCGGAGTCCCGGCGCGGGACGCCGGCCGTGGCCGTATTGATGGCTGGGGCGAAGATCATGCCGAAGCCCAGACCCAGGATGAGCAGGGCGGGTAGCACGCCGCCGGCGTAGCTGGAGGTCACGGTGAGCTGGGTCAGGTAGATCATCCCGCCGAGCCCCAGCAGCATGCCGGTGGTGATCAGGACCCGGGGCCCGAGCCGGGGCAAGGTCACGATGCTGGAGACGTTGGAGCTGAGCAGGATGCAGCCGATCAGCGGCAGGAAAGCCAGCCCGCTGGTCACCGGGCTGTATCCCTTGACCTCCTGCAGGTAATACGTGAGGAACAGGAAGATGCCGAAGATCGCGATTCCGGAGAGGCCGACCGCGACATAGGAGCCGCCCCGGGTCCGGTCGAGTATCACCCGCAGTGGCAGCAGCCGGTGACTGTCCGCCGCCAGCACGACGACGCGGCCAGCGCAGCACGCCCAGGAGCAGGGAGCCAATCGTCAGCCCGGCCGTCCAGCCGGCCGTCTCGGCGTGGGAGAAGCCGAAGACGATGAGGAAAAGCCCGGCGCAGGCCAGTACGGCCCCGGGCCAGTCCATCCGCGGCGGATTGGCGGGCGCGCTGGTGTGCATATACGCCGGGCCCGGCCCGGCGATCAGCGGCGAAGATCAGGTTCACGAACAGCGTGAAACGCCAGGACAGGTACTGGGTGAGCACCCCGCCGAGGATCAGGCCCACGCCGCCGCCGCCGGCCGCGACCGAGCCGAAGACCCCGAAGGCCCGGCCCCGCTCCGCGGGTCCTGAAACGTGCTGACCAGGGTCCGAGGGCGGACGGCGCGAGGATGGCGCCGAACGCGCCTTGCAGCGTCCGGGCCGCCACCAGCATCTCGAAGGAGACGGCGGCACCCCCGATGGCCGACGAGACGGCGAATCCGACCAGGCCCGTGATGAAGACCCGCTTGCGGCTGTACATGTCGCCGAGCGGCCGCCCACCAGCAGCAAGCTGCCGAAGGCCAGGGCGTAGGCCGTCACCACCCACTGCCGGTCGGAGTTCGGGAACCCCAGCGCTCGCTGCGCCGACGGCAGCGCGATGTTCACGACCGTGGAATCCAGGACGACCATCAGCTGGGCAACAGCCACCAGGACCAGAACCAGCCAGCGTCGGTCGGCGGAGGCGGCCGGAGGGCCCCCGGTGGCAGATGACACAGGATCAATGCTCCTTCGCGTGGAGCGCACTGCACGGATCGCTACCGGGGTCCAGAGCAACGATGGCCCAGTAATGCTGGTGGGATCGCGGGCTCAATGCCGCTATCTCAAGCCACATAGACAAACCGGAAACGCCACGTCCACCTGCGACGGGCCACGTAAGCCGGCGACCCGGGATCCGGATCGCCCGGGTGAGCCGTAAGGCGCGACCGGGAGCGGCCTGAAACGTTCATTCGCGGCGGACCGGCTAGATAGCCGCTGACCAGCGCGCTCGGCCGGCCGCGGGCCTGGTCTCTGGTGCCCGCGGCTAGCCCTTCATACGATCAGGCCGCCCGCTGCGCCCGGCCGACCGCACCTGGGGCGGAACCGGAACTGGGCGGACGCTGCACCGGGACAGGAAGGGGCCGGTCGTGGGGATGCGCCAGATCGCGACTGCCGTGCTGGCCGGCGTGGCCGTGAGCACGCTGGCTGCCTGTTCGGTCTCGTCCGGGGCCGCCCCGGAGCCGGGTGGCGCGGGCAACCCGGCGTCAAGCGCACAGGCCGGGGCGGCCGCCAGCAACTCCGGCAGCGGCGGCAAGGCCTCGGCCGGTCCCCCGGCCCCGTACTGCGCGCAGGCCCCGGCGGCCGAAGTCGGCGCGGAACTCGGGCTCACCCTGGGCAAGCAGGTATCCACCCTGGAGGGTCCCGTCTCGGTGTGCGCCTACCTGGGCAAGTACATGGTCATGGTGCGCTACCAGACCGGCGAGACGGCCAAGCAGTTCCGGCAGAGCCAGCAGTCGCTGAGCAGCCTGCACCAGTCGGTGCACACCGTGTCCGGGGTGGGCGACAAGGCCTACTTCGCCTCGGTCGGCACCGCGCACGGCGCGAGCAACACGCTGGCCGCGCTGAGCGGCACCGTCGCGATCTTCGTCACCGCTCCCCGGCCACTGGCCACCGAACGCTCGCTGATGAAGCACCTGCTCAACAAGGTCTGATCCCGGCCATCATGGATGTCGAGGACGGCTCCGGCTGCTTCGACTTACTGGTGAGGGCGCAGCCACGCGGCGCGCCACAACCAGGGAGGATGGCCCGATGAAGTACCTCATGCTGATCTACGGCAACCAGGAGAAGTGGAACTCGCTGCTGGGCGAGTCCTGGCCGGAGGAGATCGCCAAGCAGGAAGCGTTCAACACCAAGTACCGGGAGACCGGCGAACTGCTCGGCGCGTACGGCCTGGCCGACGCCGCGGCGGCCAAGCTGGTCCGGCGGCAGGGCGGCGCGCCAGCTATCACCGACGGGCCGTACCTGGAGGCGAAGGAGTACATCGCCAGCTTCTACCTGCTGGACTGCGAGAGCGCCGAGCGCGCCGAGCAGATCGCGGCCGACATGCCGTGGGCCGACCAGGAGCCGGTCGAAGTGTGGCCGATCCTGCACGAGTCGCCGGAGCCGTGAACCGGCCTGAGGCGAGCCTGGACCGGGCCGCCGAGGACCTGCTGCGCGAACTGGCGCCGCAGGTTCTCGGCGCGCTGGTCCGCCGGTACGGGCACTTCGACCTGTGCGAGGACGCCACCCAGGAGGCGCTGCTGGCCGCCGCGCTGCAATGGCCGGCCGAAGGGCAGCCGGCCAGCCCGCGCGCCTGGCTGATCACGGTGGCCTCGCGCCGGCTGCTGGACCAGGCCCGCAACGAGCAGTCCCGGCGCCGCCGGGAGGACCAGGTGGCGGTGGCCACGCCGCAGGCGGAACTGCTCAGCCCGGCCGCGGACGCCGGGCCGGGCACCGAGCGGGACGACTCGCTGGCCCTGCTGTTCGGCTGCTGCCACCCGGCGCTGTCCGTACCGAGCCAGATCGCGCTGACCCTGCGGGCGGTCGGCGGGCTGACCACGGCGCAGATCGCGGCCGCGTTCCTGGTCCCCGAGGCGACCATGGCCCAGCGGATCAGCCGGGCCAAGCGGACCATCAAGGACAGCGGCATCCCGCTGATCCTGCCCACCGGCCCAGAGTTCGCGGAACGCCGCGCCGCGGTGCTGCACACGCTGTACCTGATCTTCAACGAGGGTTATGTCACCAGCGGCGGCCAGCGGCTCACCGCGCCCGCGCTGTCCGGCGAGGCCATCCGGCTGGCCCGCTGGCTGCACCGGCTGCTGCCGGACGACGCCGAGGTGGCCGGGCTGCTCGCGCTGATGCTGCTCACCGACGCCAGGCGGGCCGCCCGGACCCGGCCGGACGGCAGCCTGGTCCCGCTGGAAGAGCAGGACCGCGGGCTGTGGGACCAGGCGCTGATCGCCGAGGGGACCAGCCTGCTCACCGCGGCGCTGCCGCACGGCGAACCTGGCCCCTATCAGCTGCAGGCGGCCATCGCCGCGGTGCACGACGAGGCGGCGGACGTGGACAGCACCGATTGGCCGCAGATCCTCGGCCTGTACGACCTGCTGGTGCGGCTCGCGCCGAACCCGATGACCACGCTCAACCGCGCCGTGGCGGTGGGCCAGGTGCACGGCCCGGCGGCCGGCCTCGACGCGCTGGCCGCGCTGCAGCCGGACCGCCGGCTGAGCTCGCACCACCGCTTCTACGCCACCCGCGCGCACCTGCTAGAGCAGGCCGGGGATCCGGTGGCCGCCGCGGCCGACTACCGCGCCGCCGCCAGCCGCGCGACCAGCCTTCCCGAACGCCAGTACCTGGCCGCCCAGGCCCGCCGGCTCGCGGCCCGAGCGGGCTAGGGGCGCAGGTAAACGGTGAAGTTGCAGCCTGGTTCGGGCCGGCTAGGCCGTGTCCGCCGCGCCTGCTTCGCCGGGTGGGTCCTCTTGGTCGGCCTGGAGTCGCACGTTCTGCGGGGCGGGCTGGCCGGGCTCCGCTTCGCCGGCCTTGGCCCGCTGGGCCACGGTGGCGCGGCGCCGGATGTTCTCCAGGCTGGCCTGCAGCGCCAGCCAGACGCCGCCCAGCGTGACGCTGTCCGGCAGGTCACCCCGAATGGTGCCGGGCGGATCCGCCCGGTCGCCGAGGGCTTCGGCCGCGGCCCGGGCGGCCTTGATGAGGTCCGGGTCGGTGGCCTCGATGGTCAGGCTGGTGTCGGTGACCCGGAGCACCAGGTGCCGCCGGCCCCGTTCCTCGGGCTGCTCGTCGCTGGTGCCGGTCACGTCCACGGTGCGCAGCGCCTCCCGGGCCTGCTCCAGGTCGACGCCGAGGGCGGCCAGGGTCCGGGCCGCGGCGCTGTCCGGGTCGTCCAGCGCGGCCAGCAGCAGGTGGTGCGAGCCGACCGGCTTGGTGCCCGCCAGTTGCACCGCGGCGGTCACGCTGGCCTCGGCGGCGGGCGTGGCCGGCAGATCCTCCTGCTCCGCCGCCTCGGCCGCGCCGCTCAGGCTGCGAAGCCAGCGCTGGGCCGAGCGCTGACCGCCATACGTGCGCAGCAGCTCGATGATGGCTTGGCGGACGCTGTCCAGGTCGGCGCCATGCGCCGTGATGATCTGCGCGGCGACGCCCTCGCCTTCCCGGATCAGGCCGAGCAGGACGTGCTCGGTGCCGATGTAGTTGTGGTTCAGTTGCAGCGCCTCGCGCAGGGACAGTTCCAGGGTCTTCTTGGCTCGCGGGGTGAACGGGATATGCCCGGGCATGGTCGCGTTACCGGTGCCGACCCGGGCGACGACCTCTTCCCGAACCCCGTCCGGTGACATCCCGAACCGGTCGAGGATCTTGAACGCCACGCCGCCCTGAACGGCCAGCAGCCCGAGCAGGAGGTGCTCGGTGCCGATGTAGTTGTGCTGCAGCTTCCGGGCCTCTTCCTGGGAAATGACCACCACGCGGCGGGCCCGGTCGGTGAATCGCTCGAACATGCCGCCCACGGTGCACCCGGTCTATTAACCCTGTCAATAGTATGCTATTAGTAGGGTCGGAGGCTGATATGGACTGGGAAGACCGGCTCGACCAGTGGGAGCTGGAACTCGAGCTGTCCGCGCAGCTGGAGGGGTCGGACTGGGTGACGCTGGACCGGGCCGCGGCTGACACCGGCGCGTCGCGGGCCGCGCTGCGCACCTGGTACCGGACCGGGCAGATCCCGTCCCGGCTGGTGGACGGCCCGCACGGGCCGCAGCGGCTGGTCCCGCTGGCGCTGGTCGCGGCCCGGGCCGAGGCGTCACCGCGGCTGCGCCGCACCGCGCAGCGGCGGCTGGCCGACCAGGCCGAACTGGAGATCCTCCGGCACCGGGTTAACCAACTCGAACTCCGGCTGGCCGCGCTGGAACAGCGGGCTACTGAGTGCCGGCGGCCGCTTCATCCGGATCGCCGTCACCCGGATCGGCTCGCCCTCGTCCGTCTCGATGCACGGCCGTAGGTCACGATCGCCCTGGACATGAAGTGGCTCCATGAGCCGGACCGCGTCCTCGATGCTGATCTGCCACGCATCCGCTATCGTGCGGACGACCAGGCCCACATTGCCGAAATTGCCGGTGTCATACCACCAGGCGTCGAGGTTCCACGTCGACTCCGACTGCACGGCGTACGCGAACCGTTCATCCGCGGGCGCGCCAGCACTTCCTCGGGAAGGAGCCAGGGCGGATTGATACCAACGAAGAGGGCATTATCCGGGGGACTCAACTGGGCACCCCGGAAAAGCGCGCCAGGTACTGACACGGCCACCCCCTCTGGTCGGGGCATTCTAACAAAGCCTGGAGAAAAGCATTCGGCGCAATTCGTGCCACTTAGCGATGTTCGTCCCGTGATCGGCGGCTCGCGGCGGATTTTGGTCCGGCCCGGTGGCCGATGAGTTACCGGTCCGCCGGACGTCTGTCTGCAAGGGACGTCCAACCAGCGGAGGGGCAGCACATGAGCAAGGTGTTGTGGCATATCACCATGTCGCTGGATGGGTTCGTGGCTGGCCCGGGCGACGACATGGGCTGGCTGTTCGGCAGCGGCTTCGACCCGGACCCGCAGTTCGTGCTGCGCACCCTGGACCAGATCGGCGCCGTGCTCATCGGGCACCGCACGTATCACGGCGGCGACGGCGACCAGGGGGCCAAGACCGAGAAGGGCGAGCCGTACGGCGGGGCCTGGCACGGGCCCCAGTTCGTGTACACCCGGGATGACCCGGGCACCGCTGCGCCCGGCTTCACGTTCGTCAGTGACATCAAGCACGCCGTGCAGCTGGCCAAAGACGCGGCCGGGAGAAATACGTGGCCCTGCTCGGCCCGGGCCTGGCGGCCAAGGTGCTCGACGCCGGGCTGCTGGACGAGATCCTGGTGCACGTCGCGCCGGTCCTCCTCGGCGACGGGAAACGGCTGTACGAGCACCCGGGCGCGGCCAATATCCGGCTCGAGCCAACCGGGCGGACCCCGCGGATCACGAACATGTGGATGCGCGTACTCCCCGGGGAGTACGCAGGGATCGACCCTGGAGGGCGACTCCGGCCCGGATGGTGCTTACGCTGCTGGCATGCAACATGTCCGGGCGGCGTGGCGGCGCTGGGTGAACTCCCCCGCCAGGGATGTGATCTTCGCCCTGGGGCTGGCCGTCGTGCTGGTCGGCGGCAGCTACGGCGAGGGCCACCCCAAGTCGCCGTCGGACACCATCCAGTTCAAGGGGCTGACCATCCCGCATCCTGGGGTTGGCGCGCTGGCCCTGGTCGCGGTGGCCTGCGTGGCGCTGGCCTGGCGGCGCCAGTGGCCGGTCGCGGTGCTGGGCATCAGCACCGCCGCGGTATGCATCTATTCGCTGCTCGGCTACGTCAACGGGGCGGCCGTGCTGGCCCCGGCCATCGCCGTGTACAGCATGGCCACCGTGGTCGAGGCGTGGCGCGCGGCGGGGCTGGCGCTGGCCGCGCTGACCGTGCTGATGGCGTCCACCGCCGCGGCCAACCCGTTCGGGAACATCACCGGCGGCGGGTTCTGGCTCATCCCCGGCCTGATCATCGCGGCCCTGCTGGCCGGCATCGCGGTGGCCAACCGGCGCGCCTACGTCGCCTCGATCCGGGACCGGGCCCAGGAAGACGCGCGCCGCAGGTGGTGGAGGAACGGCTGCGCATCGCCCGGGAACTGCACGACGTCGTCGCGCACACGATGGCCACCATCAACGTGCAGGCCGGGTCGGCCGCGCACGTGCTGGCCACCCGCCCGGAGGTGGCCGCCGAAGCGCTCCAGTCGATCAAGGCGGCGAGCAAGGACGGGCTGCGCGAACTGCGGGCCATCCTGAACGTGCTGCGCCAGGCCGATGACGCCGACCCGACCCAGCCCGCGCCGGGCCTGGCCGAGCTGGACACGCTGGTCGCCGGGGCCCGCCGGGCGGGCCTGGAGACGACGCTGACCGTGACCGGGACCGCCGTGCCGCTGCCCGCCGCGGCCGACCTGGCCGCCTACCGGATCATCCAGGAGTCGCTGACCAACACGATCCGGCACGCCGGCCCGGCGACTGCCGCGGTGTCGGTCAGCTACACCGGCGACGACGTGCGGATCTGCGTCACCGACACCGGTGCTGGGCAGCCCGCGCGGGCTGCCGCCCAGGCCACTAGCGGCGGCCACGGGCTGGCCGGGATGCGGGAACGGGCCGCGGCGGTCGGCGGTTCGGTGGAGACCGGCCGGCCCCCGGCGGCGGGTTCCGGGTCACCGCCCGGCTCCCGCTGCCCGCGCCGCCCGGCCGGCCCCGCCGCCCGGCGACGGGACAGGACGCATCGGCCGCCCCGATCGAGGAAGGCAGGCGGCCATGATCCGGGTGGTGCTCGCGGACGACCAGGCGCTGATCCGGGCCGGCTTCCGGGTGCTGGTCGACGCGGCCGACGATCTGCAGGTGGTCGGCGAGGCCACCGACGGCGACCAGGCGGTCCGGCTGGCCCGCAGCGAGCGCGCCGACGTGGTGCTGATGGACATCCGGATGCCCGGGGTGGACGGCCTGGAAGCGACCCGGCGCATCTCGGCCGACGAGGACCTGGCCGGCGTCAAGGTGATCATCCTGACCACGTTCGAGTCCGACGAGTACGTGTACCGGGCGATCCGCGCCGGGGCCAGCGGCTTCCTGGTCAAGGACACCGAGCCCGCCGAACTGCTGCAGGCGGTCCGGGTGGTGGCCCGGGGCGACGCGCTGCTCTCGCCGGGCGTGACCCGGCGGCTGATCACCGACCTGGCCAGCCGCCCGGAGCGGCCGCAGCCCAGCGACGAGATCCTGGCTGGGCTGACCGACCGGGAACGTGAGGTGCTGGCGCTGGTGGCCGAGGGCCTGTCCAACGACGAGATCGCGGGCCGGCTGTTCCTCAGCCCGCTCACCTCCAAGACCCACGTCAGCCGGATCATGACCAAGCTGAACGCGCGCGACCGCGCCCAGCTCGTCGTGCTGGCCTACGAAAGCGGTCTGGTCACACCGGGAAGCCGCGGGGTGCGCTGAGTTCAGCCCACCCCGCGGCCCTCCCCCTTAACTCGACTGGCTGACCCGGTGCTGGAACAGCCAGGAGGCGGCGGCCACCGACAGGATCAGGATGGCCACGCAATAGAGCACGGCCAGCCAGGCCTGCGAGGCGACGCTCGCCCCGGTGGACGTGTGGCCCATCCACAGCCCGCGCATGGTCTCCACGATCGGGGTGAACGGCTGGTGCGCGGCGAATCCGCGCAGCCACCCGGGCATGGTGGCGGCCGGGACGAACGCGGTGCTCACGTACGGGATGAACATGAACACGAACGTCACCGAGTTGGCCGCCTCGGCGCCGTGCGCCAGCAGCCCGACCGCCGCGGCCAGCCAGGACAGCGCCAGGATGAACAGCACGATCATCCCGGCGGCGCCGCCCAGCCGGCCACCGAGGCGTCCGGCCGCCAGCCGACCGCCAGGCCGACCCCGATCACCAGCACGGTGGCGACCAGGTTGCGCAGCAGGCTGGCCGTGATGTGCCCGGCCAGCACGGACGAGCCGCTGATCGGCATGGACCGGAACCGGTCCACGATGCCGTTGCTCATGTCGGTGGCCACGGCGACCGCGGTGGTGCCCGCGCCGAACCCGGCGCACAGCACGATCAGGCCGGGCACGACGTAGTTCGCGTACGACCCGCCGGTGTTCATCGCGCCGCCGAAGACGTAGACGAACAGCAGCATCAGCACGACCGGCAGCATGAGCGCGGTGAAGAACGCCTCCGGGTCGCGGCGGGAGCGCCGCACCGAGCGGGTGACCATCACCCGGGTATCAGACAGTGTCGCGGCCATGCTCATCGGGCCATCTCCTCTGCATCGGTAGCGGGCAGGTCCATGCTGGTCAGGGACAGGAAAACGTCGTCCAGGCTGGGCCGCAGCACGGACACCTGGAGCGCGGGGGTGCCGGCCGTGTCCAGCGAGCGGAGCAGGCTGAGCACCTCGGCCGCGGAGCCATCGCTGGCTACCTCCACGGTGCGCAGCCTGCTGTCCGTGTGCGTGGTGGTCAGCGCCGCGGCGACGCGCCGGTAGCTGGCGTCGTCGGCGAAGCGGAGCCGGATCACTTCGGTGCCCAGGCTCGCCTTGAGCTCGTCCGGCGTGCCCCGGGCGGCGATCCGGCCGTGGTCGAGCAGGCAGACGGTGTCGGCCAGCTGATCCGCCTCCTCCAGGTACTGCGTGGTGAGCAGGACGGTGACGCCGTCGTCCACCAGGCGCCGGACGGTGCCCCAGAGCTGCTCCCGGCTGCGCGGGTCCAGCCCGGTGCTCGGCTCGTCCAGGAACAGCAGCTCTGGCCGCTCGACCATGCTGATGGCCAGGTCGAGCCGCCGTTTCATGCCGCCCGAGTAGGTGGCCACCCGGCGGTCCCGTGCATCCAGCAGATCGAAATCGGCGAGCAGCTGGGTGGCCCGGGTCCGCACCTCGCGCCGGGGCAGATGCCGCAGCTGGGCCATCATCTCCAGGTTCTCCTGCCCGGTGAGCATGTCGTCCACCGCCGCGTACTGGCCGGTCAGGCTGATCGACCGCTTGACCGCGACCGGCTCGGCCAGCAGGTCGTGGCCGGCCACCGTGGCCGTGCCCGCGTCCGGCCGAAGCAGGGTGGCCAGGATGCGGACCATCGTGGTCTTGCCCGCCCCGTTCGGGCCGAGCAGCGCGAGTACGGAGCCGGTCTCGACGGCCAGGTTGACCTGGTCGAGCACCCGCTGGCCGCCGAACGACTTGCAGATCCCCGTGGCATTAACTGTGTATGACATACACTGAACTGTATATGTGGCACACAGTTATAGTCAAGGGAGTACGTCCGGACACGTGAGAGAGTGCAGAGATGCCGCAGCAACCTGAGACAGCCGCACCGGCGCCGCTACCGCCGGGACTCGACCTGCTGTGGGGGCGGCGCGAGCGGGGCCGGCGCGGGCCGAAACCGGAACTGTCGGTGGACGCCATCGTCGAGGCGGCCGTGCGGGTCGCCGGCGCCGAGGGCCTGGACGCGGTATCCATGGCGCGGGTGGCCAAGGAGCTCGGGTTCACCACGATGTCCCTGTACCGGCATGTGACCAGCAAGGACGAACTGCTCCAGCTGATGTGGAACGCGAGCGCGCAGGGCGCGGAGAACCTGGTGCTGGACGGCGATGGGTGGCGGGACCGGCTGCGGCAGTGGGCGCTGATCCAGCGCGAGATGATGGACCGGTACCCGTGGATCACCCAGATGCCGATGGCCGCGCCGCCACTGGCGCCCAACTCGCTGACGTTCGTCGAACGCGGCCTGGAGACGCTGGAGGGCACCGGCCTGACTGACGCGGACAAGATCCGGGTGATCGGCCTGCTCAGCTCCTACGCGCTCAGCGAGGGGCGGATGGCGCACGACGCGGCCCGGGCGGCGGCCGCCGCACAGGCAGCGGCCGCCGCCGGGGACGCTCCCGCGTTTCCTCCGTCATTCGAGGAACTGCTCCGCCAGCTAGTGGACGAGAAGAGCTACCCGATACTGCACCGGCTGGCCTGGTCGGCCGCGATCGGCGACTCGCCTGCTGGCATGGACGAGGCAGCCGAGTTCCAATTCGGCGTCGAGTGCATCCTCGATGGCGTTCAAAAGCTAATTGAGCGGAGCGAGGGCCGCGGCAGCTGAGCTGACCTCAGCCACCGCGGCCCACGGGACCACTACCAGGCCTGCTGGGTGGCCGGCGAGCTGCGCCGGACCGAGCCGACCTGCTCGGGGCGCTCGAACACGGACTGGACCGCGATCCGGCCCGGGCCCTGCAGGGCCAGCCAGGTGGACTTGGCCTGCCAGCGTGGCGAGCTGAACCAGTACTGCCCGTGCGGGTACTCGAAGTGCAGGAACATCGAGACCGTCGGGTCCTTCCAGATCAGCCCGCCGGGCTGGACCAGGACCCGCTGGCCGGCCGCTGGCCTTTGGCGCTGTCGGGCGCGGCGATGAACTCGTTGAACCAGGAGTTGCCGTTACCGGGTATGCGGATCTGCTGTCGCAGGGGAACTCCGCACCGCACCGACTTCGCCATTCAGTGTCAGACCCTGCGCCTACTGTGACTGCCCACGAAGCTCTCAGGAGCTCATGACACTCTCGGGAGCCCATAACAAGCGTGTTATAGTGGGGTGTGATCGATGTGGGTTGTTGCTTACCTTGCCGAGGCTGAGTATGAGCGGGCTGCGTTACCTAAGCCGGAACGGGCTGCCTTCATCAATGCGGATACCAAGCTCGAGGCCTACGGCCCATTGCTCGGTTACCCGCATACAAGCGCTGTCCGTGGCACATCAGCCTTGCGCGAGCTCCGGCCTCGGGCGGGGCGGAGCGCCTACCGGGCGTTATACCGGCAGATTGGCGACGTGTTTGTGGTGGCGGCTGTCGGGCCGGAGGCCCAGTCGGACCCGCGGGGTTTCGACCGAGCGGTACGGCGGGCACTGGATCGGCTGGCAAAGGTGGCGGAAGACTGATGCCCAAACTGTCTGACCTGAAGACGGCGAGCCAGATTGCGGCCGCAGAGCTGGCTGATCCCGAGATCCGCCGCGAGCACGAGCGCACTGCGCTGGCCCACGCGGTCGCGATGCGGGTCATCGGTTACCGGATCGACGGCGGCCTGTCGCAGACCGAGCTGGCCCGCATGCTGGGCATGCACCAGCCTGCGATCGCGCGCCTGGAAGCCGGAGATCACGAGCCGTCGCTGGCCACGCTGTCCCGGCTCGCGCGCACACTCGGTGTGGAGTTCCATATCGACATCACTCCCGACGTCTTTCAGCTACGCGACAGCGCGTGACCGCTAGCGGGGGGCGGCCAGGCGCTGGGCGGCGTGCACGACGAACGCGCGGCGGCGGGCGCGCTCGGCCGGGTCGTCCGGGTCGGCGCCGGTGAGCATCCAGGCCAGCTGGGGCACCGAGAACCACCAGGCGGCCAGCGCGATGAGCATGAACACCACGTAGGCCGGGTCGAGGCCATCGTCGAGCACGCCGTCCCGCTGGGCGGCCGCGAACACCTTGACCTTCTGCTGGTAGTGCTCGGTGCGGTTGATCTCGTCGGCGGCCGGGCCGCCGGCCAGGCCCTCCCACTGCAGCAGCCGGGCCAGCTCCGGGTGGTCGGCGTGGTAGTCGAACGTGCGCCCGGCGAACTCGCCGATGTCGGCCAGGCCGCCGGGCGCCAGTGACACCGCGGCGGCCAGCTTGTCCAGCTCGTCGGCGAGCACCGTCTCGAACAAGGCGCGCTTGTCGCCGAAGTACTTGTACAGGCGTTCCTTGTTGATCCCGGCCCGCTCGGCGATGCGGGCCATGGTCGTGCCGTCCGGGCCGCGCTCGGCGAACTCCATCGTCGCCGCGTCCTTGAGCCGCCGCCGGGTGCCCTCGGTGTCCCAGGCCATACCGCCAACGATAAACGATTCCAACGGCAACGTTGCGGTTGCTGATGACCGTGGCTAGGGTTAACCTCAATACCAACTCCACCGTTGGAGTTGGCCGACTGCGGGCGGCTATCCGCACCGGAGAGGGGCATGGGATGAACATCGACATCGCAGGCAAGACCGTCGTGGTGACCGGCGCGGCGCAGGGCATCGGCCGGGCGCTGGCGCTCGGGCTGGCCGCCGAGGGGGCCAGCGTCGGCGTGCTGGCCCGCGACCGGAAGCGGGCCCAGCTCGTGGTGGACGAGATCGGGGAACTGCCCGCGGCGCCGCCCGCGCTGGCCCTGGAGGCCGACGTCAGCGACGAGCAGGCGGTGATCGAGGCGGCCGCCGAGACCGAAGCGGCCTGGGGCCGGCTCGACGGGCTGATCAACAACGCCGGCTGGATGCCGGGCAGTCACCCGGTCCTCGACCTGGACGTCGAGGTGCTGGACCGGGTCCTGCGGTCCAACCTGGTCGGCAGCATCCTGGCCACCAAGCACTTCGCCCCGCTGATGATCCGCAGCGGCGGCGGGCGGATCATCTACCTCTCCAGCATCGCCGCCGTGCAGGCCTGGCCGGGCGGGGCCGCGTACGCCGGGGCCAAGGCGGCGATCAACCAGCTGGCCAACGTAGTGCATCTGGAACTCGCCGATCAGGGCATCCGGACCGTGGCCATCGCCCCCGGGCTGACCTACAGCCCGGGCATGCGGGCTATCGTCGGCGAGGATCATCTCAACCGGGTCGCGGCCAACTACCCGGGCGGGCGGATCGGCGAGCCCGAGGACATCGTGGCGCTGGCCAGCTTCCTGTGCAGCGACGCGGCCAGCCACCTGTCCGGCACCGTGATCACGGTGCGCCCGCCGGTCATCCCGCAGACCCAGCAACGGACCGGGCCGCAGGCCGCGGCCAGCAGCGAGGAGGACACCGGATGAGGTTCGGCCTGGCCGGGACCGGCCACTGGGCGGGCAGTGCGCATGCGCCCGCGCTCGCCGCCAGCTCGGCCGAGGGCATCGAGTTCAGCTCGGTGTGGGGCCGCAACCCGGCCGCCACCGCCGGCCTGGCGGCCCGCTACCAGGCCACCCCGTACCAGGACTTCGGCCGCTTCCTGGCCAGCGTGGATGCGGTCGACTTCGCGGTGCCGCCGGACGTGCAGGCGCCGCTGGCCACCCAGGCGGCGCGGGCCGGCAAGCACCTGCTGCTGGAAAAGCCCATCGCGCTCACCGGGCCCGCCGCGGACGAGCTGGCCGCCGCGGTCAGCCAGGCCCAGGTCGCGTCCGTCGTCTTCTTCACCGCACGGTTCCAGCCTGACGTCCGGGCCTGGCTCGACGGGGTGGCCGCGGCCGGCGGCTGGCCGGCGGGCAGGCACTCTGGCTGGGCACCGCGCTGCAGCCGGGCAGCCCGTTCAACACGCCGTGGCGGCACACCAAGGGCGCCCTGTGGGACCTGGCCCCGCACGTGATCTCACTGCTCTGGGCCACGCTCGGCCCGGTCACCGCGGTCACCGCGGCAGCCGGGCCGGCCGACGTCACGCACCTGATCCTGCGGCACGCGGGCGGCGCCTCGGCCGCGGTGACGGTCACGCTCAGCGCGCCGGAGAGCGCCGCGGTCTCCCGCCTGGAGCTGTGGGGCACGGCGGGCCGGTGGACGGCCCCGGTGGAGACGGGAAAGCCCATCGCGCCGTTGCGCACCGCCCTGGCCGAACTCGCCGCGAACGCCCGAACCGGCCAGCTCAGCCACCCCTGCGACGTCCAGTTCGGCCAGGCGGTAGGCCAGGTCCTAGTCACCGCTCAGCATCAGCTCGGTTAGCCGGCCACGGCGCGCCAGTGCGCCGCGATGAAGGCCGGGTTGACGGCCCAGCCGGTCAGCAGGACCAGCGCCGCGGTCAGCAGCGGATCCACGACGAGCAGTTCCGGCCGGGTCCCGGTGGTGAATGCCAGGGGCTCGGGCAGCAGGTGGTAGCGCTGCTGGGACAGCGGATACAGCAGCATGCAGCCGGAGTCGGTCAGCATGTCCCCGGCAATGTGCGTGCAGCAGCCGACGAACACCGCGATCGGGATCAGCCGCAGCCCGTATCCGTACCAGACCTCCCAGGACGCGATCGCGATGCCGATCAGGTCGGCGGTGTGGCCTCTGGCGACGCGCAGCGCCTCAAGCCCAGCCGACACGGTAAGCGTCATCAGCAGCGCCAGCCCGGCCTTGCCGGCCCAGTCGTGCCGGTACTGGCAGGAGTACCAGGCCAGCGCCGTGAAGCCGGCGATACCCAGGATGGAATGCGTCAGATGCCGGTGGCCGCCGGTGAGCCGCCCGATGATCCAGGCCACCGCCTCGGACAGGAAGCCGAGGCAGCGCGCCGGGGACGAGCCGCACTTGTCCAGATCCGGCAGCAGCGCCATGCCCGCGGTGAACCCAGCCAGCGCCACCGTCTGCGGGAAAGAGAACTGCAGGAACAGGCCGGTGGCCAGGCCGGTGACCCCACCGGACAGCGCGTGCGAATGTCCCAGCATCAGCCCCGCCGTCGCACCCGCGCCCGTGCCATGCCCACCGCCTCTCCGCCGGGCAGATGCTAACCAACCGGGGCAAAGACCCGGCGTAGGCGCGCGGGGCCCGCCGGCCAGCGGCCGGCGGGCCCCGCTCAGCGGCGGTCAGCCAGCCCGGGTGGGCGATGCCGACGGCGCCGCCGCGGTCGGCGACGGTGACGGCGCCGGCTTCCCACCGACCGACCGTGCCGCCCCGAGATGCTGGTGCCTGGTCGGGCCGACGAACAGCAGCACCTGCCCGGGCGCCCACGGCACCGCGTCGTAGACGAACCAGGTCCCGGGGACGGAACGCAGGTTCCTGGCGTAGCCCCGGTGCGCGTAGTTGAACAGCGGGACGCGCACGCCCCGGTGCCGGAGCATGGCCAGCACCTGCGCCACCCTGTCGCCGGTGATCCGCATGCCGTGCAGCAGCTCGCCCGGCGCGAACGCGGACGCGGTGGACTCATACCGCTCCCCCGGCCGGGCCGCCCGGCCGAACACCACCTCGGCCTGCCCGTGGAAGTTGGCCGGCACCCGGACGCCGACCGGGCACGCCGCCCCGCCGCCCGGGGTGTAGCACTGACCGTGCGCGGTGATCGGGGTGATGTCGCCGCTCAGGTAGACCACGGTGCCGACCAGCGACGGCGACGCCGGCACCAGCCGCAGCGTGATGCGCAGGTGGTGCTGGGCGAACTCGGCCCGGTACCGGGCCGGGTCGGCCAGCGGGTTGCGCACGATGACGGTGAACCCGCCGCCGTGCCGGCTGAACGACAGCGCCTGCGCGGCGGGCGGCCCGACGGTGACCGGCCCGACCCGCTGCCCGGGGCGGCCCAGCGAGGTAACGACCAGCAACGCGACGGCGAGCGCGGCAGCCACCGGTATCCCTATCCACCAGCGGCCTTTTCCTATCGAACGCCAGTGCCCGCGGCTCGCCGTCCGCCGGCCCGGCGCCGCCGGTGGCGTGGCGGTGATCTGCCCGGCCAGGTCGGCCAGCGTGTCCGGGCGGGCCATCCGGGCTGCCTCGGCGTCACTGACCGGGGAAATCCGGGTAACGGGGTTCATGCCAGGTCTCCATTCGGGACGCGGGTGCGGGGCGCGGGCGGTTGGGCGTGGCTGTCGGCCAGCTCGCGGGCGAGCCGTTTGCGGGCGCGATGCAGCCGGACGCGGACCGCGTTCCGGGAGCAATCGAGCACGATGGCGATCTGGCCCGGGTCGAGCCCCTCCCACGCGCTGAGCGCGAGCACCTCGCGCTCGGCCGACGGCAGGCGGCGGAACGCCTGCGCGATCTCGGCCAGTTCCCCGCCGAACTCGGGCGGCTGGTAGCTGCAGGCCAGGTCGGCGCGCAGCCGGCCGGCCAGCGCGGACCGGCGGCGCTGGCCGCGATGGTGGTTGGCCAGCACCCGCCGGGCCACGCCGTACAGCCACAGCCGGGCGGCCGGCTCCGGCGGCAGGTCCTCCAGCCGCCGCCAGGCGGTCAGGAAGGTATCGGCGATGACGTCGGCGGCATCGTCGGGATTCTCGGTGCGGCGCAGCACGTAACCAAGCACCGGGCCGTGGTACGCGGCGTACACCGCTTCGAAGCGGTGCCTGCGCTGATCGGCATCTGGTGGCGGACTCGGCAAGACGGCTCCTTCCGGGGCTGCGGTATTTCGTACCAGGCACATGTCCGCTTGCCGCCGGGCATTTCACCCGCCTAGAGTCCTGGTGAATCTGCGATCACTTCGATGGAGCAGGCGTGGATTTCGCTGAAACCGCCGAGCACCGCGACCTACGGGCCGCGGTCGCGGCTATAGCCAGTGGGTTTGGCCCGCAGTATTACACCAGCCATGCGGCCGCGGGCACGCCCTGCGATGAGCTGTGGGCCAAGCTTGGTGAAGCCGGATTCATTGGCGTCAACATCCCCGAGGCCTACGGCGGGGGTGGCGGCGGGCTCACCGAGCTGGCCCTGGTCTGCGAGGAACTCGGCGCCCAGGGCACGCCGCTGCTGCTGCTGCTCGTCTCGGCGGCCATCTCGGCCGGGGTGATCGCCGAGTTCGGCACCGAGGAGCAGCGTGAGACGTGGCTGCCTGGGCTGGCCACCGGCCGCACCAAGGTGGTCTTCGCGATCACCGAGCCGGACGCCGGCTCGAACACGCACCGGCTGGCCACGAAAGCGACCCGCGAGGGCACAAGCTGGCGGCTGAGCGGCACCAAGTACTACATCTCCGGGGTGGACGAGGCTGAAGCGCTGCTGGTCGTCGCCCGGACCGGCACCGACCCGCGCGGCGACGCCGAGCTGTCCCTGTTCATCGTGCCCACTGACGCGCCCGGGCTGCACGCCAGCGTGCTGCCGGTCGACCTGATGCTGCCGGAGAAGCAGTTCACGCTGCACTTCGACGATGTGCCGCTCGGCCCGGCGGCGCTGGTCGGCGGCGAGGGCCAGGGCTTCCGGCAGGTGTTCCACGGGCTGAACCCAGAGCGCATCACCGGCGCCGCCACCTGCGTGGGCGTGGCCCGGTACGTGCTCGGCACGGCGGCCAGGTACGCCACCGAGCGCCAGGTGTGGTCGGCCCCGATCGGCACCCACCAGGGCGTGGCCCACCCGCTGGCCCGGGCCAAGATCGAGACCGAACTGGCCGGGCTGATGATCCGGCAGGCGTGCTGGCAGCACGATCACGGCGAGCCGGCCGGCGAGGCCTCGAACATGGCCAAGTACGCCGCCGCGGAGGCGTCGATCGCCGCGGTGGACGCGGCCATGCAGACGCACGGCGGCAACGGGTTCGCCACCGAGTACGGCCTGGTGCCGTACTGGGGCCTGGCCCGGCTGCTCCGGGTGGCGCCGGTCAACCGGGAGATGATCCTCAACTTCGTGGCCCAGCACAGCCTGGGGCTGCCCCGCTCGTACTAGGGGCGGCGGGCACTGGCGTTCGGAAGGAAAGGCCTGTGGACCTGGCGCGCAACCTCATCCAGCGGATCAACGTGGGCGACTCGCTGACCCGGTCCGCGGCGGCCCGGCCGGACCAGCCCGCCGTCGTGGACGGTGGCCGGCGGTGGAGCTATGCGGAGTTCAACGGCTGGGTGAACCAGCTCGCGCACGGGCTGGCCGCGCGGGGGCTGCGCCGCGGCGACGCGCTCGGCCTGGCCTCCGGCAACAGCGCCGAGTTCCTCGCCGTCTACTTCGCCTGCGCCAAGCTCGGCCTGGTCTGCGTGCCGGTCAACCTGGGCTGGCGGTCCGAGGAGGTCGCTTACGTCCTGGACCACTCCGGGGCCCGCGGCCTGGTGGTGGAGGCCCAGCTGGTCGAGCAGGTCCGCGAGGCGATCGTCAAGGTCGCCGCCATCGCTGACGTGATCGTGGCCCCGGGCACCGGCGCCGAATACACGGCCGAGCCCGCCGACCGGGCCTGGACCACGCTGGCCGGGGTGGCCGCGGCGCCGGGCACCCGGGCCGAGCCGGAGTCCTTCGTCGACGACCGGGACCCGCTCAGCTATCTGTACACCTCCGGCACCACCTCGTTCCCCAAGGGCGTGGTGGCCAGCCATGTGGCCATCTACCTGGAGTCGATGGGCAGCGCGCTGGACTCGCAGTGGAACCACACCGACCGGTTCGCGGCCATGATGCCGATGTTCCACACCGCGCAGCTGAACGCGTTCTGCACGCCGGCCGTGCTGGTCGGCGCGACCATTTACGTGCTGCGCGGTTTCGACCCGGCGGCGCTGCTGAACCTGATCGAGGCCGAGCGGATCAGCCAGGTGTTCGGGCTGCCGATGATGTACCGCGCGCTGCTCGACCACCCGTCGTTCCCGGACTGGGAGCTGACCAGCCTGCGCCGCTGCGTGTACGCCATGGCGCCGACGTCCACCGGCAAGATCCAGAAGAACGTGCTCCGGGACCGGCACGCGGCGTACTACGCAGGCTAAGGGGACTACTTCTTCGGCCGGTACTTGAGCCGCCGCCGGGCCTGCTCACTCTTGCCGCTCTGCTCGTTGTCCGCCGCTATCCTCCTGGCCTGCTGCAGGTCGGCCAGCGTGAGCAGTTGGTTGCGCAGCAGGAACTCGGCCAGTTCCCGCTGGTGCCCGGATTCCTTCCAGATCAGGCCCTGGAGCAGTTTCTTGTAGTCGGACACCGCCCCTTCGCCGCTCAGGTCCAGCGCGACGACCACGTCCATCATCGGCACCGGCTGCGGGGCGGGCCGGCCGAGGATGTACTCCTGGTAGTGGAAGGCCATGGCCATCCGGGCCGCCACGTTGCGCTGCAGGTAGGTCCGCACCCGCTGCGGCGCGTCCGGCCGCGGCGGGCTGCCCCGGCGGGCCAGCGTGCCGTTCGCCGGGACCGGCTTCTCCACCGTGACCGGCTGCTCGTCCTGGCCCGGTTCGGCGGGCTCGGGGCCGTCCGGGGCGGCCAGGTCCAGCCGCAGCGGCAGCACCCAGTTCCCGATGCTGACCAGCCAGGTGCCGGCCTCCAGCACGACCGGCAGCGTTTCGTAGTGCAGCGCGGGCGCGACCGGCAGGATGTGCCGGGCCGCCTGCTGCACGGCCCGGGCGTCCGGCGGCGCCGTCCCTGCGGGATCTGGCGCCAGGTAGACCGGGTAGCTGCTGTCCCGGCTGAACAGCTCCCACCGGTGATGCACGTAGCGCAGCCCGGCGCAGCGCGGCGAGCGGTGCAGGGTCAGGTCGCGGTTGCCGCTGAGCAGCGCCCGGTCCAGCCAGGTGATCTCGTCACGCGGGCAGCGCACCCAGTCGGCGCCGGCCGCCGGCCGGATGAAAAGCTGGGCGCGGCCCGGCGACGGCTGGCTCAGCCGATCTCTACCCGGGACTGCGGTGCGTCCTGAGTCTGACCCCACTGGATCGAGTCGCCGTCGTGCAGCGGGTGCTCCCCGGCTAGCGGGCTGCCGTTCAGGACCAGGCCGTTCAGGCCCAGGTTGGCTATCCACCACTGACCGTCAGAGTACGTGAATCTGGCGTGCTCCCTGGACACGGTGGGCACATCCGGCAGCGCGAGTTCCACCGCGCCACGCCCGGCCCGCGCGCCCGAGGTCCGGGTCTGCGACACGTAGTCCCCGGTGCGCAGCCGGAGCTGCGGGACCGGGTTGCGGGCCGGCTCGGCCACCGTGGCCAGGCTGCCGCCCGGGACGGCCGGTGCCACCTGCGCTGCGGCGGTGATCCCGTCGTGCGCGAACGGCCACTCCCCGGGCGCCCGGCCGGCTTGCGCGGCCTGCGGCTGGCCGCCGGGCGGCCGCTGGCCCGGCTGCGGCTGGCTGGGCTGGCTGGGCTGGCTGGCCTGGCTGAACCGGCTGCGGCGACCGGAAGGCGGCGCGTGGCTCGGCGCCCAGCGGCCGGCCCTGGCGGAGCACGAACCGGCCCGGCGGCACCGCCGGGTCGCAGATCACGCTCACCTCGGGCGGCCCGTACCCGGCCAGCCGGGCCTCGTGCGCGGTGACCGCCTCGGCGTACACCTCGGCCGCGCTGGCCGCGACCAGGCCAATGTCCATCCGCTCCGCCAGCGAGTCGTAGTCACGCTCGTTCAGCCGCAGCTCGACCGAGTTCGGCGCGAGCAGCGCCCCGTTCGGCGTGACCACGAACACCTCGGGCAGGTGCCGCAGCGCCAGCTGGAGCACTTCCTGCCCGTCCCGCCACGGCCGGCTGGCGGCGCCGCGGATCCACGGATGATCCCGGGTGATGCCGAGCAGGCGCAGCGCGGCCACGAACCCGGCGCCGAGCGCCGCCAGCAGGAACAGCAGCGCGGTCGCGCCGATCAGCGACCGGGTGAAGATGTACAGCAGCAGCCAGCCGCCGGCCACGCTGCCGATGATCACCCACCGGCGGCGGGTCCGGGCCGGCGGGCGCGGCATCGGCGAGTGTGGCATCGGCGAGCGCCCGGCCGGAGCACGGGGCGGGCGGCGCACGTCCTCCATGCGGTCAGTCATCACTGTCCTACACGTGTCGAGCCGCGGCGCGGCCGGCTGGATTCATCGGTCAGCGGGCCCACTGGCCCGCCTGTTAACAATGCGAACAGCGCCCCCGCCCGGTCAACGAATTCGCCCCCACTCCCAGACATCTGGAATTTGCCTGGCTGCCTGCCGCGACTTAGCACCGCGGAAGCACGATGAGCGCAGGGTGCGGAGATGGGTCATGCCCCGTGCGTCATGCGGGACGCACGGGGCATGAGCGGTTGGGTCCGGCGGTTGGGGTGCCTGCCGGCCCGGGTGAGGTGAGCCCGGGCCGGCAGGCACGGGCCCGGGGCCGCCGGCCTGCCGGGGTAGCGGCCGGCGCCCCGGCGGGGTCCGGCCCGGGGGAAGCCAGACTCCGGTAGGGAGGACCCAGCCTGGATCAGGCGGCTGGGCCGGTGGTCAGGGTGACGGTGGCGGTGTGCGACTGGCCGGACTGGTCGGTCCAGCCGATGGTGATCTTGTCGCCCGGGTGGTACGTGGCCAGCGTGGACGAGATGCCGGTCGCGGAGCTGACGGTGTGGCCCGCCACCGAGGTGATCTCATCGCCCTGGGTCAGCCCGGCCTGGTCGGCCGCGGAGCCGGACACGACGCCGGCCACCAGCGCGCCGTTGCCGGCCGTGCTGCCGCCGGTGCTGCCCCGCCGAACCCGCCGAACCCACCGAAGCCGGTGCTGCCGGTGGAGATCTCCACGCCGAGGAACGCGGTCTGGCCGAGGTGCACGGTGGACGACGCCTGGCCCGCCTCGATCTGGCCGGCGATCCGCTCCGCCTTGCTGATCGGGATGGCGAACGCCTGGGTCTGCCTGGCCGGACTGGCCCTGGAAGCCGGTCATCGAGATGCCGGTGGAGGCGGCCGTGTTCATCCCGACGATGTCCCCGGCCTGGTTCACCAGCGCCCCGCCCGAGTCACCGGGCTGGATCGGCGCATTGGTCTGGATCATGCCGCTGAGCTGCTCAGACGTGGCCGCATCCTCGTCCGACGCGGTAATCGTCCGGCCCAGGCCGGTGACCTTGCCGACGGCCTTGGACGGAGTGCCGCCCTTGCCCTCGGCGTTGCCCAGCGCGACCACCTTCTCGCCGACGCTGACCCCGGCCGAGCTGGTGCTCACCGTCTGCAGCCCGGAGGCGCCCTGCAGTTGCACCACCGCGACGTCGTCCTTCTCGTCGTACCCGACGACCTTGGCCGTGTAGGTGCGCCCGTTGCCCACGTCCCTGGCCTTGATCTGGGTCGCGCCGCGGATCACGTGGTTGTTGGTCAGCACCTCGCCGCTGGAGGTCAGCACCATCCCGGTACCGGCCGCCTCGCCGTTCTGGTAGCCCAGGTTGGTCACGATGTCCACCAGCCCCGGGTCCACCTTCGACGCGATCTGGGCGCTGGTCAGCGTGGTCGAGCCGAACGCGTTGGACACGCCGAACCCGGCTATGGTGAGCGCCGCGGCGGCTACCGCGGACCCGCCGGCGATCAGGATCGTGCGGCGCCGTGCACGGCGCTTGTCGTCCTGGCCGCCGCCGTATGCGGGATAACCGGCCGCGCCCGGGCCGCCCGGCCCGTAGCCCGCTGGCCCGTAGCCCGTACCGGACCTGAGCCGTACCCGCCGGGCCGTACCCGCCTGGACCGCCGGTGCCGTACGGGCTGTACCAGCCGCCGCGGACCGCCCGGCGCCGTGTTGCCCGCGCCCGCACCCGGGGCGCCCGGCGCCCGGGTCTGCCGATGCCCCGGCGCGCTCGTCCGGGTCAGGACCGTTCTGCGGCCGCTCACCATAGTTCGTGCTCATCGGGGATCGCTCCCTAGGTACTCATGCCTCTGTTAGCTGACACCCTGATACTCACCGGTAGACCTGGAAGTGGCTGAAAGCACTCTCGGCGCTACCCGATGGTTACCTGAGGATTCCTGAGCATTCAGCCCAGGCGGGACAATCCGCCGCCAGGACCGGCAGGATGCTGACCTACGGCCCATGCTCACCGGTCAACCTGGCCGCCCGCTGGAGGGAACACCCGTGAATGGTGCTCAGGCGCTGATCCAGACCCTGACCGGCTGCGGGGTGGACACCTGCTTCAGCAACCCCGGCACCTCGGAGATGCATTTCGTCGCCGCGCTGGATGGCGTCCCGGAGCTGCGCGGCGTGCTCTGCCTGTTCGAGGGCACGGCCACCGGCGCGGCCGACGGCTACGGCCGGCTCCGGGACCGGCCCGCCGCCGCCCTGCTGCACCTCGGGCCGGGCCTGGCCAACGGGCTGGCCAACCTGCACAACGCGCGGCGCGCGCATACCCCGGTGCTGGCCATCGTGGGCGACCACGCGACCTACCACAGCCGGCTGGACGCGCCGCTCGAGTCGGACATCGAGTCGCTGGCCCGGCCGGTATCCGGCTGGTTCCGCCGGACCGCCGCCGCCGAACTGGCCGGCCCGGACGCCGCGGACGCGGTCGCCGCGGCCCGCCGGGCGCCGGGCCGGGTGGCCACCCTGGTGCTGCCCGCCGACGTGTCCTGGTCCGACGGCGGCGAGCCCGCCCCGGCCCGGGTGACCCGCCCGGCCGCGCCGGTCCCGGACGCGGCCATCGACGCCGCCGCGGCCGCGCTGCGCAGCGGTGAGCCGTGCCTGCTGCTGCTCGGCGGGACCGCGCTGCGCGCCGCGGGGCTGGCCGCCGCCAGCCAGCTGGCCCAGGGCACCGGGGCCCGGCTGCTGGCCGAGACGTTCCCGGCCCGGCTGGAACGTGGCGCGGGCCTGCCCGCCATCGACCGGCTCGCCTACCTGGCCGAGTTCGCCGGACCCCAGCTTTCCGGGGCCAGGCATCTCATCCTGGCCGGTGCGCGGGCCCCGGTGTCCTTCTTCGCCTACCCGGGCCAGCCCAGCTCGCTGGTGCCGGCCGGCTGCCAGGTGCACGTGCTGGCCGAGCCGGGCGAGGACGTGCCCGCGGCGCTGGCCGCGCTGGCCAGCGCCGTGGCCCCGGCGGCCCGGCCGCTGCCCCAGCCCGCGCTGCGCCCGGCGGTGCCGGATGGCGACCTGACCGCGGAGACCGCGGCGGCCGTCCTGGGCGCGCTGCTGCCCGAGGGGGCGATCGTGTCCGACGAGGCCAATACGTCCGGGCTGTGGCTGCCCGGCGCCACCGCGGGTGCCCCGCCGCACGACTGGCTGACGCTGACCGGCGGGGCCATCGGCCAGGGACTGCCGCTGGCCACCGGGGCCGCGATCGCCTGCCCGGACCGCCCGGTGCTGGCGCTGGAGGCGGACGGCAGCGCCATGTACACGATCTCCGCGCTGTGGACGCATGCCCGGGAACAGCTGGACATCACTACGGTCATCTTCAGCAACCGGTGTTACGCGATTCTCGGCATGGAACTGCACCGGGTGGGCGCGGCGGGCGCCGGCCCCGCGGCGCAGGACCTGCTCGACCTGTCCCGGCCGGACCTCGACTTCACCGCGCTGGCCACCGGGATGGGGGTGCCGGCCAGCCGGGCGCGGACCACCGCCGAGCTCGCCACCGCGCTGGGCCAGGCTCTGGCCGAGCCCGGCCCGCACCTCATCGAGGCGCTGATCCCGCCGCTCGGCCGCTAACCGGACAACATGGCTGATTCATTCATGTGCACCGCGTGCGTATGAACGAATCAGTCGTCGCGGTAGCGAGAGCGACGGCGCGCGGCGCTAGGACCCGGCCGGCCAGCAGCTGAGCCGGGTGCTTCCTGGCCCGGCCCGCGGCCAGCCGGACCTGGTAAATCGACTTGAACCCCTTGCCGGTGAGCAGGAATTCACCAGCCGTCAGCAGCGCGGTGATGCCGTTGAGGATGGCGTCCGGGTCGCGGTGCCGCTCGGTAGCGGACCTGGCGTCCACGATGTCCACCACCTCGCCGCTGGCCGGGTCGATGCCGGCCAGGTACGGCCGCTGCGCGATGTTGGCCCAGATCCGGCCGCCGGCCCAGGCCAGGTCGTTGAGGTCACCGATGCGCCGGCCGCCGCAGCGCACCATGATCAGGCCGAGCGGCTGCAGCGTCGCCGGGTCACGCACCACCAGTTCGCTGCTGCCGTCGCTGGTCAGTACCTGGTCGCCGAGCGTGCAGATGCCCCAGCCCTCGCGGTTGTAGGAGATCGTTTCCAGTAGCGTCAGGCTGCGCGCATCCCAGCGCAGCGCGACCCGCTCCCGCCAGGTGAGCTGCCAGATATGCTCGCCGACCCGGCAGATCCCCTCGGCGAACAGTTCCGGCGGCAGCGCCGCGGTGTCCGGTGCCTGGTTCTGGCCGATCTGGTAGCGGCGCAGCGCGGACCGGCCGTACAGCCCGCTGCTCTCCCAGATGGTGTCACCGGCGGCGATCAGGCCCTGAGTGAAGGCCCGGTCTGGATGCGGCAGACGGCGCAGCACCTTGACGCGGTGAAACCTGGGCAAGGCGGCACCTCCGGTCGTGACCCCCGCGGCAGACAGGTTACGCCGCGGCACCCGCCGAAGGCCCGCCTCTCCGGGCAACCCGGCCGCCACCCGCGCGGGCCAGCCGGCCGCCGAGCCGGGCCACCACGGGCCGCAGCGGCCGGTCGGTGTACCCGCCGTCGGCCAGCCCGGCACGCCGCTCGAAGACGTTCCGCGCGCCGAAGTCCCCGGTCAGCCCCCAGGACACCGCGGCGGCCACGAAGTACAGCGGCAGCATGGGCAGCCCGGCGCAGCACGCGTACTGGGTCGCGTGCCGCGCCTCGTGCGCCACCAGCGGCGGCATCGTGGCCAGCGTGGCGTGATCGCTCCGGGCCAGGATTACGTTCCCGACACAGAACGCCGGTGCCACCGGAACGGGCAGCCGGTAGCCAGCCCCGATCAGCAGGCCATCGTGCGCCCGGGCCAGTCTGGCCCGGCCGGCCGCGGCCACCAGCACGCCGGTCACCGTGGACCCGTTCACCAGGTTGGCCAGCAGCCGTACGCGGTACGCGGTGCGCATGCCGGATCAGCCGCGCGGCCCGGTCAGCTCCCTGCCCCGTTCGGCGGATCGGGGTTGGACCCGTTCAGCGGATCGGGGTTGGGCGCCACCATCCACGGCCCGGACGCGGTCAGCACCGAGGGCCTTTGCACCTCGGGCATGCCGAGCGGGGCCATGCTGTGGTCACGGTGCGCCACCGCCGCGCCCGCGTGATACTCCTCCAGCCGCTGGATGAGCGTGGGGTCGGCGTAGGGCCGGCCGTCCACGAACGGCCCCTGCCGCCGCTCGATGACGGCCACCACGTCGTCGCCGCTCAGCGTCTTGTGCGTCTCCAGCGCGTGCGCCAGGGAGAGCACCCGGTCCCGGTCGGTGTGGATGATCTCCCTGACCCGGGCGAGCAGCCCGTTGAGGTTGTCCTCGATCCGGTCGGCCAGCGCCCGGCGCATCTCCGCCTCCGGGTCCTGGCCCTTCTTGTTCCGGCCGCCCTGGCCGCCGCCGGGCGAGCCGACTTCGAGCCGCTTGGCGGTGGAGTACGAGGACACCGTGGACCCCATGCCCCAGAAGCCCTCCATGAACGACGCCACCGTGGTGGCCGACTCCAGGTCGCCGGACACGCCGGAGGAGCTGTCGTCGTCGAAGAACATCCGCTCCCCGGCCAGCGAGGCGAGCGAGACCAGGATGTCGGTCTCGTACTCGCTGCGCCACCGGGTGAACTGGTCCTCGGGCGGGATGCTGGCCACCATGCCGAGGTAGTCGCTGCCCTTCTCGATCGTCGCGATGTCGATTTCCATGTGCTGCCGGGTGCGGTAGGCGACCAGTGCGTGGCACGCCTCGTGCACGGCCACCGCGTGCCGTTCCCGCTCGATGTACTCCACATCCTCGGGCGGCCCGAGCTCCTTGAGCTGCTTGGCCTTGATCACGTCCGCCCAGGTGATCACGTCCCGGCCATCCCGGATGGCCTGGATGAGCGCCTCGTTGACCAGGTCCTTGATGGTCGCGCCGGTCGCGTACGGGGTGATCGTGGCCAGTTTGTCCATCTGTTCCGCGGACAGCTCGTGCCGCACCTTGTCGAAGTAGCCCTCGTAGGTGCGCACCCGGCCGACCTTGGACGGGTAGCCGACCTTGTAGATCCGGTCGATCCGGCCCGGCCGGAGCAGCGCCTCGTCCAGCGCCTCCGGCAGGTTGGTCGCCATCATGACCAGGATCCGGTACTTGGGTGGCGGCTTGGGGCGCATGCCGAGCAGCCGCCGGACGTGGCGGTTCACGAAGCCGCGCGGCTTCTTCAGCCCGGAGATCTCGGTGAGCAGGGCTTCCAGCGTGCCCATGCCGCCACCGCCGCCCATGCCCATGCCCATGACCTGCCGGTTGCGCCGGGTGTCCGGCTCCTCGCCCGCCGACGAGCTGAGCGCCCGCTGGGCCAGCCGCCACTGCACGTCCTGCGACAGGTAGGAGAAGCCGTGGCAGCCGCCCGCCTGCCAGGCGGCCGGGGTGGCCCGGCCGGGCACCGGCGGGCCGCCGCCCTGGGCCAGCGCGCCGCGGCGGCCCAGCGAGTCGGCTTCGTCGAAGAACACGATCACACCGCCGTACCGCAACGCCAGCCGGCGCAGCTTGCGGAACAGCGACTTGACTTTGAGGATGCCGACGCCCATGAACATGTTGATGAACGCGCCCGGGTCCACGAACACGTACGGCCGGCCGGTCTCGCCCGCCACCGCCTCGGCCATCAGCGTCTTGCCGGTGCCCGGCGGCCCCCAGAGCAGGATGCCGCCCGGCACGTAACCACCCCGGGACTCGATCTGCTCCGGGTCCTCCAGGTAGAGGATGTTCTCCTTGACCCGCTCCACTACGTGGTCCTGGCCCCAGACGTCCCCGAACCGGGTCTTGATGTCGTCCGGGTAGTACACGTCCACGCCACCCTTGGACAGGAACCAGAAGATCGCCGCGAACTGGAGCACCACGATGAGCAGGATGGCGACGAGTTGCAGGACGAACGGCAGCGCGTGCCAGATGTAGGACGGCATGGACAGCAGGGCTGACACCGGGTTGGTGTGCGTCACCTTGCCGGCGACCACGGCCACCACCGCGATCCAGAAGATCCAGCCGATCAGCCGTCTGATCCGGAACCTGGTCCAGTCAGACATCTTCCGGTGCGTGGTCCGCTCGACGCCGCCGAAGAACTTGACCGTCCAGAACCGGTAATAGGCAGCCCAGTGCTCGCTGATCAGGAAGTGGATCTGACGCAACGCCTCCAGGCCGATCAGTACGAACACCCAGACGCCGGACCGGGTCTCGATCCGCATGGCGTCCTGGAAGCCGACCAGCGGGTTGTTCGCCATGACCGACCAGACGAGGATGAACCAGATCAGGACCAGCAGCAGCAGGAACTTGATGCGGTCCCAGATCGGAAGCGGCTTACGGGTCGGCCGGTCGTCGTCCCGCGGCCGCCCATCGGGCGGCCGCAGTCCCTCCGGGCTGCCTGCCGGGGCCATCGTCATCATGGGCTCCTGACCGTGAATGATTTCATCACCGTGTCGATCTCGCTTTGGTGCTTGCTGTAACAGCTCGCCAGGCAGTGCACGAGGAGCAGGTAGACCTCGGTGTCATCCGCGTTCGTCAGGGCAACCTGGTCGAAAGTATTGACGCTGCCATCCGGGTAGGAATAGTCGTAGATCTCCCGGACGCCGTGCACTCCCTGCGCCAGTTCCAGCATGGAGTCGGTGATCAGCTTGAAGTTGGTCAGCGGGAAGCCACTCTTGGCCGCGCTGGCCCGGGCGGCGGCCGTCACCGGCAGGAAGAAGTCGCGCAGGTCGTTGTAGGACAGTTCGTTGGTCGTCGTCTGGTTGACGGCCGCGACCACGGAATACGCGAACGGCTGCTGGTTCTCCGCGCCGAGCACGTGGTCTGCCTCGGGCTGGGTACTGCCGTCGTAGCCCACCGTCCAGACCCCGGCCTGCGGCTTGGAGTTGCCCCCGTTGACCGCGGAGGCCAGCGCGCCCGCACTGATCTGCCGCCAGCCGGACGGCACCTTGAAGTAGGTGTGCTGGCTGGAATTGGTGACATAGGTGAACTGCGGCGCGGCGCACCCGGCGACCGCGAGACCGAGCAGGACCACCCACAGCCCGACGATGCGGCCCCTGGTCATGCACCCTCTCCTGCGTGTCGCGCGACCTTAGCTACCACGGCGTATATCAACCCGTTATAAGCGAGTATCGCGCGTGCACCATGGCGCTGGATAGATGTGACCGCGATTGGCCACACGCTTGTAACACGTAGCAGCCCGGCGGCTGACTCACGGCGCGGTAACCCGCTCACGATC
>CAWHSW010000014.1:0-56829 GCA_963832095.1 uncultured Actinomycetes bacterium
GCACCCTCAAGCGGCTGGCCGTGGGGGCCTTCTGAGCCCCTGTTTCATGACAAGTCACGTAGATAGGGATGCCACGTGCCGCTGGACACAGCCGTCAAGAAGGAGATCATCGCGTCCAACGCGACCAATGAGGGTGACACCGGCTCGCCGGAAGTCCAGGTCGCACTGCTGACGCGGCGGATCAACGATCTGACCGAGCACCTCAAGGTGCACAAGCACGACCACCATAGCCGCCGCGGCCTGCTGCTGCTGGTCGGGCGCCGCCGGCGCCTGCTGCAGTACCTGGCCCGCACCGACATTGAGCGCTACCGTGCGCTCATCAGCAAGCTGGGCCTGCGCAGGTAGGTCCGGAAAACTCAAGAACGACATCCCGCGGCCCCATTCCGGAGCGCACGGCGCAAAGGACCGGTCCTCGGTAGTGGTTCCCGGGTCGCCATCGCATGGCGGGCCGAGAGCTTCGATCGAAGACCGGGCCGGCCGCTGGCCGGGCAGGCTGGGATCAGCCGCCACCGGCGGGGGTAACGCGGGACCTCAGTCAAGGAGGTCTCACCCGTGGAGGGTGTGTATACCGCCGAAGCCGTTATCGATAACGGGGCCTTCGGCACCCATACCATTAGGTTCGAGACCGGCAGGCTGGCCAGGCTAGCCGCCGGTTCCGCCGTTGCGTACCTGGACGAAGAGACCGTGGTGCTGTCCGCTACCACGGCGGGCAAGCACCCCAAGGAGGGGCTGGACTTCTTCCCGCTCACCGTGGACGTGGAAGAGCGGATGTATGCGGTGGGCCGGATTCCCGGCTCGTTCTTCCGCCGGGAGGGCCGCCCGTCCGAGGACGCGATCCTCACCTGCCGGCTGATCGACCGGCCGCTCCGTCCTTCGTTCGTCAAGGGTCTCCGCAACGAAGTTCAGGTTGTCGAGACGATCCTCGCGCTCAATCCTGAGCACCTGTACGACGTGGTCGCCATCAACGCCGCGTCCCTGTCCACCATGCTCGCCGGGCTGCCGTTCTCGGGTCCGATCGCGGGCGTGCGGGTCGCCCTGATCAAGGGCCAGTGGGTCGCGTTCCCCACCCACGAGCAGCTGAACGAGGCCACCTTCGACATGGTGGTCGCGGGCCGGATGCTGCCGGACGGCGACGTGGCCATCATGATGGTCGAGGCCGAGTCCACCCCCGGCACGCTGGGCCTGCTGGCCGACTCGGGCAGCGGCGCCGTGGCACCCACCGAGGAAACCGTGCCGGAGGGCCTGGAGGCGGCCAAGCCGTTCCTCAAGCTGCTCTGCGAGGCCCAGCAGCAGGTCGCCGACCAGGCCGCCAAGCCGACCGGCGAGTTCCCCGTGTTCGGGGACTACCAGGCCGACGTCTACGACGCGGTGGCCGCGGAGGTCTCCGACGAGCTGGCCCGGGTGCTGACCATCGCGGGCAAGCAGGAGCGGGAGACCGAGACCGACCGGGTCAAGGCGCTCGCCCAGGAGAAGCTGGCCACCCAGTTTGAGGGCCGGGAGAAGGAGATCAGCGCGGCCTTCCGGGCGCTGACCAAGAAGCTGGTCCGCGAGCGGATCATCCGGGACGGCGTCCGTATCGACGGCCGCGGCCTGACCGACATCCGCCAGCTGTCCGCCGAGGCGCACGTGCTGCCCCGGGTGCACGGCTCGGCCCTGTTCGAGCGGGGCGAGACCCAGATCCTGGGCGTCACCACGCTGAACATGCTGCGCATGGAGCAGATGCTGGACACGCTCAACCCCGAGCGGACCAAGCGCTACATGCACAACTACAACTTCCCGCCGTACTCCACCGGGGAGACCGGCCGGGTCGGCTCGCCGAAGCGCCGCGAGATCGGCCACGGTGCGCTGGCCGAGCGTGCGCTGCTGCCGGTGCTGCCCGCCCGGGAGGAGTTCCCGTACGCGATCCGCCAGGTGTCCGAGGCGATCGGGTCCAACGGCTCCACCTCGATGGGCTCGGTGTGCGCGTCCACCATGTCGCTGCTCGACGCGGGTGTCCCGCTCAAGGACATGGTCTCCGGCATCGCCATGGGCCTGATCAGCGAGGGCGGCCAGTACGTCACGCTGACCGACATCCTGGGCGCCGAGGACGCGTTCGGCGACATGGACTTCAAGGTGGCCGGCACCAAGGACATCATCACCGCGCTGCAGCTGGACACCAAGCTGGACGGGATCCCGGCCGCGGTGCTGGGCGCGGCGCTGAGGCAGGCCCGCGGGGCCCGGCTGACCATCCTGGAAGTCATGCGCGAGGCCATCGACGCCCCGGGCGAGATGAGCCCGCAGGCGCCGCGGATCATCACCATCAAGGTGCCGGTGGACAAGATCGGCGAGGTGATCGGGCCCAAGGGCAAGATGATCAACTCGATCCAGGAGGAGACCGGGGCCGAGATCACCATCGAGGACGATGGCACGATCTACATCGGCGCCACCGACGGCCCGTCCGCCGAGGCGGCCCGGACCACGATCAACGCGATCGCCAACCCGCACATGCCGGAGGTCGGCGAGCGGTTCCTGGGCACCGTGGTCAAGACGACCACGTTCGGCGCGTTCATCTCGCTGCTGCCCGGCAAGGATGGGCTGCTGCACATCACCCAGCTGCGCAAGCTGCACGGTGGTGGCCGGATCGAGAACGTCGATGACGTGGTCAAGGTGGGCGACAAGATCCAGGTCGAGATCCGCGAGATCGACGACCGGGGCAAGCTGTCGCTGGTTCCGGTCGAGGTGGTCGAGCGCGAGGCGGCCGCGGCCGCGGCGGGTGGTGACGGTGTCAGCCCGGACGGCGACGGCTCGTCTGGCGACCGGCCGCAGGGCGACCGGGACCATGGTGACCGGGAGGCTCGTACCGGCGGGGGTGGCGGCGACAGCCACCGCACCCGGCACCGCGAGCGCCGGCACCGCGAGAACTCCTGAGCATGACGGACACGCGAGCCGGGCAGCAGGGTGATGACTCCGGGGCGGTACGGCGGACCGTGCTGCCCGGCGGGCTCCGGGTCATCACCGAGGCGCTGCCCCACGTGCGGTCGGCGGCGTTCGGCATCTGGGCGGGGGTGGGGTCCCGTGACGAGGGCCCCGCTCACGCCGGTGCCACGCACTACCTGGAGCACCTGCTGTTCAAGGGGACCAGGCAGCGCACCGCGCTGGAGATCTCGGCCGCCATCGACGCGGTCGGCGGCGAGCTGAACGCGTTCACCGGCAAGGAGTACACCTGCTACTACGCGCGGGTGCTGGACGCCGACCTGCCGCTGGCCATCGACGTGCTGTCCGACATGGTGACCAGCTCGCTGATCACGCCCAAGGACGTGGACGCGGAGCGTGGCGTGATCCTCGAGGAGATCGCCATGAACGACGACGATCCCTCGGACACGGTGCATGAGGCGTTCGTCGGCCAGCTGTTCGGTGACACGCCGCTCGGCCGGCCGATCCTCGGCACGGTGGACTCGATCAACGCGATCACCCAGGCCCAGATCGCCGAGCACTACCAGGCCCGGTACACGCCGGACAACCTGGTGGTGGCGGCGGCGGGCAACCTGGACCACGATGAGGTGGCCGCGCACGTGCAGCGCGCGTTCGGCCCGGCGCTGGCCGACGGCCGGGCCCCGGCCGCGCCGCGGCTGGGCGGGCCGGGCACCGGCGTGCCGGATGCCGCGGCCGACGGCACCGGGATCCGCCTGGTGTCCCGCCCGCTGGAGCAGGCCAATCTGGTGCTGGGCTGCGCGGCCCTGCGGCGCACCGACGACCGCCGGTTCGCGCTCGGCGTGCTCAACGCGGCGCTCGGTGGCGGCATGTCCTCGCGGCTGTTCCAGGAGGTCCGGGAGAAGCGCGGCCTGGCCTACTCGGTGTACAGCTTCACCACCCAGCACGCGGACAGCGGGATGTGGGGCATCTACGCGGGCTGCCTGCCGTCCAAGGCCGACGAGGTGCTGTCCATCTGCCGCGACGAGGTGGCCAAGGTGGTGGCGCACGGCCTTACCGACGCCGAGCTGGACCGGGGCAAGGGGCAGCTGCGCGGCTCGATGGTGCTCGGCCTGGAGGACCCGTCCTCCCGGATGAGCCGGCTGGGCAAATCCGAGCTGGTCTACCCGCGGCTGGAGCCGGTGGACGAGATCCTGGCCGCGGTCGAGTCGGTCAGCCACGACGACGTGCGGGCGGTGGCCGGCGAGATCCTGGCCCGGCCCCAGGTGCTGGCCGTGGTCGGGCCCTACGATGACAGTGCGGCGTTCGCCGGGGTGCTCGGCTAGCACGCTGCTCAGCTGCCGGGAAGCGGGGCGCGATGATCAAGGTCGGGGTGCTCGGCGCGCAGGGCCGGATGGGCACCGCGGTGCGGGCGGCCGTGTCGGCCACCGACGACCTTGAAGTCGGCGCGGCGGTGGACGCGGGTGACCCCCGGGAGGACCTGACCGGCTGCGCGGTGGTGGTCGACTTCACCCACCCCGGCGTGGTCCTGGACAACCTGCACTGGTGCATCAGCCATGGGCTGGACACCGTGGTCGGCACGTCCGGCTTCGACGAGGCGCGGCTGGACGAGGTGCGCGGCTGGCTGGCCGGGGCGCCCACCGTGCGGGTGCTGATCGCAGCCAACTTCTCGGTCGGCGCGGTGCTGATGATGCGGTTCGCCGCGCAGGCGGCCAGGTTCTTCGAGTCCGCCGAGATCATCGAACTGCACCACGCGGGCAAGGTGGACGCCCCGTCCGGCACCGCGGCCCGGACCGCCGGGCTGATCGCCGCGGCCCGGGCTGAGGCCGGGCTGGGCGCGCCGCCGGACGCCACGGTCACCGCGGCCGACGGGGCCAGGGGAGCGGTGCTGGACGACGTGCACGTGCACTCGGTCCGGCTGGCCGGCCTGGTCGCGCACCAGGAGGTACTGCTGGGCGGGCACGGCGAGACGCTGACCATCCGGCATGACTCGCTGGACCGGGCCTCGTTCATGCCCGGCGTGCTGCTCGCGGTGCGCCAGCTCGGCTCGCTGCCGCCGGGGCTCACCTTCGGCCTGGAGCCGCTGCTCGGGCTGGGTTGACCGGCCCGGTTATCCTCGGGGCATGTGCCGCAGCATCAAGACACTGCGCCCGCCGTACGCCGAACAGGTCACCGACCAGGACGTCGAGGCGGCGGCGCGGCAGTACGTGAAGAAGATCAGCGGGTTCCAGCGCCCGGCCAAGCACAACGCGGAAGCCTTCGAGCAGGCCGTGCAGGACGTGGCCAAGGCGACGTCGGTGCTGCTCTCCCGGCTTGAGATACGGTAGCGGTATAGGCAGGACAACTAAACCGGCGCGGCCCACCGGGGGGTGGACATGCTCAGGTTCATTCTGAACATCATCTGGCTGGTGCTCTGCGGGTTCTGGATGGCCATCGCCTACGCGATCGCCGGGATCATCTGCTTCGTGCTGTTCTTCCTGGTCGTGACCATCCCGTTCGGCATCGCGGCGTTCCGCATCGCGGGTTACGTGCTGTGGCCGTTCGGCCGGTCGATCGAGCGCCGCGGGGGGGCCGGTGTCGCCTCGGTGATCGGCAACATCATCTGGATCATCCTGTTCGGCTGGGAACTGGCCCTCGGGCACCTGGTCACCGGCGTCCTGCTCTGCATCACCATCATCGGCATCCCGCTCGGCCTGGCCAACTTCAAGATCATCCCGATCTCGCTGGTGCCGCTCGGCGTCCGCGTGGTGCCGTCTGGCCAGCTCTATCCGGGCTATCGCTGACCTGCCCGGGTAGCGTACCTTCGGCTCATGTGTCGGGATATCAAGATCCTGCGCGCCCCGTATGCCGCCTCGGTCAACGACCAGGACGTGCAGGCCGCCGCGATCCAGTATGTGCAGACAGTGAGCGGGTTCCGGCGCCCGGTACCCGCCGATGCCGAGGCATTCGACCGGGCCGTAGACATGATCGCCAGCGTGACACGCGACCTGCTGGGCCGTCTCACGCCGCACCCCGCCGAGGACACCGCGTCGTTACCGCGGGCTACGGTTCACCCATGGTGGGGGAATGCGTGATGTCCAGCGAGTTCGGCGCGGTCAGGTCCACGCCGTCCGGGTCGTTCAGGTAGCCCGGCGCGGTGCCCGGCACTCCTGTGTGCCGTACTGCCAGACGATCCGGTTGGTCACCGGGTCGATCACGATGACCCGGTCGTTGAAGTCGTCATTGACCAGGATGTCCCCGTTGGGCAGCGGCAGGCCCAGCGACGGGTGGTTGAGCCCGCCGAACTGCCACAGCCGCTGGCCCGCCGCGGTGAACTCCACCACCTGGCCCGCGGTTGAGTAGTCCACGGTCAGGTACCGGCCGGGAGAGATCTCGTTGCTGTCCGACGGGTAGGCGACGCCCGGCGGGTTGCTGGACCAGGCGACGTGACCGGCCAGGCCCAGTGCGTCCACCCAGTCCCCGTTGATCTCGGTGACCAGGTACTTGCCGTTCGTCATCGGGAACGCGCCGTTCGGGCTGCCCCAGGTGACCGGCGGGCTGTGCCAGCAGCCGTAGCCGGGCTGGCCGATGACCCGCTGCGGGCGATGCGCCGGCGGCCTGATCAGCAGCACCCGGCAGTTCTTGATGTCCGCGGTGATCAGGCTGCCGCTGGGCAGCATCATCGCGTCATCGGGGTTGGACGCGTGGTTGGCGCTGGACCCAGGCTGCCACGGCACGCCGTACCGGTAGACGATCCGGCGGCTGGCGATGTCGATCACGCTGATGACCGAGGCGTCCTCTTCGGTCGCGACGATCTGCTTCCCGTCCGGGGTGAAGAAGGCGTCGTCCGGCACCGGGAACGTCTGCCCCTTGGCCAGGTCGCCCGGCTGCGGGAACTGCCACCGGATCCGGCCTTGCGGGTCCACGATGAGCAGCCGGTTGTTCTTGTGGTCGGCGATCAGCACGTCACCGGGCAGCGCCGCCGGGTCCGAGCCGGGCGCCAGGTGGCTACCGCTGAGCGGCCGTCCGAGCCAGGGGGTGTTGGCCTTCTGCGTGCTGGCCGTCTGGGCCGGCGGGTCCGGAGCCAGCTGGATCCGGGTGACCGCGGGCACCGGGCGGGCGCCGTCGTTCCCGCCGACCAGGTATGCGGTGCTGCCGGTCACCGCCACCCCGGCGCCGGTCACCGGCACCGGGAGCTGCCCGGCCACGGTGACTGCCGCCGCGCCGGGGCGATAGCTGAGCACCTGCCCGCTGATGGTGGTGGCCGGGGTCTGGCCGGGCTGGCTGACCTGGCCGCCCGCGATGAACACGGTCCCGCCCAGGGCGACGGCGGCCGCCCCGGTCACCGCGTGCGGGAGGTGCCCGACCACGGATGCCTGGCCGTGCACCGGCCCGGCCTGGCGCTGGCCGGGGCTGGACTGCGCTGAGCTGGACTGCGCTGAGCTGGACTGCGCGGGGCCGGGCGCTGCGGTGCCGGGCGGTGCGGCGCTGGGCACGGTGACGCGCTGGATGTCGCTGACCGGGCCGCTGGCGGCCTGCCCGCCGAACACCCAGATCTGGTCGCCCACGGCGGCCACCGCCGGGTCCCGGACCGGCACCGGCAGCCGGGCCACGGTGCGGAAGTGACGGCCGTCCGTGCTGGCCAGCACGTCGCCGGCCGGGCCCGCCGCGGTGCCGCCGCCGAGCAGGTACACGGTGCCGCCGATGGTCACCGCGGCCAGCCCGGACCGCGGCCCGGGCAATCGGCCGGCCACCGTGGCCGTGCCGCCCCCGGCGCCGATCTGCTGCACGGTCGATTGCTGGCCGGGGGCTGTCCCGGCCTGGCCCCCGCCGCCGAACAGGTAATCCCGGCCGTTGAGGGTGGCCCCGGCCGCGCCCGGCGTGGCCGCGGTCAGCCGGCCCGCCGAGGTCATGCTGCCGGTCACCGGGTTGAGCCGGAGGATGCTGTCGGTGGCTTTGGAGCGCTGGTTGAGACCGCCCAGGATGAGCAGGTCCGATCCGTGCGGCAGCACGGCCGCCTGGGCCACCCCGGACGGCAGCTGGTACGGCGCCGGTACGATCCGCACGGTGGCGGCCTCCGTGGCCGGCCGGACCGCCGCCCGGGCCTGGCCCGGCCTGGCTGAGTGCGTGGCTGTGGCCGGCCTGCCGGACGTCGAGCACGCGGCCACCAGCAGCGCCCCGCTGACCCCCGCGACGGCGAGCCAGGCCCGCGCGCTGCCCCGCCACGTGACCCGGCGCGACACGGCATTCAACCCCAGTCCCAGAGTCTCACCCAACTCCCCGGATCCCAGCCTCGCATTCATCACCAGCCGCGCGTGGCCAGTCACGAAATGCGACCACTCCCGCCGCCCGCCGTACCCGCGCTGACGCAAAACACCAGCCCCGCCATGGTACTGGCCTTCTTTTCACGCGAGGTACGCGTTGACGGGCTTTTTCGCCCGGTTTGTCCGTGCCAATCGATGGGGTGAAAAGTCGTCGGGGGTGGGCTCGGGGCGTTAGGCGGTTTCGGTGCCGGCGGCGGATTGCAGATCGAGTTCGGTGATCGAGGTGTCCCGCATCTTGAACTTCTGCACCTTGCCGGTGACCGTCATCGGGAAGTCCGTGGTGATCCGCAGGTACCGGGGGATCTTGAAGTGGGCGATCTGGCCGGTGCAGAACTCGCGCAGTTCCTGCTCGGTGAGCTGCTGGCCGGGGCGGAGCTTGACCCAGGCGCAGATCTCCTCGCCGTACTTGGCGTCCGGCACCCCGATGACCTGGACGTCCTCGATGGCCGGGTGGCTGTACAGGAACTCCTCGATCTCCCGTGGGTAGACGTTCTCCCCGCCGCGGATGATCATGTCCTTGATCCGGCCGACGATGTTCAGGTAGCCGGCCTCGTCCATCACGGCCAGGTCCCCGGTGTGCATCCAGCGCGCCTGGTCGATAGCGGCGCTGGTCTGCTCCGGGTCATCCCAGTAGCCGAGCATCACCGAGTAGCCGCGGGTGCACATCTCGCCGGTGGCGCCGCGCGGCACGGTCAGCCCAGTCTCCGGGTCCACGATCTTCACTTCGATGTATGGGTGCACCCGGCCCACCGTGGACACCCGGCGCTCCATGTCGTCATCGGCCCGGGTCTGCGCGGACACCGGGGACGTCTCGGTCATCCCGTAGCAGATCGTCACCTCGGACATGTGCATCTCACTGACCACGCGCTTCATCACCTCGACCGGGCACGGCGAGCCGGCCATGATGCCGGTGCGCAGCGAGGACAGGTCGTAGGACGCGAAGTCGCGCAGCGCCAGCTCGGCGATGAACATGGTGGGCACCCCATACAGCGACGTGCACCGCTCCGCGGCCACCGCCCGCAATGTCGCCGCCGGGTCGAAGCCGGCCGCCGGGATGACGATGGCCGCGCCATGCGTGGTGCAGGCCAGGTTGCCGAGCACCATGCCGAAGCAGTGGTAGAACGGCACTGGGATGCACACCCGGTCCTGCTCGGTGTACCCGCAGCCCTCGCCGATGAAGTAGCCGTTGTTCAGGATGTTGTGGTGGGACAGCGTGGCGCCCTTGGGGAAGCCGGTGGTGCCGCTGGTGTACTGGATGTTGATCGGGTCGTCGAAAGACAGCACGACCTGCCGCTCGGCCAGCTGGTCCCCGCCGCCCGCGATCGGCATCCGGCCCACTACGAACAGCTCGTCCCAGTCGGCCGAGCCCAGGTAGATGACCCGGTCCAGGCCGGGCAGGCCGACGCGGACCTCGTCGATCATGGCCCGGTAGTTGCTGGTCTTGAACGACTCCGCGCTGACCAGCAGCCGGACCCCGGACTGGCGCAGCGCGTAGTTCAGCTCGTGGCTGCGGTAGGCCGGGTTGATGTTGACCAGGATGATGCCCGCCTTGGCCGTGGCGTACTGCAGCAGCACCCATTCGGCGCAGTTCGGCGCCCAGATGCCGACCCGGTCGCCGGCCTTGATGCCGGCCGCGATCAGGCCCCGGGCCAGCGTGTCGGTGTCCGCGTCCAGCTGGGCATAGGTCCACCGCCGGCCGGCCGGCACGTCCACCACGGCGTCCCGGTCGCCGAACGCGGCCGCGGTCCGGGTCAGGTTGGCCCCGATCGTCTCGCCGAGCAGGGTCTGCTCCGCGGTTCCGTGGCTGTAGGACAGCTGGGCTGGCTCGGTCATGACACCCCTCCGACGTTGATGGCTCCATAATTCCTGTTCACGTCCCCCGATGTGAATGGCGGGGCACCGTCCGCTGACCTCGCCGGTCATTGACCCGCCCCGGCGGCTCGGCTGGGATTGGACACGGCCAACCTGAAGGGAGTGCAGCGTGGCGGACGAACTGTCGTTGTACGGGACGCTGCTCGGCGAGCAGGGCGGCCGGGTCGGCCGGCTGCTGGAAGGCATGATGACGGCCCAGGTCACCTCCGTGCTGGCCCGGCTCGGGGTACCGGATCAGCTGGCCGGTGGCCCGCTGACGGCGGACGAGATCGCTCCCCGGGTGGGCGCGGCGGCCGGCGCGCTGCGCCGGCTGCTGGCCGCGGCGGCCGCGTATGGGCTGGTCAGCCAGGACGGCCAGGGCCGGTTCGCGCTCACCGAGGACGGTGCCCTGCTGCGCTCGGATGTGGACGGCTCGGCCCGGGCCCTGGCCATCGGCTTCTTTGGCCCGCCCATCTGGGCCAGCTTCGGCCGGATCGCGGACGTGGTACGGAACCCGGAACCGGTCAACCCGGCCGGGCCGGGCGGCGTGTTCGAGTACTACGCCGAGCACCCCGAGGACGCCGCGTGGTTCGCCCAGGGCATGGGCCAGGCCACTGCGATCCTGGTGGCACAGCTGGCCAAGGCCGGGTTCCGGCCGCTGGGCGGCGGCCGGATCGTGGACGTCGGTGGCAGCCGGGGCACGCTGCTCAGCTACCTGCTGCAGGCGATGCCGGACGCCACCGGCGTGCTGCTGGACCGGCCGGAGGCGCTGGCCGCGGCGCCGGACTACCTGGCCGCCGCGGGAGTGGCCGACCGGGTCGAGCTGGTCCCGGGTAACTTCCTGGACGACATTCCCGCGGGCGACCTGCATGTGATCTGCCACACGCTGCACAACTGGGACGACGAGCACGCGCGGGCCATCATCGGCAACTGCGCCCGGGCCAGCCACCCGGGTGGCGGGCTGATGGTGATCGACCAGCTGCTCCCGGACGGGCCGGAACCGAGTCGTGGCGCATCTGATGGACCTGATCATGATGCTGGCGCTGGGCGGCCGGGAACGCACCCGGGCCGAACACGAGGCACTGACCGGGCAGGCCGGTTACACCCTGGTCCGGGAGACCCCGGTGACCGACGTGCTGCCCTGGCGGGTGCTCGAATTCGAGCGGCGCTAGGCGGCCGCGCGCCGGCGCGGTGGGACCGGGCGGGCACTGGCGTTCGGCAATGGTCGCGGTTGTCCGTCCGCGGCGTTACTGTCAGGTAGAGGGCCGGGAGGCAGACGCGCAGCCGTGCGCGCCGCTCCTGCCCCGGGAGAAGCCATGGGCGCGTGGATTGTCTGGCTGGTCCTAGCCGCGGTGCTGGGCGTGGCCGAGGTGATGACCACGACCCTGGCCTTCGGGCTGATCGCGGCGGGCGCGGTGGTGGCCGGCATCGCCGGCGCGCTGGGCGCCGGGCTGCCCATCCAGCTGGCCGCGTTCGCCGTGGCGAGCGGCGCCGGGCTGGGCGTGGTCCGGCCGATCGCCGTTCGGCATATCAAGCAGCCACCACTGTTGCGCACCGGGGTCTCCGCCCTGGTCGGCCGGTCCGCCAAGGTCATCGAGGAAGTCTCGGACGACGGCGGGCAGGTCCGGATCGGCGGCGAGCTGTGGTCGGCCCGCTGCTATGACGAGTCCCGGGTCATCCCCGTGGGCTCGACCGTCAACGTCTTCGCGATCGAGGGCGCCACCGCACTCGTCCATCCCCGGGAGTAGCCATGGAACTGGCCGGGCTTATCGCCGCGCTTGTCGCGGTCATCCTCGTCCTCCTCGTGGTCGGCAGGACCGTCCGGATCGTGCCGCAGGCGCGGGCCCGGAACGTCGAGCGGTTCGGCCGGTACCGCAAGACGCTGGAGCCGGGGATGAACTTCATCGTCCCCTGGTGGACCGGGTCAAGCCGCTGATCGACCTGCGGGAGCAGGTGGTGGCCTTCCGGGGGCAGCCGGTGATCACTGAGGACAACCTGGTGGTGAGCATCGACACGGTGCTGTTCTTCCAGGTGACCGATCCGCGGGCGGCCGACTACGAGATCGTCAACTACATCCAGGCCATCGAGCAGATCACCGCGACCATGCTGCGCAGCGTGATCGGCAACATGGACCTCGAGGAGACGCTGACCTCGCGCGACAAGATCAACACGATGCTGCGCAGCGTGCTTGACGACGCGTCGGGCAAATGGGGGCTCCGGGTCACCCGGGTGGAGATCAAGGCCATCGACCCACCGAAGAGCGTCATCGACGCGATGGAAAAGCAGATGCGGGCCGAGCGGGAAAAGCGCGCCGCGATCCTCACCGCCGAGGGTGTCCGGCAGTCGAAGATCCTGACCGCGGAGGGCGAGAAGCAGAGCCAGATCCTGCGCGCCGAGGGGGACCGGCAGGGGCAGATCCTGCGGGCCGAGGGCCAGTCCCAGGCCATCGGGACCGTATTCCGCGCCGTGCACGAGGGCGACGCGGACCCGAAGGTGCTCGCCTATCAGTACCTGCAGACGCTGCCCCAGCTGGCCCAGGCCGAGGGCAACACGTTCTGGGTGATCCCGAGCGAGGTAACCACGGCGCTGAAGACGCTGAGCACGGCGTTCGGCCCGGCGGGTGGCAGCGCCGGGGATGGTGCCGGGCAGGGACCGCGGCGGAGGGCGCGGCGGAGAGCACCGCGGCGGAGCAGCCGCCGGCGCTCGGCCCGGCCCCGGCGCCCATCGCCCCGGCCCCGGGGCGCCCATCGCCCCGGCCCGGCGCCCGACGGCCCAGCGGCGGCGCCCAGCGGCCCGGCCGCGGCGCCCAATGGGTCGGCCGCGGAGCCGCGCACGGCGGGCTAGCGGGCCACCGGCTCGGGCTGGGTCACCCGGACGTAGTCCACCATCAGGTCGGCGGGGAACTGGGTGCTGTCCGGCGGGTCGCCCACCTGCCCGCCGACGGCCAGGTTGAGCAGCAGGAACATGCCGCCGTTGTGCGGTTCGCCCGGCCCGTAGACCCAGGCCCGCGACCCGCAGAAGCCACGCCGGACGATCAGGTAGCGGTGCCCGTCCCGGCTGAACGACATGCCGTCCGCCGACCAGTCCAGCCGGAGGTGTGCCAGCCGGTGTCCGAGGGCAGGTCGCGCCGCGCGGTGCGCACCGAGGCGCCGCCCGCCGGGGCGTGCACCGCGCTGTGCACGGTCGAGTCGCCGAGGTCCCCGAGCACGTGACCTCGCCGCAGCGCGGCCAGCCGGCCTCCCGACGTCCCGCCCCATCAGCAAGGCGGCCACAGGCCGGGCTGTGAAATCACCCTGATCCGGGCCTCGGAGCAGCCACCCTGCTGGGCGAACGTGTCCGGGTGGTGATCCGGGCGCTGTGGTAGCAGGCCCCGGGGCGGCCGTTGCCGCCGCGGCGGCTGCTCCCGGGTGGCCGGATCACCAGGTGCGACTGGCCATCCTGGAACACGTTCGCGGTGGAATCGGTGTAGGTCTGCAGTTCGCCGTGGCCCCAGCCGCCGCGCCGAGGTCATACCGCCAGCGGGCGGATGGGTGGGGCGGCCGGGCCGTCGAATTCGTCCTGGAACGCGTACCTGGTCACTGGCGGCCCCCGCTTCCGTCGGTCCGGATTACGCAGGTTAGGCAGCCGGCTAGCCGGGCCGGTCCGGCGTGGGGTAGCTGGCCTCGGCCGTGCGGCGGAACTTTCCCGGCCACCCGGGTGGATCCCCCGGCGCGGGTGATGCGGCGCCGGGCCGGGCGCGGCATTGTCGGCAGCAGGACGCCTAAGGAGACGCGACATGGCGATAGGACCGGTACAGCTGATCGTCCTGGGGTTCACTCACCCGGACTTCCACGGCGAGATCATCGCCGAGCTGGAGCGGCTGAAGGAGAGCGACACGGTGCGGGTCATCGACTCGCTGGCGGTCTACAAGGACGCGAACGGGGAGATCGAGGTCGAGCACCTCAGCAACCTGACCCAGGATGAGGCGATCGAGCTGGGCAGCAAGGTCGGCGCGCTGATCGGGCTGGGCATCGAGGGCGACGAAGAGGGTGCCGCGGAGGGTGCCCTGGCCGGTGCCGAGGCGGCGGCGGAAGGTGGCGTCAAGGTCTTCGACGATGAAGCGGAATGGGACGTCATCGAGGACATCCCGAACGACTCCGCGGCCGCGCTCGTCCTGATTGAGCACCACTGGGCGGTGCCGCTGCGGGACGCGATCGCCCGGGCCGGCGGGTTCCGGATCAGCGACGGCTTCATCAGCCCGCTCGACCTGGTCGGGATCGGCCTGATGAGCGGCGAGGAAGCCCGGGAACTGCACGCGATGGAAACGGCCGCGAACGCGAGCTAAGGAGGACACCATGTTCGGATCACGCCGAGTGGCCAGGCGCACGGGACGGCGCACCGCCCGCCGGGTCAGCCGCCGCCGCTGACCAGCCGCCGCTGACCGGCCGGGCTCTGACCGGCTGGCCTGGACCGGCCGTCGCGGGCGGCGGATGTTACCCAGGCTGCGGATCTCCAGCTGGGGGATGGTCCGTAAGCTGACTCTTCATGGGTGTGGCACCGTCGCCCGCGGCGGCGACCCCGGGGCTGGTCCGCAGCGATCCACACGGCCCCGGCATCAGCCGTGTCCGGGGCCAGGCTGGCTTCCGGTATCTCGATCCGTCCGGTGCCGAGGTCACCGAGGCCGGGACGCTGGACCGGATCCGCGCGCTGCGCATCCCGCCCGCCTGGACCGGCGTGTGGATCTCGGCCGACCCGCTGGGCCACATCCAGGCCACCGGGGTGGACGCCAAGGGCCGCACCCAGTACCTGTACCACCAGCTGTGGCGGGACCAGCGCGACGCGCAGAAGTTCAGCCACATGCTGCGGTTCGCGACCGCGCTGCCGGACCTGCGCACCGCCACCGTGGGCGACCTGGGCCACCGCGGCCTGCAGCGCGACCGGGTGGCCGCGGGCGTGGTCCGGCTGATCGACCTCGGCCTGTTCCGCGTCGGCGGCGAGAAGTACGCCGAGCTGGACCACCACTACGGCGCGACCACGCTGGAGAAGCGGCACGTCCGGCTGACCCGTGACGGGATCTTGTTCGACTACGTGGCCAAGGCGGGCAAGCAGCGGACGATCACCGTCCGGGACCCGGTCGTACAGCCCGTGGTGCGCGCCCTGCTCCGCCAGGACACCGGGCTGGACGAGCTGTTCGCCTACCAGCACGGCGACGGCTGGCACATCCTGCACTCGCATCAGGTGAACGAGTACATCGCCGGCCGGGCCGGTGGCCACTTCACGGCCAAGGAGTTCCGCACCTGGAACGCCTCCCTGCTGATGGCGCTGACCCTGGCCGACGCCGGGCCCACCGCGGACCGGGCCAGCGCAGCGGGTGGTGGCGGCCAGCGTGCGGGACGTGGCCCGCTGGCTGGGCGACACCCCGGCGGTGGCCCGCGGCTCGTACATCGACCCGGGGCTGATCGACCGGTACGAGTCCGCGGGCGAGCTGGCCGCGATCCCGGCCGTGCCGCCCAGCCTGCCCGCCCCGGCCGAGGCCGAGCAGGCGGTGGCCGCGCTGCTGGCCACCCTGCATGACGACGAGGCGGCCTGAGCGGACCGCAGCCGCCGGACGGGCAGCTCAACCACGCGGACGTTTCATCCACCGTCACCGGCGGCCTGAGGCACCGCATGAATGATTTAGTCACGCGCACCAGACCGCATGACTAAATCATTGAGGCGGTTGAAGTTGCGGTGCGAGGGCGGCCGCGGTCCCCCGGGCCGCCCAGCACAGCCCCGCGGTCCGCGACCTGGCCACGGTGATCGCGGCCACCGCGCCGGCCTCCGCCCAGCTAGCCGGCTGAGCCCCGCCCGGCGGCGAGCTCAGAACCGGACCGCCAGGCCAACCGAAAGCAGGATGCCGAACGCCAGTTGCAATCGGCCGGTTGCGCCGAGCGCGCCGATCAGCGCGGGACCGGCTGCGCCGGACCGGACCGCGCGGACCGGGATCACCGCGAGCGGCAGGGTGAGCAGCGTGATCAGGGCCAGCGGCCGGGCCGCCACCATGGCCACCGCGATGGCGAACGGGACCAGCGCGCACCCGGTGTACAGCGCGCGGGTGCGCGAGTCGCCGAGCAGCACGGCCAGCGTGCGCTTGCCCGCCACCGTGTCCGACGGGATGTCCCGCAGGTTGTTGATCACCAGCAGCGCGCAGGCCAGCAGGCCGACCGGCACCGCCGCCACCAGCGCCCAGCCAGGGCAGCGAGCGCATCTCTACATATGTAGTTCCGGTCACTGCGGCCAGCCCGAAGAACACGAATACCGCGATCTCGCCGTAGCCGTGGTACCCGTACGGGTACCGGCCGCCGGTATAGGTCCAGGCCGCGGCCACCGCCGCCGCGCCGAGCAGGATCAGCCACCAGGACGTCACCGCGGCCAGCACCGCACCGGCCAGGCAGGCCACCGCGAAGCAGGCCAGCGCGGCCGACTTGACCTGGCGCGGCGCGGCTATCCCGGCGGCCACCAGCCGGACCGGGCCGACCCGCTGTTTGTCGGTGCCGCGCACGCCGTCGCTGTAGTCGTTGGCGTAGTTCACCCCGACCTGCAGGGCCAGCGCGACGATCAGCGCCAGCACCCCGCGCCACAGCGAGAAATGCCCGTAGCCGAAGGCCACACCCGAGCCGACCACGACCGGCACGACGGCCGCGGGGAGGGTGCGCGGGCGCGCACCACCGACCCAATCGCGTACCGCGGCCACTACCGTTCGAGCTTGCTGATGTCCCGGACCGCGCCGGTCGAGGCCGAGGTGGCCAGCGCCGCGTAGACCCGCAGCGCCTCGCTCACCGGACGGTCCCGGTCCGCGGCCCGGTAGCTGCCCAGCGCGGCCAGTATCTGGTCCCGCCGGGCGCGCAGTTCGGCGTCCGGGACGGCCAGGTCCAGCGACCGTCCCGGGATGTCGATCTCGACCTGGTCACCGTCCTGGGCCAGCGCGATCACCCCGCCGGCCGCCGCCTCCGGGGCGACGTGGCAGATGGACAGCCCGGACGTGCCGCCGGAGAACCGGCCGTCGGTGATCAGCGCGCAGGCCCGGCCCAGGCCCTTGCCCTTGAGGAAGCTGGTCGGGTACAGCATCTCCTGCATGCCCGGGCCGCCGCTCGGTCCCTCGTACCTGATGACCACCACGTCGCCGGCCTCGACCCGGCCGCCCAGGATGCCCTCGACCGCGGCCTCCTGGCTCTCGAACACCTTGGCCGGCCCGGAGAACCGCCACAGTTCCTCGGGCACGCCCGCCGTCTTGACGATGGCGCCCTCCGGGGCCAGGTTGCCGTACAGCACGGCCAGCCCGCCGTCCTGGGTGTAGGCGTGCGCCAGGTCCCGGATGCAGCCCGCCGCCCGGTCCAGGTCCAGAGTGGTCCACCGGGACGCCTGGGAGAACGGCCGGGTGGTGCGCACCCCGCCGGGCGCGGCGTGGAACAGCTCTTCCGCTTCGTCGCTGGCCTGATGGCGAGCGCAGGTCCCAGGTGTCCAGGAACTCGCGCAGCGAGCCGCTGTGCACCGTGTGCACCTGCTGGTTGAGCAGGCCGGCCCGGTCCAGCTCGGCCAGGATGGCCGGGATGCCGCCGGCCCGGTGCACGTCCTCGACGTGGTAGCGGTCGCTGCTCGGCGCGACCTTGCACAGGCAGGGCACCCGGCGGGACAGCTCGTCGATCTCCTTGAGCCCGAAGCCGACCCGCGCCTCGTGTGCCGCGGCCAGCAGGTGCAGGATCGTGTTCGTTGACCCGCCCATGGCCACGTCCAGGGCCATCGCGTTCTCGAACGCGTCCCGGGTGGCGATGGACCGGGGCAGCACCGACTCGTCGCCGTCTTCGTAGTACCGGCTAGCCAGCTCGACGGCCAGCGCGCCGGCCTTCTCGAACAGCGCGCGGCGGGCGGTGTGCGTGGCCAGCGTGGTGCCGTTGCCGGGCAGCGCCAGCCCCATCGCCTCGGTCAGGCAGTTCATCGAGTTGGCGGTGAACATCCCGGAGCACGACCCGCAGGTGGGGCACGCGTTCTCTTCCATCAGCGCGAGCTGCTCGTCGGACACGCTCGGGTCGGCCGCCGCGATCATCGGGTTGATCAGGTCCAGCTTCTCCGGGTCGCCGGACTCGGTCACCTCGCCGGGGCGGATCCGGCCGGCCTCCATCGGGCCGCCGGACACGAACACGGTGGGGATGTTCAGCCGGAGCGCCGCCATCAGCATGCCGGGCGTGATCTTGTCGCAGTTGGACACGCAGACGAGCGCGTCGGCGCAGTGCGCGTTGACCATGTACTCGACCGAGTCGGCGATCAGCTCGCGGCTGGGCAGCGAGTAGAGCATGCCGCCGTGCCCCATCGCGATGCCGTCGTCCACCGCGATCGTGTTGAACTCGCGCGGCACCGCGCCGGCCTGCTTGACCGCGGCCGCTACCACCTGGCCGACTTCGCGCAGGTGCACGTGCCCCGGGACAAACTCGGTGAAGCTGTTGGCCACGGCCACGATCGGCTTGCCAATGTCCTCCCGGGCTACCCCGGTGGCCCGCAGCAGGGCGCGCGCCCCTGCCATGTTCCTGCCGTGGGTGACCGTCCGGGACCGAAGCGGTGGCATGACCTGCTCCCCTCAAGACTGTTTAGGTGCTCCAGCGTACCGGCGGCGGGCGTGTCCCGGCCTTCAGATCGTGATCATGGGATAACTGTCGCCCGGGCGACACCAAATCCATGATCACGAATGGTGGCGGCGGCTAGCGGCGGGGCAGGGCGCGCTCGGCGGCTGCCGCGATGCGCTGCACGTCCGGCCGGTCCAGCCGCTGGGCCCGGCTGGCCCGGGCCTGGGCCCGCAGGTACCGGCGCAGTCGCCGGCCGCTGAACACGTTGACCCCGCTGATCCGGGCCACCGTCCACGGCACGGTCGGCCCGTAGATCACCATGGCCGGCCGGACCCGCACCGTGCGGCCCAGGTCCGCGCTGATCAGCCGGGCCGCTTCGCCCGCTTCCAGTTGTGCGTGCTTGAGCCGCCCGGTCTGGCTGTACGGGCCGTGGAACAACTGGCCGCCCTGGGTGGCCCGGACCGGCAGCCGCCGGTCCCAGCGTTCCGAGTTGACCGCGAACACCCCGGCCGGGCCGATCACCAGGTGGTCGATGATGCAGTTGCTGCCGGGCACGGCGCGGCCGTGCAGCGTCCGGTAGCCCGCATGGGACAGCCGGCGCAGCCGCCGCCGGGTGCGCCGCTGCGCCGAGGTGACCCGGACCGCGGCCGGGATCACCGCGGTGGTCCGGGACCGGTGCACGGTGTCCAGGATGGCCAGCACCACCGCCGCGGTCAGCCCGAACCGCCAGTCCAGCAGCACGCCGGTCACCGTGCCCGCGGCGGCGGCCAGCACCACCCGGCGGATCCAGATCGGCATCCGCGGGTCGGCCATCAGGCTGGCCAGCGCGGTCCCGGGGCGGGGCGCCTGGCCGGCGGCGGGCCGGTCGCCAGCCGCGCCCGGGACGGCCAGGCCAGCCACATCCAGGGGGCTCAGCGCACTGGCGGCATCGTCCGGGCCGGCGGCGCCCAGCGGGCCGGCCGCGCCCAGTGGGTCGGCTGGGCCCAGGGGGCCGGTCGGGGACGGCTCATCCACGGTACCGAGCGTAACCGAAGCAATGCGTGGCGGCCCGGAAACAAGGCGTGACACGCAGCTAGCGGGCGGCGTGGCCGATTCTGGACCGCTGCGGCCATCCCGGCTACGGTGCGGAGCGTGACCGAGATTCATGATCTCACCGTGGCCGAACTGGCCACCGCGATCCGCCGCCGTGAACTGTCACCCGTACAGATCACCGCGCACTACCTGGACCGGATGGAGCGGCTGAACGCCACCGTCGGCGCGTTCTTCACCATCACCGCGGAACTGGCCAGCGAGCAGGCGGCCGAGGCCGAGAAGGTGGTGACCCGGGCGGATGACCCGGCCGCGTTGCCCCCGCTGATCGGGGTGCCGATTCCGATCAAGGACCTGAACATGGTGGCCGGGGTGCGGCAGACGCTCGGCTCGGCCGTGTACGCCGACAACGTCCCGGAGATGGACGACCACGTCTATGCGGCGCTCCGGGCGGCCGGTTCGGTGCTGACCGGCAAGACGGCCACCCCGGAGTTCGGCCTGCCCTGCTACACCGAGACAGCCGTCGGGCCGCCCGCCCGGACTCCGTGGGACCTGAACCGGTCGGCGGGCGGATCGAGCGGCGGCGCGGCCGCGGCGGTCGCGGCCGGCCTGGCCCCGGCCGCCCAGGGCAGCGACGGCGGCGGCTCGATCCGGATCCCGGCCAGCGTCTGCGGCCTGTTCGGGATCAAGCCGACCCGCGGCCGGATCTCCGGCGCCCCGCTGGTGCCGGACCTGTTCGGGCTGGGCACCGACGGGCCGATCGCGCGCACCGTGGCCGACGCGGCGCTGCTGCTCGACGTGATGACCGGGAACCAGCCGGGGGACATGTACACCCTGCCGCCGCTGCCCGCGGGGGAGACCTTCCTGGGCTACGCGTCCCGGCCGCCCGGCCGGCTGCGCATCGGCCGCACGCTGCGCCACCCGATCGGTGACGGCACGGTGCACCCGGACTGCGCCGCCGCCTACCAGGACGCCAGCGAACTGCTGGCCAGCCTGGGGCATGAGGTGGTGGACCTGGACTCGCCGTTCGGCCCGGACCTGGTGCCGCCGTTCGAGGCGCTGTGGTACGCGCACGCCACGCTGGCCCCGGTGGACCCGGCCCAGGAGGAACAGTTGCTGCCGTTCACCCAGTACATGCGGCAGCGGGGCCGCCAGGTGACTGCTGAGCAGCTCATCCAGGCCCAGGGCTACCTGCAGTTCATGGTGCGCGCCGCGCTGGCCGTGCTGAACGGCTTCGACGCCGTGCTGACCCCGACGCTGGCCGCGCCGCCGGTCCCGGTCGGCTATTTCGAGGAGGTCCCGCCGCCGGAGAACTTCGAGCGGCAGAAGCGGTTCGCCCCGTTCGCGGCCACGTTCAACGTGTCCGGGCAGCCCGCGGTGAACGTGCCGCTGTACTGGAACCCGGCCGGCCTGCCGATCGGCGTCATGCTGGCTGGCCGGATGGGCGCGGAGGGCACGCTGATCTCGCTGTCCGCCCAGCTCGAGTCGGCCCGGCCGTGGAAGGACCGTCACCCGCCGCTGTGGTAGCCAGCCAGAATGGTGACATGACGCTGCCGCGCCGGGGGGCCAGGCTGGCCTGGCGGGTGATCCGGGTGCTGATCCCGCTGCTGGTGTCCGCGGTGCTGCTCGGCGTGCTGGCCTTCGGCTACGGCCCGGTCCCGCCGCTGGGCCCGGCCCTCGACCCCGGCCGTGGTGTGTGGACCTCGGCGTCCGGCGCGGCGCTGCCCACGACCGGCACGCTGGCCCTGCCCGGCCTGGCCCACCCGGTCCAGGTGTCGTTCAGCAGCCACGGCGTGCCCTCGGTCCGCGCCGCCGATCAGCACGACCTGTTCCTGGCCCTCGGCTACCTGCACGCCAAGTTCCGGCTGGCCGAGATGGATCTGGAACGCCGGCTGGGCGAGGGCCGGCTGGCCCAGCTCGCGGGCCCATCCGCGGTGGGCTCGGACCGGTTCGAGCTGCGGCTCGGCCTGCTCCGCACCGCGCAGCAGGAATGGGCCCAGATGCCGCGGTCCAGCCCGGCCGCCCAGGCGCTGCTGGCCTATTCCCGCGGGGTGAACGACTACCTCGCGCAGACCCGGCGGGACCGCCAGTGGCCCGCCCTGTTCTCGCTGGCCGGCGTGTACCCGGCCAACTGGACGCCGGTGGATAGCCTGGTCATCCAGGGCGATCTCACCCAGGAGCTGGACTTCACCGCCGTGCCGCTGGACTACGCGCTGCTGGACCGGACCCTGGGCACGGCCCGGACCATGGCCTGGTTCCCCATCCTGCCGCCGAACCAGCAGCACCCCTACGATCCGGGCCCGTACCGCAAGGCCGCCCTGGCCCCGGTGGCCGGCCAGGCCGCGCTGACCGCCACCCGCACCCAAGCCGCGGCCCGCACCCAGGCCGCGGCCCGCGCCCCGGCCACGGCCCAGCGCATCCCCCAGGCCGAGGCGGCCGCCGCGGCCGCACTGCTGAAACAGGTGGCGGCGCTGCCCGCGGGCCAGTTGCACACCAGCGGCCCGGACAGCAACGCGTGGGCGGCCAACGGCCCGCTGGTGGCCGGCCACCACGCCATGCTGGCCGGCGACCCGCACCTGCCGCAGACCCTCCCGTCGGTCTGGTACCAGGTGGCGCTGGCCGCGCCCGGCTACACGGTCAGCGGGGTCAGCGTGCCCGGCCTGCCGGGCGTGCTGCTTGGGCACAACCAGCACATCGCCTGGTCGCTGACGGACACCCAGAACCAGGCCGTGCTGTTCTACACCGAGCGGACCAGCAAGAGCCGTCCCGGACAGTACTTCTGGGACGGCGCCTGGCGGCGGATGCGCCAGGTGCACTACACGATCCCGGTGCGCGGCGACGGCACGGTCAAGCTCACCGTGGACATCACCGTGCACGGGCCGATCATGACCAGGGCCGGGCAGACCACCGCGGTGGACTGGATGGGCAGCGTCCCGTCCCCCGACCTGGCCGTGCTGCTCCAGATCAACCAGGCCAGCGACTGGGCCCAGTTCCACGCCGCGCTGGCCAGCTGGCACGCGCCCACGCAGAACTTCGTCTACGCCGACGACCGCGGCAACATCGGCGCGATCTCGGCCGGGTACTACCCGATCGTGCGGCACGGCGACCCCTGGCTGCCGATGCCCGGCACCGGGGCCGACGACGTGACCGGGGTGATCCCGTACTCGGCCGTGCCCCAGGTCTACGACCCGCCCGGCCATGTGGTGGCCACCGCCAACCAGCGCCCGGTCGGCGACTCCTACCCGTACTACATCGGCACCACCGCGAACTTCTTCGACCCCGGCTACCGGCCGGCCAGATCTACGCCTCGCTGCTGCACCAGCGCGGCATGACGGCGGCCAGCTTCGCCGCCGTGCAGGGCAGCGTCACCGACCCGCTGGCGCTGCGCATCGTGCCCAAACTGCTGGCCGCGCTGCACAGTGCTAACCACGGCGCCAAGCTGACCGCTCCGGAGCAGCAAGCAACCCATCTGCTGAACGCCTGGACCGGGTCGATGTCGGCCGGCTCAGCCGCGGCCGCCGTGTGGTGGACGTTCTGGACCGACTACCTGGACGCGGTGTTCCAGCCGTGGTGGAACCGGGCCGCCGTGCCGGTGCACAAGGACCGTACCGGGCTGGAAGTCTCGCCGGTGTACCAGTTCAGCCTGGACGAGGTGCTCGAGCAGTGGACGCTGACCGACCCGCACAACGCCGCGTTCACCGCCCCGGGCGGGCACCGGCGCACTGCCCCGGAGGTGATGCGGACCGCGTTCGGCACCGCGGTCGCCTACCTGGCCAAGCGGCTCGGCGGCGCCCCGGCCAGCTGGGCCTGGGGGCGGCTGCACAGCCGGGAGTTCCCGTCCCTGACCCAGGCCGCCGCGCTGGGCTACGGGCCGCGGGCGTCCGGCGGCGACTCATGGACGGTGGACGCCGCCTACGGCTACCCGGTGTCCCGGTCCGGGCCGAGCTGGCGGATGATCGTCCAGTGGACCGGCCGGGGCCGCTATACGGCGGAGGGAATCTACCCGGGCGGGCAAAGTGAGAACCCGGCCTCACCGTGGTACGAAGATCAGGTGGCTGACTGGTGGAACCTGCGCTACCTGCCGATGCCGTCGGCCGCCGGAACCACGCCAGGGGTGATCCGGTGGAAGCTGGTGCCGGATGGCTGACCTGCGCCGCCTCGGCAAGCGCGGGGCTTACCGGCTAGGCCAGCTGGGCAGCCCGCCCGCCGCGCCGCGCAAACCGGCCAGCCCGCACTACCCGTCCTGGGTGCCCGGCCACCGCGGGCCGCTCTGGCTCTGGCTGCTCGGCTGCCTGGTCACAGTGGCGGTACTGGCCGTCACGGCCGAGATCGGCTGGTGGTTCATGCCGTTCGTGGCCGGCCTGGCCGGCGGCATCGCCAGCCATCTGGGCCGGTGGCGGCTGCGTACCGCGCTGCTGGCCACCGTGGTGGTGGCCGCGCTGGGCTGGGCGGTGCCGCTCGGCTGGCAGGCCTGGCACACCGGGGCGGTCCGGGCCACCGCGCGGGTGGTGGCCGCGCTGGCCGGGCTGCCCGCGCATTCCTCGGTCGGCATCGCCGCCACCCTGCTGGTCGCGGTGCTCCAGGCGCTGGCTGGCCTGTGGCTGGGCCGCGCCCTGTTCCCCCGCCTCCCGCACCCGGCCTAGGCCCTGATTCACTTTCTAGGTCGGGTCAAGCTTTGTTCGACCCGCTCCCGGTTGGCCTGATCATGGAGGGGTGACGAGCGAGGAAACCCGGCGCCGGGCCGCGGCCCACGGCGTCGCCACCAGCTACCGCGACTGGCACGGCCAGCAGGTCCAGGTAGCCGACAACACGCTCGACGCGATCCTGCGTGCTTTGGACTCGGCCGGCCCCAGCCCAGCAGGGCGAACCCGGGGGATCGGCCCGGAGCCCATCCTGGCCGATACTCCGGACACGCGCTCCTGGGGCTTTTCTGTCCAGCTGTACTCGGTGCGGTCGCGGCAGTCCTGGGGGCACGGCGACCTGGGTGACCTGGCCGACCTGGCCACCTGGAGCGGCACCGACCTGGGCGCCGACTTCCTGCTCATCAACCCGCTGCACGCGGTCGAGCCGCTGCCCCCGGTGAGCGCGTCCCCGTACCTGCCGATGACCCGGCGCTTCACCAGCCCGCTGTACCTGCGGGTCGAGGACATCCCGGAGTACGGCACGCTGACCGCGGGCGACCGGGTGCGCATCGACTCGCTGGCCGCCCCGCTGCGCACCCGCAACGCATCCAGCGAACTGCTCGACCGGGACGAGGTGTGGCGGGCCAAGCGGGCCGCTCTGCAGATCATTTACCGGCAGCCGCTGACCGCCTCCCGGCAGGCCCAGTTCGACGCGTACCAGGCCAGCGAAGGACAGCCGCTGGCCGACTGGGCGCTGTGGTGCGCGCTGGCCGAACTGCACGGCCCGGACTGGCGCCGCTGGCCGCGGCCGCTGCACGACCCCCGGTCGGCCGGGGTGACCGCGGAACGGGCCCGGCTGGCTGGCCAGGCCCGGTTTCACGCCTGGCTGCAATGGCTGGCCGACGCGCAGCTGGCCAGCGCGCAGCAGGCGGCCCGCGCGGCCGGGATGGGCATCGGCGTCATCCGGGATCTCGCGGTCGGCTGCCACCCGGGTGGTGCGGACGCCTGGGCCTGGCAGGGCGTGCTGGTCCCCGGGATGAGCGTGGGCGCGCCGCCGGACGAGTTCAACCAGCGCGGCCAGGACTGGAACCAGCCGCCCTGGCACCCGGAGCGGCTGGCCACCCAGGGCTACGCGCCGCTGGCCGGGCTGATCGGCGCGGGCCTGCGGCACGCCGGCGGGCTGCGGGTGGATCACGTGATGGGCCTGCTCCGGCTGTGGTGGGTGCCTGCCGGGATGCGGCCGGACCAGGGCACCTATGTGCGCTACGACCACCAGGCCATGGTCGGCGTGCTGACCGGCCAGGCGGCCGCGGTGGGCGCGCTGGCCATCGGCGAGGACCTGGGTACGGTGGATCCCTGGATCCGCGACTACCTGGCCGGCCAGGGCGTGCTTGGCACCTCGATGCTGTGGTTCGAGCGCGGCCCGGACGGCACGCCGCTGCCGCCCGGCAAGTGGCGGCGCAACTGCCTGGCCATGGTGGGCACGCACGACGTGCCCCCAGTGGCCGCGTTCGTCACCGGGGAGCAGGTCGAACTGCGTTCCCGGCTTGGCCTGCTGACCCGGTCCTACCAGGCCGAGCGAGCCGAGGCGGAGCGGGCCGTGGCCGCCTGGCAGGACGCGCTGGCCGCCGAGGGCCTGCTGACCGCGGGCACCAGGCCCAGCCCGGCCGGCTTCACCCGGGCCTGCTATGCGTTCCTGGCCCGCACCCCGGCCCTGCTGCTCGGCGTCTCGCTGGCCGACGCGGTGGGCGACCGGCGGCCGCAGAACATGCCCGGCACCACGACCGAGTATCCGAACTGGCGGATTCCGCTGTGCGACGGGGAAGGGCGTGCGGTGTCCCTCGACGACCTGGCCGACTCCCGGGACGTGCGCGCGGTAGCCCGGGCCGTGGCTGATCGTCAGCCCGGCTGACGATCAGTGCGGGCTGACGATCAGTGCGGGCTGACGATCAGCCGGCCTGCCGGTCTACCTGCTGGCAGCGCAGCGCCCGGCGCACGCTGTCCTGGCCCTCGGTGAGCAGGCGGCGCAACGCAGCCGGCGGTTTGGCCCGGTCGATGTACTCGTCGGTCAGCCGCACGGTCCGCTCGCTGATCTGGGTCACCGGGTAGGCGTTGCTGGCGAAGTACTGCGCCATGTCGCTGCCCCAGTTCGTCCACACCTCGCCGACCGCGTCGAAGAACTTCTCCGTATAGGGCGAAAGCAGCTCCGGGTGGTCCGGATCCTGGAACCCGTTGACCGTGGCCCGGAACGTAGCCCCGGACAGCGTGCCGCTGATGATCGCCTGCCAGGCGGCCTCCTTGGCCGCGGCGTCCGGGATGCTGGCCCGGCAGGTGGCGGCCCGCCGCTCACCCGCGTCGGTCGCGTCCCGGTCCAGTTCCGCGCCAATCTCGGCCGGGCCCGCCGCACCCTGGCTGACCAGCCGTTGCAGCAGCCGCCAGCGCAGCTCGGTGTCCACCTCCAGGCCGTCCAGGTGGGCGGACCCGTTCAGCAGGCCGGTCAGCAGGGCCAGATCGGCCGGCTCGGTGGCCACACCCGCGAACGCCTGCAGGTAGGCCAGCTGCCGGTCCGACCCGGGCTGGGCCTGCTCGGCCAGGCGGCGCAGCCCGGGGGCCATGAAGCCGCCGATCCCGCCGGGCCGCCAGGCCGGGTCGGTGAAGCGGCGCGCCGCCGCGGAGGCCTGCCGGATCGTGGTCTGCAGCACCCCGATCTCGGTGATCGTGTGGGCGGCCTCGATGACCATGCCGATGTACCGGCGGGCGGCCAGCTCGGCGTCCCGGCACATGTCCCAGGCCGCGGCCCAGCACAGCGCGGCGGGCAGCGGCTCGGTGAACTCGCCCACCGAGCTGATCAGCGTGCCCAGCGAGTGCTCGTCCAGCCGGATCTTGGCGTAGGTGAGGTCATCGTCGTTGACCAGCACCAGGTCGGGCTGGCGCTCCCCGGCCAGCTCGGCCAGCACGGTGCGCTCGCCGGCGATGTCCACCTCCACCCGCCGCCGCCGGATCAGCCCGGCCTCGGTCTGGTCGTACAGGCCGACCGCGATCCGGTGCGAGCGGAGCACCGGGTGCTCCGGCGGCGCGGTCTGCGCCACCGCGAACTCGGTCATCCGGCCGTCGCTGTCCAGCACGAAGTCCGGCCGCAGCGTGTTCACCCCGGCGGTTTCCAGCCATTCCTTGGACCAGTCGGCCAGCTCCCGGCCGGAGGTCTCCTCCAGCGCGGCCAGCAGGTCGGTCAGCGTCGCGTTGCCCCAGGCGTGCTGGCCGAAGTACAGCCGCACCCCGGCCAGGAACTGCTCCCGGCCGACGTAAGCGACCAGCTGCTTGAGCACCGACGCGCCCTTGGCGTAGGTGATGCCGTCGAAGTTGACCTCGACCGCGGCGATGTCCGGGATATCGGCCGCGATCGGGTGCGTAGACGGCAGCTGGTCCTGCTGGTAGGCCCAGGACTTCTGCAGCTGGCAGAACGTGGTCCAGGCGTTGACCCACCGGGTGGCCTCGGACTCCGCCAGCACGGACGCCCAGGTGGCGAACGACTCGTTCAGCCACAGGTCGTCCCACCAGCGCATGGTGACCAGGTCGCCGAACCACATGTGCGCCATCTCGTGCAGGATCGTCTCGGCGCGCATCTCCCGGGCGAAGTCGGTCACCCGGGACCGGAACACGTAGTCCTCGAGGAACGTGACGCAGCCCGCGTTCTCCATCGCGCCGGCCTTGAACTCCGGCACGAACACCTGGTCGTACTTGCCGAAGGCGTACCGGGTGCCGAACGCGCCGTGGTAGAAGTCGAAGCCCTCGCGGGTCACCTGGAAGATCTCGTCCGGGTCCAGGTACCCGGCCAGCGACTGGCGGCAGTAGATGCCCAGCGGGATGCCGTCGTGCTCGCTGCGGACCTCGTAGTACGGCCCGGCCACGATCGCGGTGATGTAGGTGGACATCAGCGGCGAGGGCGGGAAATGCCATCGCCGGGTCACGCCGTCAGGCTCGCCGGGCACGTCGGCGGCCGTGTTGGACAGCACCAGCCAGTCCGCCGGGGCGAGCACGGAGAACTCGAATGTGGCCTTCAGGTCAGGCTGGTCGAAGCAGGCGTAGATCCGGTGCGCGTCGAACGTCTCCAGATCCGAGTACAGGTACACGCCGCCGTCGGCCGGGTCGGTGAACCGGTGCAGGCCCTCGCCGCTGCGCGAGTAGGCGCAGTCGGCCACCACCCGCAGCTCGTTCTCCGCGGTCAGCCCGGCCAGCTGGATCCGGTCGCCATCGAACGCGCTGGCCGGCACCGGCGTGCCGTTGAGCACGATCTCCCGGACCGCGGGCGCGGTCAGCTCGATGAAGCTGGCCGCACCGGGGGTGGCGCAGCGGAACCGCACCACGGTGGCCGAGCCGAACGTTTCCGCGCCCCCGGTGAGATCGAGCTCCACCTGGTAGGAGATGACTTCCAGCAGCTGCCGCCGGTCCCTGGCTTCGTCACGGGTGAGATTGTTCGCCACCTACCTGGCACCTTCCATGTTTGGGTGTTGCACCGTTTTTGCCGCACCGGGTTCGGCCGGTTTTGGCGGTCCGGGGCGCGGACCGCTTCCCGGGGCGGAATGCGGCCGGCCGTGGGCCAGTTGTCAGCAGGGGAGTCCGGCGCACCCCCGCGCGCCCGCTCCCAGCGTGAGGTGAATCAGCCCCCGACTTCGTAAAGGAGCCTCATGACCGAGCAGGAGCTTACCCCGGTCGATTTCTGGTTTGATCCCCTGTGCCCCTGGGCCTGGATCACATCTCGGTGGATGCTCGAAGTTCAGCAGGTCCGGCCGGTGCAGGTGCGCTGGCACGTGATGAGCCTGGCCGTGCTGAACGAGGGCAAAACCGGTATGCCGGAGCGCTATGTCGAGCTGATGAAGCAGGCCTGGGGCCCGGTGCGGGTGGCCATCGCGGCCGAGCAGCGATTCGGGCCTGAGGTGCTCGGCCCGCTGTACACCGCGCTCGGCACCCGCTTCCACCAGGAGAAGCTGGACCGGGACCGGGCCACGGTCGAAGCGGCGCTGGCCGAGGCCGGGCTGCCCACCGACCTGGCCGACGCCATGGAGTCCACCGAGTACGACGAGGCGCTCCGGGCCTCGCACGCCGAGGGCATCGAGCGGGTCGGCTACGAGGTAGGCACGCCGATCCTGTCGATGAACGGCACGTCCATCTTCGGCCCGGTGGTCACGCCGATCCCGCGCGGCGAGGCGGCGGCCAGGCTGTGGGACGGGGTCAACCTGGTCACCCAGACCGACGGTTTCTTCGAGCTCAAGCGGAGCCGCACCCGCGACCCGATCTTCGACTAGCGCGCAGCGTTCCCAGGCTGGTCGGGCGGCACGGACCGTGGTCTGACACACTGGCTTCCGTGCGCGTCTATCTGGGATCTGACCACGCTGGATTCGAACTGAAAGCGGCCCTGGTGGAGTGGCTGGAGTCCGCGGGACACCAGGCGGTGGACTGCGGCCCAGCCGCCTACCGGCCGCAGGACGACTATCCGGTCTATGTGATGCGCGCGGCCAGTTCGGTGGCCGCGGACCCGGACAGCCTGGGCATCGTGATCGGCGGGTCGGGCAACGGGGAAGCGATCGCGGCCAACAAGATCCGCGGCATCCGGGCCGCGATCGCCTGGAGCACGGAGACCGCCCGGCTGGCCCGGCTGCACAACGACGCCAACGTGCTCAGCCTGGGCGCCCGGATGTACCCCGTCCCGGACGCCGTCGGCTTCGCCCAGGTGTTCGTGGAGACCGCGTTCTCCGGCGAGGAGCGGCACGCCCGCCGGCTGGAGATGATCGGCGAGTACGAGAAGACCGGCGAGCTGCCGGTTAACCCCAGCGACCCCTAACGACCCCGGCGCCGGGACCGGTGCCGGCGGCTGCCCCCGCTTCGCGCCGCGCCCGCCTCAGCATTTTCCTGCCGAACGCCACTGCCCGCGACTGGCCCGCCCGCCGGTGCGGGGCTGCCGGGCGCCCGGTTCGGGCTGGCCGGGCCGGTCCTGGCCGTGGGCCCGGCGGCCGGGCCGCGCTGGTCACCGCCCGCCCTCGCCCGGCTGGCCGGCTCGGTGGTGGAAAGCCCAGTGTCGGCGGCCTGGGCGGCCGTGTCGTGATGCGGCTGCGGCCGGGACACGTCCCTGGCCCGCATGGCCGAGCTGAGCGTGATCTTCATGCCAGCCACAGGGCTCACATCCTGGAAGTCGCGTTATTCACATAATCGCATGACAAGCATCGCGGCGGCCTGCACCGGCCACTCGCACAGGTCCTTCGGGCCCGCGCTCGTTAGCCGGTCGTGAATAACGCTGTGGCCTTTAGAAGATCACCGGGCACCACGGCCCAGGATCCCACGTCATTGCCGCGGAAAGAGCGTTCAATGTGCTGGCTCGCTGCTCGGTGACCAGGCCGGCCGCGGCCAGCGAGCCCAGCCTGGTGCTGCCCAGATAGGCCGCGCCCAGCGCGGTCACCGGCAGGATGACGTCAGCCGGGTCGCTGGTCCGCTCGCAGCTGGCCGTGCCGCCGGGGGAGCCGGCGGTCAGCCGCCAGCGGCCCTGGTTCCACGGGCACCAGTCGTCGATGACCTCGATGACCACGTCCACCGGGCACGGGTAGCGGCGCAGGCTGAGCGCCCCCGGCACGTCCACCACCCGGAACCACAGCCCGTCCGCCAGCGCGGGGCGGGCCCGCCGCGGGTCGGCCAGCAGGTGCAGCAGCGGGTCGTCTTCCGGGCGCAGCCGCGCGGTCACCTCGGTGATCAGGTCCCGGCTGAGCAGGTCGGCCCACAGCGCGGCGTTGGCCGCCGGGTCGGTCGCGGCCAGCTCGCGGATGTCGAGCCGGGAGTCGGACAGGAACGTCTCGTCGTCCCAGCGTCCGGTCGCGGTGTAGAGCGCGTAGCCGCGCGGGCCGGCCTCGTCCTCGGCCAGCAGGCAGCGCAGCGGGCTGGCCCCGTGCCGGTCTTCCTCCGGGTCGGCCAGCACCCGCCGCCACCAGGCCTCGTTCCGGCTGAACAGCCCGGGCTGGGCGGGCAGCAGCATGTCGTAGACCTTGGTCAGCTCGGCCAGCATCGCGTCCGGCTCGGCCACCCGCAGCCGCAGCCGCGGGTCGGCCGGGGCGTCGCGGACCAGCGCACCCTCGCCGCGCCGGATGGTGAACTTGGCCTGCCGCGAGGCCCGGCCGTAGCCGAACCGGCCATAGATCCCGGCCTCCGACGCCCACAGCGCGGCCAGCGTCTCGCCCCGGTCGTGCATGTCGTCGAGCTGGCGGCGCATCATGCCGGACAGGATGCCGCGCCGCCGGTACGCCGGGTGCACGGCGATGAACGTCACCCCGCCCACCGCGGCCAGCGCGCCAGGCACGCACATCCGGAAGCTGTAGATACTCGCGTTGCTGACCGGGGTGGATCCATCGAACGCGGCCAGGGTGCGGTCCAGCTCGGTCCGGCTCAGCATCCCGGTTCGCGCCCGCTCGCCTGGCGGCCCCTCGTGAAAAGCCTGCTCGGTCACGTGATGGAAGGCGTCGAACTCGTCCACCGTGATGGGCCGGATGGGGTAGCGCTCTGCCATATGTGCATTCCTACCGCGACCGGCCTGGCCAGCGCGAATTAGTTTCAGCCGTGCCTGGCGGCGCAGCGGCGGATACAGTGCCGCCATCATGGTTTCCCGCCTGCTGACCCGTCCCGTACGCCTGGCGCGTACGGCGGCAGCATGGTCGGGCGGCCAGCTCCGGCGTCAGTTCATCACCCGGAACCGCCGGATGGCCGCCGTGCTGACCGTGGCCACGGTGGGCATCGGGGTGGCCACCGTGCACCTGTCCGAGTGGTGGTTCTCGCCCGGGATGCTGATCCTGCCGGTGCTGGCGGGCGGCCTGCTGCTCTGGCCGCGGGCGCTGCGCATCCTGTTCGCCCTGGTCGCGCTCACGCTCGTGTATGACGCGCTGTACCACCGGGCCGGGGCCGGGATCATCGCCACCGTGGTGATCACCGGGGTGTTCGCCGACGTGCTGGCCCGGACCCGGTGGAAGCTCGGCGTGCAGGGGCTGCGCGGCGACCGGATGCTGATCGAGTTGCGTGACCGGCTCCGCGCCCAGGGCCGGATGCCGCCGCTGCCCACCGGCTGGCGGTCGGCCGCGGTGCTCCGGCCGGCCGGCGGCGTGTCGTTCGGCGGCGACTTCCTGGTCTCCGCGTGCGACGGGAAGACGCTGGAGATAGCGCTGGTCAACGTGTCCGGCAAGGGCGTGGACGCGGGCACCCGCGCGCTGCTGCTGTCCGGGGCGTTCGGCGGGCTACTCGGCTCGGTGCCGCAGGGCGAGTTCCTCAGCGCCTGCAACGCCTACCTGCGCCGCGGCCCGGTCACCGAGGGCTTCGTCACCGCCGTGCACCTGGCCCTGGACCTGACCACCGGCGACTACGTGCTGACCTCGGCCGGGCACCCGCCGCCCGCCCAGTTCGACGCGGGCAGCGGGACCTGGAAGGTGACCCAGGCCCGCGGCATCGTGCTCGGCGTGGTGTCCGACCTGCGCTGCGTGCCCGCCCATGGCTCGCTCCGGCCCGGGGACGCGCTGATGCTGTACACCGATGGCCTGGTGGAGGCGCCGGGCCGGGATATCGACGCGGGCACCGACCGGCTGCTCGGTGAGGCCACCCGGCTGGTCGCGTCGAGCTTCCAGGACGCGGCGGCGGAACTGGTCCGGGTGGTCAAGGCCGGCGGCGGGGCCGGCACCGACGACTGCGCCCTGGTGATGATCTGGCGGGCTTGATCTGTCCGGGGGGACGCCCCATGGACCCCCCGAACTGCTAGGAAGTCAGCGCCGGATCCCCGTCGGCCGCCCGCTCGGTGCGCTGGCGCAGCACCTGCAGCGAGTGCTCGACCAGCGCGATCAGCGCGTCCCGGCAGGACGGGCGCTGCCGTGCGTCGCACATCACCACCGGGATCCGGGGGTCCAGGTCGAGCGCGGACCGCACCGACTCACCCCGGTAGCGCCGGGCGCCGTCGAAGCAGTTCACCCCGACGACGAACGGGATGCCGCGCTGCTCGAAGTAGTCCACCGAGGGGAAGCAGTCAGCCAGCCGCCTGGTGTCGGCCAGCACGATCGCGCCCAGCGCACCGCGGGACAGCTCGTCCCACATGAACCAGAACCGTTCCTGGCCGGGCGTGCCGAACAGGTAGATGACCAGGTTCTCGCGGATCGTGATGCGGCCAAAATCCATTGCCACCGTGGTCGTGGTCTTGCGCTCTACGCCATCGAGGCGGTCCACCCCGACGCTCGGCTCGCTCAGCGGCTCTTCGGTGCGCAGCGGCCGGATCTCGGTCAGTGACCCGACGAGAGTGGTCTTTCCCACTCCGAAGCCACCGGCAATGAGGATCTTGATGGTGACTGGCATGCGCCCGGTGCCACCGGCCCGGTCAGAGCCGGCGTAGGCCATCGACTACCTCCTTGAGGATGTCCGCGTCCGGCAGCCGCGCGGGCGGGATGGGGTGATGGATCGAGATGAGCGACATTTCGCTCAGGTCACCGAGCAGAATCCGGACCACGCCCAGCGGCAGGTCGAGCTCGGACGCGATGTCCGCGACCGAGATCGGCAGCCTGCACATCCGCAGCACCGATCGGTGCTCCGGGCCCAGGCTGGACGGGTCCGGCCGGACACCGCGCACCGCCGTGATGATCGCGATCAGGTCGAGGGCCTCCCCGGTCGGCCGGGTCCGGCCACGGGTCAGCGCGTACGGCCGGACTACCGGGCCAGCCTCCTCGTCCAGCCAGTGATCATCAGGCGACGGCATACTGGATCAGTCCGTGCCCTCCCCGGCCAGCGTCGGCCGGGGGTTCACCGAAAGGTGCTGGCCCACCCGTTTCACCAGGACGGCCATCTCGTACGCGACCAGGCCGGCGTCCGCGCTGGCCGGGCTCAGCACAGCCAGGCAGCTGCCCTCGCCGGCCGAGGTCACGAACAGGAACGCGGTGTCCATCTCCACGATGGTCTGCCGCACGTGCCCGCCGCCGAAGTGCCGTCCCGCGCCGCGGGCCAGGCTCTGGAACCCGGAGGCCACCGCGGCCAGGTGCTCTGAATCTTCCCGGGTCAGCGCGCTCGATGCGGCGATGGCCAGACCATCCCGGGACAGGATCACCGCCTTGTCCACGTCCGGTACCCGGACCACCAGGTCATCCAGCAGCCAGTCCAGGTCATTCGCGGAACTCGTGGTCACGGCGTTCTCCTGCCTGTCGTGCTCATCGGTCGCGGTCCTGCCAAGCTCACCCAGCACCCGGCCCGGCGCCGTCCTCATCTATGTGGTCGGTGTCGACCGGCGCCGCGTCGCCGGAGCCATTCTCGCTGCTGCTGCCGTTGCTGCCGTTACCGGTGGCCGCCGGCGCCGCGTCCTCTGGTTCGGCCGTGGCCGGCTCGGCCGTGGCCGGCTCGGCCGAGCTGGCTCGGCCAGGGCTGGCTCGGCCGGCGGCTGGCTCGGCCAGCTCGCCCAGCGACCCGGTGCCGGCCAGGGTGTCCGCGCTCTTACCCGACGCGTCGAACAGCGACCGGCCGCGCTGCCAGCCTTGCTGGATCGCGGTGATCGTGCTGCGCGCCTCGTCCGGGGACCGCTCCTGAACGTCCTCGGTGTCCGGGTCGGGGCCGCTGTCCGCCCCGGGCATCGCGGCGTACCCGGTCTCCTTCAGCTGCGGGGCCAGGCTGGCCTGGCGGACCCGGCGCGGCAGCAAGCTGAGCTCGTCCACGTCGGCTTCCCCGTTGCCGTCGTCGTGCCCGGCCGCGCCGTTGCCCAGCCCGCTCAGCGTCAGCCCGTCGGCGCGCGCCTCCCGGTGCCGGTTCTCCGCGTACAGCGCCTCCTCCAGCTGCCGGGCGTCGGCCGGCACCCGTTCCGCGGGCGCCCAGGGCTCGCCGCCAGCCCCGGGCGGGAACCCGTTCGGCGGGGTGTTGCCCACGGCCGTCCACACATCCGCGCCGGTGTCAGCGGCCCACTGCCGGGCCGACTCGCCAGCCGCGGCTACGGCGGCCGGTGTCTCCGGCCAGTCGATGAAGCTGCCCGAGTCCTCCCGGGCCGCGTGGCGGCCGGTGAGCTGTGTCGGCCGCTCGCCGCTGGGCGTCTCGCCGCCCACCTGGCGGTAGCTCTCCTCGGGCACCACCAGGTTCTGCGGGATGAGCACGATCGCGGTGGTCCCGCCGTATGGCGAGGAGCGCAGCGAGATCTTGATGCTGTGCTTCCTGGCCAGCTGGCTGGCCACGAACAGGCCGAGCTGGTCGCTGCCGGACAGGTCGAACATGGGCGGGTTGCCCAGCAGCTCGTTGAGCTCGGCCCGCCGCTCGTCGCTCAGCCCCAGCCCGCGGTCCTCGATCTCGACCGCGAACCCGCGGCCGACCACGTCGCCGGTGAGCTGCACCGGCGTGTTCGGCGGCGAGAACGTGACCGCGTTCTCGGCCAGTTCCGCGATCATGTGGATGACGTCGGCGACGGCTGGCCCGCTGAGCGCGGCACCGGTGTCGGCGTTGACCTTGATCCGGGTGTAGTCCTCCACCTCGGCCACGGCGGCGCGGAGCACGTCCACGAACGGCACCGGGCGGCGCCAGCCCCGGGCTGGGGCGTCCCCGGACAGGATGATCAGGCTCTCCGCGTGCCGCCGCATCCTGGTGGTCAGGTGGTCGATGCGGAACAGGTCTTCCAGCTCGTCCGGGTTGCTGGCCCGGCGCTCCATCCCGTCCAGCAGGGTGAGCTGGCGGTGCAGCAGCGACTGGCTGCGCCGGGCCAGGTTGCGGAAGATATCGCTGATGCCCTGGCGCAGCCGGGCCTGCCCGACGGCCGCTTCCACCGCGGTCCGCTGCACCGCGGAGAAGGCCTCCTGGACCTGGTTGATCTCGACCGAGCTGCCCGGCAGCTCCGGGGCGTCGGCGGGCACGTCCACGTGCTGCCCGGCGGCCAGCCGGTGCACCACGTCGGGCAGCCGCTTGGTGGCCAGTTCCCGCGCCGAGTCGCGCAGCGCGGCGAGTTCGCGGATCAGGCCGCGGCCGACCCAGAACGAGACGAGGATGGACAGGATGACGGCCAGCAGGCCGATGCCGCCCGCCAGCAGCAGGGTCAGGTAGGTGCTCCGGGCGTCGTGCTGGGCCTGCGCGGTGATCAGGTCCGAGGTCTGGTCGGTGGCCTTGGTGAGGCCCGCGGTGACCGCGCCGGTCGCCTGCTCCCAGGAGGTTGGGCTGATGGCCGGCGGCCGGTTGGTGGCCGGGTCGGCGATCAGCGTGTTCTCCTGCGCGGTCAGCGCGGCCAGCGCCTGCGGGGTGACGTCGCGGTTGAACAGCGTGCGGGACTGCGCGTTCAGGTCAGCCAGGTTCTGGCTGTAGTTGACCCGGCGGGCGCCGGCCAGTTCAGTGAACTGCTGGCGGTCGGCGGCCGGCCATTTCCCGGCGGACAGGTCGGCCAGGACGAGGGCCTCTTCCTGGCCGAGCAGTTCCTCCGACCGGCCGACCCGCAGAATGGCGAGCGACTGGGTGCCCACCGTCATGTTCGTTTCCTGCAGCACGACCTGCTGCAGCAGCGCGAAGTCGTCCGCGACCAGGCTGTTGTAGTCGGCGAACGCCTGGCTGCGGGTGATGATCTGGGCGCGGATCTGGCTGTGCAGTGAGGGCAGCCGGGCGGCGTCGGCAAGCAGCACGGCGATGGCCTGCTTCTCGCCGGGGGAGGCGTTACCGGTAGTGGAGTCCGAGGTGAGCGCGAGCCGCATGGCCGTCACCGATTCGGCGGTCTTGCCCTCGGCGTTCTCCAGCGCAGCCAGATTGGCCCCGGTCGGCCGGGACAGATAGATCAGCGCCAGGACCCGTTCCGCCTCCAGGGTGGTGATGAAGTTCCCGGCCGGCACCGCGGTGGCGTTCTTCAGCGTGTTGGTCCGGGACAGGTTGATGGCATTCCTGCCCGTCAGGGCCAGCGCGAAGATGTACAGCCCGATCAGTGACAGCACCGGGACCAGAACGAGCAGCAGGATCTTCTGGCGAATGGACCGGAGACGCAATCCCATGGCTCAGGCCTCAGCAGGTAGGACGGAAAGTGACCGCTCAGCTACGAAGGAGCTTCGGACGCCCCCCCGGAGCAACGCAGCGTAGCAGTGACCCAGATCACGGACAGGCAAAATGCACTAATTACGGGCGTGTTATATGTGTTTTGCAACGTTTATAGGGAAATTTCCTAATCCTCTTGGCGTGTGCCCGGCCGGATGCGGCCCCCGGCCAGGCCGCCGCGGCCCCTAGTTACCGCCCAGTTGACCAGCGAGTAGCCCCCCGGAACCCGGTTTCCTAGGGGCTCAGCTGAGCCACCAGTCGCCCGCCCTCATGTTACGAATCAGTAACCGCAACGGCGCGCGGTGCGAATGTGTCACCCGTGACCGAAAAGCCACCGCACCGTTCAACTGGCGCCGCAGCGTAACCACTGCACCCCGCCGGCTCACCCACCCCACCCGCCTCCGCGACCACCGGCCGCCGTGGCCACCCGCCCACCTGGCCGCCCGCCTCGTTGGCCACCCGCCTCCGTGGCGACCCGCCTCCGTGGCCGCCCGCCTCCGCGTCCCAGTCGCCTGGCCGGCAATCCAGCCACGATCATGCCCGCACCGACTTATCACCCCTCGGTCGCGGACAATTCCCCCTAAACCAGGCATCAGGCCGTGCATCTCGGGTGAAGAGTCGCCAAGACCGCGCATGTCGGGTGAAGAGTGGTGCGGCCAGCCAGTGAGCTGGTGCCAACGCGTCTGACGTGTGTACTGACGGCGTCTGCACCTGGGGTCCGAGACCAGCTGCCGGCGACGCGGACCGTGCGCCGCACCGCCCGGGTGCTGCCGCATGGCCGCTACGGCGAGCCGTGCCTGGTTTAGCTCCGCCCGGCCACCGGTTGGTTCGGCCGGCGAACCGGTTCGGCCCGGCCAGGGGTTCGGCCGGCCACCGGTTCAGCCCGGCAACGGGTTCGGCCGGCCAGGGTTCGGCCGGCCAGGGTTCGGCCGGCCATCGGTTCGGCGCGGCCACCTCGAGCGCCATGCGGCCGGGCCAACTGCCGCCCCGGCCCCGCTACCTGCCCGCACGCCCGCCAGTCACCCCGCCGTTGTTTTCCAGCTAAACTCCAGTCAGTCTTCGGTCCACACTCAGCCAGAAGTCAGGGTTGAGGGGTTGCCGACGACATAGCACGCGTTTGGTACGCCCGAATCGGACAATTCGGGTCGTAAGCCGTACCTTTCGCGTGAAATGTCAGTGATTGTCGGTGATTCGGGCGGCCGGTCGCCTTCAGCATGGGTGGACGAGGCGCAGTGGGTGGGGGCGCTGTGGCGTGGCGCAACCCCCCGCGCGGCCGGGGTTGTCGGTGCCCAGGCGGTGTGTCGGCCAAGGGCGGCAGGCGCCCCGGTGGTGAGTCGCCGGGGCGGCCGGTGGCCGGCGTGGCCAGCGTGGCCAGCGTGGCCGGCGGCGGCTGGTGTGGGCGGGCGGGTGGTGGGTGCTGGTGGCGGGTGCTGGTGCCGGGTATCTGGGTCTGGCGGGGTGGGGGCTCTTCTGGCATAGTTGCGGTTTGCGAAACATCGCGTAGAGCGGGAGCTCCGGGCGACGCGCTGAATATGACATTAGCGTCAGCTAATGCCACGCGCCGTGAGTGTGGCCAGTGGGTACAACGCCGCGCTCCGCGCGCGGGCTCCGGCAGCCGCCGGGCATTGCGTTCAGTAACCGTGCCCATGCGCTGGGAAGCCACGCGTGGATAGCATCCGTATATCGACGATTTGAATCCAGTTCGTAACCCGCTTGAAACATATCCAGACCACCCTGACAATAGCGCAAATCCCCATGCTGAGCTGGGACGACGTCATCCGTGACGGGCCGGTCAGCGGACGGAACATAACTCTCTCGTAACCGCGCCGCGGCGCGTTGCTAATGGCTGGAGCAATGTGCTATGAGGAAGCAGGCCGGCCCGATAGTGAGTGTCGTGCCCGGGCTGGGCATAATGAGGGAACGCTGTTCTGGCGTGCCTTGTGCGGGACCAGGCCGCGGTGCTCCGCTGTTCTGCGACACCGGTGTCAGGTGACGCCCATGTCATTGTTTGCATTTGTATGGCAAGTGTGCGGAGATAGCTACTGTGAGCCAGGGGGTAGCAGGATTGGGAGAGCCGCCCGGCCCGGCCACCGTCGAGACGACGGCTGAGCAGATCGGGACCGCTGCCGGTGACAAGGCATCCGGGGAGAACTTCCCGGTTGCCCTGCGGTTGCTGCCTGCCCGGTACCGGCGGGACCTGCAAGCGGTCTACGGCTACGCGCGCGCGGTGGACGACATGGGCGACGAGGCGCCACCGGGTCAGCGGGCCCGCCTCCTCAACGACCTGGAAGCCGACCTCGGTCGGCTTTACCGCTTCCAGGGCTCCGATCCGGGCGAGCCGCCCCGGCTCGGCGTGGTCCGCGCGCTGGCCCCGGTAGTGGCCGAGTGCGGGGTGCCGCGGCAGCCCTTTCTCGACCTGATCCAGGCCAACCGGCAGGACCAGATCGTCAGCCGGTACGCCACGTTCGAGGATCTGGTCCGCTACTGCGAGCTGTCTGCGAACCCGGTGGGCCGGATCGTGCTGTACGTGTTCGGCGCGGTCAGCCCGGACCGGCTGGTGCTGTCCGACCAGGTGTGCACCGCGCTCCAGCTGGCCGAGCACTGGCAGGACGTGGCCGAGGATTACCGGGCTGGCCGGATCTACCTGCCCGCCGAGGACCTGGCCCGGTTCGGGGTCAGCGAAGCCGACCTGGCCGCCCCCACCGCGTCGCCGCAGCTCCGGGAGCTGATGGCGTTCGAGGTCCGGCGGGCGCGGATGCTGCTCGACCAGGGCGCGCCGCTGATCGGGAATTTGCGCGGTGCGGCCCGGGTTGCCGTCGCCGGTTACGTGGCCGGTGGCCGGGCCGCCCTCGCGGCCATTAAAGGCGCCGGGTATGACGTGCTGCGCGTGACACCGAAGCCGCGCCGCGGCCGGCTGGTACGGGAAGTGCTGACGGCTTATGCGGCCGGGAGGTGATCGGATGGACGTGCCCGCCGCCTACCGGCATTGCGAAGAGATCACCCGGTCCCAGGCCCGCAACTTCTCCTACGGCATCCGGCTGCTGCCGCCGCCCAAGCGGCGCGCGCTGTCCGCGGTGTACGCGTTCGCCCGGCGGATCGACGATATTGGTGACGGCGAACTGCCCGCAGACCAGAAGCTGGCCGCGTTGAGCGAGGCGCGGACCGAGATCGAGGCACTGGCCGCGGAAACTGAGTCGCCCTCCGGTACGCCTGAGGTGCAGGATGACGCAGTGCAGCAAGACCCCGTGCTGATCGCCCTGGCCGATGCGGGCCGCCGGTTCCCGATCCCGCTGGCCGCGTTCGGCGAGCTGATCGACGGGTGCGAGGCCGACGTGCGGGGCACCAGCTACGCCACGTTCGACGACCTGCACCACTACTGCCGCTGCGTGGCGGGCTCCATCGGGCGGCTGTCACTGGGCGTGTTCGGCACCCGGGACGTGGCCACGGCCGCACCGCTGGCCGACGCGCTCGGGGTGGCCCTGCAGCTGACCAACATCCTGCGGGACATCCGCGAGGACTACGGGACCGGGCGGGTCTACCTGCCGGCCGAGGACTTCAAGCGGTTCGGCGCCGAGCTGCGGCCAAACGGTTCTGGCGGGCCGGCCGACGACCCCAAGCTGGTCGAGCTGGTCGTGTTCGAGGCGGACCGGGCCCGCGACTGGTACGCGCGCGGGCTGCGGCTGATGCCGATGCTGGACCGGCGCAGCGCGGCCTGCACCGGCGCGATGGCCGGCATCTACTACCGGCTGCTGCAGAGCATCGCGGCCAGCCCGGACGCCGTGCTGCACCGCCGGGTGTCCCTGTCGGCCGGGCAGAAGGCCACGGTGGCGGCCAAGGCGCTGGCCGGCGCGACACTGCGGGCGGGGGCGCACTGATGAGCGCTGGGACCAAGACCACACAGCACGTCGTCGTGATCGGCGGCGGGCTGGCCGGGATCACCGCGGCCATCGGGCTGCGCGAGGCCGGCGTCCCGGTGACCCTGCTCGAAGCGCGGCCCAGGCTGGGCGGGGCCACCTGCTCGTTCAGCCGGGACGGCCTGATCGTGGACAACGGGCAGCACGTCTTCCTGGGCTGCTGCACCGCGTACCGGGAGCTGATCGCCCGGCTCGGGATGACCAGCTCGGTGTCGCTGCAGGACCGGTTCGACGTCACCGTGCTCAGCCCGGACGGCCAGGCCCGGCTGCGCCGCACCGCGCTGCCCGGCCCGCTGCACTTCGGCCAGGCGCTGGCCGGTTACCGGCTGCTGCCGCTGCCCGGCCGGCTGCGGGCCAGCCAGGCCGCGCTGCCCATGCGGTTCCTCGACCCGGCCGACCCGGCTCTGGACAGCCAGCGGCTGGGCGACTGGCTGGCCGCGCACGGGCAGGGCGAGCGGGCCCGCCGGGTGCTCTGGGACCTGTTCACCGTGTCCGCGCTCAACGTGGCCGGGGACGACGCCAACCTGGCGCTGGCCGCCACCGTGATCAAGACCGCGCTGCTCGGCCGCCGCGGCGCGGCCGACATCGGCACCCCCGGCATCCCGCTGGGCGACCTGCACGGCCAGGCCGGCGCGCGCAAGCTGCAAGAGCTCGGCGCCACCGTCCGGCTAAGCGCGAAAGTCGCCGCTCTAACGCCATTGCCCGGTGGCCGGTTCCGGGTCCAGCTCGCGGACCGGGGCACGGCCACCCAGGACGCCATCGAGGCCGACGGCGTGGTGCTGGCGGTGCCGCCGGAACCGGCCGCCCGGCTGCTGCCGCCGGGCGCGACCGCGCCGGGACCGGGCCCGGAGCAGTGGCGCGAGCTGGGCGCGTCGCCCATCGTCAACGTGCACATCATCTATGACCGGCGGGTGACCCGGCTGCCGTTCGCGGCCGCGGTGGACTCGCCGGTGCAGTGGGTGTTCGACCGGACCGGGCCGTCCGGGCTGGCGGCCGGCCAGTACCTGGCCATCTCGGTGTCGGCCGCGGATGACGTGGTGGACACCCCGGCCGCGGTGCTGCGGGATCGTTTCGTGCCCGCGATGGCCCAGCTGTTCCCGGCCGCGCGGGACGCGCAGATCACAGATTTCTTCGTCACCAGGGAGCGCCGGGCCACGTTCCGGCAGGTTCCCGGGTGTGGTGAGCGGCGCCCGGCCGCCGGGACCGGGCTGGCCGGCCTGGTACTCGCGGGCGCCTGGACCGATACCGGGTGGCCGGACACGATGGAGGGAGCCGTGCGAAGCGGACTTATCGCAGCTCGTGAGCTGCGACGCGAGATGGCCCAATCACCCCGCGGTGTGCCTGCGGGCAGCCGGGCGGCGGCTGTCGCCGGAGCGTCCTCGTGACCGCCGTCATGCCGGCCGGCGTGGAGACGGCCCGCGATCTGGTCGGGCCCGCGCTGGCCGCGGCCGTGGGCCGGCTCAGCCCTGAGGTGCGCACGGTAGCCGCGTACCACCTGGGCCTGGACGGCAGCGGCGGCGCGGGCAAGGCGCTGCGCCCGGCACTGGCGCTACTGTCCGCGCGCGCGGCCGGGGCCGCGCCGGACCGCGGCGTGCCCGCGGCGGTCGCGGTCGAGCTGGTGCACAACTTCTCGCTGCTGCACGACGACATCATGGACGGCGACACCGAGCGGCGGCACCGGCCGACCGCGTGGACGGTGCACGGCGTGGGCGCGGCCATCCTGGCCGGTGACGCGCTGCTCGCGCTGGCCCAGGACATCCTGCTGGAGGACACCGCCGCGCCGGGCGTCTGGGCGGCCCGCTGCCTGTCCGCGTCGGTGCTCCGGCTGATCGCCGGTCAGGGCGCCGACCTCGCCTTCGAGCAGCGCGCCGACGTCACGCTGGCCGAGTGCCAGACGATGGCGAGCGACAAGACCGCCGCGCTGATGGCCTGCGCCTGCAGCATCGGGGCCATCCACGTCGGCGCGCCGCCCGGCCTGGCCATGGGGCTGGCCGGCTTCGGCGCACACGCCGGGCAGGCCTTCCAGCTCACCGACGACCTGCTCGGCATCTGGGGTGCGCCCGAGGTGACCGGCAAGCCGGTCCGGGCCGACCTGCGGGCGCGGAAGAAGTCGCTGCCGGTGGTGGCCGCGCTGACCAGTGGGTCGGCGGCGGGTGAGGAACTGGCCGCGCTGCTGGCCCAGCCGGGCGAGCTGAGCGAGGACGACCTGGCCCGGGCCGCCCGCCTGGTCGAGGAGGCCGGCGGCAAGAGCTGGACCGAGGGCGAGGCCGCGGACCAGCTGGCCGCGGCGGAGAAGTGCCTGAACGACACGGACATGCCGGACGAGGTGCGGGCCGAGTTCGCCGGGATCGCCGAGTTCATTACGGCGCGGCAATGGTGAGGAGCCGGGCCTGGGGGTGACGGGGCCCGTTAGGGGGCGGGTGCCGGCGTTGGTGCGGGGGCTTGTGGTGATGGTGAGGAGAGACGATGACAGTGACGCACGCGCGATCCGGCGGGTCTCCCGCGCTCTCCGGCGCAGAGTCCGCGCTGGCCAGCGCCCGCGATCACTTGCTCAGCCGCCAGCATGACGAGGGCTGGTGGCAGGGCGAGCTCGAAACCAACGTCACGATGGACGCGGAGGACCTGCTGCTCCGCGAGTTCCTCGGGGTCCGCACCGACGAGGAGACGGCCGCGGCGGCCCGGTGGATCGCGTCCAAGCAGCGCCCGGACGGGACCTGGGCCAACTTCTACGGCGGCCCCGGCGACCTGTCCACCACGGTCGAGGCGTACGTGGCGCTGCGGCTGGCCGGGCACACGCCGGACGCGGCAAACCTGGCCCGGGCGGCCAGCTGGATCCGTGACCAGGGCGGCATCCCGGCCACCCGGGTGTTCACCCGGATCTGGCTGGCCCTGTTCGGCCAGTGGTCCTGGGATGACCTTCCGGTCATGCCACCCGAAATGGTGTACCTGCCGGCCTGGTTCCCCCTTAATGTGTACGACTGGGCCTGCTGGGCTCGGCAGACGATTGTTCCGCTGACCGTAGTGGGCTCATTCCGGCCGGTCCGGTCCCTCCCCTTCAGCCTGGACGAACTCCGGCTGGCACAGCCCCCGGGCCAGCCGACCCGCAAGCCGTCGCAGGCTGCGGACCGGACCGGCTGGGCACTGGCGTTCGGGAAGCTGGACCGCGCGCTGCACGTCTATGAGCGCCGCGGCCGGCGGGCCCGGCCGGTGCGGGCGGTGCGCCGCGCCGCGCTGCGCCGGTGCGCGGAGTGGATCATCGCCCGGCAGGAGCGGGACGGCTGCTGGGGCGGGATCCAGCCGCCGTGGGTGTACTCGCTGATCGCGCTGCACCTGCTCGGCTACGAGCTGAACCACCCGGCGATGCAGCGCGGGCTGGCCGGCCTGGACCGGTTCACCATCTGGGCGGACACCCCGGACGGCAAGATCCGGCGGCTGGAAGCCTGCCAGTCGCCGGTATGGGACACGGTGCTGGCCGTCATCGCGCTGGCCGACGCGGGCCTGCCGCCGGACCACCCGGCGCTGCGCAAGGCGGCCGACTGGATGCTGGCCGAGGAGATGCCCGGCCCGGGGGACTGGCAGGTGCGGCGGCCGGAACTGGCCCCGGGCGGCTGGGCGTTCGAGTTCGACAACGACGGCTACCCGGACATCGACGACACCGCGGAAGCCGTGCTCGCGCTGCGCCGGACTGCGCCGGGCCTGGCCGGCCCGGGCGGCCGCCACCCGGCCATCGGCCGCGGGCTGCGCTGGATCACCGGCATGCAGTCCGCCGACGGCGGCTGGGGCGCATTCGACGCGGACAACACATCCGCGCTGGTCACCAAGCTGCCGTTCTGCGACTTCGGCGCGGTCATCGACCCGCCGTCGGCCGACGTCACCGCGCACGTGGTCGAGGCGCTGGCCGCCGAGGGCCAGGCCGGCAGCCGGGCCGTCCGGCGCGGCGTGGTCTGGCTGCTCCGGGCGCAGGAGCCGGACGGATCGTGGTTCGGCCGGTGGGGCGCGAACTACGTGTACGGCACCGGCGCGGTGGTGCCCGCGCTGATCGCGGCGGGCGTGCCGGCCAGCAAGCCGGCCATCCAGCGCGCGGTGCACTGGCTCGAAGAGCACCAGAACCCGGACGGTGGCTGGGGCGAGGACCTGCGCTCCTACGACGACCCCGGGCTGGCCGGGCAGGGCACGTCGACCGCGTCGCAGACGGCCTGGGCGCTGCTCGCGCTGCTGGCCGCCGGGCCACCGGGCCCGGCCGCGGAAGCGGGCGTCCGCTGGCTCACCGAGCACCAGCGGGCGGATGGCACCTGGGACGAGCCGCAGTACACCGGGACCGGCTTCCCGGGTGACTTCTACATCAACTACCACCTGTACCGGCTGGTGTTCCCGGTCAGCGCGCTCGGCCGCTACCTGGCAGGCCGGCCATGACCCGGCCGCTGCAAGCCAGCCCGCGGACCCGGCCGCCGGTGGTGGAGCAGTCCGGCCTGGTGGTCTGCGCGCCGCTGCGGCTGGAAGCCCGGGCGGTCCGCCGTGGGCTGGACGGCACCGCGGCCGCAGTGGTGGCCACCGGATACGGGCCACGGCGGGCCGCGGCCCGGGCCGCCACGCTGGGCCCGCTGTCGTTCGGCGCGCTGGCCGTCGCGGGCACCGGCGGCGGGCTGGCCGATGACCTGGTCCCCGGCGACCTGGTGGTGGCCAGCGAGGTCAGCGACGGGCAGACGGTCACCCCGATCCCGTCGGCGCAACTGCTGGCGGGCGAACTGCGCCGGGCCGGGCTGCGGGTCCGCACCGGCCGGGTGGTCACGGTCGATCACCTGTTCCGGCCGGGGCAGCGGGACCGGCTGGCCGCCGATGGCGCCATCGCGGTGGACATGGAATCGGCCGAGCTGATCAAGGCGGCGCGGGGCCGGCCGGTGGCCGTGGTCCGGGCCATCTCGGACACCCCGGGCCGGCCGCTGCTGCGCCCGGCGGCGCTGGGCGGCGGGGTGGCCGCGCTCCGCTCGCTGCGCGCGGCCGGGCCCGCGCTGGCCCGCTGGGCCGCGGCCGCGGGCGAGCGCCAGGTGCTGCTGGCCGGGCCGCGGTCGTTCTGCGCCGGGGTGGAGCGGGCCATCGAGATCGTCGAGCGGATCCTGGAGCAGCACGGGGCGCCGGTCTACGTGCGCAAGCAGATCGTGCACAACTCGCACGTGGTGTCCAGCCTGGAAGCCCGCGGCGCGATCTTCGTGGACGAGCTGAGCGAGGTGCCGGACGGGGCCCGGGTGGTGTTCTCCGCGCACGGCGTGTCGCCCACGGTGCGCGCCGAGGCCGACCGCCGCGGCCTGAGCACGGTGGACGCCACCTGCCCGCTGGTGGCCAAGGTGCACGCCGAGGCCCGCCGGTTCGCGGCCGACGGCTACCTGGTCGCGCTGATCGGGCACGCCGGGCACGAGGAGGTCGAGGGCACGCTGGGCGAGGCGCCGGACTCGGTGGCGCTGGTGGAGACGGCCGAGGACGTCGGCCGGCTGCGCCCGGCGGACCCCAGCAAAGTCGCCTACCTGATGCAGACCACGCTGGCCATGGACGAGGCGGTAGGCATCTCCGACGCGCTGCGCGAGCGGTTCCCGGACGCCCGTGCGCCGGGCAGCGACGACATCTGCTACGCCACCACCAACCGGCAGCGCGCGGCCCGCGCCGTGGCGGCCGAGTCCGACCTGGTGCTGGTGGCCGGGTCGGCCAACTCCTCCAACTCTGTGCGGCTGGTAGAGACCGCGCAGCGGGCGGGTACCCCCGCCCACCTGATCGACGGCCCGTCCGACATCGAGCTGGGCTGGCTGGCCGGGGTGTCCACCATCGGCCTGACCGCGGGCGCGTCCGCGCCGCCCGCGGTGGTCGAGGACATCGTCACCGCGCTCGGCGGCCTCGGCTCCGTCGAGGTCAGCGAGCGCGTGATCACCACTGAGAACATCCGTTTCAGCCTGCCCAAGGAGGTTAGGCAATCATGAGCGTTTCCATGCGGCAGAGCGTGCGCATCGGGTCCTACCTGATGCGCCAGAAGCTGACTGGGAAGAAGAAGTTCCCGCTGCTGGTGGAGCTGGAGCCGCTGTTCGCCTGCAACCTGAAGTGCGCCGGCTGCGGCAAGATCCAGCAGCCGCACACCGTGCTCAAGCAGCGGATGCCGGTGGAGCAGGCGCTGGCCGCGATCGAGGAATGCGGCGCGCCCATGGTGTCCCTGGCCGGCGGCGAGCCGCTGATGCACCCGCAGATCGATGTGCTGGTCAACGAACTGATCAAGCGGAAGAAGTTCGTCTTCCTGTGCACCAATGCGCTGCTCCTGCCGAAGAAGATCGACAAGTTCAAGCCGTCACCGTACTTCGCCTTTGTCGTGCACATCGACGGGCTGCGCGAGCGGCATGACGAGTCGGTCTGCAAGGAAGGCGTGTTCGACGAGGCCGTCGCGGCCATCAAGATGGCCAAGGAGCGCGGCTTCAAGGTCAACACGAACACCACCGTTTTCAACACGGACACCCCGCAGACCGTCATCGACGTGCTCAACTACCTGAACGACGACCTCGGCATCGACGAGATGCAGATCTCCCCGGCCTACGCCTACGAGAAGGCGCCGGACCAGGAGCACTTCCTCGGCGTCACGGAGACCCGGGAACTGTTCCGCAAGGCGTTCGACCACGGCAACCGGAAGCGGTGGCGGCTCAACCACACCCCGCTGTTCCTGGACTTCCTGGAGGGCAAGACCGACTTCGGCTGCACCGCGTGGGGCATCCCGTCCTACTCGCTGCTCGGCTGGCAGAAGCCCTGCTACCTGATGGCCGACGGGTACGTGAAGACGTACAAGGAGCTGATCGAGACCACGGACTGGGACTCCTACGGCCGGGGCAAGGACCCGCGCTGCGCGAACTGCATGGCGCACTGCGGCTACGAGCCGTCGGCCGTGCTGGCCACGACCAGTTCGCTGCGCGAGTCGCTGCGCGCGATGCGGAACACCTGAGTCACTCCTGATTCTCCCCTTTCCCCAGTAACAGCTCAAAATGCGGCCTGCTTAACGTCAAGAATGGAGGACAGCGGGCAAATCGCCCACCCGGGTGCGCATAGGGTGCAGGAAATCGCCAGAATTCCGGCCCCGGGAGTACGGCCGCACGCCGTGATGCCTGGTACGGACCGCACTTGGGGTAAGGGACCAGCGCATTGCACGGCTCTGGGCGCCCGGCCGTCATTGACGGGCGCGGCGGGACAGGCAGTACCGGCGATACCGCAGCGGCGCAGCCAGCCGGGTTTTCCGGGCTGAGCGGGCCCTGGCTGCCGTTACTGCCCGCCGCGGTCACCCTGCTGGCCGGGCTGTACCGGATCTCCGGGCCGTCGTTCTCCAAGGACGAGACGGCCACCCTGGCCGCGGTGCACCGCAGCTTCCCGCAGCTGATCCGGCTGCTCGGCAACGTGGACGTGGTGCACGGCGCGTACTACGTGCTGATCTGGGTGGTCGTCCGGGCATTCGGCAGCAGCAGCGAGCTGATCGTCCGGCTGCCCTCGGCGCTGGCCATGGCGGCCGCGGCGTATGTGATCACGCTGCTCGGCCGCAGGCTGGCCTCCGGCTGGACCGGCCTGGCCGCCGGGCTGACGTTCGCAATCCTGCCGTCGGTCAGCTCATACGCCCAGGACGCGCGGGAAGGCGCGCTGCTGGCCGCGCTGGCCGCCACGGCCAGCTACTGCCTGCTGCGCGCGGCGGACGCCGGCCCGGCCGGCCACCGCCGTGGCTGGCTGGCCGGGTACGGGGTCACCCTGGCCCTGCTCGGCTTCGGCAACCTGTTCGCCCTGCTGCTGGTCGTGGCGCACGCGGTCACGCTGCTAGCCCGGGTGGGCGACCCCCCGGAACCCCCCGATCGCCGCTCCGCGCCGAGCGGCGGCAAGCCGCCGCGACCAGGGACGGACCTCCCGGAACCCTCCGATCGCCGCTCCGCGCCGAGCGGCGGCAAGCCGCCGCGACCAGGGGCGGACCTCCCGGAACCCTCCGATCGCCGCTCCGCGCCGAGCGGCGGCAAGCCGCCGCGGCTCGGGCAGGGCCTATGGCTGGGCTGGATCATCGCGGTGCTGGCGGTGGCAGTGGCGGTCAGCCCGGTGGCGGTGGTCGGGTACAGCCAGCTGCACCAGATCCACTGGATCCAGCCGCCCGATCTCAAGGACGTGCTCACCGTGCAGCGGCTGCTCGGCCGGACCTCGCTGGTGCTGGCCACCGTGGTCGTGGTGGCCGCCGCGGTGGCCTACCGGCTGGCCCGCGGCCGGCCACTGGGTGGCTGCTGGCCCGGCCGCCTGGTCGCGCTGTGCCTGCCCTGGCTGGTGCTGCCGCCGGTGATCCTGCTCACCGCCTCGCTGGCCCATCCGGTGTACACGTTCCGGTACATCGTGTTCTGCATCCCGGCGGCCGCGCTGCTCATCGGGCCGGCCATGGTCGCGCTCGGCCGGTACGCCGGGACAGCCGCCCTGATCGCGCTGCTGGTGATCGGGCTGCCCACCCAGGCTTTCCAGCGCAGCGCGGTCGGCCACGGCATCAACATCCGCCGGGTGGACCGGATGGTGGCCCGCGACCGCGAGCCCGGCGACGCGCTGCTCAACGTCAGCTCGCGCCGTGGCGCGGACAAGGGCACCGGGGAGCACACCCTGGAGGCGGCCTACCCATACGGCCTGGCCCGGCTGCGTGACATCAGCACCGGGCAGTCCCCGGAGCAGTCCGGCACGCTGGGCGGCACGTACGCGCCCACCCAGGTGATCCGGGCGCGGGCGGCCACGGTACGCCGGATCTGGGTGGTGGAATGGACCTCGCCGCGCCCGGTCGTGGTGCTGGACGGGCTGGGTTTCCGGCTGGTGCGCCGCTGGGATATCCAGGGACTATGGCTCCGGCTGTATGTTCGCGAAGCCGGCCGGTAATCATTCCGAGTCCCGGATTGCGGCTAGCCCCAAGCAGTCTTACAGCGATCTTTCAGGAATGACCGTCAGGATCTAGCTGGCGCATCGCCGCGCCGAGCGGGTCGCTGCTTGGTGCGCCTGCGCCGTGACGCCAATCCAGCAGGATCAGCCCGCCGGGCTGATGCGGTCATTCCCGGAGGAGTCTGTCTTATGTTCTTCACCTATCTGCGGCGTGAATTGCGCAGGCGGATGCGCCAGGCGATATTCATCGCCCTCGGCCTGGCGCTGGGGATTGGTCTGGTCATCACCGTGACGGCGGCGTCCTCGGGGGTCAAGGACGCGCAGGCTCAGGTGCTGCACTCGCTGTACGGGGTGGGCACCGACGTGACCGTCACCCAGACCCCCAAAGCCGGCCAGTTCACCCCCGGCGCGTTCGGGTTCGCCGGCCGTACCGGCACCAGGACCCGGCCGGCGGCCGGCACGAAGATCGACATTGACAACCTGACCAGCGCGGGGCTGGGCACCTTGTCCAGTTCCTCGGTGACCAGCATCGCGAAGCTGCACGACGTGTCCGGGGCGTCCGGCGCGCTCAGCCTGACCGACGTGGTCATCACGGGGAAGATCCCGGCCATCAACTCCACCGGTGGTGGTGGCGGCGGCTTCGGCGGTGGTGGTGGCGGCAGCACCGGTGGCAGCCACTTCCACGGCAGCTTCACGCCCAGCACCTTCTCGGTGAGCGGCGTGGACCTGAACCACGGGGCGCTGGGCCCGCTCAGCTCGGCCAAGCTCACCGCGGGCCGCACGTTCACCGCCAGCGACGCCACGTCCAACGTGGCCATGGTCAACGCCAACTACGCGAGCCAGAAGAAGCTGAAGGTCGGATCGACCGTCACGGTGGCCAAGAACAGCTTCAAGGTGATCGGCATCGCGTCGGCCGGGTCCAGTGCGTCGGACGTGTTCATCCCGCTGGCCCGGGCCCAGAAGCTGGCCAGCATGACCGGCAAGGTCAACACGGTCTACGTGTCGGCCAACAGTGCGTCGAACATCAGCGCGGTGGCCAAGGAGATCTCCGGCCTGCTGCCCAAGGCCACCGTGACCACGTCGGCCAGCCTGGCCAACGAGGTGACCGGGTCGCTGGCCAGCGCGGCCAGCCTGGCCAACAACCTGGGTAAGTGGCTGGCCATCGCGGTGCTGGTGGCCGCGTTCCTGCTGGCCAGCCTGCTGACCATGGCCGCGGTGACCCGCCGGGTCCGGGAGTTCGGCACGCTGAAGGCGCTCGGCTGGAAGAGCCGGCGGATCGTCGGCCAGGTGATGGGCGAGTCGATCGTGATCGGCATCATCGGCGGGGTGGTCGGCGTGGCCCTGGGCTTCGCGGGCGCGACCCTGGTCCATAAGCTCGCCAAGCCGCTGACCGCGTCGCTCGGCTCGACCACCGGGTCGGCCACCCCAGGCGGGGCGCAGACGGTCGGCGGCGGCCGGTTCCCCGGCGGCGGTGGCGCGTTCCCCGGCGGCGGTGGCGGCTTCGGCCGGGCCGCGGCGGACGCGGCGCACAGCGTAGTCGTCCCCCTCACTGCGCCGGTCACCATCGGCGCCGTGATCCTGGCCGTCGTGCTGGCCATCGCCGGCGGGCTCATCGCCGGCTCGTTCGGCGGCTGGCGGGCGGCGCGGCTGCGCCCCGCCGCGGCATTGTCCCGGGTCGAGTGAGAGGGAAGCCATGTACAAGCTGACAGGCGTCACCAAGCGATACCAGAAGGGCCGCGTCACCGTGGACGCGCTGGCCGGCGTGGATCTCGTCATCGAGGACGGGGAGTGGCTGGCCATCCAGGGCCCGACCGGGCACGGGAAGACCACCCTGCTGCAAATGCTGGGCGGGCTGGACCGGCCCACCTCCGGCATCGTCGACTTCGACGGCCAGGATCTGGCCGCCATGCGGGAAGCTCAGGTGACCAAGGTCCGGGCCGAGTCCATCGGGTTCATCTTCCAGACCTTCAACCTGATCCCCACGCTGAGCGCGCGGGAGAACGTGGAGGTCGCCCTGGTCCCGCTGGGCATCCACGGAACCGAGCGGTCGAACCGGGCCACCCAGGCGCTGGCCAGCGTGGGCCTGGAGGACCGGCAGCGGCACCTGCCGTCCGAACTGTCCGGCGGGCAGCAGCAGCGGGTGGCTATCGCCCGGGCGCTGGTCAAAGATCCCAAGGTGCTGCTGGCCGACGAGCCCACCGGGAACCTGGACGAGGGCACCCGGGACGAGATCATGGGCCTGCTGGAGAAGCTGTGGCGGGAGGCCGGGCTCACCCTCGTCCTGGTCACCCACGACAGCGCGGTGGCCCGCCGGGCGCAGCGGATCGGCATCATGCAGCACGGCAAGCTGTCCATCCGGGCCGACACCCGGGACGCGGCTACCTGAGCGCGGGAGCGGAGCTGGCCAGCCGGGTCGGGGCGGCCAGCTCCGTTTTCGCCACGCTCCCAGTCACAGTTCGGTGCGGGAGCCCGCTAACTCTGAGCTGCTCTCGTCGTCCGGCTTGGCCGGGACGGCCTGCTCGCACCAGACGATCTTGCCGTCCCGGGTGCGCCGGGCACCCCAGCGCTGGGCCAGCTGGCTGACCACTTCCAGGCCGCGCCCGCACTCCTCGTCGCGGCCCGCGTGGCGCAGCCGGGGCAGCGCCGACGAGTTGTCCAGCACCTCGCAGACCAGCGGACCGTCCAGCACCAGCCGGATGGTGACCTCCCCGGTGGCGTACCGGATCGCGTTGGTGACGAGCTCGGACACCAGCAGCTCGGTGGTGGGCAGCAGCTCGTCCAGGCCCCACCGGACCATCGGCTCGCGGATCAGGTGCCGGGCCTTGGCCGCCGAGGTCAGCTCGGGCGGCACCGACCAGCTGGTGTGATGATCGGCGGGAATCTTGCTCAGCCGGGCGATCAGGATCGCGATGTCGTCCCGCTGCTGATGCGCGTACACCCCGGCCAGCGCGGCCCGGCACAGGTCATCGAGCGGCCGTCCGGCCGCCTCGCCGTCGAACACCGCGCGGAGGAAGTTCAGCCCGTCGTCGATGTCCCGGTGCCGGTCCTCGACCAGCCCGTCGGTATAGAGCACGAGCAGGCTGCCGTCCTCGATCTGGATGGTCCGGCTCTCGATCGGCGACTCACCGACGCCGAGCGGCGGGGCCGGGTAGGTGTCCAGGAACTCGGTGCTGCCGTCCGGCCGGACCAGCAGCGGCGGCAGATGGCCGGCCGAGGCGATCTCGCAGCTGCCGGTGACCGCGTCGTACAACGCGTAGGCGCAGGTGGCGAAGTGCGGCTCGCGCTCACCCAGCGCGGTCATCAGCTCGTTGAGCTGGGCCAGCGACTCGTCCGGTGGCAGTTCCAGGGTGGCCAGGGTGTGGATCGCGGTGCGCAGCCGTCCCATGGTCACCGCGGCCCGCACGCCGTGCCCGGCCACGTCCCCGACGACCAGGGCGGCCCGGGCGCCGGGCAGCGCGATCGACTCGTACCAGTCCCCGCCGACCTCGATCAGCTTGCTGCCCGGCAGGTACCGGTGCTTGACGTCCATCGAGGACGGCGCGGACAGCCCGGTGGGCAGCAAGCTGCGCTGCAAGGTCAGCGCGGTGGTGCGCTCCCGGTTGTACTGCCGGGCGTTGTCGATGAAGATCGCGGCACGGGAGGCGAATTCCATGCCGATCTCGGAGTCGTAGTCGTCGAACGGCCGGTAACCCGCCTTGCGGGTGCACACGAAGAAGCCCAGCGAGCTGTCCTTGGTGGCCAGCGGGAGCACCAGCATCGACGTGTCGGCGAGCAGCGTGGCCACCGGCAGGCGCAGCCACGACTCGGCGATGCTGACCGCCTTGCCGTTGTCCAGCGCGGCGATCCGGACCGGTTTGCCGGTCTCCATGCACTCCACGTACGGCGTGTCCGGCGGGTAGAGCAGTACCTCGCCGGTGGGGAACGCGGCGTCCCAGCCCGGGGAGCCGTCGTCGGTGGCCACCGCGAGGCGGCGCATCAGTTGGGATCCGTCCGGCGGGTGCACCGGGAACTCGTCGCCCGCGGCCACGCTCTCCAGCACCAGCAGCCCGGCCGCGGTGCAGAAGTGCGGCACCAGGATGTTGATCAGGCCGCGGGCCACCTGGTCCAGGTCCAGGGTCGCGCCGATCTGGCGGAACGTGTCATCCAGCAGGGAGTGCCGCATCAGCGCGGGATCGACGAACCGCTCGGCCTTGGTTGGCGGCATGCGCAGCACGGCCAGCGCGGTCAGGCCCGGTTTCTCTCCGTTGCCGAGCATCGGCTGGACGCTGGCCACCGTCTCCACCCGGCGGCCTTCCCGGGTGCTGATCGGCAGGACGGCGGTGGCTTCGCGGCCCGCCTTGACCGCCTCGAGCAGCTGGGTCAGCGCGGGCTCGGCCGTGCTCCGGCCGGCCACCAGGTCGCCCAGGTGGGCGCCGACCAGGGAATCCGGGTCGAGGGGCAGGATCTCGGGCGCGTTTCGGTCATGCTGAATGATCCGTCCGTCCTCATCGATGCCGAGGATGAGGGTACGCACGGATACGTTCGATAGCAGAGCGGTGATCTTCCCCACCGTACCTGATGTCGGGTAATGCGTCCTGGCTGGTGCACTCGTTCCGGGTATGCAGTATTTGTTTAAGTTATGCCCCATCGGCGGCGCGTAGACCACCCATTCGCGCGCACTCGTGCCGGGACCTGGCCCGCGTTGGCGGCTGGCGTGCGGCGTCAGCCAGAAATGGCCACCTCACAGCCGCTTCCGCCACGATCATGGCAGCAGGAGCGACAAGGGAGAGCCGATGCCGCGGGTGACGGTGCTGGGCAGCCTGAATATGGATATATCGGTCAGCGTGCCGCGGCTGGCCGGGCCCGGGGAGACGGTGCTCGGCGCCGATGCCCGGCTGCAGCCCGGCGGCAAGGGCGCGAACCAGGCACTGGCCGCGGCCCGGCTGGGCGCGTCGGTGCGGATGGTCGGCTGCTGCGGGGCCGATGACTTCGGCGTCTCCTGCCGGGCCGCACTGGGCGGCGCCGGGGTGGACGTGACCGCGGTCCGGGTGGCTGAGCAGGCCAGCACCGGGCTCGCGCTGATCAGTGTGGACCAGGCGGGCGAGAACTCGATCATCGTGGCGCCGGGGGCGAACGGCCTGGCTGGCCCGGCCGAGGTGGCCGCGGCGCTGGCCGGGCCGGCCGACGCGCTGGTGCTGTCGGCCGAGATCCCGGTGGCCGTGCTGACCGCGGCGCTGAGCCAGGCGCGCGCCGCCGGGGTGCTGACCGTGCTCAACCTGGCGCCGGTGCCGCCCGGGCCGGCCCGCTGCTGACCGCCGGGGTGGACTGGCTGGTGGTCAACGCGCCCGAGGCCGGCGTGCTGCTCGGGCAGCCGGTGACCGGCCCGGACGGGGCCGGGCCGGCCGCCGTGGCCCTGGCCGGCCTGGGGCCGACGCACGTGGTGATCACCCTGGGCCCGGCCGGGGCGGTGCTCGGCGGGGCGGCGGGCACGCACACCCTGCCGGGGTTCACCGTGGCCAGCGTGGACAGCGTCGGGGCCGGCGACGCGTTCGTGGCCGCGCTGGGCGTGGCCGCCGCGGCCGGGGTGCCGCCGGCCGAAACGGTCCGGCTGGCCTGCGCGGTGGGCGCTACCGCGGTCACCCGGCCAGGCGCGCAGGACGGCCTGCCCGCCCCGGCCGACGTGCTGGCCGCCACAGGGGTCAGCTGGCCGGAACATGACTGGCCCGGAACGTAACTGGCCCGGAACGTAACTGGCCGAGCGCATAAGCAGCGCCGAGGCCCGCGGAGCGGACTCCGCGGGCCTCGGCGCTAAGCGCTGGTGTGCGGTCGCCTCTCGGCGAGTGGCACGACGCGGCTCCAGCCGGACGGTATTCCGCGAAGGCAGATGAGTTGCGGCCCGGGGGACACATCACACCAGCGATGACTAGTAACGAGGTGCCCCGGCCAGCTATTCCGCCGCGGCACGATTTCTTTGCCGCCCAGGTCAGCGCCCCGGGTACTGGCGGCGGCGAGCCGGGGGGTGGTGGAGCCGGGGCGGCCCTCTCCCCGGCGGCCGGGTGCCGGTGGCGGCGGGCCGGCGGGTGGCGCGGCTGGGCGGCCCTCACCCGGCGGCCGGGTGCCGGTGGCGGCGAGCGGCCGGACTGGCGTTCGGGCAGATAGGGGTTGGGGTGGCACGATGGTGCGGTGGTGGAGCAGAGCGCTGCGCTGGACGCGCTGGACGCCGTGTACGGGCAGCTGACGGATACGGTGACCGGGCTGGGCGCGGCGGAGCTGATGCTGCCCAGCCGGTGCGCCGGGTGGGTGGCCGGGGACGTGCTGTACCACCAGCTGATGGACGCCCGGCGGGCGCTGCGCACGTTCGCCAGCCCGGACCCCGGGCCCGCGGACCGGGACGACGTGACCTACTGGCAGGCCTACGCGCCGGGCGGCGGCGACCGGGCCGCGGACGCGGCGCACGCCCGGCACGTGCGCATCGCGGCGGCTGCGTACGCGCCGGATGAGCTGATCTGGGAGTGGACCGAGACCGCGGCGGCGGCCCGCCGGGCGGCCCGGGCCTGCCGGGCGGCCGGGCTGGCCACCCAGGGGTACGTGCTGACCCCGGCCGACTTCACCGCCACGCTGGTGGTGGAGGCCGCCGTGCACTACCTGGACCTGACCCTGCACCTGCCCGCCGCGCCGCCGCCTGCACCGGCCGCGCTGGCCCTGGTCCGGCGGG
>CAWHSW010000015.1:0-195565 GCA_963832095.1 uncultured Actinomycetes bacterium
GTGAGCTGATGCAGTGGCCAGTAGTCCGCGCTCCGCACCAGGTGCAGCGTGCCCCGGTTCAGCCAGCCGGTGACCAGCGTGCGCCGCGCGGTCAGCGCCTGGTCGACGTCCGCCGCGGTCAGCCCGGCGCTGCGCGCCCGGATGGCCAGCCGGGCGCCACGCGGGTCCTGTCCCTGGATGGCCAGCAGCCGCCCGGCCACCGCCTCGGCGGTGGTCCCGGGCGGGCCGGACAGCAGCTGGGCGGCCGCGCGTTCGGCCACCAGCTGGCCGGATCCGGGTGGCGCGGCGGCGTTCGCCATGGCCTGATCGTGCCACCCGGCACCGACGGCCCAGTACCGATCACCCGGCCCGGTGCCTGCAGGGCGGCCGCACGCGGTGCGGCAGGATGGGCGGCATGGTTGCGGCGAACGTCCCGATCGAGGTCCGGGTGGCCCGTGCCGCCGATGAGGCGCAACTGGCCCGGCTGGACCGGGCCTCGTGGACGCCGCAGAGTGGCTTCCCGTCGGTCACCCGCCAGGCCGGCGGGCTGTTCTTCACCGCGGGCAGTCCGCCGCAGGCCCACCTGGTCGGCATGATCGATGGCGCGGTGGTCGGCTACATCCGGCTGGGCGTCCCCTCACCGCTACCGGAAGAGGCGCACGTGCTGGCGGTACACGGGCTCGCGGTGGCGCCGGAGGCGCGGCGGCGCGGGGTAGGCACCGCGCTGCTCACCGCGGCCGAGCAGCGGGCCCGGGCCCGCGGTGCGCGCAAGCTGAGCCTGCGCGTGCTGAGCACCAACCCCACCGCGATCCGGCTGTACAAGCAGTTCGGCTTCGAGCAGGAGGGACGGCTGGTCGACGAGTTCTTCATCAACGGCCACTACGTGGATGACCTGCTGCTGACCAAGCACCTTGCGGCGTCGCCCGGCTGAGTTCGCCGATGTGGCCAGCTAGCTCACCGCGCCCGGCGGGCCAGGGCTTCCAGCCGGGTGACCGCCTCGGCGGCGCGGTCGTGCGGGACGAACAGGTGGTCGTGGTGGTAGCCGGCCACCACGTTGCAGCTCAGCCCAGCCTGGGCCAGGTCGCTGGCCACCGCGGCGGTCAGCCCGACCGCGTCCAGGGCCGAGGTGGCGCGCAGCGTGATCCAGCCGGCCACATAGTCATAGCCCAGCCCGGCCGCGTCCGCCTGGTGCTGCGCCAGCACCAGCGTGCGGCCCTCCGCTTCCGCGACAGTGACGACGGGCGACAGGCCGGGTGGCACCGGCCCGGGCACCGAAGTAAAGACGAACCGGCCGGGGTGAAGCTCCGGGCGCAGGCCGCGGAGCAGCCGGGTGAGGTCACGTTCTGCCGCCATGACGCCGCATCGTAGCCCGGCGCAATTACCAGGCGCTAAAGAAACGCAATTGTAATTGCGCAGGTCTTTCAATAGTTTTTATTTCGTGATACGGTTTTAATAAGCCCGGATATTGTCCGCAGCGTGCGAATCCAACACGCGCCGAGCTTCACGGCGCTCACCGCGGCGGCCGCCCGGGCGGCCCACCTCATCGTCGACCAGCCGCCCCGCATCTTCACCGACGTCCTGGCCGCGGCCCTGCTCGGAGCGCAGGCCGAGGAGTTCATCAGCTATCACCGGGCGCACGGCGAGCACCTGGTGCTGTCCGCCGCCCGGACCCAGGTGACCTGCCGAAGCCGGTACACCGAGGACCGGCTGGCCGGGGCAGCCGCCCAGGGCATCACCCAGTACGTGATCCTGGGCGCCGGGCTGGACTCCTTCGCGTACCGCCGCAGCAAACCGGCCGGCCTCCGGGTCTTCGAAGTCGACCACCCCGCCACCCAGGAGTGGAAGCGTGCCCAGCTAGCCCAGGCCGGGATACCGATCCCGGACGGCACCGCCTTCGTGCCAGCCGATTTCGAGCGCGGCGAACTGACCGCCAGGCTGCGCGCGACGGGCTTCGACCCAGCCAGGCCCGCGCTGGTCAGCTGGCTCGGCGTCACCATGTACCTGACCCAGCCAGCCATCAGCCAGACCCTCGCCGAGCTGGGCACGTTCGCCCCGGGCACCGAGCTGATCACCGACTACATGCTGCCGCCCGGTCTGCGTGACCAGGACGGGCAGAGCTACGCCGGCCAGGTCGGGCCGGTCGCGGCAGAACGCGGCGAGCCGTGGCTGACCTGCCCGGCCCCGGACGAGATGTGCGCCCAGCTGACCATGCACGGCTTCGGCCAGGTCAGGCAGATCAGCCAGCAGGACTCGGTCAGCCCGCGGCTCTGGGCACGGTCCGACACCCTGCACCCGATCCGGCTGTCCATGCTGGCTCGCGCCACGATCGCCGGCTGAGCATGGCGGGCCATCCGCGTACAGTCGGGGCATGCCGGAAATCGAGCGGGCCCGCCGCCATCGCCTGCAGTCCATGATCGAGGCGCTCGGCGCCGATGCCGCGCTGATCACCAGCTTGCCCAACGTCCGCTACCTGACCGGTCTGGCCAGTTCCAACGCGGCCCTGCTGCTGCCCGCGACCGGCGACGCGGCCGTGCTGGCCACCGACTGGCGGTACGCCGGGGCGGCCCGCCGCGACGCCGCCGACCTGGAGCTGCTCACCGAGCGGTTCATCGAGCCCGCACTGGCCCGGCTGGCCACCGAACGCCAGCTGACCAGGCTGGCGTTCGAGGCGCAGGAGATGACCGTGCAGCGGCACCAGGAGTTCGCCGCCGCGGCCCCCGGCCTGGACCTGGTGCCACTGGGCCCGGCCGTGGAACAGCTGCGGGTGGTCAAGGACGAGGCCGAGATCGCGCTGCTGGCCCAGGCCTGCGCGATCACCTCACAGGCGTTCGGCCAGATCGCCGGCCAGATCCGGCCCGGCCTGACCGAACGCGAGCTGGCCGTGCTGGTCGAGCGCACCATGGCCGAGCTGGGCGCAGAGCAGCCCGCCTTCGAAACCATCGTGGCCAGCGGCCCGAACGGCGCCATCCCGCACCACGCGCCGTCCAGCCGGCCGCTGGAAGCCGGTGACCTGGTCACCATTGACTGCGGCGCCCGGTACGCCGGCTACCACGCGGACATGACCCGCACCGTCGTCCTGGGTCAGCCCGCCGATTGGCAGCGCGAGATCTATGACCTGGTGGCCGCGGCCCAGCGGGCCGGCATCGACGCGGCCGTGCCCGGCGCGGACGTCGCCCAGGTGGATGGCGCTGCCCGCGGGCTGATCAGCCGGGCCGGTTACGGCGACAAGTTCACCCACGGTCTCGGCCATGGCGTAGGGCTGGAAGTCCATGAGGCACCGATCATGGGGTACGGCCGGACGGGTACACTCGGGGACCGGGTCCCCATCACCGTCGAGCCGGGCATCTACCTACCGGAGCGCGGCGGCGTCAGGATCGAGGACACCCTGGTGGTGCGCGCCGCGGCGGGGACGGCGGCACCGCAGGAGCTTCTCACCACTACCACCCGGGAACTGCTCGTTCTGTAACCGGCAGGCGTGCCATACCCGTACGCAGGAGATAGACAGACGTGGCCACCACAAACGACCTGAAGAACGGCATGACGCTGAACATCGACGGCCAGCTCTGGACCGTCGTCGACTTCCAGCACGTCAAGCCGGGCAAGGGCGGTGCCTTTGTCCGCTCCAAGCTGAAGAACGTGCTTTCCGGGAAGGTCGTGGACCGCACCTTCAACGCCGGGGTCAAGGTCAACGTGGCCAACGTCAACCGGCGGGAGATGCAGTATCTCTACCGCGAGGGCGACGACTTCGTCTTCATGGACACCCAGGACTACGACCAGCCGCACATCCCCAAGGACACGGTGGGCGATGCCGCGGACTACCTGCTCGAGGAGCAGACCGCGACGGTCGCGTTCAACGATGGCACTCCGCTGTACGTCGAGCTGCCCGCCTCGGTGGAGCTGACCGTCAGCCAGACCGACCCCGGTGTGCAGGGCGACCGGTCCACCGGCGGCACCAAGCCGGCCACGCTGGAGACCGGTGCACAGGTCCAGGTGCCGCTGTTCATCACGACCGGGGAAAGGGTCAAGGTGGACACCCGCACGGGTGGCTACCTCGGCCGCGCCTGACCAGCCGGTGCCCGCGCGCAGTAAGGCCCGCAAACGGGCCCTTGACATCCTGTTCGAGGCCGAGGTGCGCGGTGAGCCCGTGCTCGACATGCTGGAGCAGCGCATCATCGCGGACAGCCCGCCGGTCAGCGAGTACGCCCAGGAACTGGTCCGCGGCGTCCAGGCGCACCGCGAGCGCATCGACGAGCTGCTGGCCGAGCACGCCCAGGGCTGGTCGCTGGACCGGATGCCGGCGGTGGACCGTAACGTGCTGCGGATCGGCCTCTACGAGCTGCTCTGGGCGGACGACGTGCCCGATGCGGTGGCCATCAGCGAGGCGGTGCTGCTGGCCCGCGACCTGTCCACCGACGCGTCACCCGCGTTCGTAAATGGGCTGCTGGGCCGGCTGCTGGAACTCAAGCCAACGCTGGCCGTCTGATTCCGGCTGGCCTTTTTCTTTGCTGAACGCCAGCTAGGCGGCAGCGAACTTGACTTGCAGGCCGTGTTTGCGCAGCACGGAAATGAACCAGAGCACCGAGGCGCCGATACCCGCAACGGTCAGCGCGATCGTGGCCAGGGTAGACAGCAGCATGAACATGCTGGCCGTCTCGGTCACCATCATCACGCCCAGGCCGGCCGTGAGGACCAGGAAGATGCCGGACCACAGCCAGGTGGCGCCCTGGAAGAACCGGTGCAGCCCCGGGTGATGGGCCGGATGGCGCAGCGCTACCACCTCGGCGGCCAGCTTGGCCACGATGGGGTTCGGGCCGCGGGCGGTCCGGGCGAACAGGAAGAACATGATCAGGTAGCCGAGCGGGAACTGGAGCAGGAAAATCCACAGTTCGCCGGTGGCCAGGACAATCACCGTCTGCAGGGTGAGCACGATGGCTGAGATGGTCAGCAGGCTGGGCACCGAACCGGAGACGATCTTGCGGATCAGCGCGGTGGCCCAGATCGCCCCCGTCCCCACCAGCAACCCGACGGTCTGGCCGCCGAGCCAGGCGCCGAGGACGTAGGCCACCAGGGGGAGGCCGAGGGACTCGCTCAGGCTCAGCCCAGTACAGCGGAGCAACCGTAGCGGCCGGGGGAGCTCAAGGTGCTCGTGCATGGGGGAGAGCCTAGGGGTTGCGTCGCGGACGCGAGGCCGGTTTGGACATCGATGACCATTCTCCTAGGCAGCTCAGAGGAAAGCGGCAGATAACCCGCAGGCCCTGCCATGTTGGCCTAGTTCTGCCCGTCAGCGCAGGTGCTAATCCACGTAGAAAAGGTGTGCACCGGCTGGGCGGGTTTCACCAGGAACCGCTGCTATCAACACGGTTTGTGGCCAAGCATGGTTCAGGGCAGCACAGTTCAGTGCGGCCGGCGCCGCCGGGGGGGTGTGTCCCGGGATTGTCGTTGATCAGCACTACATTGGGGGAGCAGGGTGAGCGAGGAGGGTGGCCGTGCAGGCACAGCCCGGGCAGGCGCAGTACGGGCAGGCAGGGTACGGGCGGGCCGAGCACGCGGATGACCGGCCCGCGGAGCGGCACGTGCCGGGCCACCGGATGGACCGGTACGACGACGCGCGCACCATGGTGGTCCGCGACGTGCTGGCCGGGGTGACCGCCGAACTGACCGCGCAGACCGGCCGGGCCCGGCTGGACATCATCGACGCCGGCGGCGGGACCGGGGGTTTCGCGGTGCCGCTGGCCGCGGCCGGGCACACAGTCACGGTGCTCGACCCGAGCCCGGACTCGCTGGCCGCCGCGCAGCGCCGCGCGGCCGAGATGTCGGTGCCGCTGCGCGCGGTCCAGGGCGACGTCACCGACCTGGCCGCGCTGACCGGCGAGCAGGGCGCCGATCTGGTGCTGTGCCACAGCGTCCTGGAGTATGTGGATTCCCCGGCCGCGGCGATGACCGCGGTGGCCAGCGTGCTGCGGCCCGGCGGCGCGGTGAGCGTGCTGGCCGCCAGCGCGGTCGCGGCGGTCATCCACCGGGCCCTGGCCGGGCGGTTCGACGAAGCGCGGCGGCTGCTCGCCGCGGTCGCGGCCACCGGCCCCGCGGCCCCGCGCCGGTTCACCCTGGCCGAGGTGACCGGGCTGATCGAGGAGGCCGGGCTGCGCCCCGGCCCGGCGCACGGCATCCGGGTGTTCACCGATCTGGTCCCCGGCTCGTTCGCCGATGTTGACCCGGGCGCCGCGGACGCCCTGCTGGCGCTGGAGCGGGCCACCTCGGTACACCCGGCCTTCCATGACATCGCGGCGCAGTTCCATGTCCTCGGATTCCGCTGAGCCAGCCGCCGCGGACGACGGCGGCTGCCCCATCCTGCACGTGGACATGGATGCGTTCTATGCCAGCGTGGAGCTACGGGACCGGCCCGACCTGGCCGGGCAGCCGGTGATCGTGGGCGCCACCTCCAGCCGGGGCGTGGTGCTCTCCGCGACCTACGAGGCGCGGGCGTTCGGGGTGCACTCGGCCATGCCGGTGACCCGGGCCCGCCGGCTGTGCCCGCAGGCCGTCTTCATCCCGCCCCGGCACGGGAGCTACGCGGCCGTCTCCCGGGAAGTCATGGAGGTGTTCCGGTCGGTCACCCCGGAGGTGGAGCCGCTCGCGCTGGACGAGGCCTTCCTCGACGTGTCCGGGGCGATCCGGCGGCTCGGCCTGGCCGGCCCAGATCGGCGAGCTGATCCGGGCCACGATCGCCGAGCAGCAGGGCATCACCTGCTCGGTCGGGGTCGCCTCGTGCAAGTTCGTGGCCAAGCTGGCCTCGGCCCGGTGCAAGCCAGACGGGCTGCTGGTGGTGCCCGCCGATGGCGTGCTGGACTTCCTGCACCCGCTCCCGGTGGCCGCGCTGTGGGGGGTGGGCGAGCGGACCGGCCAGGTGCTGGCCCGGCTCGGGCTGCGCACGGTCGGCGACATCGCGCAGATCCCGGTGGCCACCCTGCAGCGTGAGCTCGGCCAGGCGGCCGGCGCGCACCTGGCCGCGCTGGCCTGGGGCCGCGATGAGCGCCCGGTGGTCAGCCGGGTCCCGGAGAAGAGCATCGGCGCGGAAGAGACGTTCCCCAGCGACGTCGATGACCCCGAGGTGATCCGCCGCGAGCTGCTCCGGCTGTCCGGGCGGACCGCCCGTGGCCTGCGCTCGGCCGGTGCCCTGGCCCGGACCGTGGTGGTCAAGCTCAGGCTGGCCAACTTCACCACCATCACCCGGTCACGTACGCTGCCCGAGCCGACCGACGTGGCCCAGACCATCTACGCGACCGCCTGCGAGCTGTACAGCGCGTCCGGTCTCGACTCGCGGGCCCGGCTCCGCCTGGTCGGGGTGCGCGCTAACGGCCTGGTCCCGGCGTCCCGGGCGGCCACCCAGCTGGCGTTCGGCCAGCGGGCGGCGGGCTGGCGCGACGCGGAGCGGGCGCTGGACCAGATCAGCGGGCGATTCGGGGCCGATTCGGTGCGGCCCGCCGCCCTGGTGACCGGGCAGCGGCCGGGCCCGCCGCCGCGGCCGCCGGACGAAAGCTGATATGATCGCCACTAACGGCATGAATTCGAATATCCGTTTGGTTGGACTCTGGCACGGCGGGCGGAGGGTCTGAGCCACTGGAAGGGCCGGAAAGCCTTTACCCTTCCACTACCCTTCCACCCAGTGCGGCCAGGCTCGTATTCTTGAGGAGAACCTGGACCGTGAGATGAAGTCATCGCACCCGTCCCCGCGCGCGAGGTTTCATGGGAGGCGCCGTGCCGCTGTCTGAGCACGAGCAGCGTCAGCTCGAACAGATCGAGCGTGCGCTCTATGCTGAGGATCCGAAATTTGCGCAGGCCGTGCGCGCGAAGGATCCCCGGGTGCACTACAAGCGCCGGATCGTTGAGGCCGCGATCGGCTTCCTGCTCGGTGTCGGCCTACTGCTGGCCGGTGTCGTATCGAAGCTCACCGTGGTCGGCGTAGCTGGCTTCGTCGTCATGCTGGCCTGCTCGATGTGGGCCCTGTCCAGCTGGCGGCACATGTCCGGTGGCGCGGCGGCCGGGCGCGGCCCGGCCCGGGAGCGGCGGGAGCGGCGGGCCCGGCCGGCCGCCGGTGGCCCGCGGACCCGGTTCATGGAACGCCTGGAAGAGCGCTGGCGCCGCCGCCAGGAACGCGGGCAGTAACTTTTGGCGCCGCCGGGGGCGCTCTGCTTCTTGGCGCCTCCGGCGCGCTTTAACCCGCCGAGCTTCCCTCGTTGCTCGGTCGCTCGTGCTCTGCTTCCTTGCGCCGCCGGGGGCGCTTTAAGGGCACCTCCTTCCCTCGTCGCTCGGGGCGCTCGTTCCTCGCTTCCTCGCTCCTCAGTCCAGTCGGCGGCGCGCCCCCTTTGGCGCGGCGACTTCCCCTCGTCGCTTGTCGCTCGTGCCTCGCTCCGCGCTCCTCGGTCCAGTCGGCGGAGCGGGGCGGGTCGGTCCAGTCGGCCGCGCGGCCGTTCGGCGCGGGGCGCCTTGGCGCCGTGACCGGCTTAGGCCTGGGCCTTTTCCGACTGGCCGCCGGCCCGGCGGACTAGGGCGCTGAGGCGGTGGGCGGCTATGTCCATCCAGCCGAAGATGTCCATGGCGTGCTGCAGTGCGGTGCGCGCCGGCGCCAGTGCCGACGGCGGCAGTAGCCGGGCGCGCCAGCGCACCCGCCGGGTGGCGTGCCCGGCGAGCGCCCGCCGGACCTGATCGGTGTCGTCCCGCAGACTTGCCGAGTCGGCCGGGTCCCGGGCATACCGGGCCCGCTCGGCCGCCCTGGCGATCCGGCTGAGCGCCTCGTGCTGCGCCGGGGCCATCGGCTGGCCCGCCGTCACCTGGCGGGCCAGCGTGCGCGGCGAGGCACTCGTCGACCAGGCGACCTGGTAGTCGGTCAGGTCGTCCTGCAGCTCGGCCCAGGCCGCCTCGGCTCGGCCCCGGTCGCCATCGGCGCGGCGCCAGCGCTGACGGCGGCGGACCGACCGGATCGTCCGCGGCGCGACCAGAGCCAGCCCGGCCAGCCCGGCCAGGGCCAGCAGCCAGTACGGCGCCGGGCTGTGCGTGGCCGCCGTCCCGCCCACGCCGACCTCACCAGGCTCCTCGCCCAGCTTGGCCAGCGGGCCGGTGCGGGCCTTGCTGGAGCCCGGCTGCGTCTTGGTCGTCCCGGTGGTGGGCGCGGGCTGCGGCCCGCTCGGCGGGGCGAGCACCGGCGGCAGCGTGTAGGTGGGCTGGATGGCGGTGGCCTGGCCGCCCGACCCGGCCGGGGTGGGCTCGAAGCGCAGCCAGCCGACGCCCTGGAAAAACAGTTCCGGCCAGGCGTGCGCGTCGCTGGTCTTGACCACCCACCGGTCGCGCCCCACCGGCGTGCCCGCGGTGTAGCCGACCGCGACCCGGGACGGGATGTCGAGCAGCCGGGCCAGCACCGCCATGGCGAACGCGAACTGCTGGCAGTACCCGCGGCGCTGGGTGGTCAGGAACCGGATCAGCGCCTGCGGGCTGGCCGGCTCCTGGACGTTCAGGCTGTAGGTGAACTTGCCCGAGTCGGCGAACCAGCGCTGCAGCGCCACGGCCTGGCCGTAACTCGATGTCTGGCCGCGGGTGATCCTCTCGGCCAGCGCGGTCAGCCCCTGGTACACCCGCGGCACGCTGAGGTAGTTGTTGGTGATGCTGGCCGGCATCGGCCCGGCGTCGTGCTGCAGTTGCTGCTCGGACGGGTCCACTTCCCGGCTGGTCACCGAGTAGTGCAGCCCGGACAGGTTCTGCCCGGAGAACAGGGTGAGCGTGCGCGGATCCACCCGCCAGCCCCCGCCCACGTTCACCGTCCGCGCCGGGTAGGGCAGCGGCAGGAAGCTCGCCGTCCGCTGGCTGCTGGACAGGCCCTGGGCCAGGGTGATCGTGGTGTTCTCGATGCTGGCCGGGGTGCTCGAGGTCAGCCCGGGGGTGGCGGGCAGCTTCCCGTCGTGCAGTTGCTGGCCCGCGGTGGGCGTCAGGGTCCAGGTCTGGGAACTCAGGTTGTTCAGCACATAGACCTGGAGATACTGCGGATCGGGGTCGGTGGTCCGGTAGCTGAGCACGTCGCTCGCGTCGGTGCGGTGCAGTTCGGTGTTCATCTGGACCAGCGGGTTGGGCAGCGAGACCTCCCGGCCGCCCGGGCCGTCGCCCGAGCCCGAGCTGGCGAACAGCTTGTGCTCGGCCAGTCCCGGCACCAGCAGCGGGACGAACAACGCGATCACCACGGCGGCCAGCGCGATCCGCCGCCCGGCCGCGGCCAGGTCCTTGGTGTCCGGCCCGGTCCGGTCCCGCACCTCGTCCCCGCGCTGCCAGACCGTGACCAGCCGGCCCCACAACCGCAGCCGTTCCCGGCCGTCCACCGCCAGCAGGGTCAGGTATCCCGCCATGCCCAGGCAGAACACGGCCATCTCGCCCGCCGCGCCCTGGTGCACGCTGACGGTCAGCGGCACGCAGAACAGCACCAGCAGCGGCAGCCCGGCCACCGCCGGGCGGCGCAGCCGGACCGCGATCAGGTCGGTGGCCACGGCCACCACGCCGATCCCGGCCACGGTCAGCAGCACGATGGGCGGGTACGGCGGGGCGGGCGGCGCGAACCGGCTGGTGTCCTGCAGCGCCAGGCTGGCCAGCTCGCGCAGCTGGTGCAGCGAGGCCCAGGTCGGCAGCACCCGGCCGGCCGACTTGGCGCTGGCGAACTCGGTGTTCAGGAACAGCAGCAGCGCGCCCAGTTCGGCCAGCGCGCACACCACGACCGGCAGCCGCCGCAGCCGGGTCAGCGCGCCCACCACGGCGATCATGATCACCGCGCCGAACCCGACCCAGAACCAGTGCCAGTGGTCGACCACCGGGTAGAGGGACAGCGAGGCGGCCAGCGTGGCCAGCGCCGCGGCGAACGTCAGCCGGTTGCTCATCGGCCGACCCCCGCTGACCCGGCCGCGCGGTTCACGTAGCTGGGCAGTTCGGACGCGTACCGCAGCTGGTTCCAGGCGGCCGGCAGCGAGGTTTCCGCGGTGACCGTGACCACCCGCCAGCCCGCCGTGCGGAGCGTCCCGGCGGCCACGTCCACCTCGGCCGGGTCCGCCGGCAGCCGGCCCGCGGGCGGGGCCCAGCTGGACACGGCCAGCAGCAGCGCCATGGCCGGGCCGGTGTCCCGCCGGGCGGCGGCCAGCCGCCGGGCCTCCTCGGCGGACAGCCGCCCGGCCACCACCAGGAACAGCCCGCCGGTCCCGCCGGTGACCTGGTCCAGCCCGCGGGCCAGGTTGCTGCCCCGGGACTGCTTGATCACCGCCAGCGAGTCGAGCAGCGTGTCCTCGAACGAGCCCGGGGCGGACACCGGGCCCTGGTCGGTGACCAGCTGCCCGTCCAGCCCGGCCCGGGCCAGGTACACCCCGATGGACGCCATCACGCTGGCCGCGAACTCGAACGAGGAGCCCGCCCCGGGGCCACTGTGCGCCCGGGTGCGGGTGTCCAGCAGCAGCACCGCGCGGTTGCGCGAGTGCTGTTCCTCGCGCCGGACCATCAGCTCACCGTGCCGCGCGGTGGACCGCCAGTGCACCCGGCGCAGCTCGTCGCCGTCCCGGTAGGGCCGGGGGATGACGTCGTCTTCGCCGGCCATGTCCGCGGTCCGGGTCCGGCCGCCGCCGCCCTCGCCACGCCAGCTGCCGGCCAGCGGCCCGGCGGGCAGCGGGATGACCGGCGGGGTGACGACCAGCGCGTTCCGGGAGGCGAACGACCGGGTCAGCTCGACCAGCCCGAACGCGTCAGTCACCCGCACCTGGAGCGGGCCGATGGTGAACTTGCCCCGGGTCCCGGACACGATGGGGTAGCTCAGCTCCCGCCAGCCGCCCGGCTCGATCCGCTCCAGCACGAAGCGGCGCCGGACGCCGAGCGAGTAAGGCAGCGTGTCCTCGGCCAGCAGCAGGCCGGTGGGCAGCCGGGAAACATTCTCCAGCCGCAGCGTGACGGTGGCGCTCTGCCCGGCCGGCACCCGCAGCGGGCTCACCCGGCGGGTGCAGCGGATCCGGTACCTGGCCCGGCTGGTGGCCAGCACGGCCAGCAGCGGCAGCGCCACCAGCACGATGCCGATGCTGAGCAGGGCCCGCTCGCCGAGGCCCAGCCCAAAGGCACCTGCGACGATGCCCGCCGCGAGGAATGACTTGCCGCGCGTGGTGAATCCGGCGAACAGCGCCCGCATACCGGCCCTTCCTCCAGACCCTGTCTAACTTACGTCAGGATCGCGGGGAGGGTGCGCGCAGGATGCGGGCAGGGATGCTCGCCGAGCCGGTGTTCGGCGCGAAGCGGCGATCGGGGGGTCCAGGGGGTCGCCCCCCGGATATTCAGCGCAGCCGGGGCAGCGGGAGCCGCTCCACGATGCTGGCCACCACCCGGTCGGGTAGCTGGCGCTCCGCCATGGCCTCGGCCGACGGCAGCAGCCGGTGCGCGAGCACCGGCCCGGCCAGCGCCTGCACGTCGTCCGGGATCACGAAGTCGCGGCCGTCCAGTGCGGCGCGGGCCCGGCTGGCCCGGAGCAGGTGCAGCGTCGCCCGCGGCGAGGCGCCGAGCCGCAGGTCCGGGGCGGACCTGGTCGCGCTGACCAGGCTGATCACGTACTGCTTGAGCGGGTCGGCCACGTGCACCCGGCGCACCGCCGCGATCAGCTCGCGCACGTCGGCGGCGCTGGCCACTGGTTCCAGCGAGTCCAGCGGGGACGTGGAACCGTGCAAGTCGAGCATGGCCAGCTCGGCCTCGGCACTCGGATAGCCGATGAAGATGCGGGCGGTGAACCGGTCCCGCTGCGCTTCGGGCAGCGGGTAGGTGCCTTCCATCTCCACCGGGTTCTGGGTGGCGATGACCATGAACGGCAGCTCCAGCTGGTAGCTGGTGCCATCCACCGTCACCTGCCGTTCTTCCATGCATTCCAGCAGCGCCGACTGGGTCTTCGGGGACGCCCGGTTGATCTCGTCGCCGACCACGATGTTCGCGAACACCGGACCGGGCTTGAACTCGAACTCGCGGCGCTCCTGGTTGTACGCGCTCACCCCGGTGATGTCGCTGGGCAGCAGGTCCGGGGTGAACTGGATGCGCTGCACCGTGCCGTGGATGGATCTGGCCAGCGCCTTGGCCAGCATGGTCTTGCCCACCCCAGGGACGTCCTCGATCAGCACATGCCCCTCGGCCAGCAGCACGGTCAGCGCCAGGCGCACCGCCTCGGGCTTGCCCTCGATCACCGACTCGATGGCGTCGCCGATCCGGTGCGCTATCCCTACCAGGTCGTCGAGCGTACGCTCGGCGCCTGCCCCCATCTCCACGACCACCCTGTCCTCCTGTGCCGGTTCCGCCGCGCGTACCCGACAGTACGTCCTGGGCGTGCCGCGTGCGATGTGATGCCGGCCGGAGCCGGGTCAGCGGGCCGCAGCCCCACTTTCCTCCCACGCTCTGACCTGCGGATTCATCGAGAATGTGCCGGTCCGGGCAGGTGTGAAGCGTTGACGGTGGGGGAATGTGGAGTACAGTGGAGGCCGGTGGGGCGGACTGGTCACGGGCGGGAGGTGAGGGCCTGTGTTTCTGGGCACTCACACACCGCGCCTTGATGAGAAAGGCCGGCTGTTCCTTCCTGCCAAGTACCGCGAGGAACTCGCTGGAGGGCTAGTGATCACCAAGGGTCAGGAGCGCTGCCTCTACGTGTTCCCGGTGGACGAATTCGCCAGGATCACCGAGGCGCTGCGCACTGCCCCGGTGACCGCGAAGGCAGTGCGGGACTACAGCCGGGTCTTCTTTGCCAGCGCGTCCGACGAGATCCCCGACAAGCAGGGCAGGATCACCATCCCGCCAGGCCTGCGCGACTACGCGGCGCTGAGCCGCGACTGCGTAGTGATCGGTGCTAACACGCGCCTGGAGATCTGGGACTCCACCGCGTGGGAGTCCTACCTGGCGAACCAGGAGGACGCTTTCTCCGCGGCGTCGGAGGAGGTATTGCCAGGGGTGCTCTGAGCGGCGCCGGGATACGGCGCCGCGTACTCGGCGAGGTCTCCGCCCGCGGCTGGGTGATCACGTTGGCTGGCGTCACTTCCCCGGCGCCAGGCAGCGCGGCCACCCCGCGTGGCACGCGGATGGAGACCTAGCCGGGAGCACCCGGGCAGGCAGGCCGTCCGCCGCATCCCCCGGGATGCGGCGGGACGAGAGGGGGTCCGATGGGCGAGCCAGCGGCCGGCCATCTGCCGGTCATGGTCGAGGAGGTGCTCGCCCTGTTCGAGCCGGCCCTGCAGCCTCGTGGCGCGATCCTGGTGGACGCCACCCTGGGCCGGGCCGGCGCATGCCCGGGCGCTGCTCGACGCGCATCCCGGGCTGGCGCTGATCGGGGTGGACACCGACACCCAGGCAATCGAGGAGTCGCGGCGGCTGCTCGCCCCGTACGCCGACCGGGTCACCCTGGTGCACGGCCGCTACGACCAGATCCCCGAGCTGCTCTCCACCCAGGGCGGCCGGCGGGTCCAGGGCATCCTGTTCGACCTGGGCGTATCTTCCCCACAGCTCGACGATCCGGCCCGCGGGTTCGCGTACTCCTACGACGCGCCGCTGGACATGCGGATGGACCAGAGCAACCCGCTGACCGCGGCCGACGTGCTCAACACCTACCCGGCCGGGCGGCTGGCCCAGGTGCTGCGGGACTACGGGGAGGAGCGGTTCGCCCGGCGGATCGCCGACGCCGTGGTGCGGGCCCGGGGCCGCGCTCCACTTCGCTCCACCAGTCAGCTGGCCGAGATCGTCCGGGACTCGATTCCCGCGCCGGCCCGGCGAACCGGAGGCAATCCCGCCAAACGGACGTTCCAGGCGCTGCGCATCGAGGTCAACGGGGAACTCGACGTGCTGCACGCGGCGCTGCCAGCCGCCCTGGACGGGCTGGCCATCGGCGGCCGCATCGTGGTGCTGGCCTACCACTCGCTGGAGGACCGGGCGGTCAAGACGGTGCTGGCCGGGGCCGCGGCCGACCGCACGCCGCCCGGGCTGCCGGTGCCGCTGGACTCGGCCCGGCCCACGTTCCGGCTGCTCACCCGCGGCGCGCAGCGGCCGACAGCCGCGGAACTGGCGGAAAACCCGCGGGCTGCCCCGGCCCGGTTGCGGGCCGCGGAACGGATCAGGGAAGCCGCATGACCGCGCCAAAGGGCCGCGCCGCCGACTGGACTGAGGAGCGCGGGAGCGAGGAACGAGCGACCGAGCGACGAGGGAAGCTCGGCGGGTTCGAGCGGCCCGGGGGCGCAAATAAACACAGAGCGGGGGTTCCGCAGTGACCAGCACGGAGACCAGGCCGCGGAGGGCACCAGCACGATCCGCGGTCACTGCGCCTGCACCCCCGCGTCGCAGTCGCCCAGCCCGGCCCAGACCGGTCGCGCGTCCGCGCGTGCTCACCCGGCCGGCCACATCCCGGCCGGCCGTGCCGGCGTCGGCCATCTCCCGGACGCCGTTCGTCTTGTTCGTGCTCGGGCTGCTGGGGGGCGGGCTGGTCTGCCTGCTAGTGATCAACACTGTGCTGGCCTCGGGCGCCTACCAGATCAACTCGCTGCAGCAGGCCGAGACCATCCGGCAGCAGCAGGTTCAGGTCCTGCAGCAGCAGGTGGCCGCCGACTCCGCCCCGTCGGTGATCGCCGGGAGGGCGCGCCAGCTCGGCATGGTGTCACCGCCGCTGACCAAGTTCCTCAACCTGCGTACCGGCCGGATCATCGGCCAGCCGACCAGAGAACCAGGAGTGCTGCCCGTGCCCGGGTATGTTCCGTGACGCGAAGCCAGGGGGACGGGCCGGGCAGCCGGCCAGGACCCCGGGCCGGCGGCCGGCCGCCCGCGTCGGCCGGCCCGCGCCGGCCGGCCGCGGCCCGGCCGGGCCCGGCCCGGCGGCCGCCGCCCGGCAAGGCCGGGCCGCGGGGCACGCCGCCACCCGGCCGCGGGCAGCAGAACGGTGGGCAGCCGGGCCAGAGCCAGCCGAACCGGCGGCAGCCGGCCCGGAGCGCGCCGGGCCGCGGCTTCGCCGCCGGGCCGCCGCCCGGCCGGGCCCGGCCCCGCCCGCGCCGCCCGGCGCTGAACCGCGGCAACCCGGCCCGCCGTCTGCGGGTCACCATGCTCTGCCTCGGGTTCGTGTTTTCCCTGGTCGGCGGCAGGCTGGTGCAGCTCCAGGCGATGGAGGGCCCGGCGCTGAGCACGCACGCCGAGGCGTTCCGGCTGAGCACCGTCACCGTGCCGGCCGTGCGCGGGTCGATCAGCACGGCGGACGGCACCACGCTGGCCATGACGGTGCAGACCGACCTGGTGCACGCCGACCCGCCGATGATCCTGGCGGCCAGGCGGTCGCTCAGCTCGGTGGCCAGCGCGCTGGCCGGGCCACTCGGGATGAGCTCAGCGGCCATCCTGGCCCTGCTGGGGAACCCGACGTCCAAGGACTACGTGGCGCTCAAGCAGAACGTCCCGGCCGCCACCGCGGCCCGCATCTCCGCGCTCAACCTGCCCGGTGTCGCGCTGACGCCGTCGTACACCCGGGTGTACCCGAACGGGGACCTGGCCGCCAACATCGTCGGGTTCACCACGCAGAACACCCAGGGTGACCCGGTCGGCCGGGCCGGCATCGAGCAGGCGGACAACGCGCTGCTGGCCGGCCGGGACGGCAGCCAGGAAGTGCAGAACGGCAGCAACGGCGAGCCTATCCCGGTGGCCGGCCAGACCAGCCGGTTGGTGGTGCCGGGCCGCAACGTCCGGCTGACCATCCTGGCCAGCCTGCAGTGGGAGGCGGAGCAGGCCTGCGCGCAGCGGATCAAGCAGACCGACGCGACCAGCTGCACCGTGGTCGTGATGGACCCGCGCACCGGGCAGATCCTGGCCATGGCGCAGGCCCCGTCGTTCAACCCGGCGCACCCGGTCAATCTGGCCAACACCGTGGACCTGCCGGTGAGTGACGTGTTCGACCCGGGCAGCACGGCCAAGGTGATCACCGCGGCGGCGGCGTTCGAGCACGGCGGCCAGACCCCGATGAGCGCGTACACGGTGCCGGACCAGATCGTGGTGGACGGCTTCCCGTTCCACGACGCCGAGTACCACCCGACCGAGCGGTGGACCATCGCCGGGATCATCGCGCACTCCAGCAACGTGGGCATGGTCCAGGTGGTCCAGCACGTCAGCCCGCAGACGCAGTACGACTACTTCCGGAACTTCGGCATCGGCGAGCCGAGCCTGCCGCAGCTGCCCGCGGACAGCGACGGGCTGCTCTACCCGGTGTCGCAGTGGCCCGGGGACGAGCGGTACACGATGTCGTTCGGCCAGGGCGTCGCGGTCACCGCGGTACAGATGGCCAGCGTCTACGCGACGATCGCGAACGGCGGGGTCCGGGTCGCCCCGACCATCGTGGCGGGCACCACGAACACCAGCGGCCAGTACGTGCCGGCCGCGAAGCCGGCCAGCCACCGGGTCATCCAGGCCAAGACCGCGCACGAGCTGATGGACATCCTGCAGCAGGTGCCGTGGGTGGACGCGCAGGTCGGCGAGCCGTGGGCGGAGATTCCGGGCTACTCGGTGGCGGCCAAGACCGGGACCGCACAGATCGCCGACCCGGCCCGGGGCGGCTGCCTGTGCCTGTACGGGTCGAGCGTCATCGGCATCGCCCCGGCCAGCAACCCGAAGCTGGTGGTCGCGGTCAACGTGCAGAACCCGCGGAAGGGCAGCTACTTCGGCATCGACGTCGCGGGGCCGGTGTTCAACAAGGTGATGGAGTTCGCGCTGCGCACCCTGAAGATCCCGCCGGACGGGGGCAAGCGTCCCAACGTAAGGCTCACGGCGCCTTGATCAGAGGTAACCTCGGCGCGTGCCTGCGGCTCTACTTCCACGCGACATCCCGCCGCGTCCGCTGTCCGGGCTGGCCATGCTGCTCGGGCTGACCACCACCGGCGGGCCGGGCCTGACCCGTTCGCCGGGCCGGGTGGCCCGGTGATGGTGTCCGGGGTGACGCACGACTCGCGCCGGGTCCAGCCGGGCGACCTGTACGCCGCGCTGCCCGGCAGCCAGCACCACGGCGCGGCGTTCTGCGATGACGCCGCGGACGCCGGCGCGGTAGCGGTGCTCACCGACCCGGACGGCAAGAGCCTGGCCGCGCACTGCGGGCTGCCCGTGTTCGTGGTGGCCGACCCGCGGGCCCGGCTCGGCGAGGTGGCCTCCTGGGTGTACGGCGACCCGTCCAGCCGGCTGATGCTCATCGGGGTCACTGGCACCAGCGGCAAGTCGACCAGCACGTTCCTGCTGGAATCCGGGCTGCGGATGGCGGGCCACCTGACCGGGCTGGCTGGCGGGGTGGAGACCCGGGTGGCCGGCCAGGTCCGGCCGAGCCTGCTCACCACCCCGGAGGCCACCGACCTGCAGGCGCTGCTGGCCGAGATGGTGCAGCGCGGGGTGACCGCGGCCGCCATGGAGGTGTCCAGCCACGCGCTGGCCCTGGGCCGGGTCGCGGGCACCAGCTACGAGGTGGCCGTGTTCACCAACCTGTCCCAGGACCACCTCGACTTCCACGACGGCATGGAGGACTACTTCGCGGCCAAGGCCAGCCTGTTCGCCCCGGGCTACACCAGGCTCGGGGTGGTCAACATCGACGACCCGTGGGGCCGCAAACTGGCCGCCGCGCCGCAGATCCCGCTGACCACGTTCTCCGCAGCGGGCCGGGCCGCGGCCGACTGGCGGGCCACCGACGTGCGCAGCGGCGCCGACGGGAGCAGCTTCCGGGTGATCGGCCCCGGCGGCGTGTCCGCCGACGCGTCGGTCGCGCTGCCCGGGCCGTTCAACGTGGCCAACGCGCTCGGCGCCATCGTCGCGCTGGTCGAGGCCGGGGTCAGCCTGGCCGCCGCGGTGGCCGGGGTGGCCGCCTGCCCGGGGGTGCCGGGCCGCCTGGAGCGGGTGGACCGCGGCCAGGACTTCACCGTGCTGGTGGACTACTCGCATAAGCCCGGCGCGGTCGAGGCGGTGCTGCGCGCGCTCCGGCCGGTGACCGAGGGCCGGCTGTGCATCGTGCTGGGCTGTGGTGGTGACCGGGACCGGGCCAAGCGCCCGCTGATGGGCGCGGCCGCCGTGGCCCTGGCTGACCTGGCCATTCTGACTAGCGACAACCCGCGCTCGGAGGACCCGCTGGCCATCCTGGCCGAGATGCTGCAGGGCGTGCTCACCGTCCCGGCCGGGCAGCGCGGCCGGCTCATCATCGAGCCGGACCGGGCCGCGGCCATCGGCCTGGCCATCGCGGGCGCGGGCAAGGGCGACATCGTGGTGGTGGCGGGCAAGGGGCATGAGCGCGGCCAGTACGTGGCCGGGGCGGTCATCCCGTTCGACGACCGGGAGGTGGCTGCCGCGGCGCTGGCCGGGCTGGCCAGCACCGGGCCGGACAGCAGCGGGCCGGACAGCAGCGGGCCGGCCGAGCCACCCATCGAGCAGAGCCTGATCGAGCAGGGCCTGATCAGGTCGCACGGGCCGGGCAGGCAGGAGGACGTGTGATCCCGCTCTCGCTGAGCGACATCGCCGGCATCACCGGCGCCCGGCTGGACCAGGTGGCCGACCCGGCGGCCGTGGTGACCGGCCCGGTGACCATGGACTCCCGGGCCGCCGGCCCCGGGGCGCTGTTCGCCGCGCTGCCCGGCAGCCGGGCCGACGGGCACGACTTCGCCGCCCAGGCGGTGGCCGCGGGCGCCACCGCGGCGCTGGCCAGCCGCCCGTGCGGGGCCCCGGCGCTGATCGTGCCAGACGTCACGGCGGCGCTCGGCCTGCTGGCCCGGGCCGTGGTGGACCGGCTGCCCAGCTTGGAGATCGCCGGCATCACCGGGTCCGCGGGCAAGACCACGACCAAGGACCTGGCCGCCCAGCTGGCCGAGGCGCTCGGCCCGACGGTGGCCCCGCGGGCCTCCTGGAACAACGAGATCGGCCACCCGCTGACCGTGCTGCGCGCCACCGCGGACACCCGCTACCTGGTGCTGGAGCTGTCCGCGCGGGGCCCAGGGCACATCGCGCACCTGTGCCAGATCGCCCCGCCGCGGCTCGGCGTGGTGCTCTGCGTGGGCCATGCGCACGAGGGGGAGTTCGGCAGCATCGAGGCGGTGGCTGAGGCCAAGGGTGAGCTGCCGGCCGCGCTCCCCCCGAACGGCATCGCATTCTTGAACGCCGATGACTGGCGGGTCATGGCCATGGCCGCGCGGACCCAGGCGCGAGTGGTCACGTTCGGCGAATCGGCCAGCGCCGCCGTCCGGGCCGGCGACGTCCGGCTTGATGAGCGCGGACGGCCGGGATTCCAGCTCGTCATCGGCGGGGCACTGGCGTTCGTGCAAATGCGCCTGTTCGGGCGGCACAACGTGCAGAACGCGCTCGCGGCCGCGGCGCTGGCCGGTGAGCTGGGCATGCCGGTGGACGAGATCGCGGCGCGGCTGTCGGCGGCCGAGCCGCGCAGCCGGTGGCGGATGGAGGTGACCGACCGCGCGGACGGGGTCACCGTGCTGAACGACGCGTACAACGCCAACCCGGAGTCGGTCCAGGCCGCGCTGGACACGCTGGCCGTGCTGGCCCGCGGCCGGCGCGCGTTCGCCGTGCTCGGGCCGATGAGCGAGCTCGGCGCGGCCGCCGCGGCCCGGCACGAGGCGGCCGGGGGGTACGCGGCGCGCTCCGGGCTGGCCGGCCTTATCGTGGTCGGGGACGAAGCAGCACCCATGCTGACCGGGGCCAAGGCGGAGCCCGGCTGGATGGGGGAGCTGATCCACGCGGCCGACGCGGACGCCGCGCTCGACGCGCTGCGGAACCAGCTGGCGCCGGGAGACGTCGTCTTGGTGAAGGCATCTCGCAGCGCCGGGCTGGAACGGGTTGCCCTCGCCCTGACCGGGGAGCCCGTGGTTCCGGAGAGGCCCGTGGTTCCGGAGAGGACTGCGCAGTGAGAACCATCCTGCTTTCGGCTGGGGTGTCGCTGCTGCTTTCGCTGTTCGGCACGCCGCTGGCCATCCGGATCTTCTCCCGGCGCGGCTACGGCCAGCTGATCCGGGAGGAGGGGCCGGCCGGGCACGCCACCAAGCGCGGCACCCCGACCATGGGTGGCACGGTGATCGTGGTCGCCTCCCTGCTCGGCTACGTGATCGGCAACTTGTTCACCGGCGGGCGGCCGTCCGTGTCCGGCGTGCTGGTCGTGCTGCTCATGGTCGGCCTGGGCGTGGTCGGCTTCCTGGACGACTTCATCAAGATCTACAAACAGCGCAGCCTGGGCCTGCGCAGCGGGGCCAAGCTGGCCGGCCAGGCCGTGGTGGGCGCGCTGTTCGCGGCGCTGGTGGTGCAGCAGCACTTCGCCGACGGGTACGACCTGACCCCGGCCGACGCGCACCTCTCTTTCCTGCGCGACTTCGGCCCGTCGCTCGGCGTCACCGCGTTCATGCTGTGGATCGTCCTGCTCATCGCCGGTTTCTCCAACGCGGTGAACCTGACCGACGGGCTGGACGGGCTGGCCACCGGCTGCGCCTGCCTGGTGCTGTCCGCCTACGTGCTGATCGGGATCTGGCAGGAGCGCAACGACTGCACGCTCAACCTCGCACCGCAGTGCTATGACGTGCGCGACCCACTGGACATGGCGGTGGTGGCCGCGTCGGTGCTCGGCGCCTGCTTCGGGTTCCTGTGGTGGAACGCGCCGCCGGCCCGGATCTTCATGGGCGACACCGGGTCGCTGGCCCTGGGCGGGGTGCTGGCCGGGCTGGCCGTGTGCACCAAGACCCAGCTGCTGCTGGCCATCCTGGGCGGCCTGTTCGTGGTCATCACGCTGTCGGTGATCATCCAGGTGGGCTCGTTCAAGATGACCGGTAAACGGGTGTTCCGGATGGCGCCGCTGCAGCATCACTTCGAGTTGCGGGGCTGGGCGGAAACGACCATCGTGATCCGGTTCTGGCTGATCTCGGCCATGTTCGTCGCGCTGGGATTGGGCATCTTCTACGTGGAATGGATGCCTAAATAGGCTTTTACGGGGGGCTCGGGGGGTCGTCCCCCCGGGGCTAATACTGCGACACGCCGCGGATTTCCGCAGGTTCCCGGTGGCGTAGCCCGAAACTGGGATCATGGACCAAGTAGCGCCTGTTGCCGCGCCATCCCGCGCTCCGGTGTCCTGGACCGGGCAGGCGCGGGACCGGGTGGCCGCCCGGTTCGGTTTCCTGGACCGCCCGCTGACCGACTTCTACCTGGTCCTCGGCATCACCACGCTGCTGCTCGCGCTCGGCCTGGTGATGGTGCTGTCCACCTCGTCGGCGGCCGGGCTGATGGCGGGCGGCTCGCCGTGGTCCGGCCTGCAGCACCAGTTGCTCGGCGTGCTGATCGGGCTGCCCTGCATGTGGCTGGCCGCCCGGTCCGCGCCCAGCCGGTACCGGGCCGCCGCCTACCCGCTGATGTTCATCGCACTGCTCGGGCTGGTCGTCGTGCTGTTCGTGCCCACCCAGCCGGGCAGCGCCGGGGTGGCCCGCTGGCTGCAGATCGGCGGCTTCCAGTTCCAGCCGTCTGAGCTGGCCAAGTTCGCGTTCCTGCTCTGGGGCGCCGACCTGCTGTCCCGCAAGGAGAAACTGAACCAGCTCGGCGACTGGCGGCAGCTGCTCATCCCGCTGCTGCCCGGGGTCGGCTTCCTGGCCATGCTGGTCATGCTGGGCGACGACCTGGGCACCACGTTCGTGCTGCTGATCATCTTCCTCACGCTGCTGTGGATCATCGGCACGCCAGGCCGGGTGTTCGCCGGGATCCTGGTGCTGATCGGCCTGGCCCTGCTGGCCATGGTGGTGGTCGCCCCGTACCGGATGGAGCGGCTGCTCGGCTTCTTTCACGCCAGCGGCAACCCGGTCGGCACGAACCAGCAGCCGATCCAGGGCAAGTGGGCGGTGGGCTCGGGCGGCTGGTTCGGCGTGGGGCTCGGCGACAGCAGGGAGAAATGGGGCTGGGTCCCCGAGTTGACGACCGACTTCATCTTCGCCATCCTGGGCGAGGAACTCGGCCTGGTCGGCACGCTCTGCGTGACGTTCCTGTACGCCGGGCTGGCCTATGCCGGGCTGCGTATCGCCCGCCGGGTGCAGGACACGTTCATGCGGCTGGCCGCGGGCGGGGCCACCGCCTGGATCGTCGGCCAGGCGCTGGTGAACATTTGCGCGGTGATCGGGCTGCTGCCGATTACCGGCGTCCCGCTGCCGCTGGTCTCCGAAGGGCTGTCCTCCCTGCTGGTGACCATGGTGGCGCTCGGCATGCTGATGTCCTTCGCCAAGCGGGAACCGGGCGCCAGCCAGGCCCTTACCGAGGCTGGCCCCGGAGCCGGGCTGCGCGTCCTAAGCTGGCTTGGCCTGGCCGGCCTGCGCAAAACGCCAGCCGGGCCCAGGCGCCGTCGGTGAGGGAGGGAGTGCCAGGCGATGAGCGTCGTACTCGCGGGTGGTGGCACAGCCGGTCATATCGAGCCCGCGCTGGCCCTGGCCGATGCGCTGCGCCGGGCCGATCCGGAGCTCGGCATCGTGTGCCTGGGCACCGAGCGCGGGCTGGAGACCCGGCTGGTCCCGATGCGCGGCTATGAGCTCGCGCTGATCCCGCCGGTGCCGCTGCCGCGCAAGCTCTCCCCGGAACTGGTGCGCGTGCCGGGGCGGCTGAATGCCTCGGTGGCCGCGGCCGGGCGGGTGCTGGACCAGGCCCGGGCCGAGGTGCTGGTCGGCTTCGGCGGGTACGTGGCCACCCCGGCCTACCTGGCCGCGCGCCGCCGTCACGTGCCGATCGTGGTGCACGAGGCGAACGCCCGTCCCGGGCTGGCCAACCGCATCGGCGCGCGGCTCACCCGGCATGTCTTCACCGGCCAGCCGGACACCAAGCTGCCGCACGCGAGTTACGTGGGCATCCCGTTGCGCCGGGAGATCGCCGGCCTGGACCGGCTGGCGCTGGCTGACAAGGCCCGGGCGCACTTCGGGCTCCGGCCCGACCTGCCGGTGCTGCTGGTCACCGGTGGCTCGCAGGGCGCCCGGTCGCTGAACTACGCGGTGCTGGACGCGGCCGGGGCGATTCGCGCGGCCGGCATCCAGGTACTGCACATCCTCGGGCCGCGCAGCGACATCCAGGTGCAAATGCCGCCGGGCGGCGCGCCCTACGTCACGCTGCCGTACCTGGACCGGATGGACCTGGCCTACGCCGCGGCCGACTTCGCGATCTGCCGCAGCGGCGCGATGACCTGCGCCGAGCTGACCGCGGTGGGCCTGCCCGCGGTGTACGTGCCGCTGCCGCACGGCAACGGCGAGCAGCGGCTCAACGCGCTGCCGGTGGCGAAGGCCGGCGGCGGCCTGATCCTGGCCGACGCCGAGCTGACCCCGGACTGGATCCGGTCCGACCTGCTGCCGATCCTGACCGACGCCCAGCTGGTGGCGGCGATGTCGCAGGCCGCCGCCGGGATCGGGCACCGGGACACGGACCTGCGGCTGGCCGCCGAGGTGCTTGGCCTCATCCGCGGCGGGCCCGGCCAGCACGGTGCCGGACATGGTCACGGTGCTGAGCATGGTCACAGTGCTGGCCGCGGTCACGGTGATGGGCATGGTCACAGTGATGGCCGCGGGCGGCACGGCGGCCGCCGGGCGGCCGGGTATGACGATCCTGCGGTGCCGCCGGGGGCCGGGTATGCCGAGCCGGCGCGGTACGACGACCCGCAGGTGCCGGGTGCCGGGTACGAGGCGCCGGCCCGGTACGACGACCCGCGGCAGACCGGTGCGGGGTATCCGCCGCCGGGGCAGTATGACGACCCCGGGCAGCCGGGCGGATGGTACGACAGCCCGCAGGCGCCAGACGGGCGGTACGACGAGCCGCGGGCACCGGGCGGTGGCAGCCGCCGGGCCGGCGGCCGGGGCCGGCGCCGGGCGTGACCATGCGGCAGATGAGGATGACGGCATGGGCCTGGTGACCCCGACCGAACCGGTTCCGCTCGACCAGCTGGGCCGGGTGCACTTCACCGGGATCGGCGGCGCGGGCATGTCCGGCATCGCCCGGATCATGCTGGCCCGCGGCGTCCCGGTGTCTGGCACCGACGCGGCCGCGTCGGCCCTGCTCGACGAGCTGGCCGCGGCCGGCGCTGTGGTGCACGTCGGGCACGACGCGGCCCATCTGGCCGGTGCCGACACCCTGGTCGTGTCCACCGCGATCCGGCCGGATAACCCGGAACTGGCCGCGGCCCGGCAGCAGGGGCTGCGGGTACTGCACCGGGCGGCCGCGCTGGCCTCGGTCATGCTCGGCAGGCGGACCGTGGCGGTGGCGGGCACGCACGGCAAGACCACCACCACCTCCATGCTGACCACAGTGCTGCGCGAGCTCGGTGCGGACCCGTCCTACGTGATCGGTGGCATCCTGGCCGAGACCGGCCGCGGCGCCGACGACGGCAGCGGCGAGCTGTTCGTCGCCGAGGCCGACGAGAGCGACGGCTCGTTCCTCATGTTCGCCCCGGAGGTGGCCATCGTCACCTGCGTGGAAGCGGACCATCTGGACAACTACGCCGGGCCTGGCCGAGATCGAGGCCGCGTTCGCCGAGTTCGCCACGCGGATCAGCCCCGGCGGGCTGCTGGTGGCCTGCGCGGATGACCCCGGGGCCCGGGCGCTGGCCGACGCTGCCCGCCAGCTGCCGATCCGGGTCCGCAGCTACGGCGAAGCCGCCGACGCCGACTACCGGATCAGCGGCATCGCGCCGCGCGGCATGACGGTCGGCTTCCAGGTCAGCGGGGGACCGGAGGCGCCCGGCCCGGATGTGGCCAGCTCGCCCGCCGCTCAGGTGCTGCTGGCCGTGCCCGGGCGGCACAACGCGCTGAACGCCACCGCCGTCCTGGCCACCTGCGCCGAGCTGGGCTTCCCGGTCGACGAGGTGACGCTCGGGCTGGCCGCCTTCCGCGGCGCGCGGCGCCGCCTGGAGCCCAAAGGGGAGGCCGACGGCGTCCGGGTGCTGGACAGCTACGCGCACCACCCCACCGAGCTGGCCGCCGACCTCACCGCGGCCCGGGACATCGCCGAGGGCGGCCGGGTCATCGTCATCTTCCAGCCGCACCTGTTCAGCCGGACCAAGATTTTCGCCACCGAGTTCGGCGCCGCCCTGGGCCTGGCCGACGAGGTCCTGGTGCTGGACGTGTACCCGGCGCGGGAAGACCCGGTGCCCGGGGTGACCGGGGAGCTGGTCGTGGCGGCGGTGCCCGGCGGGCGGGCCCGGTTCCTGCCGGACAAGACCGCGGCCGCCGCCGCGGTCGCGGCTATGGCCAAGCCCGGTGACCTGGTGCTGACCATGGGTGCCGGTGACGTGACCGCGCTCGGCGAGCCGGTCCTGGCCGCGCTGCGCGCCCGCGGCGGGCCGGCCGGATGATCAGGGGGCGGCCCGCGTGGCCGGGACCGGGCGGCCCGGATGACCGGGCAGGCCGCTGGCGTGGCCGGGACCGGCACCCAGCCGACGGCCGCTGGCGCCGGTGGCCCGGCTGGGCCGGCCAATCAGCGCTGGCGGGCCGCGTTCTTCGCGCTGATGGCGATCGCGATCGTGGCCGGGGTGGGCTGGGCGCTGCTCGAATCCCGGTTCTTCGTGGTGCGTGGCGTCGAGGTGACCGGCACCCACCTGGTCAGCCCGGCGCAGGTGCGCAGCGCGGCGGACATCCCGGCCGGGCTGCCGCTGATCCGGGTGAACGATACCGTGGTGGCGAACCGGGTCGAGCGGCTCCGCCAGGTCCAGTCCGCGCGGGTCACCCGGGACTGGCCGGACAAGGTGCTGATCTCGGTCACCGAGCGGGTGCCCGCGCTGGCCGTGCCGGTCAGCCAGGGGTACGACCTCATCGACAAGTACGGCGTGGTCGTGGAGTCGGTCTCACAGCAGCCGCTGGACACGCCCATCCTGGACCTGCCCGCCGGGTCGGCGCAGCCAGCAGCGCTGCGCGGCAACCCGGCGGTGTACGCGGCGGCGGTGGTGGTCCGGGAACTGCCGCGGTACCTGGCCCGGGAGCTGGTGTCGGTAGAGGCGCCCAGTTCCACCGAGGTGACGCTGCGGCTGAGCGACGGGGTCAGCATCGTCTGGGGCGGCACCGACCGGGCGGCCGAGAAGGCGAAAGAACTGGCTGTGCTGATGCGCACGCACGCCCGGTCCTACGACGTGAGCGCACCCGGCACCGCGGTGACCAGCGGGTGAGCAACCGCGCCGGCCCGGACGGGCGATATCCGGGCAGGCAGCGACACGCCGGCCCGTCTCGCGCGTGTCTAGTTGACCCTGGTCCCGGCCCACCCTACTGTCCGTATCAATCGCCAGGATGACATAACTGTAAATCTCAAGTTGAGAGTGAGGGTTGGTTCCCTGGAAATCGCGCGACACAGCCGGCCGGGGCAATTGGGGGCGCATTTCGGCAGGTTGCTGAAACGCTGGTTTTGGTGGTTGTTTCCAGGAAAGCCGCCCTCCGCGGGCGCTCTCTCCGGCTGCGAAAACTGTGAGCCGGAACTCAGTGAAGGTAAACGAGCGGAAAGGGCCCTCCTCGTGGCAGCACCGCAGAACTATTTGGCGGTCATCAAGGTCGTCGGTATCGGTGGGGGCGGCGTCAACGCCGTGAACCGGATGATCGAAGAGGGGCTCAAGGGCGTTGAGTTCATCGCGATCAACACGGACGCCCAGGCGCTCCTGATGAGCGACGCCGACGTCAAACTGGATGTCGGCCGTGAACTCACCCGCGGTCTCGGCGCCGGGGCCAACCCCGAGGTCGGGGCGAAGGCGGCGGAAGACCACCGGGAAGAGATCGAGGAGGTCATCAAGGGGGCCGACATGGTCTTCGTCACCGCCGGTGAGGGCGGCGGGACGGGCACCGGCGGCGCGCCGATCGTCGCCAACGTGGCCCGTTCGCTGGGCGCGCTGACCATTGGCGTGGTCACCCGGCCGTTTGGTTTCGAGGGCAAGCGCCGTGCGTCGCAGGCCGAGCTGGGCATCGAGCGGCTGCGCAACGAGGTGGACACGCTGATCGTTATCCCGAACGACCGGCTGCTGTCTATCTCGGACCGGCACGTCAGCGTGCTGGACGCATTCAAGGCCGCCGACCAGGTGCTGCTCTCCGGTGTGCAGGGAATTACCGACTTGATCACCACGCCCGGGCTGATCAACCTGGACTTCGCCGACGTGAAATCGGTGATGTCCGGGGCCGGCTCGGCGCTGATGGGGATCGGCTCGTCGCGCGGTGACGACCGCAGTGTCGCCGCCGCCGAGATGGCCATCTCCAGCCCGCTGCTGGAAGCCAGCATCGACGGCGCGCACGGCGTGCTGCTGTCCATCCAGGGCGGGTCTGACCTCGGCCTGTTCGAAATCAACGAGGCGGCCCAGCTGGTCTCCAACTCGGCCGCACCGGAAGCCAACATCATCTTCGGCGCGGTCATCGACGACGCGCTCGGCGACGAGGTCCGGGTCACCGTGATCGCGGCCGGCTTCGACGAGGGCGGCCGCCGGGCCAGGCCGCCGCGGGCCGCCACCGGCTTCGCCGCGGACAGCGGCCCGGCCGCCGCGCCGGCCGCGGACGGTTACCGCTCGCCGGTCAGCCCAGCCCCGTCCGTGCTCGCCTCGTCCTCGGCCGCGGCCGACGGCTGGGCCAGCGCGGCGCCGGACGAGCCGGCCGCCGGGGCCCGGCCGGAGGCGCCCGCCGGCGGGCCAGCCCTGAGCGGCCCGGCCGACCCGGCCGCCCGGCTGGCCGAGGACGCGGCCGGCCTGGCCGAGGATGCCGCCGGGCTGGCGGGCGAGGCCGCTCAGCTGGCCGACGGCAGCGGCAGCGTGCCCGCGCCGCGGCTGGCCAACGCGGAGCCCGCCAGCGGCGGAGCCTGGCGTCGGCCGAGCGGCCGCGGCCGGATGCCCGGGGCGTGTTCGACGCGGCCACCACGCGCCGCCGGTCGGTCGTGTTCGAAGAGGATGACGAGCTCGACGTCCCTGACTTCCTCAAGTAGTGACTAGCCTGGCCCGCGAACCAGGCGGCGAGCGTGCCGCCGAGATCGCCGCGTCGCTGGCCACCGTGCAGGCCCGGATCGGGGCCGCGTGCCAGGCGGTCGGCCGGCCAGCCGGCGCGGTCACCCTGATCGCCATCACCAAGACCTTTCCCGCCACCGATATCCGCATCCTGAGCAGCCTCGGGGTGCGTGACGTGGGGGAGAACCGCGATCAGGAAGCGGCACCCAAAGCCGCTGAGGTCGCCGACCTGCGTGACGAGCTCACCTGGCACTTCGTCGGCCAGTTGCAGACCAACAAGGCGGCCAGCGTGGCCCGCTACGCCGCTGTAATCCACTCGGTGGACCGGATCCGGCTGGTGACGGCGCTCGGCGCGGCCGCCCGGAAGACCGGCCGCCCGCTGCGCTGCCTGGTCCAGGTGAGCCTGGACGACGAGCCAGGCCGCGGCGGCGCCCCGCCGGACCAGGTGCTGGCCATCGCGGACGCGGTGGCCAGCCAGGCCGGCCTGGGCCTGGGCGGCGTGATGGCGGTGGCGCCGCTGGCGGCCGAGGCGGTGCCCGGCGGGCCGCTGGCCGCCTTCGAGCGGCTGGCCGGGATCGCCGCGCAGGTCCGCGCCCAGCACCCCGGCGCAGTGATGATTTCCGCCGGGATGAGCGGGGACCTGGAAGACGCCATCGCGGCCGGCGCGACACACGTGCGGATCGGTACGGCGTTGCTCGGCGGCCGGCCGGGCTTCGTCAGGTAATGTCCGAGCAGCGGGGCTGCGTGACAGTTGATGACGGAGGGCTGACCGATGGCCGGCGCGATGCACAAAATGGCGGTCTACCTCGGCCTTGTCGAGGACGATCCGCACTTCGACGACGGCTATGACGGCTATGACGAGTACGACGAGTTCGGGGATGCGGCTGAGACGCCGGAGCCGGAAGCTGACCGCCCGGCCCCGCGCGGCAGCCGGGCCGAGTTCGCCGTCGAGCCGTCCTCACCTGCGGTATCGCGGGGCGGCGGTACCGCCACCGCGACCACGCATGCCACCGATCTCGCGCGTATCACGACCTTGCACCCACGCACGTACAATGAAGCCCGTACCATCGGAGAGCACTTCCGTGAAGGCATTCCGGTGATCATGAACCTGACCGAGATGGTCAACAGCGACGCCAAGCGCCTCGTCGACTTCGCCGCAGGGCTGATCTTCGGACTGCACGGAAGCATCGACCGGGTCACCAACAGGGTGTTCCTGCTCTGTCCGGCCAACGTCGAAGTGACGGCGGAGGACAAGGCCCGGATAGCTGAACGAGGCTTCTTCAACCAGAGTTAGAAGCGCAGCCAGTGAGCGTCATTCGGTGCGGGTGGCGCAGACGGGTCCGGCGCGGCTAGCTGAATAACGCGAACCTCCAGAGAAGACACAGTGAACACGCTCGGTGACGAGCAGACACCAACGGCACCCGCGGTGCTCATCCCGGCGTCCGTGACGGCAGGCAGGGCAGGGATGTGGGGATTGTAAAGATCGTTCTGTTCTACGTCCTCTCGATCTATCTAGTGATTCTGCTCGGGAGGCTCATCCTCAGCTGGATACAGGCTTTCTCGCGGTCCTGGACCCCTACGGGCATCGTGCTGATCCTGGCCGAGTTCATCTTCACCGTGACGGACCCGCCACTGAGATTGCTAAGGCGGTACATACCCACGCTCCGTCTCGGTACTGTGGCCTTGGACCTCAGCTTCATGGTGCTCTTCTTCGTGGTCATTTTCGCGATGCAGGCCGTGCAGCTGCTCTGATACGGGTAGCGTCCGACAGGAACGAATACCGTTCAAGCGTGCCGAGGAGACGAGATGCCGCTGACGCCCGCGGATGTGCGGAACAAGCAGTTCAGTACCACCCGGCTCAGGCCTGGTTACGACGAGGAAGAGGTTGACGCCTTCCTCGACGAGGTCGAGGTTGAGCTGGACCGGCTGATCCAGGAGAACGAAGAACTCCGGGCGAAGCTGGCTGAGAGTCTGCGTGGGGGCAAGGTTCCGATGTCCGCGCTCAGCTCGCCGCTCGGTGAGCAGGCTCCCGAGATGATGGCACCGGAGCCGCTCCGGCAACCAGAGCCGGACCGCATGCCGGAGCCGCCGCAGATGATGCGGCCGGTCGAGGACAACATGGACACGGCCGCGCGCGTGCTGGCACTGGCCCAGCAGACCGCGGACCAGGCGATCGCCGACGCGCGGCGCGAGGCCGACGAGACGCTCGGCCGGGCCCGCCGCGAGGCCGACGACATCCTGGGCAAGGCGCGCCGCCAGGCCGAGCAGATCACCAGCGACGCCCGGGCGCGGGCCGAGAGCCTGGAGCGGGACGCGCAGGAGCGGCACCGTCAGGCCATGGGCTCCCTGGTGCAGCAGCGCGAGGAGCTGGAGCGCCGGGTAGACGACCTGCGTGCCTTCGAGCGCGAGTACCGCAGCAGGCTCAAGGCGTACCTGGAAGGCCAGATGCGCGACCTGGAAGCGGGCGCGACCGACAGTGGTGCGTTCCCGGCCATGGGTAACGGGCCTGACTCGTCCGTCTCCTCGGGGATGTCCCGCCTGGACAGCCGGAACGGCCAGCCGTCCATCGGCGCCTACGCGGGCGCGCCGGAGCCGGTGTCCCATGGTGGCTTCCGCCCGTCGGATGGCTCGCCGCACGACCACCGCTGATCAGCGGTCGTCACCAGCGTGGGCCGGACACGGCACGTTACGTCGCCCAGCTAGACAGCACAGCAGCATCTCCTCGGTTGGCAGCATGACCCGTACGGCCTGGGGAGAGCGGGAATGATCAGGTTCAGCGCTCTCCTGGTTGCCCTAGCCATCGGCCTGCTTGCTGCTGGCGTCGCAGCCAGCAGCCTGCCGCTGGTCTATGTGTCCATCGCCGTGTGCGCGGTGGCCGCGCTCCTGCTGGCTGCAGGTGTGCTGCGGCACTGGTCGGAAATTTTCGGCCCCCGCGCCAAGCGAGTAGCCAGCCCGTTCGCGGCCAGCGGCGCGGTGCCCAGCCCGGCCACGGCCGGCCGGGCCATCGCCGGCCGGGCCACTGCCGGCCGGGCCGCGAACCGCCCGGCCGCGCCGGGTCACGCGGCCACGCCGGGCCGGGCCGGGCAGGTGGGCGCTCCGGGTCTGGCCGGCTTCCGGGCCGACGCCGGGGCCGGCCCGGTGGCCCGGGGGCCGGAGCCCGCTGTCGCGGCTGGCCGGTACCGGCCAGCCGCCGATCCGGCCGGCCGCGCCGACCGGGTCCCAGCCGATCCGGCCGGCCGCGCCGACCGGGTCCCAGCCGATCCGGCCGCCCGCGCCGGGCGGGTGCCCGCCGACCCGGCCGCCCGCGCGGCCAGCCCGGAACATGGCCAGGCCGCTGGCCCGGACGAGGCGGACAGCGCGGCCCGCGGCGACCGGCGGTCCGGGCGCAAGGGCTGGCCAGCCCGGCGTCCGGCCGAACCCGAACCCGAACCCGAACCCGCCCCGGCCGCGCCCAGCCACGCCGCCGCCACCGACGACCTGTGGGACCGGGTCAACGAGGAACTGGAGTCGGCCGGCAAGCGTGACTCAGGCCGGCTGTCCTGGCCCGCCGGTGACTTCTCGATCCCGTCCGGGATGTCGCTGCCGGCCGAGCCGCCGGAGCAGGAGACGTTCGCCGGGCCGGGCCTGCCTGATGGCGGGGACCTGTGGCAGCCTGCTGCTGGCTGGCGGCCGCCCAGCACGCCGCAGAGCAACTGGCCGTTCGCGCCGCCTGCGGAGCAGGCCGGCGCCGGTCCGGCCGGCCGGGACAGCGACCGCGGCACCGGCACCGACAGCGGCACCGGCACCGGTAGCGGCACCGGCACCGGCACCGGTAGCGGTAGCGGCACCGGCACCGGAGCAGCGGCCAGCGAGACCGTGGCGGCCGAGCCGGATGACGGCGCCCTGGCCGGGGCTGGCCCGGCTGACCAGGACGCCGAGCCGCGATGGACGATCCGGCCGCAGGCCGGCCCGGGTACCGGGTCCACCGTGGTGTCCACCCCGCCGGTAGCGACCCCGCCGGAGGAAGCCGGGGCGGCCGGGACTGAGGCCGTTGAGCCTGCCGAGGCGGCTGAGGCTACCGAAGTGGCTGAGGCTACCGACGTGGCTGAGGCGGCTGAGGTAGCTGAGCCCGTGAAACCGGCCGAGTCCGAGCCGGCCGAATCCAAGCCGGCCGGGCCCGCCGGGCCCGCCGGGCCGGCCGAAGCTGGCTCAGCCAGTGAGCCGGACGACGCCGGGCAGCCGGAGGCGAACGCCAAGCGGGCGGACTCCGGTCCGCCGGCCTCGGCGGTCACCCAGGCCGGGGCCACCCAGGCCGGGGCCACCCAGGCCGGGGCCACCCAGGTCACCTCCCCGCCGAAGGCGGACGCGGCCACGGCCGAGGGCGGCGCCGACCGCGCGGCACCGGCCAAGCCGATCGGGCCGGTCCAGGTCACTGTGGTGCCCGGAGTGGCCCGCTACCACCGCAGCGAGTGCATCCTGATCAGGTTCCTCGGCGAGGGCGACCTGGAGATCCTGTCCAAGCAGGAGGCGGTGGCCAACGGCCTGGTCGCCTGCCGTGCCTGCCAGCCCGACCAGCTTCCGGACAGCTGACCCACCCCGGTCCCGGGGTGGGTCAGCCGCGCGGCCGGTCAGGCCACGGGTCAGCCAGCACGGGTCAGCCAGAAGGTCAGGCCCAGGTCGGGATTCGGGTGCTGGTGCGCGCCGGGCAGGTCCGTGGCCGCGCCGGGACGGAACTCGTCCGCTAGCACCTCACCGGCGATCAGCTCGCCATGCTCGGTCAGCGCCGCGGACAGATCCGGATCTCCGGTCTCCCAGCGCACCCGGATCCGGTCGCTGACATGCAGCCCGTCGCTCTTCCTGGCCTCCTGGACCAGCCGGATGACTTCCCGGGCCAGCCCTTCGCGGCGCAGCTCGGGGGTGATGTTGACTTCGAGCCCGACGGTCTCCCCGGCGTCCGAGGCCACCGTCCAGCCGGAGCGCGGTGTCTGGGTCACGATCAGCTCGTCCGGGCCGAGCGGCAGCTGCGCACCGTCCACCTCCACCGAGACCTTCCCGGCGGAACGCAGTTCCGCGGCCAGCACCGCCGGATCGGCGGCCGCGATGGCCGCGGCCACCGGCTGGGTGCCCTTGCCGAACCGCTTGCCGAGCGACCGGAAGTTCGGCTTCACCACGTAGTCGACCAGATCGTCGCCGACCGCCGCCATCGGCTCCAGCGAGCGCACGTTGAGCTCGCTGGCCACTTCGGCGCGCAGCTCCGGATCCAGGTCGGCGAACCCAGCCGCGCTGACCACGGCGCGGGCCAGTGGCTGGCGGACCGGCAGCGACGCGGCCGCGCGGGCCGACCGGCCCAGCTCCACCAGCCGCCGGGTCAGCGCCATCTGCCCGGACAGCCGGGCATCGACCAGCGCCGGGTCGGCGGCGGGCCACTGGGCCAGGTGCACCGACTCCGGGTCATCGGCGCCGCGCAGCGCCGCCCACACATGGTCGGCCAGGAACGGCGTGATCGGCGCCATCAGCCGGGTCAGCACGTGCAGGCACTCGTACAGCGTGGCGAACGCGGCCGCGCCGTCCGGGCTGCCCGGGCCGTCCCAGAACCGCCGCCGGGAACGCCGCACGTACCAGTTCGACATGTCGTCGATGAACGCGGCCAGCCGCCGCCCGGCCGCGGCGGTGTCGAACCCCTCCAGCGCGGCGGTGACCTCGCCGGCCGTGGCGTGCAGCTCACTGAGCAGCCACCGGTCGAGCAGCGGCCGGTCCGCGGGCGGTGCCGCGCTGGCCGCCTGGCCCGGGCCCCAGGCCTGCCCCTGCGCGGCCGCGGCGTTGGCGTACAGCATCAGGAAGGAGACGGTGTGCCAGTAGGTGAGCAGCACCTTGCGGACGATCTCGTCCAGCGTGCCCGCGCCGATCCGCCGGGTGGACCAGGGCGAGCCGGACGCCGCGAAGAACCAGCGCACCGCGTCCGCGCCGTGCGCCTCCATCAGCGGGATCGGTTCCAGCACATTACCCAGGTGCTTGCTCATCTTGCGGCCGCGTTCGTCCACGACCAGGCCCAGGCAGACCACGTTCTCGTAGGAGGACCGGCCGAACACCAGGACGCCGACCGCCATCAGCGAGTAGAACCAGCCCCGGGTCTGGTCGATCGCCTCGCAGATGAACTGGGCCGGGTAGGCCCGCTCGAACTGTTCCTGGTTGCGCCACGGCGCGCCGAGCCGGGCGAACGGCATCGACCCCGAGTCGTACCAGGCGTCAATCACCTCGGGCACCCGGCGGGCCTGCTCGCCGCAGTCCGGGCAGGTGATCGCCACCTCGTCCACGTACGGCCGGTGCGGGTCCAGGGTGGACAGGTCGCGCCCGGCCAGCTCGCTCAGCTCGGCCAGCGAGCCCACGCAGGTCAGATGCTGCTGGCCGCACACCCAGATGGGCAGCGGGGTGCCCCAGTACCGGGTCCGGGACAGTGCCCAGTCCACGTTGTTGCGCAGCCACTCGCCGTACCGGCCGTGCTTGATGGTGGGCGGCTGCCAGTTGGTCCGCTCGTTCTCGGCCAGCATCTGGTCCTTGACCTGCGTGGTCCGGATGTACCAGGACGGCAGCGCGTAGTACAGCAGCGGCGTGTGGCAGCGCCAGCAGTGCGGGTAGCTGTGCTGGTACTGCTCGACCTGGAACAGCAGGCCGCGCTCGGTCAGGTCATGGACCAGCGGCGCGTCCGCTTCTTTGAAGAACATCCCGCCGACCATCGGGACCCATTCTTCGAAACGCCCGTCCGGCCGGATCGGGTTGACCACCGGCAGTCCGTGCGCCCGGCTGGCCTCCATGTCGTCCGCGCCGAACGCCGGCGCCATGTGCACCAGCCCGGTGCCGTCCTCGGCGGTGACGAAGGCCCCCGGCACCACCCGGTGCGCCCCGGCGATGTCGACCAAGTTGAACGGCGGCCGGTAGGTCGCGCCGACCAGGTCGGAACCCGGCACCGTGGCCAGCACCCGCCAGCCTTCGCCGAGCACCCGGGAGACCAGCGCCTCGGCCACCACCACGGTCTCGCCGTCGCCGGGCTTGCGCGCGATCGCGTAGCTCTCGTCCGGGTGCACCGCGACCGCGGTGTTGGACACCAGGGTCCACGGCGTGGTCGTCCAGACCAGCAGGTCGGCCCCCTTGAGCAGCGGGTTGGCCGCGGCCGGCAGGGTGAGCAGCGGGAACCGGACGGTGACCGCGGGATCGGTCACCGGGCGGTACACATCCGGCTGGCCCATCTCGTGGTCGGACAGCGGGGTCTCGCAGCGCGGGCAGTACGGGCTGATCCGGAAGTCCTTGACCAGCAGGCCCTTGCGGAAGATGTCCTGGAGCGACCACCACACCGACTCGACGTAGCTGGTGTCCATGGTCAGGTAGGCGTGCGGCAGGTCCACCCAGTAGCCGAGCCGGATGGTCAGCTCCTCGAACGCGTCCACGTGCCGCTGGGCCGACTCACGGCAGCGCGCGTTGAACTCGGCGATGCCGTAGCTCTCGATGGCCTTCTTGCCGGACAGCCCGAGTTCCCGCTCCACCGCCACCTCGACCGGCAGCCCGTGGCAGTCCCAGCCGGCCTGGCGCGGGACGTGGAACCCCTGCATGGTCTTGAACCGGGGGAAGACGTCCTTGAACACGCGCGCCTCGATGTGATGCACGCCGGGCATGCCGTTGGTGGTCGGCGGGCCCTCGTAGAACGTCCACAGCGGCCGGCCCGCGGTGGCGTCCAGGGATCGCTGGAAGAACTTCCCGTCGTGCCAGCGGGCCAGCACGTCGTGCTCCATGGCGGGCAGGTCGATGGCCGCGGGCAGATCGGGGAAGTAGGTCTGGCTGTCCGCTGCGTCAGGCATGGTGGGTGGTCCTCCGGCGGTGCTCACGTGCAGCTGGCGTTGCTGCAGGCAAGGGGTTCGCTGGAGGGACGAAGCGCGCCGGCGGCGGCCCCGCGGTACCACCCTCCTTGGCCGCAGCCGCCCTCAGGGGAGCAGCGCACGACCCGCTCATTACTGTCCGGCGGCCGGTTCTACTGGCTAGTGCCGTTCTTCCGGCGGCTCCGGGGTGATCTGGTCCGCTGCGCCTGCCCCCGGGCTCACACCAACCCCGGATCGCTCCTGGCCGCGTTCAGCGGCAGCTGTCCCCATCCATGCTGTGCCGACAGTTAACGATAGCCGATGCCCCGGATTATTGCCGTGGCCAGATGCGTTTGCAGTCCCGGGGACACCGATCTATTCTCCGGTGACTGCCCGCGTTCATGATCGATTGGTGGCGGCAGGAATAGTGGACATACCACGCACGAGGGGGCCGAGATGACAGCAGCAGCACACCAGGATGCCGCCGCGCTGCCTGTCCGGCCTGGTGAGAAGCCCTGGACTGGGCAGGAGCTGGCGGAGGTCCGCAAGGAGCTCGAAGCCGAGGCGGCCGGGCTGCGTGACGATATCTCCACTGCCGAGTCAGAAATCGCGGCCCGGCTGGGCGATGCGGTCGGTGACGCGGGTGACGACTCCGCCGACGCGGGGGCCAAGACTTTCCAGCGTGAGCATGAGCTCGCGCTGACCCAGAACGCGCGGGAACTGCTGGCCCAGATCGAGCGGGCGCTGGCCCGGATCGAGGATGGCAGCTACGGCGTCTGCGAATCGTGTGGCGAGCCGATCGGGAAGGCGCGGTTGCAGGCGTTTCCCCGTGCGGTACTGTGCGTGAGCTGTAAGCAGCGGGAGGAACGGCGCTGAACGGATCCGCGGCGCCCGGCGGGCCGGACCGGCCGGCCGGGGCCAGCATGGACGGCCTGGACGGCGGGCAGCGGCCACGCCGGGTCCGGCTGCTGTTCCTGGTGGCGGCCCTGGTGTTCGTGGCCGACCTGGTATCCAAGACGATCGTGGTGGCCACCCTCTCGCACCGGCCGCCGGTCCGGCTGCTCGGCGGCCTGCTCCGGCTCACCGAGCTGCGCAACCCCGGCGCGGCGTTCAGCATCGGGGCATCCAGCGCGGTGATGACCGTGCTGTTCAGCCTGATCGCCGTCGGGGTGATCATCGCGATCCTGCGCACCTCCCGGCGGCTGCGCAGCGTGCCGTGGGCGGTCACGCTGGGCCTGCTGCTCGGCGGGGCGGCCGGCAACCTGGGGGACCGGATCTTCCGCTCGCCCGGCCCGTTCCGCGGCTACGTGGTGGACTGGATCCAGCTGCCACACTGGCCGGTCTTCAACCTGGCCGACTCGTGCATCGTCTGCGGCGGGGTGCTGGCGGTGCTGCTGGCCGCGCGCGGCGTCCCGCTGGAGGGCTCCCGCCCGGAGCCGGATGGCCAGCCGGACAGCGGTGCGCCAGCCGGCGGCCAGCTGGGCGGCACGCCAGTGCGCGACCGGCACAACCCGGCTGGCGACGGCAGCCGGTGACCCAGTCCAGTCAGCGCCGGGTGCCGGTCCCGGAAGGGCTGGACGGCGAGCGGCTGGACGCCGCCCTGGCCCGGATGTTCGGGCTGTCCCGGGCCAGCGCCGCCGAGCTGATCAGCAGCGGCCAGGTGCTGCTCGGCGGCCGGCCCGCCGCCAAGTCCGAGCGGGTACCCGCCGGGGAGTGGCTCGATGTGACGCTGCCCGCCGTGGCGCCTGCGGGCCCGGTGCCCCGGGCCGTACCCGGCCTGGCCGTGGTCTATGAAGACGACGACATCGTGGTGGTGGACAAGCCGCGCGGGGTGGCCGCCCACCCGACGCCCGGCTGGACCGGCCCGACCGTGCTGGAAGGGCTGCTCGCCGCCGGGCACACGATCGCGACCAGCGGCGCGGCCGAGCGCCAGGGCATCGTGCACCGGCTCGACGCCAACACCACCGGGCTGATGGTGCTGGCCAAGAGCGAGCCCGCCTACAGCGCGCTCAAGCAGGCGTTCCGCGAGCGCGAGGTGGACAAGCGGTACCACGCGCTGGTGCAGGGCCATCCGGACCCGCTGCGCGGCACGATCGACGCGCCCATCGGGCGGCATCCGTCCGGGGACGGCCGGTTCGCGGTGGTGGCCGGCGGCCGTCCCAGCGTCACGCACTACGACACGCTGGAGGCCTTCCGCGGCGCCAGCCTGGCCGAGGTCGTCCTGGAGACCGGGCGCACCCACCAGATCCGGGTGCACATGGCCGCGCTGCGCCACCCCTGCGCCGGTGACCGGCTGTACGGCGCCGACCCGGTGTTCGCCGAGCACCTGGGGCTGACCCGGCAGTGGCTGCACGCGGTCGGGCTGGGCTTCGCCCACCCGGCGGACGGCCGCCGGGTGGACTTCACCAGTGACTACCCGGATGACCTGGCGCACGCCCTGGACGTGCTGCGCGCGGAAAGCTGACCGCTCACAGCGGCAGCGTGTACTTCAGCACGAAGTTCAGTGCGACCGCCCACACCAGGTACATCAGCCACAGGCCGGTGCCCAGGTGGAAGAAGCCGAGCGCCTTCCCGCCCGGCTGGCTCAGCCGCGGCACGTCCGGCCCCAGGGTGGCGAAGAACTCGGAGACGTAGACGCAGGTCAGGCCGATAAACAGGCCACCGACCGGGTCATCGCCCGCCTTGAAGAACACCACCACGCCGAGGATCGAGATGAGCAGGAACGCGACCGTCATGCCGATGTTGGCCCGGGCGTCGGCGCCGCGCAGCCGGATCCAGCCGAGCGCGAACCAGTGCACGCCGTACGCGGTGAAGGCCAGCGCGGCCATGTAGAGCGGCGGGGCCGACGTGAACGTGCCGAACAGGGTGAGCCCGGCGAACAGATAGATGCCGGTGAGGAACTGCATAAAGCCCGGCATCCAGACGCCCCAGATACCCGTTGCCAGGTCAACCCGCTCGTCCCGCCGGGGGTAGTTGAACAACTCCTGGGTGCCATAGATCAGGTAGCCGGTGCCCAGCCCGAAGAAACCAACCGCCAGCGGCGGGAACGGCGACGCCGGCAAGCTGAACTGGGTGCTGGCCAAGGCAATCGACATCGGGGACTCCTCACGGGTGCGCGGTTAGGGGCCCGACGAGCAGCCTTCGAGATGATTGTGCCTAATTTGCCCCAGGTTTCGCATCCGCAGGACGGCTAGACAGTAAGGGCTACCTGATTGGCTAGGTTGTTAGCCCGGACGCGGACAGCATTGGCCGGCTGAATCGTGGAATTGTCGGTAGCGGCGGGTAGCGTGCCTGCCGTGAACCGCACCGACCGGCTCTACGCCCTCGTCGAGGACCTGCGGGCGAGCGCGCCGCGGCCCCGGTCGGCCCGCCAGCTGGCCGCGCGGTACGAGGTCAGCGCGCGGACCATCGAGCGGGACATCCTGGCCCTGCAGGAGTCTGGCGTGCCGGTCTACGCGGAGCCTGGCCGCCGCGGCGGCTACGCCATCGACAAGACGATGACGCTGCCGCCGGTCAACTTCACCGCGGCCGAGATGGTGGCGATCGCCGTGGCCCTGGCCCGGGACGAGAGCACGCCGTTCGCCGCGGCGACCCGGAGCGCGCTGCGCAAGGTGCTCGCGGTCGCCCCGGCCGCGCAGACGGCCGAGGCAGCGCAGCTCATCGACCGGGTCCGGCTAATCAGTATGGCCAGCCCAGACCGGGACGAAGCTGTCGGGGCAGCGGCGGCGGGCACCGTGACCACGCCCGCGGGCGGCGGGCCGGCGCGTGGGCACCGAGGCGTCGGCACCGCGCGGGGGCACGGCCAGGCCGGGCTCGGCGCGGGAGCGGGCGGCCAGCCGGTGGGCCGGCCCGCAGCCGGGCGGCGTGCCGCTGGTCATCCAGGAGGCCATCACGGCCGGCCATGTGCTGCGGCTCGACTACCGGGACCGGCACGACCAGGTGACGGTGCGCGAGGTGGAGCCGGTGGCGTTCGCCGCGACCCGGAACCAGTGGTACCTGCTGGCCTGGTGCCGGCTGCGGCAGGGCAGCCGGGCGTTCCGGCTGGACCGGATCCTGGCCGCGGTGGACACCGGTGTGACGGCCCCGCCGCGCGCCTACCGCGATCTGGACGTGGACATCCCTGACGCCCTGATCACCCGTCCTGACCTGCACGTGTGACCAGGCATCAGGACCCGGCCGGGGCAAACGGGGCGGTGTCTTCGTGGCACACCGTGCCGGGTGCCGGCAGCGCGCCGGTCTCCAGGTAGCTGATCTCGTAGCCGAGGGCGCAGCTGCTCGGGTTGTTCGCCGCGGTGTGCCCGTACCCGGCCACGGTCAGCAGCCGGGCCCGGGCCAGGTCGTGGGCGAGCGCGACCGAGTCCTGGTACGGGAGGGCCGGGTCGCCGGTGTTGCCGAGCAGCAGGAGGGTGTTCGCCGTGGGCCGGTTCCACGGCCCGGTGTACCGGTCCGGGGCCGCGCCGTCCGGCCAGCCCGCGCACGGCTCCGCCGTCCACGCCCACTCCAGCCCGAACCCGCCGGAGCTCCGGTAGGCCAGCCGGGCGGCGGCCTGGTACGCGCCCGGGTCGCGCGGGTTCGCGCTATCCGAGCAGAGCACGGCCAGGTTCTGTTCCAGCCCGGTGTAGGGGGGTGCGGCCGCGGCGGCGCGCGGGGTGCTGGCGCCGGCGGTGCCGGATGCAGCCGCAGCTGCGCCGCTTCGGCCGGCCGCGGCGCTGTGCGCGACCGTGTCGCGGGCGGATGTGCCGCCGGGAGCCGAGGCGGTCCACAGTTGCTCGAGCAGCGCGGCGCCGGACGGCCACGCGCTGACCTGGCCCAGCGGGACCGAGACGATCACATCGGCGTACGTGTAGCGCTGCGGCGGGCTGCCGATGCTGACCGGATGGTGGCGTACGCGGCGCAGCAGCGTCTGCCACCTGGCCCGGGTCGCGGCCGGGCTGCCCGCGGCGAACGCGCAGTTCGCGGTGCGGGTGGCACCGCACAGGTTGAGGAACGCGGTCATCGACGCGGCGGCCGCCTGGCCCGAGCCGAGCCGGAGGAAGACCGGCTGGATGCCGTCCGGGTGGGTCCAGCTGACCGGGTTGACGGTCGCGGCCCGCGGCCACCGGGCCGGCCGGAGCAGTAGCACCCTGGCCAGGTTGCGCACAGACATGGGGGCCTCCCTCTCGGCACCGGGTGGTGGATGGCTCTCCCGCCGACGCTATGAGCCAGGGCCCGGCCAGCCCATCCGGCTGGGTGGAGTCTCCGCCGGGCAGCTAGCTACACCCACGCACTGAACCCAGCCGCACTGAACCCAGCCGGAAACACCGACATAACGGTGTCGCGGGGCCCGGGCAGGCTGGCCTCAGACACGTTGTCCATGACTGGAGGAACTCATGTCCACTCCCGCTGCCAACACCGTCGCCTGGTTCGAGGTCGGCGCCCCGGACGTCCAGGCGGCCCAGGACTTCTACGGGCCGCTGTTCGGCTGGACGTTCGCGCCGGACGGCGACTACACGCTGATCACCGCGCCCGGCGCGGACGGCCCGTCCGGCGGCATCTTCAACACCGGCGGCAACATCCCGCCGTATGCCGTGTTCGTGGTCCGGGTCACCGACGTGGCCGCGACCGCGGCACGTACCGAGGAACTCGGCGGCAAGGTCATCGTCGCGCCGATGACGCTGCCCGACGGGATGGTGATCGCTTACCTGACCGACCCCAACGGCAGCATGTTCGCGCTGTCCAGTCCCCGGCCGGAGAGCTGACCGGCGGCCGGGCGGGCCCGGCGGCCCTGGGCACCTGCGGGCGTTAAGCAAATGAATTGGCGGGCAGGGGCTGGTTCCCCCGGCCGGCCGCGGCCGGCCGGTTCCGGTCCCGCCAATAGGTACGAAAGCGGCATTTTCGGATATCACACGTACTAAGCGGATAAGCAATCGATTGTGTGATAGAGCTGCATCAATCCTCCTGATCTACCATCGGGGCCGGCAGTCAGCCCTTAAGATCCTGTGAAGCTTCACCCGGTTCGTTCGTGCCGTGGGTCCGGGTCTGATCCGGTGCCGCTGTCGTTGGGACGGAGGACGCGTCAACGTGGCTCGCGTCGCCGAAAGGGGGGATCCAGGGGGGCGGCGGCGCCGCGGCACCGCAGGCGCCGGACGCTTCTTCCGTCGGGTCGCGGGGCGATTCCCCCTGTCCTGCCGAGCCCGCCGCTGGACGAGGAGAAGTACTCCTATGCCAAGCGGCACGCCTGGGTGCTGACGGTGTGCTCGCTGCTCAGCTTCCCGCCGCTGGTGTACAGCCAGTTCCGGATGATGCAGGGCTACGGCTGGCTGTGGTGGTACCTGCCGTTCGTCGTGCTGGGCTGCATCTGCTTCCTGCTGCCGCTGCTCACCGACCGGCTGGGCCGCCCGTTCGACCTGGACCGGCACCTGAACCTGGTGTCCTCCTGGCGCCCGCGCCGGTACCCCACCGTCAACGTGTTCCTCCCGGTGTGCGGTGAGCCGGTCGAGGTGCTGCGCAACACCTGGACGCACGTGGCCCGGATGTGCCATCACTACCCGGGCAAGGTCACCACCTACGTGCTGGACGACGGCGGAGATCCCCAGCTGAAGGCGATGGCCCGAACGTTCGGCTTCGCCTACGCCACCCGCCCGGACCGGGGCTGGTACAAGAAGTCGGGCAACCTGCTGTTCGGGTTCGAGATCTCCGACAGCGAGTTCATCTTGCTGCTGGACGCGGACTTCGCGCCGCGACACGACCTGCTCGACGAGACGCTGCCTTATCTGGCCGCGTACCCAGAGATCGGCATCGTGCAGACCCCGCAGTACTTCCACATCAACGACAAGCAGACCTGGGTGGAGCGGGGCGCCGGCGCGGTGCAGGAGATGTTCTACCGCTCGATCCAGACGGCGCGGGCCGGCAAGGGCGGCGCGATCTGCTGCGGCAGTTGCGCCGTGTACCGCCGGACCGCGCTGCAGGACAACCGGGGCATGTCGCTGGCCGAGCACTCTGAGGACCTGCGTACCGGCTTTGACCTGCAACGGCTCGGCTGGCGGCTGCACTACGTGCCGGTCGCCCTGTCGGCCGGCAACTGCCCGGACAACGTGGTGGCCTATTCCAACCAGCAGTACCGCTGGTGCTGCGGCACGCTCGGCCTGCTCAGCACCCGGGTGTTCTGGCGCGCGAAGATCGGTTTCTACCAGCGGATGTGCTGGTTCAGCGCGTTCACCTATTACCTGTACAGCTCGCTGTACACATTTATCGCGCCGGCCCTGGCCGTCACCATGCTGCTGCTGGTGCCCGGCTTCATCCGCTACTACAACCTGATCTACCTGCTGCCGTTCCTGATCTACCTGGGGATCATCTTCCCGGCCTGGCACCGCGCCCCGTTCCGGCTGGAGGCCTATGCGGTGAAGGTGGTCATCGGCTGGGCGCACGTGTTCGCGTTCTTCGACCTGGTCCGCGGCAAGCCCAAGGGCTGGCAGCCGTCCGGCGCCTCCCGGCACACCGGCAAGCGGCGGCTGTGGATCGGCCTGGTCGGCTGGAGCGCGGCCATCTCGCTGCTGTGGGCGGTGCTGGCCCTGTGGCGGATGATGACGATGAACCCGTACAACTTCTTCCTGCTGTTCATCCTCGGGGTCTTCAACCTGGTCACGGTCGGCCGGGTGCTCATCCAGCCCCGGGGCGGAACGGCGTGAGCCCGGGGATGGCCGGCCGGATCCTGGCCGGGCTGGTGCTGTGCGCCGCCCTGGCGGGCTGCGGCTCGTTCCTGCACCGGGCGGCGGGCAACGGGTTCGGCGCCACCGGTGGCTCGGCCGGGACGGGGGCGGTCGGCCCGGGAGTAGCCGGTGGGGTGCTGCCCTACGACGTGTCCGGACTGCTCCAGCCCACGTCGGGCAAGTTCCTGGGCATCGAGGCCCCCGGGGCGCCCGGCTCGCTGGCCCCGGTGCAGCGGTTCGCCGCGAGCATCGGCAAGAAGCCCAACCTGATCGGGCAGTACGTGGCCTGGAACACCCCGTTCCCGGCCCAGACGGTGGCCCGGGCGTGGGGCTACGGGGCGCTGGCCTATCTGGCCTGGGAGCCGTACACAGCCAGCGTCGAGTCCATCGCGGCCGGGCACAGCGACGGCTACATCACTCAGTTTGCCAAGGCGGTCCGCGCGCTGAACGACCCGATCGCGCTCAGCTTCGGGCACGAGATGAACGGCAACTGGTATCCGTGGGGCACCACGCACACCACCCCGGCCGAGTTCGTGGCCGCGTGGCGCCGGATCCACAACCTGTTCGCGCAGGCCGGCGCCAGCAACGTCATCTGGGTGTGGAATCCGAACGACATCTTCCCGGTGCCGCAGGTCCCGCTGAAGCCGTACTACCCCGGCAACGCGTACGTGGACTGGATCGGGATCACCGGGTACTTCTCCACCACCGGGCCGCACACGTTCGCCCAGCTCTACGCGCCGACCATGACCGAGGTGCGGGGCTTTACCAGCAAGCCGTTCATCATCGCGGAGACGTCCATCGAGACGGGGCCCAGCGAGGTGCTGTGTGCCCGGCAACTCATCCTGCGCACCGTCATGGCCCACCCGCGCATGCTCGGGCTCATCTGGTTCGACTACGACAAGCTCAATGTCAACTGGCGCGTCGAATCCCGGCCGATCATCGAATCGGCGGTGCGCAGCGATCTGAGCAAGGTTCCGCTGTTCGCCGTCAGGCGGCGATGACCAGGCGAGACGCGAGCTCGGCGCCACCGGGCAGGCCGGGGCGGCCGTCCCGGCCCACGCCGTCCCGGCGGGCCTACCGGCCGTTCTCCCGGCCGGAAGCGGACACCGTGATGCTGCCCGCGGTCACCGCCGAACCGGACGTCACGCCGGGGGAGCGCGGTCCGCGGCCGCCGGGCGGCGGCCCGGCGGGCGGCCCGCCGGCCGAGCGGACCCGGGTGCTGGTCATCCCGCGCCGCCGGCGGCGCGAGCTGGAGCGCAGCCCGTTCCCGCCGCCGAGCCCGCGACGGATCTGGGTGAGCCGCGCGGTCCTGGTCGCCATCCTGGCCGTGCAGGCGGCGCTGTCGCTGCGGATGCACAACACGGCGTTCGAGGACGAGGCGCTCTACCTGACCGCCGGGCACTACGAACTGGCCCACCTGCTGTACGGGGTCCCGCTGCCCCAGGACTACGCCTCGTTCTTCTCCGGGTCGCCGGTGCTGTACCCGATCCTGGGCGCGCTGGCCGATACCGCGGGCGGGCTGGCCGCGGCCCGGCTGGTCAGCCTGGCCGCGATGCTGACCACCACCGCGCTGCTGTACTCGCTGACCCGCAGGCTGTTCAACGAGCGGATCGGGCTGTGCGCGGCGGTGATCTTCTCAGTCACCGAGTCAGCCATCTTCCTGGGCAACTTCGCGACCTACGACGCGCCCGCGCTGTGCCTGCTCGCGGTGGCTGCCTGGATCGTGGTCCGGACGGCCACCGTGCGCTGGCCGGTCTACCTGGCCGCCGCGCCGGTAGCCGCGCTGGCCGTGGGGACCAAGTACGCGGCGGCGCTGTTCGTGCCCACCATCGTGGCCATGGCCGCGCTGGCCGCGTGGCCCTACCAGGGGAAGCGCGCGCTGATCCGGTCGGTGGCCCTGGGCGTGGCCATCGCCGGGCTGCTGGCCGGGGCGCTATGGCTGGCCGGCTCCGGGTACGTGGCCGCGGTCACCAGCACCACCACCGCCCGGCAGCACGGCACTACACCGATCAGCGTGCTGCTCAGGGACTGCCTGCTGTGGGGCGCGCTACCGTTCGCGCTGGCCGTGATCGGGTCGGTGGCGTACGCGCTGGAGGCGCGCACCGAGCCGGGGGAGCGGATCGCGCCGCCGGGCGGCCGGGTGCACCGGATCGTGCTCGGCGTGGTGCTCACCGGGACCGCGCTGCTCGCCCCGCTGGACCAGATCCATCTGCACACCGACGTGTCGTTCCAGAAGCACATCGGGTTCGGGCTGTTCTTCGCCGCGCCGATGGCCGGCATCGGGCTGGCCCGGATCATCGGCCCGCACTTCCACCGGGCCCAGTTCGGCGTCGCGGTGTGGGGCGGCTGCCTGCTGCTCGGCATGGTGCAGGCCGGCCACCTCTACGACTCCTGGCCGAACGGCCGGCCGCTGGTCGCCGAGCTGTCCCGGTACCTGGCCCCGCACGCGCACTACCTGGTCGAAGTGTCCGAAGTGCCGACCTATTACCTGATGTACAACCCGGACGCCCGGGCCAGCCAGTTCAGCTCGACGTACTTCATCTCGTATACGGAGCAGAACGGCACGACGCTGACCGGGGACGCGGGCTACGAGCAGGCCATCCGGGACGGCTATTTCCGGGTCGTCGCGTACGACGACACGGTCACCGTGCCGCTGGACCGCATCCTGGCCCGGATGCTGACGGCCGATCCGCAGTACCGGCTGGCCGCCACGCTGGCCAACTCGGACGGGGTGGGCACCTACTACGTCTGGGTCAGGCGCTGAGTTCGGCTTCGAGGATTTCGGCCACCGGGCGCTGGGCACCGGCCCAGGCTGGGATAGCGGTGAGCGCGGCCACGACGAGCACGGTGTCCAGTACCGCGACGATCAGCCACCAGGCTGGCGGCTGGCTCGCGGTACCGCCCTGGCTCGCCACGGAGAAGAGCAGGTACCCGCCCGGGATGCCGAGCAGAGCGCCGGCCAGCGCGGGCAGGATCTGCGCTCCGGACAACCCGGCGGTGACCTGCTGAGGGGTCGCGCCCAGGGCGCGGGTCACCGCGGTCGGCTGCCTGGTGTCCTGAACCGTCGCCTGAGTGATGAAGATGGCGTTGACGGCGGCCAGGGCGCCCAGCAGGATCGTGACGATCAGCAGCACCTGGTCCTCTCGCTGCGCCCGCGAGGCGAAACCCACGTCGAACAGATTGAGGTTGGCCGAGCCCGCGGACATGCCGAACTGCGAGACGGCCAGCGTGGCGTGGGCGAAGAGCACGGCGACGATTCCGCTCACCGTGACGGTGATGCTGAGCATGCTGACCAGCAGCCGCCGGGGCCGCCGGGCGGTCAGCCGGATCGCCAGCAGCAGCGGCACGGGCAGCCGCGCCGACCCCCTGATCAGCCATACCCGGCGGCGCGGCGGGCGGGCCGCGTTGGCCAGGGCCCGGACCGTGCTGCTCCGCGCAGCGCGGAGGGCCGGAACGAATGTCGCCACGATGGCCACCGCCAAGGCCACGGCCACCACCACCGCCACGGTGGCCGGGGTGAGTGCGGGGGCACCCGCCGTGCCGAGCAGCCCGGTGCCAGGACTCGTGAGCAGCGGGGCGGCCAGCCAGCCGGCTACCAGCCCAGCCACCGCCGCGAGCAGGGCCACCGTGAGATGCTCAGCCAGCAGGACGGCCGCGACCAGGGATGGGGTACTGCCGACCGCCTTGAGCAGGCCGACCCGGGGCAACTGGTCCGCCATCCGTGCGCCGACCAGTATCACCAGGCTCGCTATGGCCAGCAGGCCCAGCAGCCAGCTGCCCACCAGCAGGATGGCCTGTTCGCCGCGTATCAGCGCAGCGTCCTGCCTGCTGATGGCCGGCCACGGGATCAGGTACGGGTTGCCGACGTTGCTGCTGGCGTTGCCGCCCGCGGTGTACCGGTTGGCGAACGCTTCCGCCCCGGCCGGGTGGGCGAGCCTGACATCGAGCAGGTAGCCAAGCGGATGCGCGGTCGTGGCCAGGCTGCGGGCGGCCGCCTCGGTCACCCAGATCAGCCCCGGATTGGGCCACCGTGCGCTGCCTTCCAGGAACCCGATGCCCGAGGTCGGCAGCGCTGCGGTGACCGCGATCCCAGCCACCCGGAACGGCCGCCCGTTCAGGGTGACCCGGTCGCCGGCCTGGATGCCGAGCGCGTCGGCGAAGCTGCGCTCCACCACGATGCCGCCGTTCCGCAGCCAGCTGCCCTGGGTCAGTTTCGGCTGATCCACCGCGGCGGGGGTGAGGGTGCGGCCTTGGGCGAGCACCGCGTCGGCATGGCCGTGCGCGCGCAGCACGGGGAACGCCACTGGGAATGGCCCGCTACGGCGGACTACGCCTGGTGCCCGGGCCAGCCGGGTGACGTCGCTGCGTGCGGACAGGTCAGCGGGCGGGCCGGTGCGCAGCGGGAAGGCGGTGGCCAGCACATCTGGGCCGCGGGTCGCCGCCCGGGTGCTCTGGTAAGGCTGGGCCGTTACCCCGCGCAGGGCCAGCCCCAGGGTCAGCGCGGTCGTGGCCGCCATCATGACGAGGAACAGCAGCACGCCCTGGGCTGGGCGGCGCCGCAAATCCCGGCCCGCGAGCCGGGCGACCAGCACGGCCCGGCCCATGGTCAGCCGTCCAGCCCGGCCAGCGCGCCGAGGGCCCCGGTGCTGCCACCGGTCAGCCGGGTCTCGTCGATGAACTCACCGTCCCGCATCGAGATCAGCCGGTCCGCGGTGGCCGCGATCCGGGCGTCGTGGGTGACGATGACCAGGGTCTGCCCGGCCGCGTGCAGGCTGTCGAACAGCCGGAGCACGTCCAGGGTGGCCTCGCTGTCCAGGTTCCCGGTGGGCTCGTCGGCCAGCAGCAGCGCCGGGTCGTTGGCCATGGCCCGGGCGATGGCCACCCGCTGGCGCTGGCCGCCGGACAGCGCCGACGGCAGGTGCCGGGCCCGGTCGGCCAGGCCGACCTGGTCCAGCAGCCCGGTGGCCCGGCGCCGGGCGGCCCGCGGTGAGCGCCCGGCCAGCAGCGCGGGCAGTTCCACGTTCTCCACCGCGGTGAGCTCTTCCATCAGGTGGAAGGCCTGGAACACGAAGCCGATGGCGTCCCGCCGCCGCCGGGCCAGCGCGCGCTCGCTGAGCTGGTCGATCCGCTCCCCGGCCAGCCAGACCTGCCCGGCCGTGGGCCGGTCCAGGCCGCCGAGCAGGTGCAGCAGGGTGGATTTCCCGCAGCCGCTCGGCCCCATCACCGCGACCGTCTCGCCGCTGGCCACGGCCAGGTCAACCCCGTCCACCGCGCGGACCACGGCCGGCTCCCGGCCGTAGTACCGGCGCAGCCCGCGGGAGCACAGCATGTCTGCGCCGTCCGTTGTGCTCATGATTGTCCCCCTCGCCTGGTCCAGGCCCGCTCACAGGCCTCCAGCCAGCGCAGGTCCGCCTGGAGCCGGAGCACGATGCCCTCCAGCAGCAGCCCGGCCGCTGAGTCCGCCGGTTCAGCCAGCGCGGCGCGCTCCGCATCCCGGAGCCGGCGCAGCAGCTCACGGCGCTGCGTGTCCACGATGGCCAGCGGGTCAGCCAGCCCGGCGGCCGCCGCGGCGATCAGCTTGAGATGGAATTCGGCCAGGTCCGGTTTGGGCCAGCTGACTTCCGCCAGCCACTCCGCCACCCGCTGCTGGCCGGCCGCGGTCAGCTCGTACATCTTCCGGTCCGGCCGTTCCGGCCGGCCTGCGGTCGGCTCGGCGGTCACCAGCCCGGCCTTTTCCAGCCGGGTCAGCGTGACGTACACCTGGCCGTCGTTCATCGCATCGCCGAGCGGTCCGAGCGCCTGGCGCAGCCGGGCCCGCAGCTGGTAGCCGTGCGACGGTTCCTTGGCCAGCATGGCCAGCACCGCTTCCTGCTGCACCCGTCACCTCCGTGCGCCGAGCCCTAACGGTTAGCTAATAGATAACGGTTATCCGCGCGGGTTGTCAAGCCCAGTGGGCGGCGGGCAAAACGGGACAACCGTCCATCCGGCGCGCCGGGTCGCCGGGCGCCGCTGGCCTCAGTAAGCTCGACTGAGCCGGGCTGGTGCGCCGCCGCCCGCGCTGGGGCCGCTCCAGCCGGGCGCGGCATTTCCAGCCAGGTGAGAGCGGTACCGGCCACTTCCCCCGGCCCTGGTTTTCCGGCGCCCGTACGGGCGCCGTCGCGCATGCCTGAAGGAGGCGGTACTTTCATGACGGCAGCCGCGGCACAGGGTCAGGATGGCTTTGTCCACCTGCACGTCCACACCGAGTACTCGATGCTGGACGGGGCCGCGCGGCTGCGGGACATGTTCGCCGAGTGCGAACGCGCGGGCATGCCGGCCGTGGCCATGACCGACCACGGCAACCTGTACGGGGCCTACGACTTCTGGTCCAAGGCGACCAAGGCCGGCATCAAGCCGATCATCGGCATCGAGGCCTACGTCGCGCCCGAGCACCGCCGGCACCGCCAGCCGGTGCGCTGGGGCACCCCGGCACAGAAGGACGACGACGTGTCCGGGGCGGGCGCGTACACACACATGACGATGCTGGCCGAGACCACCGAGGGCATGCACAACCTGTTCCGGCTGTCCTCGCTGGCCTCGCTGGAGGGTTACTTCCGCAAGCCGCGGATGGACCGGGAACTGCTGGCCGCGCACGCCAAGGGGATCATCGCCACCACCGGCTGCCCGAGCGGCGAGGTGCAGACCCGGCTCCGGCTCGGCCAGTACCCGCAGGCCCTGGCGGCAGCCGCGGCCTACAAGGACATCTTCGGCGCCGGGAACTTCTTCGTCGAGATCATGGACCACGGGCTGAGCATCGAGCAGCGGGTCCGGGACGGGCTGCGGCGCATCGCCCGCGAACTGGACCTGCCGTTCGTGGTCACCAACGACTCGCACTACACGGTCGAGGCCGACGCCAAGGCGCACGAGGTGCTGCTCTGCGTGCAGACCCAGGCGACCATGGCCGACCCGGGCCGGTTCAAGTTCGATGGCAGCGGTTACTACCTGAAGAGCCCGCAGGAGATGCGGGCCCTGTTCACCGACGAGGAGTGGCAGTCCGGCTGCGACTCCACCCTGCTCATCGCCGAGCGGGCGGACGTGACGTTCCAGACGAAGAACCTGATGCCCTCGTTCGACCTGCCGGACGGTGAGACCGAGGAAAGCTGGCTGCGCCAGGAAGTCTGGCGCGGCATGGACCGGCGCTACCCGGACGGCTACGACGAGCGCCGCCGCGAGCAGGTCGAGTACGAGATCGGCATCATCACGCAGATGGGCTTCTGCTCGTACTTCCTGGTCGTCGCCGACTTCATCATGTGGGCCAAGCGCAACGGGGTCGGCGTCGGCCCGGGCCGCGGCTCGGCCGCGGGCTGCCTGGTCGCCTACGCGCTGGGCATCACCGACCTGGACCCGCTGCTGCACGGGCTGATCTTCGAGCGGTTCCTCAACCCGGAACGCGTCTCCATGCCGGACATCGACATCGACTTCGATGAACGCCGGCGGGGTGACGTGATCCGCTACGTCACCGAGAAGTGGGGCGAGGACCGGGTCGCGCAGATCATCACGTACGGCACGATCAAGGCCAAGGCGGCGGTCAAGGACTCGGCCCGGGTGCTCGGCTTCCCCTACGCGCTCGGCGACCGGATCACCAAGGCGTTCCCGCCCGCGGTGATGGGCAAGGACATCCCGCTGACCGGGATCTTCGACGAGACACACGCCCGGTACGGCGAGGCCGGCGAGATCCGCGCGCTGTACGAGGCTGAGGCAGAGGTCCGCCAGGTCATCGACACCGCCCGCGGGCTGGAGGGGCTGATCCGGCAGGCCGGCGTGCATGCCGCCGGCGTGATCATGAGCAGCGAGCCGATCGTCGACCACGTGCCGGTGTGGAAGCGGGAAGCCGACGGCGCGGTCATCACCCAGTTCGACTACCCTGCGTGCGAGTCGCTGGGCCTGCTCAAGATGGACTTCCTCGGCCTGCGCAACCTGACCGTGCTGGACGACGCGGTCCGCGGCGTGCAGTCCAACCGGGGCATCGAGGTCGGCCTGAACGCGCTGCCGCTGGACGACAAGCCCACCTACGACCTGCTGGCCCGGGGCGACACGCTGGGCATCTTCCAGTTCGACGGCGGGCCGATGCGGGCGCTGCTGCGCAGCATGCGGCCGGACAACTTCGAGGACATCTCCGCGGTTGGCGCGCTGTACCGGCCCGGCCCGATGGGCGCCAACGCGCACAACGAGTACGCGGACCGGAAGAACCAGCGCAAGCCGGTGGTACCGATCCATCCCGAACTGGCCGAGCCGCTGGCCGAGATCCTGGGCGACACCTACGGGCTGATCGTCTACCAGGAGCAGGTCATGGCCATCGCGCAGAAGGTGGCCGGGTACAGCCTGGGCAGCGCGGACCTGCTCCGCCGGGCCATGGGCAAGAAGAAAAAGGAGATCCTGGACAAGGAGTTCAAGCCGTTCGAGGCCGGGATGAAGGCCAACGGCTACTCCGCCGGGGCGGTCAAGACCTTGTGGGACATCCTGGTCCCGTTCTCCGACTACGCGTTCAACAAGGCGCACAGCGCCGCCTACGGCCTGGTGTCCTACTGGACCGCCTACCTCAAGGCGAACTACCCGCCCGAGTACATGGCCGCCCTCCTCACCTCGGTCTCCGGGGACAAGGACAAGAGCGCCCTGTACCTGAACGAGTGCCGCCGGATGGGCATCACCGTGCTGCCGCCCGACGTCAACGCGTCCGACGCGACGTTCACCCCGGTCGGCAACGACATCCGGTTCGGCCTGGCCGCGATCCGCAACGTCGGCACCAACGTCGTCGACGCCATCGTGGATACCCGGACCAGCAAGGGGGCGTTCAGCAGCTTCGCTGATTTCCTGCGCAAAGTCCCGGTGAACGTGTGCAACAAGCGGGTCATCGAATCGCTGATCAAGGCGGGTGCGTTCGACTCGCTCAAGCACCCGCGTAAGGGCCTGGTCATCATCCACGAGCAGGCCATCGACACCGTCATCGATGTCAAGCGGAACGAGGCCATGGGCCAGGACTCGCTGTTCGGCGGGGACGCGGAGACCGAGGCCAGCTTCGAGGTCCCGGTGCCGGATGGGGAGTGGGACAAGACCACCGTGCTGGCTTTCGAGCGGGAGATGCTCGGCCTGTACGTCTCCGACCACCCGCTGCTCGGTGTGGAGCACATCGTGGCCGCGAACACGGATTGTTCCGTGGCCGAACTGCTCAGCTCCGCCGCCGACGATACCGAACGCCAGCAACGGGGCGGCCGGGGCGACGGCCAGATGGTCACCGTCGGCGGGATCCTGTCCGGGGTGCAGCGCAAGGTCACCCGGCAGGGCAACCCGTGGGCCACGGCCACCCTGGAAGACCTGGAGGGCGCCATCGAGGTGCTGTTCTTCCCGGCCGCCTACCAGCAGTGCTCGCTGCTGCTGGCCGAGGACGCGATCCTGGTCGTCAAGGGACGGCTGGACCGGCGGGAAGACGCCCCCAAGCTGATCGCATCGGAGGTGACCGCGCCGGACCTGTCGGCGGACGAGAGCGGCCCTTTTGTGGTGTCGATCCCGGTCCAGCGGTGCGTCGTGCCCGTGGTGGACCGGCTGCGCGAGGTGCTGAGCAGCCACCCGGGCCTGGCCCAGGTACACCTCAAACTCTGCAATGGCCCACGGGCGACGATCGTGCGGCTGGATGACAAGCTGCGGGTCAAGCCGTCACCGTCACTGGCCGCCGACCTGAAACAGCTCCTCGGGCCTGCCTGCGTCGGTTGAGACCGCCCCTGGGCTGGGCAGACTGGAAGTAATCCGGCCGTCGGAGGGCGCTTCCGGTGATACGCCGATTGCCCGTGTCGGGCCATCACAAGGAACTGCTGCGCACCAACCTGTGGCTGGTCCCGGCGCTCCTGGTGGTGGCCGCCATCGGCCTGTTCGTGATCACGCTGCTGGTCGACCTGGCCGCCTTCCACGGCGACTTCACGCTGCCCTCCTGGGTGATCAGCGGGTCGGCGGACGCGGCCCGGCAGATTCTCACCACGATCGCCGCCTCGATCATCACCGTGGTCGGCGTGGTCTTCTCCATCGTGATCGTGGCGCTGACCCTGGTCTCCACCCAGTTCGGCCCGCGGATGCTGCGCACCTTCATCCGCGACCGGGGCACCCAGCTGACCCTGGGCACGTTCGTGGGCACGTTCGTCTACGCCGTGCTCGCCCTGGTGTCGATCGGCGGCCCTGGCCCGCACGGCGCGTTCGTGCCGCACGTCAGCATTACCGTCACGCTCGCGCTCACCGTGGTCAACCTGGCCGTGCTGATCTACTTCATTCACCACATCGCGACCCAGATCCAGCTGCCCCAGGTGATCGCGGGGATATCCGCCGACCTGTCCGCGGCCATCGAGGAGTACATGGGCGACGGGGCGGCCCGGCCGGGCGATCCCACCGTGGCCGCCGTGCTGGCCAGCCTGCCCGAAGAGGGCGGCGACGTGCTGGCCTCGGACAGCGGGTACCTGCAGTACATCCACCGGCGGACACTGCTGCGCATCGCGGAGCGGGCCGACGCGGTGATCTTCCTGCGCTACCGGCCCGGGCATTTCCTGGCCCAGGGCAGCCCGCTGGCCACGGTGTGGCCGGCCAGCGCGGCGCCCGGGGTGGCCCGCGAGCTCACCCGCACCCACCTGACCGGCCCGTTCCGGACGCTGGCCCAGGACGTCTCGTTCGGCATCGACCAGCTGGTGGAGATCGCGATCCGCGCCCTGTCGTCTGCCATCAACGACACGTTCACGGGGCTGACCTGCGTCAACTGGCTGTCGGACAGCCTGTGCAAGGTAGCTGGCCGGTGGCAGCCGGCCCAGGTGCACCGGGACCGGGCCGGCGCGATCCGGGTGATCACCCCCGAGCCCACCTACGACCGGCTGGTGCAGCGGGCGTTCGAGAAGATCCGGCAGAGCAGCCGGGGCAATCCGGCCATGCTGATCCGGCTGCTCGACGGGCTGACCCGGATCATGGAGCGGACCACGGCCGAGATCCAGCGCCGGGTGCTGCTGGACCAGGCGGCCATGATCATCCAGGCCAGCGACGAGTCGGTGCCCGACGCGCCGGACCGGGCCGACGTGCGCCGGCAGTACGAGGCCCTGCTCGCGGTCCGGGCCCACCTGGCCGACGAGCCCCTGGCCGCCAGCGGCTAAGGCTGACGTCCAGGCGGCGGCTCAGCCGGTCAGGCGTCGCGGCGCTGCAGCAGGTAGCCGCCGGCTGCCAGCAGGACCGCGGTCCACAGGCAGAACACGCCGAAGCCCTGCCAGGCGGACAGCAGCTGGCCAGACGTCTGGTGTGCGCTGTACACCAGCGAGCCTGCCTGCTCAGGCAGGTAGGCGTTGATGTGCGCGCCCCAGCTGCTGGGCAGCAGCCCGGACAGGATCGGCAGCACCAGCACGATGCCGATGACCGTGGTGATGCCGGCCGCGGTGTGCCGGACCAGCGAGCCCACGGCCAGCGCGAACACGCCGAGCACGGCCAGGTACAGGCCGGCGCCGAGCACCGCGCGCAGCACATTCTGGTCGCTCAGCATCACCGGCACCTTGCTGTGCAGGATGGACGAGCCGAGGAAGAAGCAGGTGAATGCGACGATTTCGGCCAGGACCACGATCAGGATGGCGAACACGGCCACCTTGGCGGCCAGCATCGTCAGCCGCTTGGGCACGGCCAGCAGCGAGGAGCGAATCACCCCGGTGGAGTACTCGGTGGTGATCACCAGCACGCCCAGCACGCAGATGGTGAGCTGGCCGAGGCCGATGCCGGCGCCGAGGATGAAGCCAACCGGGTTGGCTGCCACCGTGGCATCCCGCGCGGCGGCATGCGGGCCGGTCCAGTGCGACTCGGTCAGCCAGGTGAACAGCGCGGTGAAGCCGATCGTGATGATCAGGAACAGCAGCAGCGTCCAGACGGTGGACCGGACGGACCGGATCTTCGTCCATTCGGCCAGCATGGTGTGGCCGAAGCCGACGTGGTGGATGGGGGCCGGAACGGCCGCGGGCGTGGCGGCGGGTGCGGCCGGGCTGGTGGTGGTCATTGGCTGTCCTGCCCCGTGGTTGACGATGCCGTGCTTGGCGGCGCCGTGATCGAGGACGCAGTGTCGGCCGGGGCAGCGCCGTCGGGCGCCGCGCCGTCGGGCGCGGCGTCGTCGGTGGGCGGCGCGCCGACCCCGTATTCGGAGCTGTCCGCGGTCAGTTCCATGTAGGCCTCCTCCAGCGAGGCCAGCCGCGGGGTGAGCTCGTGCAGCACGACCCGGTCGGCGGCGGCCAGCTCGCCGACGCGGGCCGCGTCCATGCCGGTGACCCGGAGCAGCCCCGAGCCGCCGTTGTCCGCCGGCTGCGGCTCGGCCTTGCCGCCCTCGGCGGCGATCACATCGGCCAGCCGGCTCGCGTCCGGTGAGCGGACCAGCACATATTTGTCGGAACTGCGCTCGATGAATTCCTGGGTGCTGGACTCGGCGATCAGCTTGCCCCGGCCGATCACGATCAGATGGTCGGCCGTGACGGCCATCTCATTCATCAGGTGGCTGGACACGAAAATGGTGCGGCCTTCGGTCGCGAGATGTTTCATCAGGTTCCTGATCCACAGGATGCCCTCTGGGTCGAGGCCGTTGACCGGCTCGTCCAGCAGCAGCACCTGCGGGTCACCCAGCATGGCCACCGCGATGCCGACCCGCTGCCCCATGCCGAGGGAGTACCCGCCGGTCCGCTTGCGCGCCACCTCACGCAGCCCGACCAGGTCGAGCACCTGATCCACCCGGGACCGGGGCAGCCCTTGTGTCTGGGCCAGGAACAGCAGGTGGTTGTAGGCGCTCCGGCCCGGGTGCATAGCCTTGGCCTCGAGCAGCGCGCCTACCGTGCGCAGTGGCTGATTCAGGTCGGCGTACGCCCGGCCGTCGATCGTCGCGGTACCGGAGTTCGGCCGGTCCAGGCCCAGGATGAGCCGCATCGTGGTCGACTTGCCCGCGCCATTCGGGCCCAGGAACCCGGTGACCCGGCCTGGCTCGACATTGAATGACAAATGGTCAACTGCGGTTTTGTCCCCGTAGCGCTTGGTGAGGTCCCGTGCCTCGATCATGAATTTCCCCTTGAGACGGCTAGGCCGACTGGATTCCGCCGCGCGCTCAAACCCTAAGGTAGCAAGGGCGGCAGAGTGACCTGGTTTAGCACCCCACGCCCCAGTGCGCGAATGCCGGGGTGGTCGCGTAGGCTCCTGCGCATCATGACGCAGCCAATGGATCCGGCCGGGGCCACCGGCCAGCCCATCCCGCGCCGCGGCGGGCCTCGGCGCGGCCTGGCCGCCGCCGCGGCCGCGCTGTGGCGCTGCGTACCTGCCGTACTTGTCACGCTGCTGCTCGGGGTGGCCGCGGGCTTCCTCTGGGCGGCGCTGGCGCCGCGGCCCTACCTGGTGATGACCGGCCCGGGCACGGCCCAGGTGACGAGCGCCGAGTCGAGCGCGTTCATCGGCGGGGACGGCTGGTACTGCCTGATCTGCCTGGCCGGCGGGATCATTTCCGGGCTGGTCGGCTACCTGCTCGCGGTGCGCGGGCATCACCCGGTCGGGATGGCATTGGTGCTGCTCGGCGGGCTCGGGGCCGGCCTGATCGCGCTGTGGATCGGCCAGCACTCCGGTCAGGCCAGCTACCAGCACCTGCTCAGCACGCTGCCGGCCGGGCGGCACCTGAGCGCGTCGCTGTCGCTCGGGGCGCGCAGCGCGATCGCGCTGTGGCCGCTGGCGGCCGGCATCATGGCCGGCGCGCTGGAACTGAACGAGACGCTGCGGGACCGGAAACGCGACGCGCAAGAAGACACCGCCCTGGCGCTGGACTGAGCCGCCCGCCAACTGCCCTGAGCCCGCCCGCCAACTACATCGATGCAACATTGCTGTAGTCGGGTGTACAGCGAAGTTTCACCCATGTAGTTCGCAGGGCCCGGGGCGGTCAGTGGGCCGGCTGGGTGTCCGGCATGTGGACAGGCGCATCACGGTGTGGGCGGTCTTCATAGACTGGGCGGGTGCTGCCTCGAATCGATCTCCGTGGCCGGCTGGCCACCGACCTGAGCAGGGCAAAGCTGGCTGGCGTGCTGCCCCGCGCCGAGCTTGACGTGATGGCCGCGGTGGCCGCGGTCGCCCCGGTCTGCGCCGACGTCCGGGCTCGCGGCGCTGCGGCGGTCCGGGAGCATACCGCCCGGTTCGACGGCGTGGACCTGCCGACCACCCGGGTGCCGGCCGACGCGCTGCCGGCCGCGCTGGCCGCGCTCGACCCGGCCGTCCGGGCCGCGCTGGAGGAGGCCATCCGGCGGGTCCGGCTGGTGCACGAGGCCCAGCTGCCGGCCGAGCGCACCGTCGCGGTCAGTCCCGGCGCCACCGTCACCGAACGCTACGTGCCGGTCAGCCGGGCCGGTGTGTACGTGCCGGGCGGCCTGGTGACCTATCCCTCGTCGGTCGTGATGAACGTGGTGCCGGCCCAGGTGGCCGGGGTCAGCGAGATCGCGGTGGCGTCCCCGCCGCGGGAGGGCGGCCTGCCGTCGCCCACGGTGCTGGCCGCTTGCGCGCTGCTCGGTGTCGGGGAAGTGCACGCGGCCGGGGGAGCGCAGGCCATCGCCATGTTCGGCTACGGCACCGAGGACTGTGCGCCGGCCGACGTGGTCACCGGACCCGGCAACGTGTACGTGGCCGCGGCCAAGCGGCTGCTGCTCGGCGTGGTCAACACCGACGCCGAGGCCGGCCCGACCGAGATCGCGATCATCGCCGACGGCAGCGCCGACCCTGAGTTCGTAGCGGCCGACCTGATCGCCCAGGCCGAGCACGACCCGCTGGCCGCCTGCCTGCTGATCACCACCGACCCCGGGCTGGCCGACCAGGTGGACAAGGCGCTCGGCCCGCAGCTGGCCGCGGCGCGGCACCGGGACCGGGTGCGGGCCGCGCTGGCTGGGCAGTCGGCCACCGTGCTGGTGGACGACCTGGCCGCGGCGGCCGCCGTCAGCGACGCCTGGGCGCCGGAGCACCTGGAGATCCAGACGGCCGGCGCGGCCGGGCTGGCCCGCCAGATTCGTAACGCCGGTGCCATCTTCACCGGCCCGTTCGCACCCGTGTCACTGGGCGACTACCTGGCCGGGTCCAATCACGTGCTGCCCACCGGGGGCACCGCCCGGCACACCGGCGGGCTGTCCACACTGTCCTTCCTGCGCGGCATCCACGTGGTCGAGTGCAGCCAGGAGGCGCTGGCCGCGGTGGCCCCGCACATCGACGCGCTCGGCGGCGCGGAAGATCTCGCCGCGCACGTCGAAGCCGTCCGGGTCCGGGTTCCGCGCGGCGGGACTGAGGCGATATGACTCTGCCGGATTGGCTGCCACTCCGGCCTGACCTGGCTGGGCACGAGCCGTACGGGGCGCCGCAGATCGACGTGCCGGTCCGGCTGAACACCAACGAAAACCCGTACCCCCCGTCACCCGCGCTGGCCAGCGCGATCACGACGGCGGTCGGCGAGGTGGCCGGCACGCTGAACCGGTACCCGGACCGGGACGCGGTCGCGCTGCGCACCGGGCTGGCCGGATACCTGGGCCACGGGCTCACCACCGGCCAGGTGTGGGCGGCCAACGGGTCGAACGAGATCATCCAGCAACTGCTCCAGGCGTTCGGCGGCCCGGGCCGCACCGCGCTGGGCTTCGAACCGTCCTACTCGATGCACCCACTCATCTCGCTGTCCACCGGCACCCGGTGGGTCAGCGGCGCCCGGGAGGCCGACTTCGGCCTGGACCCGGAGCACGCCGCCGCGGTCATCGCGGCTGAGCGCCCGGACGTGGTGTTCCTGACCTCGCCCAACAACCCGACCGGGACCGCCCTGCCGCTCCCGGTCATCCGGCGTATCTGCGCGGCCGCTCCGGGCATCGTGGTGGTGGACGAGGCCTACGCGGAGTTCGCCCGGGATGGTTCGCCCAGTGCGCTGACTCTGCTCCCGGAGTTCCGCCGGCTGGCCGTCACCCGGACCATGTCCAAGGCGTTCGCGCTGGCCGGGGCCCGGGTCGGCTACCTGGCCGCGGATCCCGCGCTGATCCAGGCACTGCTGCTGGTCCGGCTGCCGTACCACCTGTCCAGCGTGACCCAGGCGGTGGCCCGCGCAGCGCTGGCCCACCGGGCCGAACCGCTGGCCACGGTCAAGGCGCTACGCGATGAACGAGACGCGCTGGTGGCCTGGCTCCGCCAGCGGGGCCGGGCGGTGGCCGACTCGGACGCCAACTTCGTGCTGTTCGGCCAGTTCGCCGACCGGCACCGGGTGTGGCAGGAACTGGTGGACCAGGGAGTGCTGATCCGGGAGACCGGCCCGGCCGCTGGCTGCGGGTCACCGTGGGCCTGCCCACCGAGATGGCTGCCTTCCGGGATGCCCTGGACAAGGTGCTGGAGGCCTGATGAGCGAGCGTGGCGGCCGGACCGGCCGGGTGGAGCGGGTCACCAAGGAGACCAGCGTGCTGGTCGAGCTGGACCTGGACGGCACCGGCCGGGCCGAGGTGAGCACCGGGGTGCCGTTCTTCGACCACATGCTGGCCCAGCTGGGCAAGCACGGCCTGCTCGACCTGAGCGTGCAGGCCAGCGGGGACATCCACATCGACGCGCACCACACGGTGGAGGACACCGCGCTGGCGCTGGGCCAGGCGCTGCGCGAGGCGCTGGGCGACAAGGCGGGCATCTGCCGGTTCGGCGACGCGGCCGTGCCGCTGGACGAGACGCTGGCCCGGGCGGCCATCGACCTGTCCGGGCGGCCGTACCTGGTGCACACCGAGCCGGCCGGGATGGCCCCGCTGATCGGTAGCTACGACACCACGCTGACCCGGCACTTCTTCGAGTCGGTGACCGCCACGGCCGGTATCTGCCTGCACCTGGAAGTGACCGGGCGCAACCCGCACCACATCGTGGAAGCCCAGTTCAAGGCCGTGGCCCGGGCGCTGCGCGCCGCGGTGGCGGCGGACCCACGGGCGCTCGGCGTGCCCAGCACCAAAGGCGTCTTGTGACCAGTGCCGGCCCGGGGGGGCGACCCCCCGGAACCTCCCGGAACGCCCCTTCGGGACGAGGTGGAAGGCCCAGCATTGTGGTGCTGGACTACGGTTCCGGGAACTTGCGTTCGGCAGAAAGAGCGCTGCAGCGGGTCGGGGCGGACACCGTGGTGACCGCGGATCCGGTAACGGCGCTGGCCGCGGATGGGCTGGTGGTGCCGGGCGTCGGCGCGTTCGCGGCGTGCATGGCCGGGCTGCGTGCGGTGCATGGCGACCGGGTGATCGACCGGCGGCTGGCCGGGGGCCGGCCGGTGCTCGGCATCTGCGTCGGCATGCAGGTGCTGTTCGCCGAGGGGGCCGAGCACGGGACGCGCACGGCCGGCTGCGGGCAATGGCCCGGCGTGGTGGAGCGGCTGAAAGCGCCGGTGCTGCCGCACATGGGCTGGAACACGCTCGACGTGCCGGCCGGATCGCGGCTGCTGGCCGGTATCGACCCGGCGCAGCGGTTCTACTTCGTGCACTCCTACGCGGCCCGGGCGCTGCCGATGCCGCCGTCCAGGTGGATGACGCCGCCGCTGATCAGCTGGGCGACGCACGGCGAGCCGTTCATCGCCGCGGTGGAGAACGGCCCGCTGTGCGCGACCCAGTTCCACCCCGAGAAATCCGGCGACGCGGGTGCGGCGCTGCTGGCCAACTGGCTGGAGATGATCCGATGAGCGACGCCGCGCTGACTTTGCTGCCCGCGGTGGACGTGTCCGGCGGGCAGGCGGTCCGGCTGGTGCATGGCGCGGCCGGCACCGAGACCGGGTACGGCGACCCGATACAGGCCGCGCTGGCCTGGCAATCGGCCGGGGCGGAGTGGGTGCACCTGGTCAACCTGGACGCCGCGTTCGGCCGCGGGTCGAACGCGGACCTGCTGGCCAGCATCGTGGGCCGGCTGGATATCGCGGTGGAACTGTCCGGCGGGATCCGCGACGACGCGTCGCTGGCCGCCGCGCTGGACACCGGGTGCGCCCGGGTGAACATCGGCACCGCCGCGCTGGAGGAGCCGGACTGGGTGCGGTCCGCCATCGGCGAGTACGGCGACAGGATCGCCGTAGGGCTGGACGTGCGCGGCCGCACGCTGTCCGCGCGCGGCTGGACCCGGGACGGCGGCGAACTGGACGACGCGCTGGACCGGCTGGACGCCGCGGGCTGCGCCCGGTACGTGGTCACCGATATCAACCGGGACGGCACGCTGACCGGGCCCAACCTGGACCTGCTCCGCCATGTCACCGGCCGGACCAGCCGCCCGGTGATCGCCAGTGGCGGGGTGTCCAGCCTGGCCGACCTGGCCGCCATCGCCACCCTGGCGGACTCCGGCGTGGAGGGCGCGATCGTGGGCAAGGCGCTGTACGCGGGGGCGTTCACCCTGGCGGAAGCGCTGCAGGCGGTGGCGGCGTGACCCGGAAGATCTCCACCAGCACGCCGTGGGAGCCGGTGGTCGGGTACAGCCGCGCGGTGGCGGCCGGGGATTTCGTGTTCGTGGCCGGCTGCACGTCGACGGACGGCGGGGAGTTCGTGCACGAGGGCGATGCCTACGCGCAGACCGCGCAGGCGCTGCGCAACGTGGCCGGCGCGCTGGACCGGCTCGGACTCGGGCTGGCCGACGTCGTGCAGACCCGGATCTACGTCACCGACATCGACCGGTGGGAAGAGTACGGCCGGGCGCACGGCGCCGCGTTCGGCGACGTGCTGCCCGCCGCGACCATGATCGAGATTGCCCGGCTGGTCGATCCGCGGATGCTGGTCGAGGTGGAGGCAGTGGCCTACCGCCCGGGGATCGGTGCCTGATGTCCCGGCCGCGCGCCCCCCACCAATCAGCGGTGTACATCGCTGCCCCTATAAGGGCAGCGATGTACACCGCTAACGTGCGCTGTGACCGGTGGGGCCAGAGTGGTCGTGGCTGGTGGGGCTGGTGAGCGTCGCGGTTCGGGTGATTCCCTGCCTGGACGTTGATGCCGGTCGGGTGGTCAAGGGGGTCAACTTCCGGGACCTGCGGGACGCCGGCGACCCGGTCGAGCTGGCCGCGGCGTACGACGCGGAAGGCGCCGACGAGCTGGTGTTCCTGGACATCACCGCGTCCAGCGGCGACCGGCAGACCATGGTCGATGTGGTCCGGCGTACCGCCGACCAGGTGTTCATCCCGCTCACCGTGGGCGGCGGGGTGCGCAGCACCGGGGACGTGGACCGGCTGCTCCGGGCGGGCGCGGACAAGGTGTCGCTGAACACGGCGGCGATCGGCCGCCCGGAGCTGCTCGGCGAGGCGGCGCAGCGGTTCGGCTCGCAGTGCGTGGTGCTGTCCGTGGACGCGCGCCGGCTGCCCGGTAGCCCGCCGCGAAGCGGCGATCGGGGGCCGGGGGCTCCGGGGGTAGTCCCCCGGGAAAGCAGAGCGGGGGGTCGCCCCCCCGGGCCGGCACAGTTCGAGGTGACCACGCACGGCGGGCGGCGCGGTACCGGGATCGACGCGGTGGCGTGGGCGGTGCGCGGCGCCGAGCTGGGCGTGGGCGAGATCCTGCTCAACTCGATGGACGCGGACGGCACCAAGACCGGCTTCGACCTCGAGCTGATCCGCATGGTGCGCGCGGTGGTGGACGTGCCGATCATTGCCAGCGGCGGGGCCGGGCAGCTGGCCCACTTCCCGCCCGCGGTCGGGGCAGGCGCCGACGCGGTGCTGGCGGCCAGCGTGTTCCACTTCGGCCAGCTCCGGATCGGCGAGGTCAAGGACGTGCTGCGGGCGGCCGGCGCCGAGATCCGTTAGCCGGGATCGGCCGCCAGGGCGGCGCCCACGATGCCGGCATCGTTGTGCAGCGAGGCCGGCACCACGGTGGCCCGCAGGCCGCTCAGCAGGTGCAGGAACTTGTCCGCCTTGCGGCTGACCCCGCCGCCGATGATGATCAGGTCCGGCGCGGTCAGCCGCTCCATGTGCTGCAGGTACTCATCCACCCGCTCGGCCCACTTCTCCCAGCTCAGGTCGTGCTCCTCCTTGGCCCGCTCCGAGGCGCGGTGCTCGGCGTCCTTGCCGCGGATCTCGATGTGGCCGAACTCGGTGTTGGGCACCAGGATGCCGGCCCGGAACAGCGCGCTGCCGATCCCGGTGCCGAACGTCAGCACCAGCACCGTGCCCTGCTGCCCGGCGCCCGCGCCGAAGCGCATCTCGGCCAGGCCGGCCGCGTCGGCGTCGTTCATCAGCGCCGGGCTCAGCCCGGTGGCCTCGCTGAACAGGGCCCGGGTATCCAGCCCGACCCAGGCCGGGTCCAGGTTGGCCGCGGTATGCGTCACGCCGTTCACCACCACGCCGGGGAACGTGATGCCGGCCGGCCCGGTCCAGCTGAATGCCTCCACCAGCTGGGCCACCACCTTGGCCACCGTGTCGGGCACGGCCGGGTGCGGGGTCTCCAGCTTGACCCGCTCAGCGAGCAGCTTGCCCGGTCCGGTGTCCACCGGGGCTCCCTTGATCCCGGACCCGCCAATGTCGATGCCGAGTACCTGCACTGCGTGCCTCCGTTCGGCTCATCCGACCCCAGCGCGGCCGGGCCGCGCCCTGCCCCGGCAGCCGGGGCTGAACCACTACGCCCTACCCTTGCGCACTGCCGCCACGCAGGCCAGGCTCTTCCATGGTGCGCCCGGCGGTGGCTAACGGTGACCTAGATTCATCCGGATTGTTACGTTTGTCCGGATGTTTCCGTGTGTTGGAGTACCCGGTACCAGATGTTCAGCTGCGTGTCACCGCGCACCGGTTGGCTGGGCGGGCGCTCGCTGTGCGCTGATCAGGGCGGAGGTGGCGAATGTCGGTCGTGGTGGTCGGGGGTGGCGTGCTGGGGCTGATGCACGCCACTGAGGCCCGGCGGCGCGGCCACGACGTGGTCCACCTGGAGCGGGAGCCCGGCCCGCGCGGGGCCAGCGTGCGCAATTTCGGCCTGATCTGGCTGAGCGGCCGGGCCGGCGGTGCGGAACTGGAGCTGGCCCGGCGGTCCCGGGCCCGCTGGGAGCAGCTGGCCCTGGAGGCGCCCGGCATCGGCTTCCGCGCGCACGGCTCGCTCACCCTGGCCACCGGCGAGGCCGAGCTGACCCTGCTCAAGGAGGCCGCGGCCCGGCCCGATGCCGGCCTGCGCGGCTACGAACTGCTCGACCCGGCGGCGGTCCGCGAGGTCAACCCGGCGCTGTGCGGCGAGTTCGCCGGCGGCCTGCATGGCCGGCTGGACGCCATCGTCGAGCCGCGCGCCGTGCCGGCCGCGCTGCGCGCCTACCTGGCCGCGGGCAGCACGGCCACGTCCGGGTACACCTGGCTATCCGGGCGCGAGGCGGTGCAGGTCACCCCGCACGCGATCCGCGACCACACCGGCAGCTGGCACCGGGCCGACCTGGTCGTGCTGTGCACCGGGGCCACGCATACCGGGCTGGCCGGGCCGCACCTGGCTGGCTGGGATCGCCCGCCGGTGCGCCGGGTGCGGCTGCAGATGCTGCAGACCGGCCCGTTCGGCCCGGCGCTGACCACCTCGGTGGCCGACGGCGACTCGCTGCGCTACTACCCGGCCTACGACCTGCCCGGCCGCGCCCGGCTGGCCGCGCAGCCCGACGTGGCGGCGCAGGCCCACGCCCAGCTGCTGCTGGTGCAGCGGCTGGACGGCAGCCTCACCATCGGCGACACCCACGAGTACGCGGAACCGTTCCCGTTCGATGTCAACGAAGGCCCGTACCAGCATCTGCTTTCCCGGGCTGAACGCCTGCTGGGGGCCGGTCTGCCCGCGGTGCGCCGCCGCTGGGCCGGGGTGTACAGCCAGGTCACCGGGGATGATCTGTACCACCGGTCCGCGGTGGCGCCGGGCGTGGTGCTGGTCACCGGGCCTGGGGGGCGGGGGATGACCTGCGCCCCGGCGATCGCGGAAGACACGTTCCGTCGGGAAGAGGGTTCATGAGCAGCATCACGATCGCCTGCCTGGACATGGCCGGCACCACGATCGCCGACGACGGCAGTGTGCTGGCCGCGTTCTCCGCCGCGCTGGCCCGGTTCGGGCCCGCCGAGGACACCCCGGCGTACGCGGAGGCGATGCGCACCGTGCACGCGACCATGGGCCAGTCGAAGATCGACGTGTTCCGGCAGATCCTCGGCGACGAGGCCACCGCATGGCAGGCCAACGAGGTGTTCGAGGAGCGGTACGCCGACGCGGTGGCGGCGGGCCAGGTCAGCGCGCTGCCCGGAGCGGTGGACACGATCACCCAGCTGTCCGGCGCGGGCGTGCAGATCTGCCTGCTCACCGGGTTCTCGCCGGCCACCCGGGACACGATCATCGACATGCTCGGCTGGCAGCCGCTGATCGACCTGGCGCTGTCCCCGGCTGACGCCGGGCGTGGCCGGCCCTGGCCCGACCTGCCGCTCACCGCGCTGCTCCGGCTGGGCGGCGGCGCGGTGAGCGAACTGGCCGTGGCCGGCGACACGCCCAGCGACATCGAGTCCGGCCGCCGCGCCGGGGCGGGCCTGGTGGCCGGGGTGCTGACCGGGCGGACGACCCGGGACGAGTTCGAGGCGGCCAAGGCCCCGCACGTGCTCGACTCAGTCGCCGACCTGCTCCCGCTCATCCTCGGCGCCTAGCCGCCCGTCATGCCGCCCAGCCCGGACGTCCGGCCCCCACACCACCAGCCGCCCACCCCGCGTCCAGAACGTGATCAACCGATTGGTGTCGTCATAGCGACAGTGATCGGTTGATCACGAGTTGGTGGTGACCTGATCGGCCGGGGCGGCGCCCTCCCGGCTAGCAGAGCGGTCGGCCAGCAGGACCGGCAGGTCGGCCAGGGTGACCTGGACCGAGTCGCCAGGGCTGATGCCCACGGCTTCGCTGGTCCGCTGGTCGACCTGGACAACCACGTCGCCGGACAGCCGGACGCTGAGCCGGGTCAGCTGGCCGAGGAACGTCCGGGTGGTCACGATGCCGTTGCCATGCGAGCTGGCGGTCAGCCGCAGCCCTTCCGGCCGGACTAGGGCGTCCTTCCCGTCGGCCGATCCGGCCGGGCTGCCGTCGGCCGCGGCGACCAGGTCGGTCGGCGTGCCGAGCAGGTACAGCACGTCGCCCGGGATCCGGTTCATGATCCCGACGAACTCGGCCACGAACGCCGACGCCGGGTGCGCGTACAGCTCGTCCGGGGTGGCGATCTGCTCCAGCCTGCCGCTGCTCATCACCCCGACCCGGTCCGCCATGGACAGCGCTTCCTCCTGGTCGTGCGTGACGAACAGGGTGGTCGTGCCGAGCCGCTGCTGCAGCGCGCGGATCTGCTCGCGCAACTGGAGCCGCACCTTGGCGTCCAGCGCAGACAGCGGCTCGTCGAGCAGCAGCACCCGCGGCTCGATGGCCAGCGCCCGGGCCAGCGCGACCCGCTGCTGCTGGCCGCCGGACAGCTGGTGCGGGTACTGGCTGGCCTGGGGGGCCAGGCCGACCATGTCCAGCAGCTCGGCCGCCCGGCGCTGCCGGGCCGCGCTGTTGAACTTGCGCATCCGCAGCCCAAAGCCCACGTTGTCCTGCGCGGACATGTTCGGGAACAGGCTGTAGCTCTGGAACACCATGCCCATGTCCCGCTTGGCCGCGGGGACCGCGGAGATCTCCTTCCCGTCCACCTCGACGGTGCCCGAGTCGGGGGTCTCGAAGCCGGCCAGGATGCGCAGCGCGGTCGTCTTGCCGCACCCGGACGGGCCGAGCAGTGCGACCAGCTCTCCGGGCGCGATGTCCAGGGACAGCGAGTCCAGCGCGCGCACGGTGCCGAATGACCGGCTCACCTGGTCCAGGCGGACCGGTGCGCCGCCGCTGGCGGCCTGGCCTGCGGCCGTCCCGCCGGGGCCAGAGGTGGTGTTCGGTGTCATCAAATCCCCCCAGGTCCTACCGGACGGTCCGGCGGACAGAGAACAGCTCGACCTGGTCCCGACCGGTGCGGCGGCCCCGCCGGCTGGCCAGCGTGACGATCAGGAGCAGGAAGACCCAGGTGATGAACAGGGCCAGCAGCGACGCGGCGGTGGACACCGGGCCGCTGGTCTGGTCGAAGGCCACGATCCATACCGGGAACGTCTGGTACAGGTCCAGGCTGGCCATGGTGTACTCGCCGAGGACCAGCGCGACCGTGAGCACGGTGGCCGACAGCAGCGCGGTGCGCAGGTTCGGCAGGATCACCCGCCACAAGGTGGTCGGCCACCCAGCACCGAGCGAACTGGCCGCGTCGACCAGGGTGCGCAGCTCCAGCGCGCGCAGCCCCGCATCCAGCGACCGGTAGGCGAACGGCATGGCCAGGATCACGTACACCAGGCCGAGCAGGTAGGGCGTGCTCTTCAGGAATCCGGGCGCCACATCCAGCACGCCGACGATGAGCACCACCGGCGGGATGACGATCGGCAGGATCGTGATCGATTCCAGGAAGCGGCGCAGGCCGGGCAGCCGCAGGTGCACGTAGATCGCGGTCGGCACCATCAGCGCCAGGGTCAGCACCGTGGTGATCAGCGCGAGCTTCACCGACAGGGTCAGCGCGTCGGAGAACCCCGTCTGGTGCACCACGTTGCCGGAAACTGGAGATCCCGGCGAAGCGCAGCGCGGCGTACAGCGGGATCAGGAAGTAAATGGCGGTGAGCACCAGGATGATCCAGCGCCATACCGGGAAGCGGCGCGGTCGGCGGTGCACTCCGGGCGGGGCGGGCGCGGTCTGGCCGCCGGCCAGGCCCTCCCCGGTTACCGCAGCCATCGCGCCGCCCGCCGCTGCAGCAAGGCATAGAACACCATGAGCACCGCGATGATCAGTACCATGCCCAGGCCGAGGGCCTTGCCCACGTTCTGCTGGCCAGCCAGCACGTTGCCGTTCAGAAACGACCCGATCTGGATGGCGGTCAGCGGGATGGTTCCGCTGGTCAGTGCCTCAGCCGTGGCGTAGGCGGAGAACGCGCTGCCGAACAGCAGCAGCACGCAGCCCAGGAAGGACGGCAGCAGCACCGGCCCGCCCACGTACCGCCAGTACTGCCAGGTGGAGGCGCCCAGGTTCTCGGCCGCCTCCCGCCAGGCCGGCCGCAGCCCCTCGAAGGCGGGCAGGATGATCAGGACCATCAGCGGTATCTGGAAGTACAGGTAGACGAGCGCCACCCCGCCGAGGTCGTACAGGTTGAAGCCATGCTCGTAAGGGTTGAAGCCGATATCGGTGAGCCAGCGGGTGGCGATCCCGGTCGTGCCCAGGGTGGCAATGAACAGGAACGCGAGTGGCACGCCGCCGAAGTTGGCGAACACGCCCGACGCCGTGATCGAGACCCGGCGCAGTATCGAGCCGTGCTTGGCGGTAAAGATCGCATACCCAATGAGCAGCCCGGCGATGCCCGGTATCACCGAAGTGATCACCGACAGCTCGGCCGTGATCAGGAAGCCGTGCAGGTAGATGCCGTGCGTGGCGGTGTGAACATTGCTCAGCGTAAAGCTGCCCGTGTCGGGGTTCTGGAACGCTCCGATAGCGATCGCGATCGCCGGGATGGCCAGGAAGAGCAGCACGTAGACGGCGAACGGGACGATACCGGCCAGGTTCGCCATGCCGCGCAGCCGGGCGCCCAGGCCTCGTCGCGGCCGGGCCCGGGATCCGAGACGGATCCCGGGGCCGTCGCCGGAGCGGCTTCAGTGGACACCGGCTAGCCGATCACGCTCGACCACTGCTGGGCCACCTTGGCTTCGGCCGCCGACTCCTGGGCCTGGGTCGGGAAGCTGAGTTCGCCGGCCGGCGCCGCGGGCAGCGCCGCGTTGGCCGCCTTGTCCACGGTCCCGTTGCTGACCAGCGTCTGCAGCTCGATCGGCCGTGCCTTGCCCTGGAGCCACAGGTTCTGGCCGGTGGGCGAGTACAGGTACTCCTCCCACAGCCGGGCGCAGGCCGGGTTGGGCGCGGTCTTGCTGATCGCCTGGCTGTAGTAGGCGGCGTAGTGCGCATCGGTCGGGATAACGATCTTGAACGTGGGCACCACGCTGGAGATCTCCGAAGCCAGCAGGTAGTCCCACCACACGACGATCGGGGTCTGCCCGCTCTGCACGGTGGTTGGGCCCGCGGTCACCGGCACAAAGTTGCCGACCTGGTGCAGCTTCTTGAAGTACTGGATGCCTGGCTCGATGTTGTTCAGCGAGCCGCCGTTCGCCAGGGCGGACGCGTACACCGCGGAGAACGCGGCGCTGGCCTGGGTCGGATTCCCGTTGATGGCGACCTGGTTCTTGTAGATCGGCTTGAGCAGGTCCTTGAACGAGGTCGGCGGGACCTTCACCTTGGCCGAGTCGTAGCCGATGGCCACGTAGCCGCCGTAGTCGTCGTACCAGGTCGAGTCAGACGCCTTGGAGTTGGCCGGGATGGCACTCCAGGTGGCCACCTTGTACGGGGCCAGCAGCCCCTCCTGGTCCGCCTTGATCGCGAACGAGGTGCCCATGTCCAGCACGTCGGGCGCCCGGCTCTGGCCCTTGAGCTGCTGCATTGCGTTGATCTCGTCCTGGCTGGAGCCGTCCGGGTTGGCGTCGTTGATCTTGATGCCGTACTTCGCGGTGAAGTCCTTCATGATCGTGCCGTAGTTGGCCCAGTTGGACGGGAGCGTGATGACGTTCAGCGTCCCTTCCTTCTTGCACGCCGCGACCAGGCCGTTCATGCCGCCGAAGGCGGTGACTGAGGTGGCCGTGGCGGCGTTGGTGCTGGTTGAGCCTGAGCTACCACTGCTATTCGAGCTACTGCTGCATCCCGCAGCGACCATCAGGCCGCTGACCGCGAGGGCCGCAACCGCGACTGTCTTTCTTCTGGGCACGAGCTCCCCCTCCGAACTGCGAGGCCACTGGCCCGCATGGCACGCCGCTCTGGCGCGAACGGGGGAATAGTCGCGGGAAAAACTGACGGGAAGATGGCCGGATAGCGGCTCATTAAACGTTTTTGGGTGAAGGGTGCGGATATGCCGCGCGAACTCTTGGTGGCGCGGAACGCTCAGAGCCGCCAGCGAACCTGGGCCAGCTGGCGCAGCGCGGCATCGGCGCCGTCGAGCCGCACCTGGGCGGCCGCGGTCCGGCCGAGTGCCCACAGGGTGAGTTCCGCCGGGCCGCCGGTGACGGTGACCACCGGCGTGCGGGCCTTGGCGGTGATCCGCACCCGGGCCCCGGCCGGGTCAGGGCCGATGTCATCGCGGACCAGTTCCACCCCGACCGGGGCCTTGCGCAGCACGAACCGGGCCATGCTGAGCCGCCGCCAGAGCGCTTCGGACAGCGCGGGCGTGACCTTGCGCTCTGGCCAGTCCGGGCCGCCCCGGCGGACGTCCTCGTGATGCACGAAGAACTCGACCAGGTTGGCCCGCTCGTCCACACCGGGCAGGCCGAACGGGGACAGCCGCGGCGGCCCGTTGCGGATGGCCGTGACCAGGCTGGCGAATGAGCCGCGCTGCGCGAGCGTGTGCTGCACCCGCCGGGTGTACCCGGCCAGCGGGCGGATCACGATGCCGGCTCCGGCATCCATCCGGTGCTCCCGGAGCACCAGATGGGCGGCCAGGTCGAGGGTTGTCCAGCCCTCGCATAGCGTGGGCGCGTCCGGGCCGGTCTGATCGAGCAGCGCGCAGAGGGCCAGGCGCTCATCGCGGGCGAGGGTCATCCCGCGATGTTAACCACCGCGGGCGGGCAGCGGAATGGCCTGCCGCGCACGGCCCGGCCTGGTGCTGGTGAACCCCGGTGCTAAGAAGCTGAGAGGATATGGCCATGAACAGCGCAGCGAGCACGCGGTGAACGACCCCCGCGGCCCGTCCCGGCTCGACCCGGAGATCGCCGCCCGGCTGAAGCGGGATGCGAATGGCCTGGTCGCCGCCGTGGCCCAGCAGCATGACACCGGTGAGGTACTCATGGTCGGCTGGATGGACGACGAGGCGCTGCACCGCACGCTGACCACCGGGCGCTGCACGTACTGGTCGCGCAGCCGCCAGGAATACTGGGTTAAGGGTGAGACCTCCGGGCACACGCAGCAGGTCAAGTCGGTGGCGCTGGACTGCGACGGGGACACCGTGCTGGTCATGGTGGACCAGGCCGGCGGCGCCTGCCACACCGGCGACCGGACCTGCTTCGACGCCGCGCCACTGCCGGTGGTGGTGGTGACACCCGGGTGAAGCCGCCCAGACGGGAGTATCTCGGCGCGCTGCTGCTCGGCGCGGTCGGCGCGGCGGTGGTGCTCATCGCGGTGCGGCAGGACTGGGCCCGGGTGCTGACCGTGCAGCCACGCCCATTGCCGGCCAGCACGGCCGTGGTGCGCGGCCAGGATCTGCTGCCGGCGGTGGGCGCGCTCGGGCTGGCCGCGCTGGCCGGCCTGGCCGCGCTGGTGGCCACCCGGCGGCTGGCCCGTCGGGTGGTCGGCGGCGTGCTGGCCGCGTTCGGCGTGGCCATCATCGTGGGGCTGAGCATGCCGGTGACCGACGCCCAGGTGCGCGGCGCGGTGACCGGGGCGGCGGGCACGGCCAGTTCGGTGCCCGGTGGGAGCACGGTCGATGGCGGTACCACCCCGGGTGGCGGGGTGTCCGGGATCAGCCTGTCCAGCCACGTCACGATGGCGGCATTCCCGTGGCGCTGGGTGGCGCTGGCCGGCGCGGTGCTCATCGTCGCGGCCGGGCTGCTGGCTGCCTGGCGCGGCGCGGGCTGGCCGGTCATGTCCAGCCGGTACGACCGGCCCGCCGGGCGGCGCCCATCGCCCGTGACCGACTCAGCCGCCCTCTGGGAATCGCTGAGCCAGGGCGTCGACCCCACGGTGCAGGCCCGGGGGGACGACCCCCCGGAGCCCCCCGTTCGCCGCTTCGCGGCGAGCGGTGAGACTGGTCAGGGGCCAGCGGAGCGGCCTGAACCGGGTTACTCTGACGTACATGTCAGAGAATCGCCCGGCGGCCCCGGATGACCAGCGGGGTACGCTGATCCGGCTGGTCACCAGGCTGATCGTGGCGCAGGCCGCGGTGGCCGCCGCGATCGGGCTGTTCTTCGGCAAGCGGCATCTGCCGTCGATCCTGTTCACCCTGGCCATCGTGGCCGTGCTGTGCGGGCTCGCGGTGGCCAGCCGGACCGGCAGCCACGCGGTGTGGGTGGCCGCGCTGGCCGCGGAGAGCGCCCTGGTGCTGTTCGGGGTGCTTCGTTTCATGACCGCGCGGTACGTCGGTGGCACGCTGCTGGCCATCATCACCGCCGCCGTGCTGATCCATCCCGCGGTCGCGCGGGCCTACGGCTCCGCACCGCAGCGCGGCCGGGAGGGCCTGGCCGAGGAAGCGCTCGGCGAGACCGGCCCGGGGTAAGAGGCATCCGGTACCGGGCAGCCGCAGCGGCCCTCGGCCGAGGGGGCCCGCCGGCACACAGAGACAGCATCGCTACCATCGGGTGCGCAAGGAAACCAACCGACGGGCCGGAGGGGACTGCGAAGTCGCGTGAGCGTGCTCAACGAGATCCTTGACGGGGTCCGCGCCGATCTCGCTGCCCGGCAGCGGGATGTCACGCTGGACCAGCTGAAGGACATGGCCGGGCGCGCGCCGTCGCCCAAAGACCCGATGCCAGCGTTCCGCGGCGAGGATGTCGTCGTCATCGCCGAAGTCAAGCGGGCCAGCCCGTCCAAGGGCGCGATGGCGGCCATCGCCGACCCGGCCGCGCTGGCCATGGACTACGAGGCCGGCGGCGCCAGCGTGATCAGCGTGCTGACCGAGCCGCGCAAGTTCGGCGGCAGCCTGGCCGACCTGACCGCGGTGCGCTCGGTGGTCGGCATCCCGGTGCTGCAGAAGGACTTCGTGGTCAGCTCCTACCAGCTGTGGGAAGCCCGGGCGCACGGCGCCGACCTGGTGCTGCTGATCGTGGCCGGGCTGGAGCAGAACGCGCTCATCTCGCTGGTCGAGCGGGCTAGCTCGATCGGGCTGGTCCCGCTGGTCGAGGTGCACACCGAGGACGAACTGGACCGGGCGGTGGACGCCGGGGCGCAGGTCATCGGGATCAACGCGCGCAACCTGGCCACCCTGGAGGTGGACCGCGGCGTATTCAGCCGGCTGGCCCCGCTGGTCCCGGAGGGGATCGTCAAGATAGCCGAGTCCGGTGTCCGCGGGCCGCATGACCTGCTCGCCTACGCGGCGTCCGGCGCGGACGCGGTGCTGGTGGGGGAGAGCCTGGTCACCGGCAAGGACCCGCGGAGCGCGGTGGCCGACCTGGTCACCGCGGGCTCGCACCCCGCGCTGCGCGGGGACCGCGGATGACCGGACCAGCGACGGCCGCGGCCACCACCCAGGGAGCGGCGGATGGGCCGGCCGGCCAGCCAGGGCACTTCGGCCCGTACGGCGGCCGGTTCGCCCCCGAGGCGCTGATGTCCGCGCTGGGCGAACTGGCCCGCGAGTACGCGTCGGCCCAGGCCGACCCGGCGTTCCAGGCCGAGCTCACCGCCCTGCTCACCGGGTATGCCGGGCGGCCCACGCTGGTCACCGAGGTGCCGCGGTTCGCGGCCCGGGCTGGGGAGTGCCGGATCCTGCTCAAGCGGGAGGACCTGGCGCACACCGGCTCACACAAGATCAACAATGTGCTCGGCCAGGCGCTGCTCACCAAGCGGATGGGCAAGAAGCGGATGATCGCCGAGACCGGGGCCGGCCAGCACGGCGTGGCCACCGCGACCGCGTGCGCACTGCTCGGCCTGGACTGTGTCGTGTACATGGGCGAGGAGGACACCGAGCGGCAGGCGCTGAACGTGGCCCGGATGCGGTTGCTCGGCGCCGAGGTGGTGCCGGTCGCGACCGGCAGCCGGACCCTGAAGGACGCCATCAACGAGGCGTTCCGCGACTGGGTTACCACGGTTGACACGACGCACTACTGCATCGGCTCGGTGATGGGCCCGGATCCGTTCCCGACCATGGTGCGCGACTTCCAGCGGGTCATCGGGGTGGAGGCCCGGGAGCAGGTGCTGGCCATGACCGGCCGGCTGCCGGACGCGGTGATCGCCTGTGTGGGCGGTGGCTCGAACGCGATCGGCGTGTTCCACGCGTTCATCCCGGACGAGGCGGTCCGGCTGATCGGCTGCGAGGCGGGCGGCGACGGGCCGGACAGTGGGCACAATGCGGCCACCCTGGTGGCCGGGTCGGCCGGGGTCATCCACGGCATGCGCACCTACCTGCTGCAGGACGCCGACGGGCAGACGCTGCCCACCCACTCGGTGTCGGCCGGGCTGGACTACCCGGGCGTCGGGCCGGAGCATTCCTGGCTGCACGACACCGGCCGGGCCAGCTACCGGGCGGTCTCGGACGCGCAGGCGATGGACGCGTTCTCGCTGCTCTGCCAGACCGAGGGCATCATCCCGGCCATCGAGTCGGCGCATGCGCTGGCCGGCGCCCTGCAGGTGGCCGGTGAGCTGGGCCCGGGCGCGCTGCTGCTGGTCAACCTGTCCGGCCGGGGTGATAAGGACGTCGGTATCGCGGGCCGCTGGTTCGGCCACCTGAACCCAGGACTAGCCGGATGAGCGCCGTCAGCACCGCGTTCGAGAAGGCGGCCGCGGAGGGCCGGGCGGCCCTGGTCGGTTACCTGCCGGCCGGCTTCCCGTCGGTGGACGGCGCGATCCAGGCCGCGGTGGCGATGGCCGAGTCCGGCTGCGACGTGCTGGAGATCGGCCTGCCCTACTCCGACCCGCTGATGGACGGCCCGGTCATCCAGGAAGCCACGCACCGGGCGCTCACCGCCGGGACCCGGGTCGCCGACGTGCTGCGCACGGTGGAGGCAGTCGCGGGCACTGGCGTTCCGCTGCTGGTGATGACGTACTGGAATCCAGTGGATCACTATGGCGTCGCGTCCTTTGCCGCCGACCTGGCTGCGGCCGGCGGGGCCGGCCTGATCACTCCCGACCTGCCGCCGGAAGAGGCGGAGGCGTGGCTCTCCGCCGCGGATGAGCACGGTCTGGACCGCGTCTTCCTGGTCGCGCCGAGCTCGTCGGAGGAGCGGATCGTGCGGATCACCGCGGCCTGCCGCGGCTTCGTCTACGCGGCGTCGCTGATGGGCACGACCGGGGCCCGGGCCTCGGTCGGGTCGGCCGCGGCCGGGCTGGTCAGCCGGGTCAGGGAGGTCACCAGGCTGCCGGTCGCGGTGGGCTTGGGGGTGCGGGACGGCGGGCAGGCCGCGGAAGTGGCCGGCTTCGCCGACGGCGTCATCGTGGGATCGGCCTTCGTGCAGCGGCTGCTGGCCGCGCCGGACGCCGCGGCCGGGCTGGCCGCGGTGCGCGAACTGGCCGCCGAGCTGGCCGCCGGGGTCCGCGCGGCCACGCCCGCGCGGGGCTGACCGGACGCCGCGGCCCGCCGAGTTTGCCGCCCTGGTCTGGGGGCACATTCCTAGGGCAATTTGCACGAAGCGGATGTTTCCAGCGGGTCAGGTGTTTCGCTAACCGCATCGGGCGGGGATGATTGACCTGGTGGCGTAATCTCCGTGTAACCTACGAGCACCAGCTCGGGGAGCCACACCGCGATCAGCGGCTTCGTGGCAGGGCCAACGTCGTCCCGACCGCATGCGAGAACGCAAATTCGGATCGGACGACAGGAGTGCGGATGGCACCTGCCGCTGCAGCGAACCCGGGGGGACTTTACGACAGCAGCTTCGAGCACGACGCGTGCGGCGTCGGCTTCGTCGCTGACCTGTCCGGGCGGCCCAGCCACGACATCGTGGCCAAAGCGCTGACCGTACTCCGCAATCTGGAGCACCGCGGCGCGCAGGGCAGCGACCCCAACACGGGCGACGGCGCGGGCATCCTGACCCAGATCCCGGACACCTTCTTCCGTGCCGTGTGCGACTTCGAGCTGCCGCCTGGCCTGTTACGCGGCCGGCCTGGTGTTCCTGCCCCAGGGCGAGGAGTGTGCGGCGGAGGCGGTAGCGGCGGTGGAGCGGCTGGCGGCCGACGAGGGGCTGACCATCCTGGGCTGGCGCGACGTGCCCGCCGACCTGGCGTTCTGCGGCGAGGGCTCACTGGCGGTGCTGCCGGCGCTCCGCCAGTTGTTCGTCACCGCCCCCGGGGAAACCGGCATCGCGCTGGACCGGCGGGCGTTCTGCCTGCGCAAGCGGGTGGAGCACGAGACCGCCTGCTACCTGGTCAGCCTGTCGTCGCGGACCATCGGCTACAAGGGCATGCTGACCGCGCCGCAGCTGGGGCCGTTCTACCCGGACCTGTCCGACCCGCGCTACGTGTCCGCGCTGGCCCTGGTGCACTCGCGGTTCTCCACTAATACGTTCCCGTCCTGGCCGCTGGCCCATCCGTACCGCTACATCGCGCACAACGGCGAGATCAACACGGTGCGCGGCAACCGGAACTGGATGCGGGCCCGGGAGGCCATGCTGGACAGCGGGCTGTTCCCGCGGTCCGCGGACGGCCGGGGCATGGAGCGGCTGCTGCCCATCCTGGATGAGACCGGCAGCGACTCGGCCAGCTTCGACGAGTGCCTGGAGCTGCTGCACCTGGGCGGCCGCTCGCTGCCGCACGCGATCCTGATGATGATCCCGGAGCCGTGGGAGAACCACGACGAGATGGACCCGGCCCGGCGGGCGTTCTACCGGTTCCACTCCACGGTGATGGAGCCGTGGGACGGGCCGGCCTGCGTGGCGTTCACCGACGGCACCGTGATCGGGGCGGTGCTGGACCGGAACGGGCTGCGCCCGGGCCGGTACTGGGTGACCAGGGACGGGCTGGTCGTGCTGGCCAGCGAGGTCGGCGTGCTGGACATCGACCCGGCCGACGTGGTGCGCAAGGGCCGGCTGCAGCCCGGCCGGGTGTTCCTGGCCGACACCGGCGCCGGCCGGATCCTGGAGGACGCGGACGTCAAGTCCGGGTTGGCCGCGCCAGCACCCGTACGAAGACTGGCTGCACGCGGGCCTGCTGCATCTGGATGACCTGCCGGACCGGGTCCGGGCGCTGCCCGGCGCGGCCGAGCTGACCACCCAGCAGCAGCTGTTCGGCTACACCGAAGAGGACCTGCGGGTGCTGCTGGCGCCGATGGCCCGGACCGGTGCCGAGCCAATCGGGTCGATGGGCACGGACACGCCGATCGCCGTGCTGTCCGACCGGCCCCGGCTGCTGTTCGACTACTTCTCCCAGCTGTTCGCGCAGGTCACCAACCCGCCGCTGGACGCCATCCGGGAAGAGCTGGTCACTTCGCTGGAGGTCTCGACCGGCCCGGAGGGCAACCTGTTCGAGCCGGGCCCGGCGTCCTGCCGGCAGATCGTACTGCCATTCCCGGTGATCAGCGACAACGACCTCAACAAGATCATCCACATCAACGACGACGGTGACCTGCCCGGGTTCGAGTCGTACGTGGTGGACGGCCGGTACCCGGTGGCGGGTGGCGGCGACAGCCTGCGCGAGCGGCTGGCCGAGATCTGCGCCGGCGTGTCCGCCGCCATCGCCGGCGGCGCGCGGATCATCGTGCTGTCCGACCGCCCTGCTAGCCCGGGGGGCGACCCCCCGGAGCCCCCCGATCGCCGCTCCGCGGCGAGGCTGACGCCGGGGCCGACCCGGCCAGCGGACTGGCGCCGATCCCGTCGCTGCTGCTCACCGGCGCGGTGCACCACCACCTGATCCGGGAGCGGACCCGCACCCGGGCCGGGCTGATCGTGGAGTCGGGCGACGCCCGGGAGTGCCACCACATGGCGTTGCTCATCGGCTACGGAGCCGCGGCGGTCAACCCGTACGTGGCCCTGGAGACGGTGCAGGACATGGTGCGCCGCGGCGTGCTGGACGGGGTCACCGCCCGGAAGGCGGCGGAGAACCTGATCAAGGCGCTGGGCAAGGGCGTGCTCAAGATCATGTCGAAGATGGGCGTGTCCACCGTGGCCTCCTACACCGGGGCGCAGATCTTCGAGGCGGTCGGCCTCGGCCCGGACGTGATCAGCACCTGCTTCACCGGGACCACGTCCCGGCTGGGCGGCGTCGGATTCGGCGTGCTGGCCACGGAGACCGCGGCGCGGTACCGCCGGGCGGTCCCGTCCCGGGGCGCGGGGCCGGATCACCGGCGGCTGGAGACCGGCGGCGACTACCAGTGGCGCCGCGAGGGCGAGCTGCACCTGTTCAACCCGGAGACGGTGTTCAAGCTGCAGCACGCCACCCGGGCCCGGCGTTACGAGATCTTCAAGGAGTACACCCGGCTGGTGGACGACCAGTCCGCCCGGCTGATGACGCTGCGCGGCATGTTCCGCATCCGCGGCGCCGAGGAACAAGCCGGGGACACCACCGACCCACGTGGGCTGGGCGCAGCGTCGCACCCGGCCCGCGTGCCGATCGCGGGGGCCGGGGGTTCCGGGGGTAGTCCCCCGGGGAAGCAGAGCGGGGGGTCGTCCCCCCGGGCAATACCGATTGACGAGGTCGAGCCGGTGTCGGCCATCGTGCGCCGGTTCTCCACCGGGGCCATGTCCTACGGGTCGATCTCGGCCGAGGCGCACCAGACCCTGGCCATCGCGATGAACCGGCTCGGCGCCCGGTCCAACACCGGTGAGGGCGGCGAGGACCCGGACCGGTTCGTGCCCGACGCCAACGGCGACCTGCGCCGGTCGGCGGTCAAGCAGGTGGCCAGCGGCCGGTTCGGGGTGACCAGCGAGTACCTGGTCAACGCGGATGACCTGCAGATCAAGATGGCGCAGGGGGCCAAGCCCGGGGAGGGCGGCCAGCTGCCCGGGCACAAGGTGTACCCGTGGATCGCGAAGACCCGGTACTCCACGCCCGGGGTGGGGCTCATCTCCCCGCCACCGCACCACGACATCTACTCGATCGAGGACCTGGCCCAGCTGATCCACGACCTGAAGAACGCGAATCCCCGGGCCCGGGTGCACGTCAAGCTGGTCGCCGAGGTCGGCGTCGGCACCGTGGCGGCCGGGGTGTCCAAGGCGCACGCCGACGTGGTGCTCATCTCCGGGCACGACGGCGGCACCGGCGCCGCGCCGCTGACCAGCATCAAGCACGCGGGTGCGCCGTGGGAGCTGGGGCTGGCCGAGACCCAGCAGACGCTGCTCCGGTCCCGGCTGCGGGACCGGATCGTGGTGCAGACCGACGGCCAGCTGAAGACGGGCCGGGACGTGATCATCGCTGCGCTGCTCGGCGCCGAGGAGTTCGGCTTCGCCAGCGCCCCGCTGGTCGTGTCCGGCTGCATCATGATGCGGGTCTGCCACCTGGACACCTGCCCGGTCGGGGTGGCCACGCAGAACCCGGAGCTGCGCCAGCGGTTCACCGGCAAACCGGAGTTCGTGGTCAACTTCTTCGAGTTTATCGCCGAGGAGGTCCGCGAGTACCTGGCCGCGCTGGGCTTCCGGACGCTGGACGAGGCCATCGGCCGGGTCGACCTGCTCGACGCCGGGCAGGCCATCGGCCACTGGAAGGCGGCCGGGCTGGACATCTCGCCGATCCTGCACCGGCCCGAGCTGCCCGCCGGGGCGGCGCTGCACAACACCACCAGCCAGGACCACGGCATCGACCGGGCCCTGGACAACACGCTGATCCAGCTGGCCGAGGGCGCGCTGGCCGACGGGACGCCGGTGACCCTGGACCTGCCGGTGCGGAACGTGAACCGCACCGTGGGCACCATGCTCGGCTACGAGGTGACCCGGCGGTGGGGCGGCGCCGGGCTGCCGGACGACACCATCCACCTCCGGTTCCGCGGCTCGGCCGGGCAGTCGTTCGGCGCGTTCCTGCCCCGCGGCATCACCCTGCGGCTGGCCGGCGACGCCAACGACTACCTGGGCAAGGGCCTGTCCGGCGGGCGGATCATCGTGGCGCCGGAACCGGAGGCGACGTTCCGGGCCGAGGAGCAGATCATCGCGGGCAACGTGATCGGCTACGGCGCCACTGGCGGCGAGATGTTCCTCCGCGGCGTCGTCGGCGAGCGGTTCTGCGTGCGCAACTCGGGCGCCACCGCGGTGGCCGAGGGGACCGGCGACCACGGCTGCGAGTACATGACCGGTGGCCTGGTGGCCGTGCTCGGGCCGGTCGGCCGCAACTTCGCGGCCGGCATGTCCGGCGGCATCGCCTACCTGCTCGACCCCAACCCGGGCCGGGTCAACACCGACATGGCTGACCTGGAGGACCTGGACGAGTCCGATGCCGCCCAGCTGCAGGCGCTGGTCGAGCGGCATTACGCGGAGACTGGTTCGGCGGTGGCGGCCCGGCTGCTGGCCGACTGGGACGCGAACGTACTGGCGTTCAGGAAAGTAATGCCGAAGGACTACAAGCGGGTGCTGCTCGCGGCGCGAACCGCCGAGCTCGAGGGGCGCGACGTCAACCAGGCCGTGATGGCCGCGGCGCACGGCTGAGGGGGGCTGGCAGATGGCTGACCCCAAGGGGTTCCTGAGCACGCCGCGGGAGACGCCGGCCCGGCGGCCGGTGGACATCCGGATCCGTGACTGGCGGGAGGTGTACACCGATTTCCCGCCGGTGGCGCTGGAGGCGCAGGCCGGGCGCTGCATGGACTGCGGGATACCGTTCTGCCACCAGGGCTGCCCGCTGGGCAACCTGATCCCGGAGTGGAACGACCTGGTCTGGCGGCACGACTGGCGGGACGCCGTGGAACGGCTGCATGCCACCAACAACTTCCCGGAGTTCACCGGGCGGCTCTGCCCGGCGCCCTGCGAGAGCGCCTGCGTGCTCGGCATCAACGCCGACCCGGTGACGATCAAGCAGGTCGAGGTGGAGATCATCGACCGGGCCTGGGCCGAGGGCTGGGTGATGCCGCGGCCGCCCGCCCCGGCCGCGCTGGCGGCCAGCGGCGGCTGGCGGTGATCGGCTCCGGGCCGGCCGGGCTGGCCGCCGCCCAGCAGCTCACCCGGGCCGGGCACGAGGTGACCGTGTTCGAGCGGGCCGATGCCCCGGGCGGGCTGCTCCGCTACGGCATCCCCGAGTTCAAGATGGAGAAGCGGCACCTGGACCGGCGGCTGTGGCAGATGCAGGCCGAGGGCACCGTATTCCGCTGCGGGGTGCTGGCCGGACGGGATGTCACCGCCGCGCAGCTGCGGGCAGAGTACGACGCGGTGGTGCTGTGCGGCGGGGCGACCGTGGCCCGTGGGCTGCCGGTGCCGGGCGCTGACCTGCCCGGCGTGCACCAGGCCATGGAGTACCTGCCGCAGGCCAACCGGGCGGTGGCCGCGTCGCTGGTGTCCGGCGGCGGGCCCGCCTCGCCCGGGCCGGTGCCGGAGCCGCCGATCAGCGCCCGGGGCAAGCACGTGGTGATTATCGGCGGCGGCGACACCGGCGCGGACTGCCTGGGCACCGCGCACCGGCAGGGCGCCCGGTCGGTGACCCAGCTGGAGATCATGCCCCGGCCGTCCGATGCGCGCCCGGCCCACCAGCCGTGGCCGACGTACCCGATCATCTACCGGGTGTCCAGCGCGCACGAGGAGGGCGGCGAGCGGACCTACGCCGTGTCCACCACGGAGTTCGTGGCTGACCCGGCCGGGCGGGTACGGGCGCTGCGGCTGGCCGAAGTCTCGCTGTCCGATGGGCGGTTCGTGGCGGTCCCGGGCACCGAGCGGGAGCTGCCCTGCGAGCTGGTGCTGCTGGCCATGGGGTTCGTGGGGGCGCAGCGCGAGGGCCTGCTCACCGACCTGGGCGTGGACTTCGACGCGCGCGGCAACGTGGCCCGGGACGCCACGTTCGCGACCACGGTGCCGGGCGTGTTCGTGGCCGGCGACATGGGCCGCGGCCAGTCGCTGATCGTCTGGGCCATCGCCGAGGGCCGGGCCGCGGCGGCCGCCGCGGACGCCTACCTCAGCGGCGACACGGTGCTGCCCGCGCCCATCGCGCCCACCACCCGCTCGATGGCGTAGCGGGCCCCGGCCGTCCCGGCCTACCCCATCCGCGCCGTCCGGCCCGCGCGCCCGCTCGCGCCCGCGCCGCCGGGGCCGTGCCGCCGGCCGCGCCGCCGGGCTCGTGATCATGACTTGAGTGCTGTTCTAGTACAACGCCGCTGACTTAACGGTCTGGACGTTCCCCATGCGCTGGCCCTGGCCTGCCAACTTCAGCCCCATCAGGCACATCGATCATGCGCTGTGGCGACTCTTCACGTATCTGGTTCGGTTCCTGTCCGGTTTATCCCGGTTCTAGCGGGCCAAACACGTGAAAAGTTGGCGCCGGCGGTGTGGCCGGGGGCTGGCGATGGCCTTAAGTCAGCGGCGTTGCGTCCCAGTAGCGCCCAAGTCATGATCACGATTGCAGGACGGCCGTGCGGTGCGCCATTACCGGGCAGTAGGCCGGGTGGTGCGCGGGAAAAGGCGCGCGGTATGGCGCTGGGCTAGCCCACGGCGGCCAGGTTTTCCACAGGCGTACGCTTTGCTGCGCCTTTTTCCTCCATCGCCCAGAACGGTCTACGGCGGCGGCGGGCCCGGGCGGAATGGGCTAGCGCAGGTAACCGGGTGCGGACCGGTGCGCCACCTCAGCCGTCAGCGGTCGCGGCAGCGGTCCGGCCTGCCGCCGCAGCCGCCGCCGCAGCAGCAGCGGGCCGGGTGGCCTGGCCGAAGGCCCGGCGGGCGCTGCGATGTCGGCCAGGTAACGGGTCCGGACATCGGATGACTGTTCGGTGAATTGTGCCTGGCTGGCCTGGGCAACCGGGCCGTTCCGATGCGACAGTGGTATAGACCAATGTGGCGAGCAGGCAGGTGAGCGACGACATGAGCGGCGGCCGCCGGGCGAAAATCGTTTGCACGCTGGGGCCCGCGACCAGCACCCCGGACCAGGTGGCCAGCCTGGTGGCCGCCGGGATGGACGTGGCCCGGCTGAACATGAGCCACGGCAGCCAGGACGGGCACCTGGCGGTATACCAGCGGGTCCGGGCGGCGTCCGACGCGTCCGGGCACAGCGTGGGCGTGCTGGTGGACCTGCAGGGCCCGAAGATCCGGCTGGGCACGTTCGGCGGCGGGCCGGTCCGGCTCATCCCCGGCCAGGAGTTCACCATCAGCGTCCAGCCGGTCCCAGGGGATGAGCACGAGGTGGCCACCACCTACCCGGGCCTGGCCGGCGACGTGCGGGCCGGGGACACCGTGCTGGTGGACGACGGGCGGGTGGTGCTCGAAGTCCAGGCGGTGTACGACGGCCGGATCCGGACCCGGGTGATCACCGGCGGCGTGGTGTCCGACCACAAGGGGCTCAACCTGCCCGGCGTGCAGGTCAGCGTGCCCGCGCTGACCGCCAAGGACGAGGCCGACCTGCGCTGGGCGCTCCGGCTGCGGGCCGACATGATCGCGCTGTCCTTCGTGCAGGGCCCGGCCGACGCCGGGCCGGCCCGGAAGATCATGGACGAGGCCTGTGTCCGGCTGCCGCTGATCGCGAAGATCGAGAAACCGCAGGCCCTGGACACGCTGGACGAGATCGTGGACGCGTTCGACGGCATCATGGTCGCGCGCGGCGATCTCGGCGTGGAACTCCCGCTGGAACAGGTGCCGATGGCGCAGAAGCGGATCATCACCCGGGCCAGGGACAAGGCCAAGCCGGTGATCGTGGCCACCCAGATGCTGGAGTCGATGATCTCCGCGCCGCGGCCGACCCGGGCCGAGGCATCGGACGTGGCCAACGCGGTGCTGGACGGCGCGGACGCGCTCATGCTGTCGGCCGAGACGAGCGTCGGCAGCTACCCGGCCGGCGCGGTGGCCACGATGGCCCGCATCATCACCGCGGCGGAACGTGACTACCTGCGCCCGACCGCCCCACTGCCCCGGGTGCCGGCCACCACCGTGCCGGCTACCACCGGGGGCGCCATCGCCCGGGCCGCCGCCGAGGTCGGCGCCGTGGCCGGGGCCCGCGCGCTGGTCGCGTTCACCATCACCGGGGAGACCGCGCGGCGGCTGGCCCGGTACCGGTCACCGATCCCGCTGCTGGCCTTCACCCCGCAGCCCGCGACCCGCAGCCAGCTGGCGCTGACCTGGGGCGTGGAGACGTTCATCGTGCCGCCCGCCCGGCATACCGACGAGATGGTCCGCCAGGTGGAGGACGCGCTGCTGCAGATCGGCCGCTGTGAGAAAGGCGACAGGGTGGTCATCGTGGCGGGCAGCCCACCCGGCACCCCGGGCCGGACGAACGCGCTGCGGGTGCACACCATCGGCGACGCGGCCGCCCTCGGGGCGGGGCTGGCATGACCCCCGCAGACCGCCCTGAGCTGGCCCGATACGTCCTGGACGGTGCCCCGGGTGGGATTCGAACCCACACTGCATGGTTTTTGAGACCATGGACTCTGCCTGTTGGTCTACCGGGGCGTGGCCAGGCCGCACGGGGCAGCCTCGGCGCAGCGCTAATCTACCTGCTACCGGTACGATCATGAGCGTGAGTCAGACCCCATTGCGTGTTTTGATCGCCGAAGACGAGGCGCTGATCCGGCTCGACCTCAAGGAGATGCTTGAGGAAGAGGGCTACGCCGTGGTCGGCGAAGCCGGGGACGGCCAGTCGGCCGTGGATCTGGCCGGCCAGCACCACCCGGACCTGGTCATCCTCGACGTGAAGATGCCGGTCCTGGACGGCATCTCGGCGGCCGAGCAGATCGCCGCCGAGCACATCGCGCCGGTGGTCATCCTGACCGCGTTCTCCCAGCGCGAGCTGGTCGAGCGGGCACGCGACGCGGGCGCCATGGCCTACCTGGTCAAGCCGTTCACCAAGGCGGACCTGGTGCCCGCGATCGAGATCGCGGTCAGCCGGTTCCAGGAGGTGGCCGCGCTCGAGGGTGAGGTCGGCACGCTGAAGGACCGGCTCGAAGTGCGCAAGCTGCTCGACCGGGCCAAGGGCAAGCTGCAGGCCGAGCACGGGCTGACCGAGCCGGACGCGTTCCGCTGGATCCAGAAGACCTCGATGGACCAGCGGCTGGCCATGCGGACGGTGGCCGAGCGGGTGCTGGACGGCACCATGTCCCCGGCCAGCGCAGCGGCCGGGAAGGCGGATCCGCAGGCACCACCGGGCAACGGCTGACCGGGAGAACCCGGGGAACCTTTGGTGCCGTGTCGGCCTTCCCCGGGCCGACATGTTCTCTACTCAGCTCCCCGGGCTCTGCCCCACCACGGTAGCGAGACGCTTCCCGCGGCGCAAAGGGGCGGACATTCCCTGGCCGGTTTGTGATAAACGCACGGTCACGTGCGGTTTCCCCCGTTCTGCACCCCATGCTGCCGAACGCCAGTACCTGCCCCGCGCCGCCGCCGCCCGCTCAGCCGCCGCTGGTCACGGCGTGGCCACCCGGCGGGACCTGGTCGCGGAGCAGGCAGGTGAGCCGGGCGGTGCAGATCCGGCGGCCCTGATCGTCGCTGATCACGATTTCATAGCTGGTGATGGACCGGCCCGCGTGCAGCCGGGTGGCCACCCCGGTGACCGTGCCGCTGGCCGCCGCCCGGTGATGGGTCGCGCTGATCTCCACGCCGACCGCGAACCGGCCCGGGCCAGCCGTCAGCGCGGCGCCCAGCGAGCCGAGCGTCTCGGCCAGCACGCAGGACGCCCCGCCGTGCAGCAGGCCGTACGGCTGGGTGTTGCCGTTCACCGGCATCGAGCCGGTGACCTGCCGCGCGCTGGCGGCGGTGACGGCCACCCCCATCCGGCCGACCAGCGTGTCCCGGCTGACGTCGGTGAAGTGAGCAATGATCTGATCTGAGCTGTCCTGCTCCTGCCGCACCTGCGCCTCCAGATAACCGCTCCGCGCCCGCCGCGCCGTACCGGCAGCCTAGGCAGCAGGCTGGCCGCCCGGCTCGCCGGGCCCGGCCTGGCCGCGGTGATGGCCCGCCGCGGGGACCGTTACCCCTGTTACGTACGTGACCTAAATGGCCGCTGTGACTGTGGACAGCGGATATTCCCTTTGTCAGCCCACATCGGGTATGTCTGCTCGACCGCTATTTATGACCGGGGCAGGGTGAAAAGATCGGACATTCTGCGCTCAAATACTGGCGTGTCGTATAGGTGAGCGTTAACAATGCCCCCTGGGGCCGTCTGTGCCGGCTCCGGGAAAACCCAACGGAGGGAGTTCTCCATGCGCAAGCTATTGAGAGGACGGCTGACATCGCCAGCCGTACGCATCGGCGTAGCGGCCGCCGTCGCGGTCGCCGTGGCCGGAACGCTCGGTGTCACGGCCGCCTCAGCCAGCCCGCAGGGCGGCGGCGGCTGTAGCCCGACCGTCAGCAAGCAGTTCTTCGGCTCCACCGTCGAGCCGTACACCGGCAAGACCGAGCCGGTGTACCGGTACACGCTGACCAACTGCCGGGGCATGCAGGTCAGGATCCTGACTTTCGGTGCCATCACTCAGTCGATCACCGTCCCGTCCCGGAACGGGACAAGGGCCGATGTGATCCTCGGCTTCAAGACGCTCCAGGACTACGTCACCGAGGACAGCCCGCCGGTGACCGCCAACGGCGGCCCGTACTTCGGCGAGATCGTCGGGCGGTACGCCAACCGGATCGCCCTGGGCACCTTCCACCTCAACGGCAAGACCTACACCCTGCCCATCAACAACGGTGTGAACAGCCTGCACGGCGGCCTGGTCGGGTTCGGCAATCACATCTGGACGGCACATGCGGTGCACGGCCCCGGTACGGCTGGTGTGTCGCTCACCCTGGTCAGCCCGAACAATGACCAGAAGTACCCGAACACCCAGGCCGGGTGCACCGGCTTCCCGCAGGGCTGCACCGGCTACCCGGCCAAGCTGACCGTGAACGTCACTTTCACCCTGAACAACCAGGACCAGCTAGGCCTCCACTACAACGCGCACAATGACAGCTCGAAACTGGCCACGGTGCTCAACCTGACCAACCACGACTACTTCAACCTGGCCGGCGAGGCCTCGCCCGCGGGCTCGGCCTACAAGCAGTTCGTGCAGATCAACGCGAACAACTACTCGCCGACCGACACCACCCAGATCCCGCTGCCGATTGCCAACGGCGTCCCGGTCGCGGGCACCCCGTTCGACTTCCGCGCGCCGCACACCATCGGCTCGCGGATCGACGACGTGAGCGCGCCGGACAACGTGCCGTCGCAGTTCAACAACCTGACCCAGGGCAAGAGCCAGCTGCTCATCGCGCAGGGTTACGACCACAACTGGATCCTGAACAAGCAGACCGCCGCGACCACCGGCCCGGACGGGCTGAACCTGGCCGCCCGCGCCTTCGACCCGTCGAGCGGGCGTGCGCTGACCGTCTGGACCGACCAGCCGGGCGTGCAGTTCTACAGCGGCAACTTCCTCACCGGCACGCTGGTGGGCATCAGCGGGCACACCTACCGGCAGGGCGCGGGGTACACGTTCGAGACGCAGCACTTCCCGAACTCGCCGAACGAGCCCTCCTTCCCCTCGACCACTCTGGGCCCGGGGAACACCTTCACCTCAACAACCATCTTCGCCTTCAACCCCTGAGGCCAGTCAGTAAGGCCAGCCCGGGCCGACCGGGGCATCCGCAGGTGCCCCGGTAACGGGCTGGCGCCGCCACGGCCCGGTGGCCGGTGCTTCGTCGCCGGTCACCGGGCCGTGGCCGGTGAAGGGGGTAGGGGAGGTGGGTGGGGCCGGATGGGGCGCGTACCGCCGCCGGCCTGCCACTGTCCGAGCCGGCCACTAGACTTCCTGCGTGGCGACGAAGCCGACCCAGGCATCCGCATCCGGCCAGGCCCAGCCCTCGGCAGGCCCACCCGGTGCTGCCCGGGACCGGCTGCTGCTGCTCGACGGGCACTCGCTGGCCTACCGGGCGTTCTTCGCGCTGCCGCCGGAGAACTTCTCCACCACCACCGGGCAGCCGACCAACGCGGTCTACGGCTTCACCGCCATGCTCATCAACGTGCTGCGCGATGAGCAGCCCACGCACGTCGCGGTGGCCTTCGACCGCAGCGAGCCCACGTTCCGGCACGAGCAGTACGTGGACTACAAGGCGAACCGGCGGGAGACCCCGGCCGACTTCCGCAGCCAGCTCAGCCTGATCTTCGAAGTGCTCGACGCGCTCGGCGTCGCCCGGCTGTCGGTGGCCGGCGTACGAGGCCGACGACATCATCGCCACGCTGGCCACCGAGGCCGCGGCCGACGGCATGGACGTGGTCATCGTGACCGGCGACCGGGACGCGTTCCAGCTGATCAGCGACTCGGTCACGGTGCTGAAGACGGGCCGCGGGGTGAGCGAGACCACCCGCTTCACGCCCGAGGTACTGCTGGCCACGTACGGGCTGACCCCAGCCCAGTACCCGGACTTCGCCGCGGTCCGCGGCGACCCCAGCGACAACCTGCCGAACATCCCCGGCGTGGGGGAGAAGACCGCGGCCAAGTGGATCACCGAGTTCGGCTCGCTGAACGAGCTGGCCGACCGGGTGGACGAGGTCAAGGGCAAGGCGGGCGACAAGCTCCGCGAGCACCTGGGCAACGTGCTGCGCAACCGGCAGCTCACCGAGCTGGCCCGGGACGTGCCGCTGGAGGCTGCCGTGCCCGACCTGCGGCCGGTGCCCTGGGACCGGGAGCAGATCCACCAGCTGTTCGACACGCTCCAGTTCCGGGTGCTGCGCGACCGGCTCTACACCACGCTGCCGAACGGCATCGGCGTGGCCGCCACCGCCGCGGCCGCGGCCGCGGCGGCTGAGCCGGGTGCGGCGTTCGAGGTGGACGTGGCCCAGCCCGGCCCCGGTGAGCTGGCCTCCTGGCTGGCCGAGCACACCGGCACGGTGCCAGCCAGCACGGGGGGCCGCGCCGGGCTGGCCGCCAGCGGCGTGTGGGGCCGCGGCACCGGCCGGCTGGACGGCGTGGCGCTGGCCACCCCGGACGGCGCCGGGGCGTTCATCGACCCGGCCACGCTGACCGAGGATGACGAGCAGGCGCTGGCCTCCTGGCTGGCCGACCCGGCACAGCCCAAGGCGCTGCACGACGCCAAGGGCCCGCTGCACGCGCTGGCCGCCCGCGGGTTCCGGCTGGCCGGCCTGACCAGCGACACCGCGCTGGCCGCCTACCTGGCGCTGCCCGGCCAGCGCACCTTCGACCTGGCTGACCTGGCGCTGCGCTACACCGGCAAGGAACTGGGCGCGGCGGGCGGCACCCCGACCGGCCAGCTCACCCTGGACCTGGCCGGCGAGGAGGACGGCGAGGCCGAGGCGGCCATGGCGCTGGTGCTGCGCGCCCGGGCCACCGCCGAGCTGGCCGACGCCCTGGACGCCGACCTGGACCGGCGCGGCGCCAGTGAGCTGCTGCGCGACGTCGAACTGCCGCTGGTCAGCGTGCTGGCCGCGATGGAGCAGGCCGGCATCGCCGCCGACTCCGACCACTTCGCGGCCATGTCGGCCGGCCTGGGCGGCGAGGTCAAGGCGGCTGAGCAGGCCGCCTTCGCGGCGGTCGGGCACGAGTTCAACCTGGGCTCGCCCAAGCAGCTGCAGGAAGTGCTGTTCACCGAGCTGAGCCTGCCCAAGACCAAGCGGATCAAGACCGGGTACACCACCGACTCCGAGGCGCTGACCACCCTGCTCGCGCAGACCGAGCACCCGGTGCTGGAGCACCTGCTGCGGTACCGCGACGTGGCCAAGCTGAAGAGCATCGTGGACACGCTGATCCCGATGGCGGGCGAGGACGGCCGCATCCACACCACCTACAACCAGATGATCGCGGCCACCGGCCGCCTGTCGTCCACCGACCCGAACCTGCAGAACATCCCGATCAGGACCGAGGAAGGCCGCCGGATCCGGCAGGGGTTCATCGTCGGCCCCGGCTACCAGACGCTGCTCACCGCCGACTACAGCCAGATCGAGCTGCGCATCATGGCCGACCTGTCCGGTGACACCGCGCTGGAGCAGGCGTTCACCTCGGGCCGCGACTTCCACGCCGAGACCGCGTCCCGGGTCTTCGGGGTGCCCGCCGACGAGGTCACCGGCGAGATGCGCAGCAAGATCAAGGCGATGAACTACGGGCTGGCTTACGGGCTGTCCGCCTACGGCCTGTCCCAGCAGCTGCGGATCTCCACCGACGAGGCCCGCGGCCTGATGGACGAGTACTTCCAGCAGTTCGGCGGTGTCCGGGACTACCTGCAGGAAGTGGTGGCCCAGGCGCGCCGGGACGGCTACACGCAGACCATCATGGGCCGCCGCCGGTACCTGCCCGACCTGACCTCAGACAACCGGCAGCGCCGGGAGATGGCCGAGCGGATGGCGCTCAACGCGCCGATCCAGGGCTCGGCCGCGGACATCATCAAGGTCGCCATGCTCCGGGTGGACCAGGCGCTGCGGGCCCAGGAGCTGCGCTCCCGGATGCTGCTCCAGGTGCACGACGAGCTGCTTTTCGAGGTGGCCGAGGGCGAGCTGGACAGGCTGCGTCCGCTGGTCACCGACACCATGTGCGGCGCTTTCGAGCTGCGTGTCCCGCTCGATGTTTCGGTCGGCACCGGGCGCAGCTGGGCCGAAGCCGGGCACTGAGCCGGCCGCCCGGAAGCGGGTAACGATCACGTGGCGATCGGTGGCTGCGATTGACCCACTGGCTGACCTCTCATATTCTGAGCGCTGCGCCGTGTTCTGGTGCAGTCCCGCCATGGCCAGGCATGGTCGCGGTTGGCCGACAGGCTGGCTGTGGCCCGCCAGGTCGGCCAGGCAAATCCAGTTCACTCCTGAAAGCCCAGGTGAAGGGCTATCGGGTTGGCGCGTCCCAAACCTACTTCCCTGTCCGCCGGAGTCAGCCAACACATGACGAGTAGCACAGAGGCCAGCCCGACCCCCAAGGTGGCGGTCAACGACATCGGGTCGCAGGAGGCCTTCCTCGCCGCGATCGACGAGACCATCAAGTACTTCAACGACGGTGACATCGTGGAGGGCACCGTCGTCAAGGTTGACCGAGACGAGGTCTTGCTCGACATCGGCTACAAGACGGAAGGGGTCATCCCCTCCCGCGAGCTGTCGATCAAGCACGATGTGGATCCGCACGACGTGGTCAAGGTCACCGACCACATCGAAGCCCTTGTCCTGCAGAAGGAGGACAAGGAAGGCCGCCTCATCCTGTCCAAGAAGCGCGCGCAGTACGAGCGGGCCTGGGGCACGATCGAGAAGATCAAGGATGACGACGGCGTGGTTACCGGCACCGTCATCGAGGTGGTCAAGGGCGGCCTGATCCTGGACATCGGGCTGCGCGGCTTCCTGCCAGCCTCACTGGTCGAGATGCGCCGGGTTCGTGACCTGCAGCCGTATGTCGGCCGGGAGATCGAAGCCAAGATCATCGAGCTGGACAAGAACCGCAACAACGTGGTGCTGTCCCGGCGGGCCTGGCTGGAGCAGACCCAGTCCGAGGTGCGGCAGAACTTCCTCAACACGCTGCAGCGCGGCCAGATCCGCAAGGGCGTGGTGTCCTCCATCGTCAACTTCGGCGCGTTCGTGGACCTGGGCGGGGTAGACGGCCTGGTCCACGTGTCCGAGCTGTCCTGGAAGCACATCGACCACCCGGGTGAGGTCGTCGAGGTGGGCCAGGAGGTCACCGTCGAGGTGCTGGACGTCAACATGGATCGCGAGCGGGTGTCCCTCTCGCTCAAGTTGACCCAGGAAGACCCGTGGCAGCAGTTCGCCCGCACCCACCAGATCGGCCAGGTCGTGCCAGGCCGGGTGACCAAGCTGGTCCCGTTCGGCGCGTTCGTCCGGGTCGAGGAGGGCATCGAGGGCCTGGTGCACATCTCCGAACTGGCCGACCGGCATGTGGAGATCCCCGAGCAGGTGGTACAGGTCGGCGACGAGATCTTCGTCAAGATCATCGACATCGACCTGGACCGGCGCCGGATCAGCCTCTCGCTCAAGCAGGCCAACGAGGGCACGATCGGCGAAGCGGTCGGCGACGACTTCGACCCGACCCTGTACGGCATGCCGGCCACCTACGATGAGCAGGGCAACTACGTCTATCCCGACGGCTTCGACGCCGAGACCGGCGAGTGGCTCGAAGGGTACGACACGCAGCGGGAAGAGTGGGAGCGGCAGTACGCCCAGGCGCGGTCCCGGTTCGAGGCGCACCGTCGCCAGGTCGCCGAGGCGCGTAAGGCGGACACCGGTGACGAGGGCGACGACAGCGATGGCGGTTCCGGCGGCACGCACACCTCCGGCACTCCGGACCGTGGCGGCTCCGGCGGCGGCGCGCTGGCTTCCGACGAGGCGCTGGCCGCGCTCCGCGACAAGCTGTCCGGCGGCCAGAACTAGCCTGACCACTCCCCGGCCGTGCCCGCGGTGCGCCCGCCGTCACCGCGGCCGGGCGGATCGCGAACCATGGCCACCGGCCGGGGAGTGGTGGAGGCATGCTTAAGGTCGGCCTGACCGGCGGCATCGGTTCGGGCAAGAGCGAGGTGGCCCGGCGGCTGGCCGGCTACGGCGCGCTGATCATCGATGCCGACCGGATCGCCCGCGAGGTGGTCGAACCGGGCACCCCGGGCCTGGCCCAGGTGGTCGGGCAGTTCGGCGCCGCCGTGCTGGCCGGCGATGGCACGCTGGACCGGGCCGCGCTCGGCGAGATCGTCTTCACCGACGCGGAACTGCGCGGCAAACTGAACGCGATCATCCATCCGCTGGTCGGCGCCCGCATCCGGGAGCTGGAGCAGGGCGCCGACCGGGACGCGATCGTGATCGAGGACATCCCGCTGATCGCCGAGAACGACATGGCCGGCTTCTTCGACCTGGTCGTGGTGGTGGACGTGCCGCCGCGGATTCAGGAGGAGCGGCTGATCCGGGAACGCGAGCTGACCCGGGACCAGGTGGCGGCCCGGATGGCCGCGCAGGCCAGCCGGGAACAGCGGCTGGCCATCGCCGGCATCGTGCTGGACAACTCCGGCTCGCTGGCCGAGCTGGACCGGCAGGTCGGCGACCTGTGGGCCGAGCTGTCCCGGCTGGCCAGGTCCGGCACCGGCAAACTGTCCGACCCAGGAAATACAGTGGACGGGTAACTGAGTTCAACTTCCCGGAAGGGGGCGGTGCCGTGCGGCCAGTAAGTGACCTGCAGCGGCGGGTGGCGCCCTTCGAGGTGATCACCGACATGACCCCGGCGGGTGACCAGCCCCGGGCCATCGCCGAGATGGAGCGCCGGATCACCAGCGGCGAAAAGGACACCGTGCTGCTCGGCGCCACCGGGACCGGTAAGACCGCGACCGTGGCCTGGCTGGCCGAGCGGCTGCAGCGGCCGGTCCTGGTCATGCTGCCGAACAAGACGCTGGCCGCGCAGTTCGCCAACGAACTGCGCGAGATGCTGCCACAGAACGCGGTCGAGTACTTCGTCTCGTACTACGACTACTACCAGCCCGAGGCGTACATCCCGCAGACCGACACCTACATCGAGAAGGACTCCTCGATCAACGACGAGGTGGAGCGACTGCGGCACTCCGCGACGAACTCGCTGCTCACCCGCCGGGACACGATCGTGGTCGCCTCGGTGTCCTGTATCTACGGCCTGGGCACGCCGCAGGAGTACGTGGACCGGATGGTCAAACTGAAGGTCGGCGACAGCACCGACCGGGACACGCTGCTGCGCAGGCTGGTCGGCATGCAGTACACCCGCAACGATCTGGCCTTCACCCGGGGCACGTTCCGGGTCCGCGGCGACACCATCGAGATCATCCCGGTCTACGAGGAACTGGCCGTGCGGATCGAGATGTTCGGCGACGAGATCGAGCGGCTGATGACGCTGCACCCGCTGACTGGGGAAGTGATCAGCGAGGACGACGAGCTGTACATCTTCCCGGCCTCGCACTACGTGGCCGGGCCGGCCCGGATGGAGCGGGCCATCGCCGGCATCGAGGCCGAGCTGGCCGAGCGGCTCGGCGAGCTGGAGCAGGGTGGGAAACTGCTCGAGGCGCAGCGGCTGCGCATGCGGACCACCTACGACATCGAGATGCTGCGCCAGGTGGGCAGCTGTGCCGGCATCGAGAACTACTCACGGCACATCGACGGCCGCGAGGCGGGCAGCCCGCCGAACACCCTGCTCGACTACTTCCCCGAGGACTTCCTGCTCGTCATCGACGAGTCGCACAACACCGTGCCGCAGATCGGCGCGATGTACGAGGGTGACGTGTCCCGTAAGCGGAACCTGGTCGAGCACGGCTTCCGGCTGCCCAGCGCGATCGACAACCGGCCGCTGACCTGGGACGAGTTCGGCGAGCGGATCGGGCAGACGGTGTACCTGTCGGCCACCCCGGGCCCGTACGAGCTGCAGCGGGTCGGCGGCGAGGTCGTCGAGCAGGTGATCAGGCCGACCGGGCTGGTCGATCCGCAGGTGATCGTCAAGCAGACCAAGGGCCAGATCGACGACCTGGTGCACGAGATCCGGGAGCGCGCGGAGCGCTCGGAACGGGTGCTGGTCACCACGCTGACCAAGAAGATGGCCGAGGACCTCACCGACTACCTGCTGGAACTCGGCATCCGGGCGCGCTACCTGCACAGTGAGGTGGACACGCTGCGCCGGGTGGAACTGCTCCGCGAGCTGCGCGTCGGCGAGTACGACGTGCTGGTCGGCATCAACCTGCTCCGGGAAGGCCTGGACCTGCCTGAGGTGTCCCTGGTGTCCATCCTGGACGCGGACAAGGAAGGGTTCCTGCGCTCCGGCACGTCGCTGATCCAGACCATCGGCCGGGCCGCCCGAAACGTGTCCGGCCAGGTGCACATGTACGCCGACCAGGTCACCCCGTCCATGCAGCGGGCTATCGAGGAGACCGACCGGCGGCGGGCCAAGCAGGTCGCCTACAACACCGAGCACGGCATCGACCCTACGCCGCTGCGCAAGCGGATCGCGGACATCCTCGACCAGCTGATCCGCGAGGACGCAGACACCGAGAAGCTGATCGGTGGGGCCGGCCGGCAGCAGAGCCGGGGCAAGACCCCGGTGCCGGGGCTGTCCTCGCGAGTCCGGGCCTCGGCCAGCGGGGCCGGCGAAGGCGAGGGCGGCGGCGCCGCGCGCGGCGACCTCATCGCGCTGATCAGCCAGCTCACCGAGCAGATGCACGCGGCCGCGGCGGAGCTGCAGTTCGAGGTGGCGGCCCGGATCCGGGACGAGATCAAGGAGCTCAAGCGCGAGCTGCGCGGCATGCAGGCGGCCGGCGTCTGACCCCGCCAGCCAGGGCTGCGCCATGGCCGGACGGAACCGCCCGGGCCCGCGATGCGTCAAAGCAGTAGTTCAGGGCACTGAGCGGTCCAGGCCGCCGCTCAGTGCCCTGGCTCGCACTAGCGGCACGCACCCTGGCAGCACTGCGGGGCGGAATGAGGTGTGTCATGCACATGCCCACGATGCGCTTGATGGCGGCCGCTGCAGCCGGTCTGGCGCTGGCCGCCTGCGGGACGCAGCAGGCCGCCACCACCTCCAGCGCCACCCAGGCGGCTAGCAGCCCGGTCAGCAGCCCCAGCCCCAGCCCGGCCCGGCCGGGCGGCGTGCTGTGCCGGGACACGGCGGCGGTGACCCGGCTGGTGGTCACCCGGGCCAACGCGCTGCCGCAGAACCACCTGCACTTCGCCGTCCCGGCCGGGGTCACCATCAGCGACCCGGCCACCGCCCGGAGTGTGGCCCAGGCGATCTGCGGGCTGCCCGCCATGCCGCACGGCCAGCTGATGAGCTGCCCGGCCGACCTGGGCGTCAGTTACCGGCTGAGCTTCGCGGCCGGCCGGGCCGCGTTCCCGGTGGTGACGGTCACGGCGGGCGGCTGCGGCGGGGTCAGCGGGGCCGGCCCGGTCCGCCGGGCTACCTCGGCCACGTTCTGGATGGATCTGGCCAAGGCCCTGGGCGCCCCGCACCCGGGCGCAGCCGCTCTGCAGGGCACCAGCTAGCAGCCGCGCCCCGGCCGCGGCTGGGCCGCACCGGGCCAGCCGCGCGCCGCGCTGGTAGGTTCGCAGGGCCAGCCACCAGCCAGGAAGGGCGCGCATGACCTGGGTGCTATTCGACTACGGCAACGTCATCTGCGAGCCACAGCCCGAGCGCGACGTGGCCGCACTGGCCCGGGTGGCCGGCTGTCCGGTGGCCGACCTGCTCCCGCCGTACTGGGCCTACCGGCTGGACTATGACCGGGCCGCCCTCGATGTCACCAGCTACTGGCAGCAGGTCGCGGCCGACCTGGGCGGCAGCTTCACCGACCCGCAGATCGCCGAGCTGAGCCGGCTGGACGCCGGGTCCTGGCTGCATCTGCGGCCCGCCAGCGTGGACCTGGTGGCCGGGCTGGCCGCGGCCGGAGTCCAGCTGGCGGTGCTGTCCAACGCCCCCGAGGACACCGCGCAGGGCGTGTCGGGCCTGCCGGTGGCGGCGTATTTCGAGCACCTGATCTTCAGCTGCTACCTGAAGCTGGCCAAGCCCGATCCAGAGTGCTTCCGTGCCGCGCTGGCCGTGCTGGGGGCCGGGCCGGCCGACGTCATCTTCCTCGATGACCGCCCGGACAACGTGGCGGCGGCCGCCGCCCTGGGCATCCGGAGCGCCCGCTTCACCGACGCCACCGCGGCCCGGGCCGACCTGGCCCGCTACGGTGTGCAGCTGCGCTGAGACCCGGTGAGCCACCCTCTTTCTCCGGGTTTTCCCTGATCTTTCCCCTACTCGGGGGGACCGCGCTGGCCGTTCAGGAAATCCTCAGCGTAGTGTCGTAACTGTGTTGGCCAGTCTGGTGGCCGCGGTTGTGGCTGCCATCTGTTATGGGATCGCCTCGGTCATGCAGGCCATGGCGGTGCGCGCCGCGAGCCACCGTACCGCCAGCCAGAGCACGGGCAGCCAGAGCACGGGCAGCCGGAGCCAGCCGGCCAGCCCGCTCGGCGAGGTCGACCCCAGCCTGATCGTCCGGCTGCTCGGCCAGTGGCGCTTCCTGATCAGCCTCGGCCTCGACATGCTTGGCTTCGTCGCCCAGCTGGTCGCGCTGCACCGGCTGCCGCTGTTCGCGGTACAGGCCATCGTGGCCGGCAACCTGGCCGTCACCGCGGTGCTCGCCTCCTGGCTGATCCATGTTCAGCTGACCTGGCGGGAATGGCTGGCGGTCGGTGGCGTGGTGGTCGGCGTCGGGCTGCTCGGCCTGTCGGCCGGTGCCGAAGGGGCCACCGGGGTCAGCGAGGCATTCAAGCTGGCGCTGATCGTCGCCGTGGCCGGGGTGGCGGTGGCCGGGGTGGCCGCGTCCAAGCTCGGCAACCCGGCCCGGACCCTGGTGCTCGGCGCGGTCGCGGGCCTGGGCTACGGCATCGTGGCGGTGGCCGCCCGGGTGCTGCCCGGGTTCTCGCTGAACGAGCTGGTCCGCGACCCGGCCGCCTACGCGCTGGCCGCGGCGGGCATCGTGTCGTTCATGCTGTACGCGACGGCGCTGGAAGGCGGCAGCGTCACGGTGGCAACGGCCGCCGTGGTGCTGGCCGAGACCGCGCCGCCGGCCCTGATCGGCGTGATGTTCCTCGGCGACCACACCCGGCATGGCCTGACCGGGGTGGCGGTGCTGGCGTTCATCCTGGCCGTGGCGTGTGCCCTGCTGCTGGCCCGGTTCGGTGAGGCGGGCGATGGCAGCCGTGCCGCGGAGCAGGACCGGCTTCGCTCGGCGGACGGGGAGCCCAGCACATCGACCGTCTGCTGATATTCTGAAGTTCCGTGGACCGGCGGGTTCTCCGCATCGCACCGACCACGGGAGCCTTCACTTGGCTGCGTCACCGTACGTAACACGGCAAACCCAGCGGCACGCACCGACCAGGCATCTCTTTGTCACCGGGGGAGTTGCTTCCAGCCTGGGCAAGGGGCTGACTGCGTCCAGCCTGGGCCGGCTGCTCAAACTGCGTGGGCTGAACGTGACCATGCAGAAGCTGGACCCGTACCTGAACGTCGATCCTGGCACGATGAACCCGTTCCAGCACGGCGAGGTGTTCGTCACCGACGACGGGACCGAGACCGACCTGGACGTTGGGCACTACGAGCGGTTCCTGGACACCAGGCTGCGCGGCTCGGCCAACGTCACCACCGGGCAGATCTACTCCAGCGTCATCGCCAAGGAGCGCCGCGGCGACTACCTGGGCGACACCGTCCAGGTCATCCCGCATATCACCAACGAGATCAAGTCCCGCATCATCGAGATGGGCGGGCCGGACGTCAACGTGGTCATCACCGAGGTCGGCGGCACCGTCGGGGACATCGAGTCCCAGCCCTTCCTGGAGGCGATCCGGCAGATCCGGCATGAGATCGGCCGGGACCACTGCTTCTTCCTGCACGTCTCGCTGCTGCCGTACATCGGCCCGTCCGGGGAGCTGAAGACCAAGCCGACCCAGCACTCGGTGGCCGCGCTGCGCAGCATCGGCATCCAGCCGGACGCCATCGTGTGCCGCAGCGACCGGCCGATCAGCGACGGGCTGAAGCGGAAGATCAGCCTGATGTGCGACGTGGACGAGGAGGCGGTGGTGTCCGCGGTGGACGCCCCCTCCATCTACGACATCCCCAAGGTGCTGCACACCGAAGGGCTGGACGCGTACGTGGTGCGGCGGCTCGGCCTGCCGTTCCGGGACGTGGACTGGAGTGACTGGGACGAGCTGCTGCGCCGGGTGCACCGGCCCGCGCACAGCGTCACGATCGCGCTGGTCGGCAAGTACGTCAACCTGCCCGATGCCTACCTCTCGCCGGCCGAGGCGCTGCGGGCCGGCGGGTTCGCCAACGACGCCCGGGTGAACATCCGGTGGGTGACCAGCGACGACTGCCAGACTGCGGACGGCGCGGCCCGGCATCTGGCCGACGTGGACGGCATCCTGATCCCGGGCGGGTTCGGGGTGCGCGGCATCGAGGGCAAGGTAGGCGCGATCCGGTACGCCCGGGAGAACGGCATCCCGCTGCTCGGCCTGTGCCTCGGCCTGCAGTGCCTGGCCATCGAGGTGGCCAGGGACGTGGCCGGGCTGGCCGACGCGAACAGCGCCGAGTTCGACCCGGACACCCCACACCCGGTCATCGCCACCATGGCCGACCAGGAGGACGTGGTCGCCGGGGAGCGGGACATGGGCGGCACGATGCGGCTCGGGCTGTTCCCGGCCGTGCTGGCCGAGGGCTCTCTGGTGCGCGAGCTGTACGGCACCGACGTGGTGCAGGAACGGCACCGGCACCGGTACGAGGTGAACAACGCCTACCGGCCCGCGCTGGCCGAGGCCGGGCTGGTCTGCTCCGGCCTGTCGCCGGACGGCCGGCTGGTCGAGTTCGTCGAGCTGCCGCGCAGCGTGCACCCGTTCTTCGTGGCTACCCAGGCCCATCCGGAGTTCCTGTCCCGGCCGACCCGGGCCCATCCGCTGTTCGCCGGCCTGGTCGCGGCGGCGCGGGAACGGGCCAGGACGGTGCGCCGGACCGAAGCGGGCCTGGGCCAGCCCGCCGCGGCCAGCGCGTGACCTCCGCGGTAGACCGGCCCGGCCAGGTCCCGCTGCGGGACGTGGCCGAAGTCTGGCCAGTGGTGTCGTCCACCGAGCAGGTCCGCGGCCCGATCGTGACGGTACGCAGCGACCTGGTCCGGATGCCGGACGGTGATGTGGTACCCCGGCAGGTGGTGCAGCATCCCGGCGCGGTGGCCGTGGTCGCCCTGGACGGGGCCGGCCAGGTGCTGCTGATCCGGCAGTACCGGCACCCGGTCGGCCGGCTGCTCTGGGAGATCCCGGCCGGGCTGCGCGATGTGGCCGGGGAGCCGCTGTACGGCACCGCGGCGCGGGAACTGGTCGAGGAGACCGGGTACGCCGCGGCTGACTGGCGGGTGCTGACCGACTTCTACTCCTCGCCGGGGATCAGCACCGAGCGAATCCGGGTATTTCTGGCCCGTGAGCTGCGCCAGGTTCCGGAGGAGGAACGGGACTATGTCGCGTCGCACGAAGAGGCTCAGCTCATGCTCCGCTGGGTAGACCTGGACACCGCGGTGCACCGGCTCCTCGCGGGTGACCTGCACAATGGCGTCACCGCGGTGGGTATCTTGTCCGCGTATGCCGCTCGTTGCGGCGGGTTCGCCGGCCTCCGGCCGCCGGACGCGCCGGAGAACTGACCAGCCAGCGGCGGCGGGTCCAGCAGGACTCGGCGCGCCCGGCAACGGGGCCGGGCGCAGGAGTTACGGAGAGAGGGCTTGCGGCCGATGAAGGTAGGCGTTCCCAAAGAAGTCAAGAACCATGAGTACCGGGTGGCGATCACCCCGGCGGGCGTGCACGAGCTGGTGCGCGGCGGCCATGAGGTGGTCATCCAGGCCGGTGCCGGTGCCGGGTCATCCATCCCGGATGAGGACTTCGCCGCAGCCGGCGCGCAGATCCTGCCGACCGCGGACGACGTGTGGCAGACCGGCGACCTGATCCTCAAGGTGAAGGAACCGGTCGCCGAGGAGTACCACCGGATGCGCAAGGGCCAGGTGCTGTTCACCTACCTGCACCTGGCCGCGGACCGGATGGGCACGGACGCGCTGCTCGACTCCGGCATCACCTCGATCGCGTACGAGACCGTGCAGCTCCCGGACGGGTCACTGCCGCTGCTGGCACCGATGTCCGAGGTGGCCGGCCGGATGGCCCCCCAGGTCGGCGCGCACCACCTGCAGCGGGACGGTGGCGGGCGGGGCGTGCTGATGGGCGGGGTGTCCGGCGTGTACGCGGCCAAGGTCGTGGTGCTCGGCGCGGGCGTGTCCGGGATGAACGCCGCCGCCATCGCGCTCGGCATGCAGGCCGAGGTGCTGCTGGTGGACAAGAACGTCGCCCGGCTGCGCTCGGCCGACGCGATCTACCAGGGGCACTGCCAGACGGTCGCGTCCAACGCGTACGAGGTCGAGCGCGCGGTGAGCGACGCGGACCTGGTCATCGGCGCGGTGCTGGTGCCCGGGGCCAAGGCGCCCACGCTGGTGTCCAACGAGCTGGTGTCCCGGATGAAGCCCGGCTCGGTGCTGGTGGACATCTCGATCGACCAGGGCGGCTGTTTCGAGGACTCGCACGCCACCACGCACGCCGATCCCACCTACCGGGTGCACGGGTCGGTGTTCTACTGCGTGGCCAACATGCCGGGCGCGGTGCCACACACGTCCACCTACGCGCTGACCAACGTCACCCTGCCTTACGTGATCGAGCTGGCCAACCGGGGCTGGCGGGACGCGCTGCGCGCCGACCCGGCGCTCGCCCTCGGGCTGCACACCTACGAGGGCGCGCTGACCTGCCAGCCAGTCGCGGACGCGCACGGCCTGCCGGCGACGCCGGTGAGCGAGGTGCTGAGCTGACCGCCCTGGCGGGTGCCGTCGACCGTTATCTCGATCACCTGACGGTGGAGCGCGGCCTGGCCGCGCACACGCTGCAGGCCTACCGGCGTGACCTGCTCCGCTACCAGGCCATGCTGGCCCGCCGCGGCCGGAGCCTGATCGGCGAGGTGACCACGGAGGATGTCGCGGCGTTCGTGGCCGGGCTGCGCGAGGGAGACGGTGACCACCTCCCGCTGGCGGCCAGCTCGGCCGGGCGGGCGGTGGTCGCGGTCCGCGGCCTGCACGCGTTCGCCGCCGCCGAGGGGCTGGCCTCCGCCGACCCGGCCAGCGCCGTGCACCCGCCCGCGTCGCCCCGCAAGCTGCCCCGGGCGATCGCGGTGCCGGACGTGGAGCGGCTGATCGCGGCGGCAGCCGCGGGCGACGGCGCCGACCGGCTGCGCCCGCTGCGCGACCGCGCCCTGCTGGAACTGCTGTACGGGACCGGCGCCCGGATCTCCGAGGCGGTCGGGCTGGACGTGGACGACCTCGGCTTCACGGCCGTCCCGCCGGGCCGCCCCCCGGACCGCCAGGCGCCGCCGGCCACGGTCCGGCTGTCCGGCAAGGGGGGCAGGGACCGGCTGGTCCCGGTCGGCCGGTACGCCCGCGAGGCGCTCGAGGCGTACCTGGTCCGGGCGCGCCCGGCGCTGGCCGCCGCGTCCCGCCGGGTGTCCGCCAGCCCGGCGGTGTTCCTGAACGCGCGCGGCGGGCGGCTCACCCGGCAGGGCGCGTGGGCCGTGCTCAAGGCGGCCGCAGCCCGCGCCGGGCTGGGCGGGGTGTCGCCGCACACGCTGCGCCACTCGTACGCCACGCACCTGCTGGACGGCGGGGCGGACGTGCGCGTGGTGCAGGAACTGCTCGGCCACGCCTCGGTCACCACCACGCAGATCTACACCATGGTGACGGTGGACAAGCTGCGCGAGGTGTACTCGGCGGCGCACCCGCGGGCGCTCGGCTAGCCGGCCGGGCCAGCCGGCGCCGCCAAGTGTTCGGCGATTAGCTGGGCATACGGTATTTTCTCCGGCGTCGCGTTAGTCAACAAAACCCTCACCGGTCACTCGTGCAGGCCCTCCGGGCCTGCACTCATTAGCCGGTGTTGAGTAACGCTCCGGTGAGTCGGCTTGCCGGCCGGCAGAGCAGGGCCTAGTGTCCTGGTTCCAGCGGAGGCATTTTTGCCGAGTCCGCCGGGGAGGTGCGGCGCATGGCAGCAGGGACGCACGTGATGGAGCTGGAGCCCGGCATGATCGGACCCACCGGACGGCCGCTGCCGGCTTTCCCGACCCCGAGCCCTTGCTCAGCCACGGTCCTGCGCGCATCGTCGCCGTGTGTAACCAGAAGGGCGGGGTCGGCAAGACCACCACTACGATCAACCTGGGCGCCGCCCTGGCCGAGCAGGGCCGCCGCGTCCTGCTGGTGGACTTCGACCCACAGGGCGCGCTGTCGGTAGGCCTGGGCATCCAGCCGCACGAGCTGGAGTACACCGTCTACAACCTGCTGATGGAACGCGGGCTCAGCGCCCTCGACGTGGTCTTCAAGACCAGCGTGGACGGCATGGACCTGCTGCCCAGCAACATCGACCTGTCCGGCGCCGAAGTCCAGCTGGTGCATGAGGTCGGCCGCGAGTTCGTGCTCGGCGGCGTGCTGCAGCCGGTGCTGCCCGACTACGACATCGTGCTCATCGACTGCCAGCCGTCCCTCGGCCTGCTCACCGTCAACGCGCTGGCCTGTGCGGCCGGTGTGCTCGTCCCGCTGGAGTGCGAGTACTTCGCGATGCGCGGGGTGGCCCTGCTGCTGGAGACCATCGACAAGGTGTCCACCCGGCTGAACCCGCAGCTGGGTATCGACGGGCTGCTCGCCACCATGTACGACTCCCGGACGCTGCACTCCCGGGAAGTCCTGGCCGAGGTGGTGAAGGGGTTCGGGGACAAGGTGTTCCACACGGTGATCAACCGCACCGTGCGCTTCCCGGACGCCACCGTGGCCGGTGAGCCGATCACCAGATTCGACCCCTCGTCTACCGGCGCCAGCTCGTACCGGGAACTCGCCCGCGAGGTGCTGGACCGGTGGCAGAAGCAGTGATCCGGTTCGCGCCGCGGGGCCAGGTGTGGGGCGGTCCCGTCCGCGCCGGGTGAGCCTGCCGGGTGTCGCAGAACTGCTCCGGCCGGCCACCCCGGGGCCGTCCCCAGGAACGGGCCGCGAGGCCAGCGGCCGGGAAGCGCATCCGCAGAAGATCACCGTCTACCTGTCCGCGGCCGAGCTGCTCGAGCTGGAACGAGCCCGGCTCGCGCTGCGCGCGTATGGGATTACTGTGGATCGTGGCAGGCTGGTCCGGGAGGCCATCGCCGTGCTGCTCGCCGATCTCGATGCTGAGGGTGCGGCGAGCGTGCTGGCCGGGCGGCTGCGGGACATGACATGAGGCGGCGGATAACGGGGTGACGGGTGCGGTGACAGCCGAGCCAGGCGACGCGGCTGCGCAGGGCACCAGCCCGGCCGGGTTCGAGGTGCACCTCGACGTGTTCGAGGGCCCGTTCGACCTGCTGCTCGGCCTGATCTCCAAGCACAAGCTGGACATCACCGAGGTCGCGCTGTCCCAGGTGACCGACGAGTTCATCGCCTACATCCGGTCCCGCGCCGACGGCTGGGACCTGGATCAGGCCAGTTACTTCCTGCTGGTCGCGGCGACCCTGCTGGACCTGAAGGCGGCCCGGCTGCTGCCCAGCGGGGAAGTCGAGGACGAGGAGGACCTGGCGCTGCTGGAGGCCAGGGACCTGCTGTTCGCCCGGCTGCTGCAGTACCGGGCGTACAAGGAGGTCGCGGCCGTGTTCGCGGGCCGGATGTCGGTCCAGGGCCGCCGGTTCGCCCGCCGGGTGCCGATGGAACCGCAGTTCGCCGAGCTGCTGCCGGAGGTTCTGCTCGGCCTCGGGCCGGCCGAGTTCGCCGCCATCGCCGCCCGCACGCTGGCGCCCCGCCCGGTGCCCGAGGTATCTACCGAGCACCTGCACATGCCGCAGACCACGGTGCGCGAGCAGGCGGCTATTCTGGCCAGCCAGCTCACCCGGCTGGGCCGGGCGACGTTCCGGCGGCTGGCCGCGGACTGCGCCGGGACGTACGAGGTGGTGGCCAGGTTCCTGGCCCTGCTCGAGCTGTACCGCGAAGGCAGTGTCAGCTTCGACCAGGTCACCCCGCTCGGTGAGCTGTACGTCACCTGGGTAGCGGATCAAGGAAGCGAGTGATCATGAGCGAGGCGCCCATGCCGCCCCCCGCGGCGGCGGACGGGCCAGGGCTGCGGGCCAGCCTGGAAGCCATCCTGCTGGTGGTGGACGAGCCGGTGCCCGAGGTTGTCATCGCCCAGGTGCTGGAGCGGCCGCGGGGCGAGGTGGCGGCCGCGCTGCGCGACCTGGCCGCGTCCTACGACGCGGAAGAGCGCGGCTTCGACCTGCGCGAGGTGGCCGGCGGCTGGCGGTACTACACCCGGGCCGACTGCGCGCCGGTGGTGGAGCGGTTCGTCCGGGACGGGCAGGAGGTGCGGCTCACCCAGGCGGCGCTGGAAACCCTGGCCGTGGTGGCTTACCGGCAGCCGGTGAGCCGGGCCCGGGTGTCCGCGGTGCGCGGCGTCAACTGCGACAGCGTGCTGCGCACGCTCACCCTGCGCGGCTTGGTCGAGGAAGCCGGGACCGAAACCGAGACCGGGGCTATCCTCTACCGCACGACGGGATACTTCCTGGAGCGGCTCGGCCTGGCCAGCCTGGAGGAGCTGCCGGAACTCGCGCCGTTCCTGCCCGAGCATGTCGAGGACGTTGAGGATGCCGTCGATGAGCACCAGGGATCCTGAACCCGGTGCTTACCCGGGGGGACGACCCCGCCGATCCCCCCGCGATCGCCGGCTCGGCGGGAACACGCCTCCGGCGCGCCCCCCCTCCCCAGCCAATGGTCCCGCGGAGCGGGACGAGGACGACGACGAGCGGGACAGCCTGACCGATGTGCCGGGTGGGGTCCGGCTGCAGAAGGTGCTGGCCGCGGCCGGGGTGGGCAGCCGCCGGCACTGCGAGGAGCTGATCGGCGCGGGCCGGGTCGAGGTGGACGGCGAGACCGTGCGCCGGTACGGCGCCCGGGTGGACCCGCAGCACCAGATCATCCGGGTGGACGGGCGGCGCATCCCGTCCCGGCAGGACCTGGTCTACCTGGCGCTGAACAAGCCCGCCGGGGTGCTCACCACGATGTCGGACGACCGGGGCCGGCCCACTATCGCCGATTTCCTCGGTGACCAGGCGCAGCGGCTGTACCACGTGGGCCGGCTCGACTACGACACCGAGGGCCTGATGCTGCTGATGAACGACGGGGAGCTGGCTCACCGGCTGACCCATCCCAGCTACGGGGTGCTGAAGACCTACCTGGCCGACGTGCCCGGACCGGTGTCCCGGGATACCGGACGGCGGCTGCTCAGCGGCATTGAGCTGGAGGACGGCGTGGCCAGCGCGGACAAGTTCCGGGTGGTCGAGCGGGCCGGCTCGCGGGCACTGGTGGAGATCACCCTGCACGAGGGGCGCAAGCACATCGTGCGGCGGATGCTGGCCGAGGCCGGCCATCCGGTCAGCCGGCTGGTCCGCACCCATGTCGGCCCGGTCGCGCTGGGCGCACTGCGGCCGGGCACCACCCGGGCGCTCAGCACCCGGGAAATAGGCGAGCTGTATTCGGCAGTTGGACTGTAACCAGGCCGGGCACGATCACGCAGTTGGACTCTGACCTGGTGTGACAAGATCGTGCCTGGTAACTCGCCGGGGCTGAAGGCTGAAGGAGCAGGCTGGTGGCGGTCAGGGCAATCCGTGGTGCGGTCCAGGTGGACGCGAACGACCGGGAGGCGATCCTGGAAGGCACCACCGAGCTGGTCACCGAGGTAATGGAGCGCAACGGCCTGCACACCGACGACGTGATCAGCGTGGTGTTCACCGGGACGCCCGATCTGAACGCGGAGTTCCCGGCGCTGGCCGCGCGCAAGATCGGGTTCCAGGACGTGCCGTTGCTGTGCACCACCGAGATCGCGGTGCCGCACGCGATGCCGCGGGTGGTCCGGCTGCTCATGCACGTGGAAACGGCTAAGCCGCGCTCCGCGGTGCAGCATGTCTACCTGCGCGGCGCGGCCGCGCTGCGGCTGGATATCGCCCAGTGAGCAAACCAGCGAGCCAGCCGGCGCGGCGCCCCCCGGAGGGCCCGGCCCCAGCCAGCGCGGTCGTCATCGGCACCGGCCTGATCGGGACCTCGGTGGCGCTGGCCCTGCGGTCCCGCGGGGTGGCCGTGTGGCTGGCTGACGCCGACCCGGCCGCGGCCCGGCTGGCCGCCGACATCGGCGCGGGGGAGTTGCTGCCCGAGGACGCTGAGCGGCCTCCTGCGCGCCCTACCGGGGTCGCGGGGGGTTCCGGGGGGTCGTCCCCCCGGGTCACTGGCGGGGGAGGCGGGGCGCGCCGCAGGCGTGTTCCCGCCGAGCCCGCGGTCGCGGGGGTCCGGGGGTCGTCCCCCGGGCAGATATCGCCGTGCTGGCGGTGCCGCCGGCCACGGTCGCGGCCACCCTGGCCGCCGCGCAGGCCCGTGGCCTGGCCCGCTGGTACACCGACGTGGCCAGCGTCAAGAGCCAGCCGCTGGCCCAGGCCACCGCGCTGGGCTGCGAGCTGGAGTCGTTCGTGCCCGGGCACCCGCTGGCTGGCCGGGAGCGGTCCGGCCCGGCCGCGGCCCGGGCTGACCTGTTCCTGGGCCGTCCGTGGGTGGTCTGTCACGGTGCCGGCATCCCCGCCGCCGGGGTCGCCGCGGTCGCCGGACTGGCCCGGGCCTGTGGCGCCGAGCCGGTGCTGGCCGACCCGGCCGAGCACGACGCCTGGGTCGCGCTGGTCTCACACGCCCCGCATGTGGTGTCGGCCGCGATGGCCGCCCGGCTGACCGAGGCGCAGGACGGCGCGCTGGCCGTGGCCGGCCAGGGGCTGCGTGACGTGACCCGGATAGCAGCCGGTGACACCCGGCTGTGGCTGCAGATCCTGGCGGCCAACGCGGCGCCCGCCGCGGATGTGCTGGCCGCGGTGGGCGCGGACCTGATAGCCGTGGCCGAGGAACTGGCCGAGGCGGCGCGCACCGGGGCAGGTACGGGCGGGCCCGCCCCCGAGCTCAAGCTGCTGGCCGCGCTGCTGGAGCAGGGCGCCGCGGGAGTGGCCCGGCTGCCCGGCAAGCGCGGCGCCCCGGCCCGGGCCGAGACCCAGGTCCAGGTAGTGATCCGGGACGAGCCCGGTGAGCTGGCCCGGCTGTTCCAGGCGGCGGGGGAGGCCGGGGTCAACATCGAGGACATCGGCATCGAGCACTCACCCGGGCTGCCGGTCGGCGTGGCCGAACTGACCGTCCGGCCAGATGCGGTCGGGCCGCTCACCGAGGCACTCGCGGCGAATGGATGGCCCGTCCGCCGGTAGCATCACCTGCGTGACCGACTGCCTCATTATCGCCGTAGACGGCCCGTCCGGATCCGGCAAATCCACCGCCGCCCGCGGCGTGGCGACCAACCTCAGGTTGCGCTACCTGGACACCGGGGCCATGTACCGCGCGCTGACCTGGTGGATGATGCAGCAGGGTATCCCGGTGGACGACGTGCAGGCGGTCGCCGCGCAGGCCGGGCGGGCGGCCCTCGAGGTGGGTACCGACCCCAGCCAGCCGTGGGTCACGGTGGACGGCACCGACGTGACCGGGCTGATCCGCACCCGGCAGGTATCCAATACGGTCAGCGCGGTGGCCTCGGTCCCGGCCGTCCGGGCCCGGCTGGTCGCCATGCAGCAGGCCATCATCGCGCGGACCTGCGCGAGCGGGTCCGGGATCGTGGCCGAGGGCCGGGATATTGGCACCGTCGTCGCCCCGGATGCCCCGGTCAAGGTGTTCCTCATCGCGAGCGAGAGCGCCCGGGCCGAGCGGCGCAGCGCAGACCTGGCCGCCGATCCCGGCGCCACCCCGGCGGTCACCCAGGCCGAGCAGGAGCGCCGGGACCATGCGGACGCCCCGCAGACCGGCAAGGCGGCGGACGCGGTGCAGATCGACTCGACCCGGCTGGACCTGGCCGAGGTGATCAGCATGATCATGGACCTGGCCCGGCAGCAGGCCAGTGCGGCGTGGTCGAGATGACCGAGTGGGCGCCGGACGCCGGCGGCGCGCTGGACGAGGAACTGGACGTCCCGGTGGTGGCGGTGGTCGGCCGGCCCAACGTGGGCAAGTCAACTCTGGTCAACCGGATTCTGGGCAGCAGGCAGGCGGTGGTCCAGGACGTCCCGGGGGTGACCAGGGACCGGGTGGCGTACGACGCCACCTGGCGCGGCCGGGCCTTCACCCTGGTCGACACCGGCGGCTGGGAGCCGTTCCCGGGCAGCGAGGAAGGCCAGTCCAGCCGGGCGCTGGCCGAGCAGGTCACGGCCCAGGCCCGGATCGCGGTGGACGCCGCGGACGCGGTGCTGTTCGTGGTGGACGCGGTGGTCGGGGTGACCGACGCGGACGACGCCGTGGCCGCGGTGCTGCGCCGGTCCGGGAAGCCGGTGGTGCTGGCGGCCAACAAGGTGGACAGCGAGATCGCCGAGCCCGCCGCGGCCGCGCTGTGGTCGCTGGGCCTCGGTGAGCCGCTGCCGGTCAGCGCGCTGCACGGCCGGGGCAGCGGCGACCTGCTCGACGCGGTGCTGGACGCGCTGCCAGCGGCCCCCCGCGAGCAGTTCGGCGCCGAGGGCGGGCCGCGGCGGGTCGCCCTCATCGGCCGCCCCAACGTGGGCAAGTCCAGCCTGCTGAACAAGCTGGCCGGGCAGGACCGGGTGCTGGTGGACGCGGTGGCCGGGACGACCCGGGACCCGGTGGACGAGCTGATCGAACTGGGCGGCACGACCTGGCGGTTCGTGGACACGGCCGGCATCCGGCGGCGGCCCAGCCACAGCCAGGGCGCGGATTTCTATGCCGCGCTGCGCACCGCCGGCGCGCTGGACCGGGCCGAGGTGGCGGTCGTCCTGGTGGACGCCAGCGAGCCGCTCACCGAGCAGGACCTGCGCATCGTGTCCATGGTGATCGAGGCCGGGCGCGCGCTGGTCATCGCGTACAACAAGTGGGACCTGGTGGACGAGGATCGGCGGGCCCAGCTGGACCGGGAGATCGACCGGCAGCTGCACACCGCGCGCTGGGCGCCCCGGGTGAACATCTCGGCCAGGACCGGGCGGCACGTGGAGCGGCTGGTGCCCGCCATCGAGCTGGCCCTGGACAGCTGGGAAACCCGGGTGCCCACCGGCCGGCTGAACGCCTGGCTCACCGAGGTCATCGCGGCCACCCCGCCGCCGTCCCGCGGCGGCCGCCTGCCGAAGATCCTGTTCGCCACCCAGGCGGGTATCCGGCCGCCGCACATCGTGCTGTTCAGCACCGGTTTCCTGGAAGCTGGCTACCGGCGGTTCATCGAGCGGCGGCTGCGCGAGGAGTTCGGCTTCGAAGGCAGCCCGCTCCGGGTGTCGCTGCGGCTGCGCGAGCGGCGGGCCGCCCGGCGCACCGGCTTATCAGGCACCGGGAAATGAACCGGCCGCCCTCCCCCGGGGGCCGCGGCGCGCGGCGGGCGCGGCGGCAGTCGTTACCATCCATGCGCAGGGTCAGCGTCGTCGTCTCCAGCAGAGGCAGGGTCATGCGCTTCAAGCCGGTCGGTAACAGTGGGCTGCTCGTGTCCGTGGCCGGGCTCGGCTGTAACAACTTCGGCGGCCGGCTGGACCTGCAGCAGACCCGGGCCGTGGTAGACGCGGCCATCGACGCGGGCGTCACCCTGTTCGACACCGCGGACATCTACGGCCACGGCGGCGGCTCCGAGGAGCTGCTTGGCCAGGTACTGGGCGGCCGCCGCGACCAGATCGTGCTGGCCACGAAGTTCGGCCATCAGAACGTGGACATGGGCTACGGGCCCGCGGCCGGGGCCAAGGGCGGCCGGGCCTACATCCGCCGCGCCGTGACTGCCTCGCTCCGCCGGCTGCGCACCGACTACCTGGACCTCTACCAGCTGCACACGCCGGACCCGGAGACCCCGATCGAGGAAACCCTGCACGCGCTGACCGAGCTGGTCACCGAGGGCAAGGTGCGCTACCTAGGGCACTCCAACCTGTCCGGCTGGCAGACCGCCGATGCCGCGCACCTGGCCCGGCAGGCCGGCACCGAGGCGTTCATCTCCGCGCAGAACGAGTGGTCGCTGCTGGAGCGGGCGGCCGAGGCCGAACTGGTGCCCGCGGCCCGGCATTTCGGGCTGGGCGTGCTGCCGTACTACCCGCTGGCCAATGGCCTGCTTACTGGGAAGGTCCGGCGTGGCCAGCCACCGGCCCCGGGCACCCGGCTGGCCAGCCGGACGGGCTACATCACCGAGCCGAAGCTGGACCGGGTCGCGGCGCTCAGCGAGTGGGCCGCGGCGCACGGGGTCAGCCTGCTCGACGTGGCCATCGGCGGGCTGGCCGCGCAGCCCGGCTGCGCGTCGGTGATCGCCGGGGCCACATCACCGGATCAGGTCAAGGCGAACGCGGCCGCGGCGGACTGGATCCCGGCCGAGGCCGAACTGGCCGAGCTGGACGCGATCGTGCCGCCGCCAGGCGGCTGAGCTCAGTTCTTGGCCACGGCCTTGTTGTACAGCGCGCGGACCGAGCTGCCGAACCGGGCCGAGTAGGACACCGACGGGGTGTCCCCGCCCTGCTCGTAGCCGCCGATCACGCCGATCACCGTGCCCAGGCCGGTGGCCGGGTGCATGTTGGCCAGGAACGGCCCGCCGCTGGTCCCGTCGGTGTACCCGCCGCAGTCGAACTCCAGCTGATGCGCGCCGAACGCCCGGGTGGTCGAGGTGCAGGTGATCGGCCGCTGCCGGCCGTCCGGGTAGCCGACGACCTGGACCTTCTGCACCGGCTTCCAGCCGGTGCCCAGCTTCTCGCCGCCGGTCAGGTCCTGGATCGGGGTGGCGTCGCCCGGCTGGGAGACGACCAGGAACGCGAAGTCGTCGTTGGGGCTGCGCGAGGAGGCCCAGGCCCGGTCCACGAACACCTGGCTGACCGTCCACACGCCGAACGGCTGCTGGCTGCGGTGGTACCCCGGGACAAAGTCCACCTCACCCGGCTGCTTGCCCTGCATGCAGTGCGCCGCGGTGATGACCAGGTCGCCGGCCGGGCTGGCCACCACGCTGCCGGTGCAGAAGTGCTGCCCGAGCTGCCCGGAGCCGGTGGTGGTGAACAAGGCGCCTACGGCCGGGGTGCCGTTATAGAACCTGCCGTGCAGCAGGGCGGGCGGCACCACCGGCGCCTTGCGGGGCAGCGACTTGACCGCGGCGGCGAGCCGGACGGCCAGCCGTTCCGCGCCCAGCGCGTTCGGTGACGCGGCCACCGCGACGATGAGCGCCGCGCTGGCCAGCCCAATGCTCGAGATCGCCCGCCCGGCCTGGAAGACACGCCCGGTGGACGCGGTCCTCTTGCCATGTCGCCGCATCCGTCCTCCTGTCTGGGTTGTCCGGGGGGCGGACCCAGCGATCGTGACCAGTTCTTAACATTGTGCGGGCAGGCTTTGCAGAGGGCCATAGCGGGTAGCCGGGAACTTGCTGAGAGTCTGCTGTGACCGGGGATTTGTGCCCGGTGTTTCCCGCTGGCTAACCAGCGAGGAGAATGCCTGCGGCGGCCGCCCGGCGCGTAGGATCGTGCCGTGTGAATTGCGCTGCTGCAGCGCGGTGTCACCCCTCTGGGACCGGGAGTGGCAGTAATTGGTCGGCAGGGGTGCATAAAAGGAGTCAAGTGGCATGTCCGGGATGGGTTCTTCCCTCCAGTTGACGAATCAAACGGTGGTGGCGGCGTTCCGCTCCGCCTTGATCCATCAGGGGATCATCGCCCTGCTGATCTTCTTTCTGCTGGCCATGCTGTGGGTGAGCGTCCGCGAGTGGCTTCCCGCGGCCCGGCACCGGCCCGGCGCGGAATCCGCCGTACTGGCCGCCGAGCCGGCCGGGCGGCGGCTGATCCGGGTCGGCTTCGGCGTGCTCTGGGTGGTGGACGGCGTGCTGCAGATGCAGTCGGCCATGCCGCTCGGGCTGCCGTCCAACGTGACCGAGCCAGCCGCGGCGGGCGCCCCCGGCTGGGTGCGGCACCTGGTCGACTTCGGCGGCCAGGCATGGTCGTACCACCCGGTCGCCGCGGCCGCCTCGGCCGTCTGGATCCAGATCGGCATCGGCATCTGGCTGCTCACCGCCGCCCGCGGCCCATGGTCCCGGCTCGGCGGCCTGGCCAGTGTGGGCTGGGGCCTGGCGGTCTGGATCTTCGGTGAGGCCTTCGGCGGCCTGTTCACGCCCGGGCTGAGCTGGCTGTTCGGCGCGCCCGGCGCGGCCCTGCTGTACGCGGTGGCCGGGGCGCTGATCGCGCTGCCCGACCGGGCCTGGCTGGGTGGCCAGCTGGGCCTGCGGCTGCTGGCCGGCGCGGGCGTGTTCCTGGCCGCGATGGCGGTGCTGCAGGCGTGGCCGGGCCGTGGCTTCTGGTCCGGCACCATCGGCCGCCAGCCGGGCAGCCTGACCAGCATGCTGCAGGACATGTCGCAGACCTCGCAGCCCGGGTTCCTGGCCAGCCTGGTGCGCGGGTTCGGCACGTTCACCGCGGGGCACGGGTTCCTGGTCAACCTGGTCGTGGTGGTCGCGCTGGCGGTGACCGGGGCCGGCCTGGTCGCCGGGGCGCTGGTCCCGGCCTGGCGGCTGGTGCTGCGCCCGGCCGTCGGGCTGCTGCTCGTGCTGTCCGCCGCGGTCTGGCTGCTGGTCCAGGACCTGGGCGTGTTCGGCGGGCTGGGCACCGACCCGAACAGCATGATCCCGTTCGCGCTGCTCGTGGTGGCCGGGTACCTGGCGGTGGCCCCCGCGCCCGCGGCGGCGACAGCGGCCGGGCCGGCCGTGGCTGGTGAGGCGGCAGTGGCGGCTGAGCCGGTGACGGCGAGCCGGTGGCGGCCGAGCCAGTGGTTGCTGGGCCTGCGGCGGCTGAGCCGGTGGCGGCCGAGGCTGCGACGCCGGGCCGGTGGCGGCGGCTAGCCCGCGGCTGGCTGGCGGGACCGGCTCCGCCCCGGGCAGCTTGCCCGCGCGCTGGGCACCGCGAGCCCGCGGACCGTGGCCGCGGTGGGCGCGCTCGGCGTCGCCATCATCGGCGTCGTGCCGATGATGGCCGCGTCGGCCAGCACCACCGCCTCGCCGATAATCGCCGAGGCACTGGACGGGTCGAGCGCCCCGCTGAACTTCCGCGCCCCCGCGTTCCAGCTGACCAACCAGGACGGCCGGCAGGTCAGCCTGGCCAGCCTGCGGGGCAAGGTGGTGCTGCTCACCTTCCTCGACCCGGTGTGCACCTCCGACTGCCCGCTGATCGCGCAGGAGTTCCGCCAGGCCGACCAGTTGCTGGGTGGGCAGCACCGCCAGGTAGAACTGGTCGCGGTGGTGGCCAACCCGCTCTATAACGGGCTCAGCTACACCCAGGCGTTCGACCGGCAGGAGCACATGAACACGCTGCCCAACTGGGACTACCTGACCGGCAGCGTGGCCCAGCTGAAGAAGGTGTGGCAGCAGTACGACATCGCCGCGCAGATCACGCCGGCTGGCGGGATGATCGGGCACAGCGACGTGGCCTACGTCATCGACCGGTCCGGGCGGACCCGCACCGAGCTGGATTTCGACCCCGGCCCGGGCACCACCAGCTCGCAGGCCTCGTTCGCGAGCGAGCTGTTCACCGCGGCCCGGCAGAACCTGGGGGTCTCGTGACCAGTTGGCGCTGGCCGGCCGCGGTGGCGACCGCGAGCCTGGTGACCGCCGCACTGGCCGGCTGTGGCAGCACCCGGGTTAGCAACACCGGGCAGCCGGCCGCCCCGGCCACCCCGTCCCTGGCCACCTCGGCCAGCTACCCGGACGGCACCTGGGCGGTGCTGGTGATGGGCGGGTCAGCCGCATCGCACAACGACTTCTGGCAGGTCTTCGCCCGGCCGTCCGGGAAGCAGGCCACCTGGCGGCTGGCCACCCCGCTGGGCGTGGCCAGCAACGGCGGCATCGCGGTCGCGGCCACCGGCGGGCCGTCTCTGGTCGCCGCGCTGCTCCCCAGCCAGGACCTGCACTTCTCGCCGATCTCCCGGAGCACCGACGGTGGGGCCAAGTGGGCGGCGGACGGCCTGCTCGACTCGCCGCTAGCCGCCACGCCCAGCGCGCTGGCCGCCGCGCCCAGCGGCGGCCTGATCGCGCTGACCCGGGCCGGCGCGGCCGAGGTGGCCAGCCACCCCGGCGGCTCCTGGGCCCGGCTGGCCACCGAGCGCTCGGTGGCCAGTTCGCCGGCCGCCCGGAGCTGCGGGCTGACCAGCCTGACCGCGGCCGGCTACACCGCCGCCGGGTCCGCGCTGCTGGCCGGGACCTGCTCCCGCGGCGGCCGTGCGGGCATCTTCGCGCACGGGGCGGGCGGCTGGGTGGCCGCCGGGCCGGCCCTGCCCGCGGCGCTGGCCGGCCGCCCGGTGACCGTGCTCCAGCTGGCCCGGTCCGGCGCCGCGGATGTGGCGCTGCTCCAGGTCGGCACCGGCCGGACGGCCAGCCTGCTGGGCGCCTGGTCCACCGGCACTGGCCATGGCTGGCAGCTGTCCCAGCCGTACCGGCTGGCCGGGGCGCAGCCGCGGTCGGCCGCCGTGGCCGGCCGGGCCCTCGGCGTGCTGCTGCGGGGCGGGCGGGCGGTGACCGTGGCCGGCCCGGGTGCGGACTGGCAGGCACTGCCCGCGCTGCCCGCGGCCACCGCTACGCTGCCCGACGGGGCGATGACGCTAGCCGCCGGGCCGGCTGGCGGCTTCCAGCTGCTCACCGGCCGGCTCAGCCAGCTGTCGGTGTGGACGGCTGGCTCCGGTGGCTGGGCCCGGTCCCAGGTCATTAAAGTTTCCATCCCGTACGGCTCGTCCGGGTGAGTGGAGTGCCGTGAACTACCTCGTCGATCACTGGTCTTTCGACCCGTTCCTCATCCTGGTGCTGATCCTGGTGGCCTGGCATGAGATCGGCCTGGCCCGGCTGGCCCGCCGGTCCCGGCCGGAGCGGACCAGGCAGCGCCGGCTGCGCTCGCTGCTGTTCTACGCCGGGCTGGCCGTGCTGCTCATCGCGGTCGAGTCGCCCATCGACTACTGGTCGGACTACTACTTCTTCGTGCACATGATCCAGCACCTGCTGCTCATGTTCGCCGCGCCCACGCTGGTGGTGGCGGGCGCGCCGTGGCAGCCGCTGCTGGACGGCCTGCCCGGGCGGCTGGGCCGGACCGCCACCGCCACCGCGCTGCGCGGCGGCTGGACCCGCCCGCTGCGGGCGGTCACCGGGTTCCTGCTCCGGCCGTGGGTCTCGGTCATCACGTTCAGCGCGGTCATGGTGTTCTGGCACATCCCGGTGATGTACGACCTCGCGGAGAACAACCAGCTGGTGCACATCTGGCTGATGCACGCCAGCTTCTTCCTGGCCGGGGTGCTGTTCTGGCTCCAGTTCATCCCGTCGCCGCCGTTCATCCGCCGGATGCCGCTGGTCTCCCAGGCCGCCGCGCTGGTCGCGACCAACATAGTGATGTGGGTGCTGGCCATGGCGATGAGCATCTTCTCCACTACGGCCTGGTACGCGGTGTACACCCACCACGTCCCCGGCATCACCCTGCCGCCATTCGCCGACCAGGAGATCGGCGCCGCCATCCTGTGGGTCTGCGGCGACTTCTGGGCCATCCCCTCGCTGATCTACATCTTGCGCTGCCTGATCACCGAGGACGGCAGCGTGGCCGCGGCGGTGGAGCAGATCCTGCACCGCGGCTCGGCCAGTCGCGGCACCTGGGCGTCCGGCCGCAACCCGATCGGCTCCAACCCGCCGCTGCCCCCCTCCACCGAGCCCTAACCCCGAGCCCAGCCCTAACCCGTGCCCTCTTATTACCTAGCAGCACTTCTCACCCGGAGCCCCGGAACATATCGGGCAAAGCCGGGCAAATCTGCGTGCTGCGGGGTGATATGTGGGGTGCCGGGCTGCCTGGGCACACGCTGGTGTGACTGGTGTGACTGGTGGGCCGGGGTGGCGGTGGGCGACCGGGTCAGCCGTTGTGCTTTTCCAGGTAGTCCAGGTAGAGCGGGCGCAGCGCGTCGGCGACCTCGGGCGACTCGTGGCCGAACGCGTCGTCGATCGTCGCGGACAGCTGGGTGACGTCGGCCGCCGTCTCGTCGATGTGACCGGCCACCGCCTCGCCCTCCGGGATTTCCTTGAGCAGCTGCCACAGGAACCCGACGTCCAGATGGTGCACGGCCCGGCGCACGGCCCGGTCGTGCAGTTCCTGTGAGGAGAGGGCTTCGAGTTCCTGCCGGTCAGTCATGGCAGGAACCTTACCGCCCGCCGCATGGTCAGCGCCCGCCAGGCCAGCCGCCCTGCCCGGCACCTGGCCAGCCGCCCGGGCCGGGTGCGGGCCAGCCACCGAACCCGTGCTGCTGCGGGCCGCGCCACCAGCTGCCCGGCCAGCCGGACCCGCTCGGCCAGCCACTCTGGGCTTGGCCAGCCGGGGACCCAGCCTGGGCGGGCTGGCTGGCCCGCGCGTCCCGGAAGGTGATGCTGGCCGGCACGGCGGTGCTGCCCTCGGCGGTGAAGGTGAACCGTGCGGAACGGCCCGCGCCGAGTGCTTGTGTGCCCGGCCGCGCGGTCACCACTAGCGAGTCGCCGGCCGACGTGCTGGCCGCGTGCCCGACCTGGTAGTGGTCATCGCCGGGCAGCACCAGGCGCAGCTGCCAGCCGGTGACCGGCGCCCCGCCGTGGTTGACGATGACCAGCTGCCCGGTCACCGTGCCGCCGGGCAAGTGCCTGATCTTGTAGTGCACGCGGACCTGATGGCCGGCCGACTGGCCCCGCCCGGCGGCCAGCCCGGCGCCGGCCGGGGCGGCCTCGGCGTGCCTGCCCGCCCGGCCCGGAGAACGGGCCGGGCGTGGGGCGGGCCGCGCCCGCACCGGCGACGCGGCCGGGCTGGTGGCGCTCGCGGTCACCGAGCGGGGCAGCGTGGCCGAGCACGGCACCAGGCCACAGTCCCGGTGCGGGCCGGCGGCAGGCTGGTGCCGGAGCAGCACCAGGCCACCGCCCGCCATCGCGGCCACGGTGGCGGTCGTGCCGGCCGCGGTCAGCCAGCGGTGCCTGATCAGGCTGCCGGACGCGCCGCGCGGCTCGCCGTCCGGCGGTTTGGAGCCGCTAACCATGGCGGCCCAGCCCGATGACTTGCTCCCCTGAGTCCCAGCATCGGGTCACCATTCTTTTTGTTATCCCTTCGCAGACACTTAACAGGCCGTTCCGTTGAATGAGCAGCTCGCCGGGCTGGCTGTTTGCCCCGCGGCGAAGAAGACGACTGACACCCGGCCGCCCGGCGCAAGTTGTGCCCCGGCCGACGCGGGCTCCAGCACCAATACGTCGCTGGCCCGCCCCGGCTGGTGCGGCAGGAGCAGGATCACCCCACTGGCCAGGGCCATCGCCCCGGCGCCCGCGCTGACCGCCACGTACCAGCGGTACCGGGCCAGGGCCAGGTACCAGTCCTGCTGGATGACCCGGCCAAGCCAGCCGGCCGGCCGCCCGGCGCCGCCCGTGCAGGCCTGGGCCAGTGCCATGCCCGGCGAACCGGGTGCTGGCCGCGGGCTCGGCTGGCCAGTCAGAATCGGGCAGGCCGTCGAGGAGGCGGCGCGGGGCCGGCTCGTCCGTCCAGTCGCCCAGCCACTGGTAAGCAGCCGGGTCCGCGCGCCAGCCGTCGGCCGGGTCATCGGCGGGGCGTTCGGCATCGGAATGGCCGGGCCAGCCAAACTCGGCCGGTCGGCCAGCAGACCGGCAGCGGATTCCTCGCTGGGCCGGCCACGGCTGATCAGGGCCCGGAGCCAGCGGTGACGGCCGGAACGCCGGCGCCGCCCAGGATTACCCATCGCACCGTGAACCGAATCGAGGCATGCTCGGTCCCCAACTATCCGGCCCTCAGCGCTAGAGCAGCCCGCAACACCGTACGGACCGGGGCAATTAAACAACGGCGCGGGCCGCGCGGGCGCAAAAACGCCATAACGACATACCGTCGCCGAAATCGACGTATTGCGCGCAGTAGCGCCGTTTCCAGGCCGGCTGAGCGGTCAGCCGGCCGGGCCGGGCGGGCGCCCGGCGGCTCGGCCACGTCTGGCGCATCGAGGGGCTGTGGCAGCTGGCCCGCAAGGCCGAGTGGGGGGCCATGGAGCGCAAGGGACTGTCCCGGCCGGGCGGCGCTGCCCCTGACAGCACCGGCCCGGCCGGGACGCAGTCCCCGGCGCGGCTGGGCCGCTAAGCCCCCTGGGCGGGCATCGCCTCGTTGGGCCCGACCAGCTTGAACGTGGCCCCGGCCGGGTCGGCCGCTTCGGCCAGGCGGCCGTACGGCGTGTCCTGGGCCGGGCTGACCACCGAGCCGCCCAGCCGGGTGACCGCGGCCAGCGTGGCGTCGGTGTCCGCGGCGCCGAAGTACACCGACCAGCGGGCCGGCGCGCCCGCCGGCAGGAAGCCGCTGGCGTCCATGATCCCGGCCAGCTGCTCGTCGCCGCGCACCAGCAGCGTGTAGCGGAACTCGTCGGTGTCCCCGGCCACCTGCGTCTCCCAGCCGAACACGTCACGGTAGAAGCCGACGGTGGCCTGGTAGTCCCGGGTGAACAGCTCGAACCAGCCCGGCGCGCCGGGCTCGGCGAGCAGCCCGAACCCCTTGTGCAGGCCCGGCTGCCAGAGCCCGATGGCCGCACCGCTGTTGTCGGTGATCACCGCCATCGTGCCCAGGTCGCCGACCTGCATGGCCGGCACGACGACCTGGCCGCCGTGCGCCGCGGCCGCCTCCAGCGTCTTGGCCACGTCGTCCACGGCCAGGTAGACCGACCAGACGTCGGGCACCCCGGACCCGGCTCGCTGCCCATGCAGCCGGCCACCAGGACGCCGTCCTTGGCGAAGTTGAAGTAACCGCCGAAGTCCGGGTTCGGTTCCTCGGCCGTCCAGCCGAACAGCTGGGTGTAGAACTCCCGGCTGCCGCCGGTGTCGGAGGTCATCAGATCGACCCAGCAGGGCGCCCCGGCGGGCGCGCTGTCGCGTGCGGGCATGCTGTCTCCCCTCGTTGAAACATGTCTACTCACTAGGACGCCGCCGCGGGCCCGGACTCACCGGTCCGGCCCGCGTACCCTCAAAGGGTGTATCTGCCACCCCACTTCACCGCGCCGGATGCCGGCGAGGTCGCGGCGTTCGTGGACGCCGTCGCCGCCGCCGACCTGGTCACGTTCGACGGCACCAAGCCGGTCGCCAGCCTGATCCCGATCATCTGGGACCGGGAAACCGGGGACTCGGCAGGAGCTGGAGCCACGGGCGGCTGCTCGGCCACCTGGCGCTGGCCAACCCGCAGTGGGAGTCGGTGACGGCCGGGACCACCGCGCTGGCCATCGTGCACGGCCCGCAGGCCTACGTGTCACCGAACTGGTACCCGAGCAAGGCCCGGCACGGCCGGGTGGTGCCCACCTGGAACTACGTCACGGTGCACTTCACCGGCCCGCTGACCGTGCACCGCGACCCGGAGTGGATCCGCGACGTGGTGACCCGGCTGACCCGGCGGCACGAGGGATCACGGCCCGCCCCGTGGGCGGTGACCGACGCGCCGCCCGACTACATCAACGGCCAGCTGCGCGGCATCGTCGGCGTCGAGCTGACCATCGCCACCGTCGAGGCCAAGCACAAGCTGAGCCAGAACCGGGGCGCCGACGACCGGGCCTCGGTGGCCGCGGCGCTGCGGGCCGAGTCCGGGCCCGGCGCCGCCGAGATATCCGCGCTCATGTCGGCGGGGGAGTAGCTGGGTTTTACCAGCGATCGTGCACCTGGGCCCGGATCCGCCGGTCGTACAGGTCCTCGATCGCGGCCAGCTCCGCGTCGCGCAGCGGCGGCAGTGCGGCGGCACTGGCGTTCTGGATGACCTGGTCGGGGGTGCGGGCGCCGGGGATCACCGTGGTCACGCCGCGCTGCTGGATGATCCAGCGCAGCGCGAACTGGGCCGGCGTGACGCCGGCCGGGGCCAGCGCGGCGAACTCCTGAGCCGCCTCGACGCCGGTGTCGAAGTCCACGCCGGAGAACGTCTCCCCGACGTCGAACGCCTCGCCGTGCCGGTTGTAGCTGCGGTGATCGTCGGCCGGGAACGCGGTGTCGTGCGTGTACCGGCCGGACAGCAGCCCGGAGGCCAGCGGCACCCGGGCCAGGATGCCGACCCCGGCGGCCTGCGCGGCGGGCAGCACCTTGTCCAGCGGCTTGCGGCGGAACGCGTTGAAGATGATCTGCACGCTGGCCAGGCGGGGCCTTGTGATCGCGGTCAGCGCCTGGTCGGCGGTCTCCACGCTGACCCCGTAGGCGGCGATCCGCTGCTCGTCCACCAGCGTGTCGAGCGCGTCGAAGACCGCGTCGTCGGCGAACACCGCGGTCGGCGGGCAGTGCAACTGGACCAGGTCCAGGGTTTCCATGCCCAGGTTGACCCGGGACCGGTCGGTCCAGTCGCGGAAGTTCTCCAGCGTGTACACGGCCGGGTCCTGCGCCACCCGGCGGCCCATCTTGGTCGCCACGGTGAATTCCGCGCCCGGGTTGACCGCCAGGAACCGGCCGATGAACTGCTCGCTGCGGCCGTCCCCGTACACGTCGGCCGTGTCCAGCAGGGTGACCCCGGCCGCCGCCGCCGCGTCCAGCACGGCCATCGCGTCGTTCTCGGCCACCTCGCCCCAGTCGGCGCCGAGCTGCCAGGTGCCGAGGCCGACCACCGAGACCGCTTTGCGGGTCCGGCCCAGAATGCGCTCTTCCATGAGTAGCGATCCTAGGTGTGGCCCGGCTCAGCTGGGGCGGGCTCGTCGAGCGCGGCCGCGCAGTCCCCGTCAGCGGGGGCCGCGCTGGCCGCGGCGAGAATCGTCTCGCTGATCCCGGCCAGCTGGCGCAGCTGCTCGGCGCTCAGCGGGTCGAACAGCACCCGGCGGACCTGCTCGACGTGTCCCGGCGCGGCCGCGCTGAGCGCGGCGAAGCCCTCGTCAGTGAGCTGGGCGATCTGCCCACGCCGGTCGGTCGGGCAGTCGGTCCGGCGGACCCAGCCCCGTTCCTCGAGCCGGGCCACCGCGTGCGACACCCGGCTCTTGCTGGACGCGGAGGCCGCCGCGAGCTGCGTCATGCGCAGCGCCCGGTCCGGGGCCTCGGACAGCCGGACCAGTATCTCGTAATAGGCCAGGGGTATCCGGGCGTCGCGCTGCAGCTGGCCGTCGACGGAGGCGAAGAGCCACTGCCAGGCGGTGAGGAAGTCTCTCCAGGTGCACTGCTCGTCGGCGCTCAGCCAGCGCGGCCCGGTGCTGCCTGCCGTGCTGGAGGTGTTCATGCCGCCAGCATACCAGGAATAGTTGAGCGCTTGACAACGTTACCCGGCCATGATAGTCGTTGAGCATTCAAATATGAACGACGACACTATGACCGACAGGAGTATCACATGACTGCTAATACCGAAGCCACCACCATCCCCGGCTACGTCGCTGGGACCTGGGAAATCGACCCAGTGCACTCCGAGGTGGGCTTCACCGCCCGGCACATGATGGTCAGCAAGGTCCGCGGCCGGTTCACGCAGTTCTCCGGCGAGTTGGTGACGGCGCCCGACCTGCTGCAGTCGTCGGTGACCGCCACCATCGAGCTGACCTCGATCCAGACCGGGAACGAGCAGCGCGACCAGCACATCCGGTCCGCCGACTTCTTCGAGGTGGACAAGTACAAGACGATGACCTACCGGTCCACCGGCCTGCGTCCCGAGGGCGACCACTACGTCCTGGACGGCGAGCTGACCCTCCGGAACGTGACCAAGCAGATCCAGCTCAAGCTGGAGCTGAACGGCTTCGGGCCGGACCCGTACGGCGGCACCCGGGCCGGCTTCACCGCCACCGGTGAGCTCAACCGCAGCGACTTCGGCGTGAACTTCAACGCCACGCTGGAGACCGGCGGTGTCGTGGTGTCCGACAAGATCGGCCTCCAGCTCGAGATCGAGGCCGTGCTCAAGTCCTGAGCCAGCCGATCCTGAGCCACTACCCCCGGGCGGGGGCCGCCAGCATGGCGGCCCCCGCCCGTGTCATTCTGGGGCAGGGGCCCGCTGAGCCCGAGGAGGCGTAACCCAGTGCGAGCCGCGGTTTACGAGCGCACCGGCCCGGCGGCCGACGTCCTGCGGGTGACGGACGTGCCGCAGCCGGAGCCGGGCCCGGGTGAGGTCCGGGTCCGGGTGCAGGCATCCGGCATCAACCCGACCGACGTGAAGACCCGCGGCGGCCTGACCCACCGGCCCATCGACGGCTTCCAGATCCCGCACCAGGACGGGGCCGGCGTCATCGACGCGGTCGGCCCCGGCGTCCCGGCCGAGCGGGTCGGCCAGCCGGTGTGGGTGTGGCTAGCGGCGTCCGGGCGGCGCTGGGGGACCGCCGCCGAGTGGACGGTGCTGCCGGAACGCCAGGCGGTGCCGCTGCCCGAGGGGGTGTCCCCGGAGCTGGGGGCCAGCCTGGGCGTGCCCGCCATGACCGCGCACCGCTGCCTGTTCGCCGACGGGCCGGTGGACGGCCAGGTGGTGCTGGTGGCCGGCGGGGCCGGCGCGGTCGGCCACTTCGCCGTGCAGCTGGCCACCTGGGGTAACGCGGCGCAGGTCCTGGCCACGGTCAGCGGCCCGGCCAAGGCCCAGCTGGCCAAGGAGGCGGGCGCCGCGGACGTGATCAACTACCGGGAGCCGGACGCGGCCGACCAGATCCGCGCGGCGGCGGCCGGGCCGGTGGACCGGATCATCGAGGTGGCGCTGGGCAGCAACCTGGCCATGGACCTGGCCGTGTCCCGCCCGGACACGGTGGTGGCCAGCTACGCCGCCGAGGCCACCGACCCGGTGCTGCCGGTGCGCGCCTGCATGACGGCCAACGTCGTGCTCCGCTTCATGCTTCTCTACACGCTGCCCGCGGCCGCGCAGGACCGGGCGGCGACCGACATCAGCGTGGCGCTCAGCACCGGGGCGCTGTCGCTGTCCGGGCTGCCGGTCCACCGGTTCGCGCTGGACGAGATTGCCGCCGCACAGGAGGCGGTCGAGCGCGGCATCGGCGGCAAGGTGCTGGTCATCCCGGGCTGACCGGGGAAACGGGACGGCCAGGCGCGCCACGTGGCGCGCCCGGCCGTCTGCCTAGGGTGCGGCTGGTCTCCCCGCCGTCACCCTTCGATCGAGCGCAGGCCGGAGATGAACGCCGCCCCGGCCGGGGTGCCGACTCCGGTCATGTTGTCGTAGCCGGGCAGCGTCACCTGGCCGGTGTAGCCGAACATGCCCGAGCTCTGGTCGTCGAACGTGGTCAGCGCCCACAGGCCGCAGTCGTGCGGGTCACAGGCCACGCCCCGGTAGGCGACCGGGCTGCTGCTGGTCAGCGGCAGCGCGTCGTACAGCGCACTGGTGCCGGCCAGCTGGTACAGCGCCGGGTTCACCAGCCCGAACGAGGCTGGCTGGCCCTGCTGCGCCGCCGTCACCAGGCCGGCCACCAGGGGTGCGGCCTCGCTGGTGCCGCCGACCGGGAACTGGCTGTAGGTCGGTGGCTTGCCGCTCTTGTTGTGGAAGGTGAGCACGCCCACCGCCGCCCCGGTGAACGGGTCGGCGTCGGCGCTGATGTCCGGCACCGAGCGGACCGTGCCGCCCCGGTTGCCCGGCGCCGTGGCCAGCGCCGTGGGCACCACCCCGTCCTGGTAGGACGGCTCGGCCCAGAGCAGGCTGGGCCCGCCGCCCGCGGCGCCGTACTCGCCCAGGAACAGCCAGCTCTTGTTGTTCAGCAGGGAGATCCCCTCGGACCAGCCCGTCTCGAACAGCCGGCTGCCGCCCTTGCCGATGCCGAGCGTGGTGCCGCCGACCGCGATCGCGTCCGGGTCACTGGACGGTGCGAGCACGCCCGAGCCGTCACCGGAGGAGAAGTACATGCCGACGCCCTCGGCGGCCGCCTGCACCAGGATGCTGTGCTCGATGTTGGTCACCGCGGGCGCCTGGCCTTCGGTCCCGCCCTCCCAGGAGTTGGACGCCACCGTGGCCAGCGGGTGGCTGCCGGTGCCGAGCACGGCCAGGTCGGCATTGAACAGGCCCTGCAGGCCGAAGTCGCCCTCGTTGCAGCTGTCCCCGCCGACCACCAGCTGGTGCGCGCCCGGGGCCATCGCGTAGGACATCTGCACGTCGAGCTGTTCCTCGATGTCGAACGGGTCGCCGCACTGGCTGCCGCGGCCCAGCGACAGCTCGGAGTACCGGCTGCCGGCCGGTGCGGGCAGGCCATTCTTCGCGGCGTAGTCACGCAGGGTGAGGAACATGTCCGGGGTCAGCCCCAGCTCGATCAGTGCGACCGTCTGGCCACTGCCGGTGGCCGCGCTGCTGGCGCCGTACGCCTTGCGCAGCTGGGTGCCGCTGTAGCCGCAGTTGTCGGTCGGGAACGAGGTGACGCCGAAGTGCCTGGGCAGCCCGCTCGCGTGATGCTCCCCGTAGTAGAACGAGCAGGGCTCCGCCTTGGGCTTGCCCCGCACCGTGGTCCGCGGCGTCGTCCTGCCGATCGCGGTGGCGCTCGGCCGCTGCAGCGGCAGCACCGGCGCGGCATTGCTCAGGCCGGTCACGCCGAGCACGCTGCCGGACAGCGAGCTGGGCACCGAGATGGCGCTGTCGTTGGCGCGCAGCTGATACGGGCCGGCATTGACCCCCGCGGTCGCCCGGTACAGCTTGAGCTGGGTGTGGAACGCCGCGTCAATGGCCGACGCCGGCCCGGTGCCCCGCACGTAGGAGCGCAGCCGGGCTGGCCGAGACGCCGGTGAAGCCCGCACCGCGCAGCCAGGACTCGACCTTGGCCGCCTCGGCCTTGGACGCCCCGAACCGGCTGGCGTAGCTGGCCGGGCTCAGGTAGCGGTGGAACGACGCGCTGTGCGGTGTGCTCACCGCGGCGGCGAAGTTCTCCGCCCTGCTCAGCTGCGGCCGCAGCCATACCTGGACGGCGAGTTTCTGGCTGGCCGCCACGGTGCCGGTCGCCGCGGTGTGGCTGGTGAATGGAACGGCGCTGCCTTCGATCGGGACTACCGCTGGGCTGGGTGCCGCGGCGGCTAATCCGCTGCCCGCCACGATGGTCATGCCTATCATCGCCGCGGCCGTGCTGGTGGCAGCGATGAACGTCCTGGTTCTGGACATGGTCCCCCTGTCCTGGTGGTTGCTGCTGACCCGTCCGGGGACCGGCTGCTGCGCTGGCCCCCACGATGTCTATACCAGGCTGAAAGCTAGCTGAAAGCGGCGAAAAAGCATCCATGCCGAATCGTGACAATTGCGAAGAAATGGCCAGCAGGCCATTTTCCGCCCGGTAGCCGGGCGGCCGGCCGGGGCGCCGGTCTTACCCACTGGGGCAGGTGGGTACGTGTCACGTATAGTAGTTATGCGACTACGCAGAGGCCTGGGGGGTGGATGGACACCGCAGCCGGCCGCGGCCGGATCCTGGTGGTCGAGGACGATCCCGTGTCGGCCGCGTACGTCTTGCACGTGCTGCACAACCGCGCCGGCCACCCCGCAGAGCAAGGAAGCAGCGCAGTTCCAGGAGGAGATCGCCGAAGCCGTCCGGTATGAGAAGGGCCTGGTGGTCAAGGCGCTCATCGCCCTGGCGCTGGTCGCCCTGGTGGTGCTGGCCCGGCTGCTCTACCTGGCCTGACACCTGTCCCTGCATGAAACGCCCCCGGCTGGGCACGGTGTCCGGCCATGTCCGATCCGCCCGCACCGCGCAGGCAAACCCAGCTGATCGCGGTGATCGTGGCCACCTTCGTGTTCGCCGTGCTGCTCATCGCGGTGCGGCTGCGCTGGGGCCCGCTAGAGGCGGCCGACCACGCGGCCGCGGCCCGGCTGAACAGCCTCATCGCCGGGCACCCGGCGCTGGTCACGGTGATCAAGGCGATCACCTGGCTGGGCAGCAACGGCGTGCTGTGGACCGTGCTCGGCGTGGCCGCGGCCGTCATGGCCGTCCGGCGGCGCTGGAAGCTGGCGCTCTATCTGCTGGTCACCGGCGCTGGCGCGCTGGTCCTCGACCCGATCCTCAAGTCCCTGGTCGGCCGGCTGCGCCCGGTGGTCGCGCACCCGGTCGCGCACGGCACCGGGAACAGCTTCCCCAGCGGGCACTCGCTCGGCTCGATCGTCTGTTACGGGGCCGTGCTGCTGGTCTTCCTGCCCGGCACCCGGCCGGGCTGGCCGCGCACCGCGCTGCGCTACGGCACCGGCGTCCTCATCGCGGCCATCGGCATCAGCCGGATCCTGCTCGGCGTGCACTACCTGTCCGACGTGGTCGGCGCGTGGGCGCTCGGCCTGACCTGGCTCGGTATCACCGCGCTCGCGTTCGACCCCCTGCATCCATCATCGGAGGCCACCATGGCCAGACCTGCCCGCCAGTACGCCCGGATCGCCGCCGGAATCCTCGTCGCCTGGGTGCTCATCCTCGGCGTGGTCGTCGGCTTCGGCGAGCTCGTGGTCAAGTACAGCCACGACCGGTGGCTGGGCGACACCGCCATCCCGCGCTGGTTCGCCGCGCACCGCACGCCGGCCGGCAACCACTGGAGCGATGTGATCAGCGTGTGCTGCGCCACCACCGGCATCCTCGTCGTGGCGGTGACCGCCTGCCTGCTGTTCCTGCTGTTCATCCGGCGCTGGCGGCCGGTCATCTTCCTGGCCGTGGTGATGTTCGGCGAGCTGGCCGCGTTCCTGGCCGCGGCCGCGGTGGTCAAGCGGCCCCGGCCGTACGTGCACCACCTGGACCACCACCTGCCCACCTCGGCCTACCCGTCCGGGCACATGGCCGCGACCTGCTGCCTGTACATCGCGATCGCCATCGTGGTCATCGGGCACGCCCACGGCTGGTGGCGCTGGCTGTTCCTGATCCCGGCGATCGGCATGCCGGTGCTCATCGCGCTGTCCCGGATGTACCGCGGCGAGCACCACCCCACCGACATCGCGGGCAGCGTCATCTTCGCCGCGCTGTGGCTGACCGCGACCACGCTGCTGATCAAGCCCAACGCGGCGCAGCGCGAAGCGGCCCCGCGGGCCGCCCGGGCCGGGCACCGAACGTTCACCGGGCGGGTGGTTTCACTGCTCCCGGCCCGGGCAGGCGCGGGGAAGTGACTCGCGAGGGAGGTGCCCCATGACCAATCCAGACGAAGCCCGGCGCGTCGAGATCAAGGACGGCGAGCAGACCGTGGCCGCGGCCGACGTGTCCCCGCAACCCGATGGCGCCACCCGCGCCTCCTTGCACGCGACATCCGGGCATGTCGCACCGGGCCACCGGGCTGAGCTGGTGGACGCGATCGTGGACCTGCCGGAAGTGCGGGAGGGCGACCGTCTGGAGGCCACCGTGCCGCTGGGCGACACCGAGGCCCTGGACCGGCTGCGGGAGCGGACCGAGCAGACGGAGACCCGGCCGGCCGGGTCCACCGCCCTGGTCGATGGGACCATCCCGGACCGCCCGGCCGGGCCGGATCCGGCCACCGGCGGGCCGTGACAGGCCGGGAACATCGGCCGCCCGGCGGCGGTTGACTACCCGTGACCCTCACCAACCTGCTCCCCGCTGACGCCGCGCCGGACAGCGTGTTCGACGCGTTCGCCAGCTGGGCCAAGGAGCAGGGTTTTGCCCTCTACCCGCATCAGGAAGAGGCGCTGATCGAGGTGGTGTCCGGGGCCAACGTCATCCTGTCCACGCCGACCGGCTCGGGCAAGAGCCTGGTCGCCATGGGCGCGCACTTCGCCGCGCTGGCCGAGGGCCGCCGCTCGTTCTACACCGCGCCGATCAAGGCCCTGGTGTCGGAGAAGTTCTTCGCGCTGTGCGCCGCGTTCGGCCCCGACCAGGTCGGCATGATGACCGGGGACGCCAGCGTCAACGCCACCGCGCCGATCATCTGCTGCACCGCCGAGGTGCTGGCCAGCATCGCGCTGCGGGAGGGTGCGGACGCGGACGTCGGCCAGGTGGTGATGGACGAGTTCCACTTCTACGCCGACCCGGAGCGGGGCTGGGCCTGGCAGGTGCCGATCATCGAGCTGCCCCGGGTCCAGTTCATCCTGATGTCCGCGACGCTGGGCGACGTGACCAGGTTCGAGACCGACCTGACCCGGCGCACCGGCCAGCCGACCGCGGTGGTCAGGTCAGCCGAGCGGCCGGTGCCGCTGATCTACTCCTACCTGCTCACCCCGCTGCACGAGACCCTGGAGGAGCTGCTCAGCACGCACCAGGCCCCGGTGTACGTGGTGCACTTCACCCAGGCTGCCGCGCTGGAGCAGGCCCAGGCGCTGATGAGCGTGAACGTCTGCTCGCGGGCGGAGAAGGACGAGATCGCCGCCATGATCGGCGGGTTCCGGTTTACCGCGGGCTTCGGCAAGACGCTGTCCCGGCTGGTCCGGCACGGCATCGGGGTGCATCACGCGGGCATGCTGCCCAAGTACCGGCGGCTGGTGGAAACGCTGGCCCAGGCCGGGCTGCTCAAGGTCATCTGCGGCACCGACACCCTGGGCGTGGGCATCAACGTGCCGATCCGCACCGTGGTGTTCACCGCGCTGTCCAAGTACGACGGGTCCAGGACCCGGCTGCTGCAGGCCCGGGAGTTCCACCAGATCGCCGGGCGGGCCGGCCGGGCCGGGTTCGACACCACCGGGCGGGTCGTGGTGCAGGCCCCCGAGCACGTCATCGAGAACGAGAAGGCGCTGGCCAAGGCGGGCGACGACGTGAAGAAGCGGCGCAAGGTGGTGCGCAAGAAGCCGCCCGAGCGCTTCGTGTCCTGGGGCCAGCCCACGTTCGACCGGCTGGTCGCCGCCGACCCGGAGCCGCTCTCCTCCAGCTTCAAGGTCAGCCACGCCATGCTGCTGAACGTCATCGGCCGCCCGGGCGACGCGTTCGGCGCGATGCGGCACCTGCTCACCGACAACCACGAGGACCGCGCCGCCCAGCGCCGGCACATCCACCAGGCCATCGCGATCTACCGGGCACTGCTGGCCGGGGGGGTGGTGGAACGGCTGGCCGAGCCGGACGCCGAGGGCCGGCAGGTCCGGCTCACCGTGGACCTGCAGTTCGACTTCGCGCTGAACCAGCCGCTGTCCCCGCTGGCGCTGGCCGCCATCGAGCTGCTCGACGCGCAGACGCCGGAGTACCCGCTGGACGTGGTGTCGGCCATCGAGGCCACCCTGGACAACCCGCGTACGGTGCTGTCCGCGCAGCAGTTCCGGGCCCGCGGCGAGGCGGTGGCCCAGATGAAGGCCGACGGGTTGGACTACGACACCCGGATGGACCTGCTCGAGTCGGTCAGCTACCCGAAGCCGCTGGCCGACCTGCTGGACGCGGCCTACGACATGTACCGGCGCGGGCATCCGTGGGTGGCCGACTACGAGCTGGCGCCCAAGTCGGTGGTCCGGGACATGTACGAGCGGGCCATGACGTTCACCGAGTACGTAGCGTTCTACGGCCTGTCCCGGTCCGAGGGCCTGGTGCTGCGCTACCTGGCCGACGCGTACAAGGCGCTCAAGCAGACCGTGCCGGACGAGGCCAAGACCGAGGAGCTCGGCGATCTGATCGAGTGGCTCGGTGAGCTGGTCCGCCAGGTCGACTCCAGCCTGCTGGACGAGTGGGAGCAGCTCCGCGACCCGTCCGGGGCGCTGGCCGAGGCGGCCCCGGCGCGGCCGCAGGCGGTCACCGGCAACGTCCGCGCGTTTCGTGTCCTGGTCCGCAACGCCCTGTTCCGCCGGGTCGAGCTGGCAGCGCTCGGGCGTTATGCCGACTTGGGTGAGCTCGATGCGGACGCCGGCTGGGACGCCGCGGCGTGGGAGGCGGCGGTGGAGCCCTACTTCGAGGTGCACGACGAGATCGGCACCGGTGCGGACGCGCGCGGCCCGGCGCTGCTCATCATCGGCGAGGGCCCGGACCGGTGGCGGGTCCGGCAGATCTTCGACGACCCGGCCGGCGACCACGACTGGGGGATCAGCGCGGAGGTTGACCTGGCCGCGTCGGCCGAGGCGGGCGAGGCGGTGCTCCGGGTCACCGACGTCGGCCAGCTCTAGCCCCGTATCCGCCGCGGCACCGCCATGTCATGCTCAGGATGGTGCCTGACCCCGGGGCACGACGTGGCGGCGAGCATCCTGGGCATGCTGCTGGTCATGGCCGGGCGGTTAACCGAGGCCGAGCCGTTCGTGGACCAGGCCGCCCGGGCCGGTGAGCACCGCGCCGCGCTGGAGTGACGGCCGCCCGCGCGGCGACACGCGGACGAGTCCGGGGTCACCGGGAATGCCGTATCCGTCCGGCATCATGACGCTGACAGCCCCCAACCGGTCGGCCTTCCCCTGGATCGGAGTGCGTGCGGCGCGATGCGACTGATCCATACCTCGGACTGGCACCTGGGCCGCACGCTGCACGGCGAGAACCTGCTCGGCCATCAGGAAGCGTTCCTGGACTGGCTGCTGGCCGAGGCGCGGCGGCACCAGGTGCACGCCGTGCTGGTGGCCGGGGATGTGTACGACCGGGCGGTGCCGCCGACCGACGCGGTCCGGCTGCTCGACGCCGCCCTGCTCCGGTTCAGCCAGGCGGGCATCCCGATGGTGCTGACCAGCGGCAACCACGACTCGGCGGTCCGGCTCGGCTTCGGTGCCGGGCTCAGCGAAGCGGCCCACATCCACCTGCGCACGTCGCTGGCGGACGCGGCCCGCCCGGTGCTGCTCGGCGACGAGCACGGCCCGGTGGCCATCTACGGCATCCCGTACCTGCTGCCCGACGCGGTGCTGGCCGAGCTGAACTGCGAGCGGTCGCATCAGGCGGTGCTGACCGCGGTCACCGCGCGGATCCGCCAGGACGCCGCGGACCGCGGCATCGACCGCGCCGTTGTCCTGGCGCACGCGTTCGTCACCGGCGCGCGCCCCGCCGATTCCGAACGCGACATCCGGGTCGGTGGCATCGCCGACGTCCCGGCCGCCGTGTTCGGCGGGTTCAGCTACGCCGCCCTGGGGCATCTGCACGGCCAGCAGCAGGTCGCCGCTGGTCAGGCCCCCACAGTGGTGCGGTACTCCGGATCGCCGCTGGCCTTCTCGTTCGGCGAGAAGAACCAGGCCAAGTCGGTCACCCTGGCCGAGCTCGACGGCGCCGGGCAGGTCACCGTGACCCAGCTGGCCACGCCGGTGCCGCGCCCGCTGCGCGAGGTGCGCGGCAGGCTCAACGACCTGCTGGACCGGGCCGGTGCTGAGGGTGACCTGGCTGACCTGGCCGGCGCGTGGGTCAAGGTGGTGCTCACCGACCCGGTGCGCCCGGCCGCCCCGATGGAGCGGCTGCGTGAGAAGTGGCCGCACACCCTGGTGCTGGACTTCGACCCGGACGGCGGGCGGCCCGGCGTCGCGGCCGACCTGGAGCGGCTGGCCGCGGCCACCGACCCGGCCGAGATCTGCGGCCTGTTCGTGGAGTTCACCAGCGGCGGCCCGCCGGACGACGCGCAGCGGGCCGTGCTGCGCGCGGCCGTGGAGGCCGCCCAGCACGCGGAAGCGGCCGCCTGATGCGGCTCAGCCGGCTGGACGTGACCGCGTTCGGCCCGTACGCGGCGACGCAGCGGATCGACTTCGCCCGGCTGTCCAGCAGCGGCCTGTTCCTGCTCGACGGGCCGACCGGGGCGGGCAAGACGACGATCCTGGACGCGATCACGTTCGCCCTCTACGGCGGGCTGGCCGGCACCGGCGCGGCCGAGGACCGGCTCCGCTCGCACTTCGCGCCGCCCGACGCGGTGCCGTCAGTTCAGCTGGAGTTCGCCGTGGCCGGTGTGACCTACCGGGTCAGCCGGGTGCCCGAGCATCAGCGGCCCAAGAAGCGCGGCGAGGGCTTCACGACCGAGGCCGCGCAGGTGCACCTGGAGCGCCGCGAGGGCGGGGGCTGGGCCAGCCTGACCGCGAACAAGGCCGAGGCCGGGGAGCTGATCAGCGAGCTGATCGGGCTGAACCGGGCCCAGTTCACCCAGGTCATGCTGCTGCCGCAGGGCGAGTTCGCCAGGTTCCTGCAGGCCGCGGACGACGAGCGCCGGGTGCTGCTGTCCCGGCTGTTCGGCACCGAGCTGTACGACGGGATCACCAGCTGGCTCGATCAGCGGCGGGCGGCCGCGCAGCGGGACCTGGCGCAGGCGCGGGCGGCCATCGACACGGCGGTGTCGGCCGCGGCCGAGGCGGCCGGCCTGGACGGCGTGGCGCGCACCGAGCTGCTCGGGCTGCCGCCCGCGGACCGGGCCACCCGGCTCAAGGAGCTCAGCACCGAGGTGGCCGGCCACGCTGCCGTCACCGCCGACGGGCTGGAGCTGGCCGCCGCGCGGGCCGCCGAGCTGCTGGCCGCCTGCGAGCAGGCCAGGCAGCAATCGGCGGTGATGACCCGGCTGACCACGGCCCGCGGCCGGCTGGCCGCGCACGAGGCAACCCGTGGCCAGCACGAGGACCAGGCTGGCCCGGCTAGCCGCGGCGCAGCGTGCGGAACCGGTCCGGCCGCTGCTGGCCGCGCTGACCGAAGCGGACCAGGCGATGGCCGCGGCGGCCGACGCCGTGGGTCAGCTCAGCCCAGGGCTGGACGGAGCCGCGCTGGATGGGGCGGCGCGGTATGAGACCGCGCTGGCCGGGGCGGCGCCGAATGGGGCCGCGGTGGATGTGGCCGCAGCGGCCGGGGCGGCGGCGGCCCGGGACCGGGCGCAGGCCGCCGAACAGGACGCGGCGGCGCTGCAGCACCTGGCCGAGGCCGAGGCTGACCTGCCCGGCCGGGTGGCCGCGCTGGCCGGCCTACGGGAGTCCGCAGCGGACGCGGTGCGGCTGGTCGGCTCGCTGGAAGCCGCGCAGCAGGAGCTGCCGGAGCGGATCGCCGCGCTGGACCAGCAGTCGGCTGCGGCACGGCTGCTCGGCGCCGCGCTGGCCGGCCTCCGGGAGCAGCTGGCCGCGGTCAGCCGCCGCGCGGCGGCCGCCGCCGAACTGGCCGGCCTGGAGCAGCGGCTGGCCGCGCAGGATGCCGCCCTGCACGCCGCGGTGGACACGCATCAGGCACTGGTCGATGAGCACCAGCGGCTGATGGAGGCCCGGCTGGCCGGGATGGCGGCCGAGCTGGCCAGCCAGCTGGCCGACGGGGTGCCCTGCCCGGTCTGCGGTTCGGCCGCGCATCCCGCCCCGGCGCAGGCCGATGCCGGGCGCGTGTCCGCGGCCGACGTGGCCGGCGCGGCCCGCCTGCGGGACGCCGCCTGGGACGAGCGGAGCCGGCTGGCTGGCGAGCGGGAGGCGCTGGCCGGTGCGGTCGCCGCCTGCGCGGCGCTGGCCGGTGGCGGGACCGAGGCGCGGCTCGCCGCCGAAGCGGCCGCGCTGGCCGGGGAGGTGGCCGAGGCCGAGCAGGGGTCGGCGGAGGCGGTCCGGCTGGAAGCTGAGATCGCCGACCGCCGGTCCGAGCAGGACCGGGTCAGCGCCGAGCTGCGCGAGGCGGTGGCCGCCATGGCCACCGCGCAGGCCCAGGCGGCCTCGGTGGGCGACGATGTAGCCGCCATGCAGCAGGACATCGCCGCCGCCGCCCAGGGGTACGCGTCGGTGGCCGGGCGGCAGGCCGCGCTGCGCACGGCGGCCGGGGCGAACCGGGAGCTGGCCGCCGCGCTGGACACGCTGGCCGCGGCCCGCACCGGCCAGGCCAGGGCGCAGGCGCGGGCCAGCCAGGAGGCGGCCGCTCGCGGATTCGGCCAGCCGGACCAGGCCCGCGCGGCGCTGCTCAGCCCGGCTCAGCAGGACGGCCTGGCCGCCCAGGTGAGCGCGTGGACCGAGACGCTGGCCGGGCTGCGGGCCGCGGCCGGCGCCGACGACCTGGCCGGGCTCGACCCAGCCCAGGCCGACGAGGTGCACGCGGCGGCCCGGGCCGCCGCGGACGCGCTGGCCCCCGCCGAGCAGGCCGAGCAGGAGGCGCGCGACGCGTACAAGGGCTGGACCGACCGGGCGGCCCGGCTGGACGAGCGGCTGGCCGAGCTGGACGCGGCCCAGGCCGGGGCGGACCAGCTGGACGAGCAGACCGCGCCGGTAATCAGTCTGGCTGGGCTGGCCAAGGGCATGGAGGGGCAGCGCCGGGTGGCGCTGACCACCTATGTGCTCCGGCACTGGTTCGGCCAGGTGGTCGCCGCGGCCAACGTCCGGCTGTCCGCCATGTCGTCCGGCCGCTATGAACTGCGCCGCACCGACGAGGCCGGGTCGCGGCGGGAGCGCGCCGGGCTCACCCTGGCCGTGATCGACCGGCACACCGGGGCGGAACGCAGTCCCCGGTCGCTGTCCGGCGGGGAGACGTTCTACACCTCGCTGGCGCTGGCCCTCGGCCTGGCCGACGTGGTCAAGGCGGAGGCCGGCGGGGTGGACCTGGACACCCTGTTCATCGACGAGGGCTTCGGCGCGCTGGACACCGACACGCTGGACCAGGTGATGGCGGTCATCGACGAGCTGCGCGACCGCGGCCGGGTGGTCGGCATCGTCAGCCACCTGGCCGACCTGAAGGAGCGGGTGCCGGAACGGCTCGAAGTGCGCCGCCTGCCGGACGGCTCGTCCACGGTCCGGGTTCTCGCCTGAGTGCGTACCGTCACCACCGCTCGCCGCAGGGTGCTCGCCAGGCACTATGCTGGTCCGCGCATGGCAGGGATGCCGGCATGCGCGAGGGGGGACGCGGGTGAAGCTCGCGGAGTGGGGCCGGGCCGGGCTCCGGCAGGCCCGGATGACCAAGATGAGCGTCGCGCTGCTGGCCGCGCTGGTGCTCGCGGTGACCGCGGCGGGCACGGCGGCCGCGCTGACCACCCATCCGTCCCGGTCTCCGCTGGCCAGCCAGGCCCGGCTGCCGGTCGCGTACAACGGCCTGGACGGCTGGCAGCACGGCCGGGCCCGGCTGACGGTGATCTACGTCGGCGGCACGACCGCGTTCCTGCGGATCCGGCACTGGTCACAATGGACCAGCACGTCCGCGGCCAGCCGCGGCACGCTGTGGGTGGACAGCTGCAAGCCGGACTGCGCGTCCGGCTACTTCCGCACCTACCCGGCCCAGGTAACGCTGTCCCGGGTGGCGGACCGGAAGGGCGTTTCGTTCTTCTCCCGGATGCGGCTGCGCTACCAGCACAGCGGGCCGCGCGACTACCGGTACCGCTGGGGCACCTACCCCGGCGCCACCGTCCCGCTCTGGGTCGGCGGCCCGTCTTAACTAATCCCTGGCTCGCTAACACACGGGCCTAGCGAGCCCTGGTTTGACGTTGCCGTAAATCCGTGCGAGTGTACGGACGTACGGAGGTGTGGACGATGTCCCCGCGTGATCATGATCATCCCGTTGACCAGGCCCGGGTGGCCGCAGCCCGGGCAGATGCGCTGTCCGTCGGCGATGCCGGGCGGCTGGCCGGCCTGCTCGGGCTGCTCGCCGACCCGGTGCGCTCGCGCATCCTGTTCGCCCTGGTGACCGCCGGTGAGCTGTGCGTCGGCGACCTGGCCCTGGCCCTGGACGTGACCGAAGACCAGGTGTCCTACGCGGTGAAGATGCTGCGGCTGGCCGGGCTGGTCAGCTTCCGCAAGGACGGCCGGGTTGTGTTCTACCGGCTCAGCGACGGCTTCCCGCACCAGCTGCTCGAACACTGCCTGCGCCAGCTGCTGACCATCGCCGCGCCGGAGGTGGACTGATGCGGGTGCTCGACGCGCTGGGCCATGCGCTGGGCGTGGCGGGCTCGATGACCTGGCAGATCACCTGGTCACTGATCCTCGGCTTCACGCTGTCCGCGGTGGTGCAGGCGGTGGTCCGCCGGTCCACCGTGGTCCGGCTGCTGGGCAGCGACCGGCCTGCCGCGCTGGCCCGGGCCACCGGGTTCGGCGCGGCCTCCTCGTCCTGCTCCTACGCGGCGGTGGCACTGGCCCGCTCGCTGTTCCGCAAGGGCGCCAGCTTCACCGCGGCCATGGTGTTCGAGATCGCCAGCACCAATCTGGTCATCGAGCTGGGCATCATCCTGGCCCTGCTCCTGTCCTGGCAGTTCACCCTGGCCGAGTTCATCGGCGGCCCGATCATGATCGTCCTGCTGGCGGTGGCGTTCCGGCTGTTCGTCCGGGCCAGGCTGCTCGATGCGGCCCGCGCGCAGGCCGACAAGGGCCTGGCCGGGTCGATGGAGGGGCACGCCGCGATGGATATGAGCATCGCGTCCGGCGGGAGCTTCTGGCGCCGCCTGGCCAGCCGGGAGGGTTACACCTCGGTCAGCCACATCTTCGTGATGGAGTGGGCCGCAGTCATCCGGGACGTGGTCATCGGCCTGCTCATCGCGGGCGCGGTCGGCGCCTGGGTGCCGGACTCGTTCTGGCAGCACCTGTTCCTGACCAGCCACCCGCTGGCCGCGCGGCTGTGGGGGCCGATCATCGGCCCGGTGATCTCGGTGCTCAGCTTCGTCTGCTCGATCGGCAACGTGCCGCTGGCCGCGGTGCTGTGGAACGGCGGGATCAGCTTCGGCGGGGTGATCTCGTTCATCTTCGCCGACCTGATCATCATCCCGATCCTGATCATCTACCGGAAGTACTACGGCACCCGGATGATGCTGGTCCTGCTGGGCACGTTCTACGCGACCATGGTGCTGGCCGGCTACATCGTCGAGTTCCTGTTCACCGGGCTGGGCCTGGTGCCGGCCGAGCGGACCGCGAAGGTGGCCGAGGTGGCCATCCAGTGGAACTACACCACCGTGCTCAACATCATCTTCCTGCTGCTCGCGGCGGCCCTGCTGGTGCGCTTCTTCCGGACCGGCGGGCCCGCCATGCTGCGGATGATGGGCGGCGGCCCGGACGAGCACGAGCATCATGCACACGCCGTGCACGCGCATGGCGTTCCCGAAACTGGCCACTGACCCTCGACCTGAACCTGCCGGATATGACCGGCGAGGCGGTGCTGGCCGAACTCCGGGCCAGCCCGGCGACCTGCGACATCCCGGTGGTCATTCTCAGCGCGGACGCCACCCAGCGGCGCGCCGACCAGGCCCGGGCCGAAGGCATCCAGGCCTACCTGACCAAGCCCATCGACGTGCAGGGCCTGCTCCAGGCGCTGGACAGCATCCTGGACGAGGCGCCCGCGCCGGCCGGGCGGGCGGCCGCGGAGAGCGCCATCCCGGCCTGGCCGGCTAGCCCGGGGTGACCCGCGGCGGGAGGCCGCGGCGGAGCACGTCCAGCAGGTCGTCGAGCACGTCGTCGGGCACCTGGCCGCCCGCGGTCCAGTCCGCCCAGCGCATCCCGATGAAGTTGCCGATCCCGGTGTACATGTACGCGATGACCTCCGGGTCGTACTGCGCGTCCACCTCCCCGGCCAGCTGCGCCTGGCGCACCCCGCGGGCGTAGCCGCGGGCCAGGTGCTCGTAGTACTCGCGGTACAGGCCGGGCGCCACGAACTCCGACTCGCGCACGATCCGGTCCATCCACGGCCGCTCGGACAGCATGTCGAAGAAGGCACGGAACGAGGCCCGCTCCCGCTCCCGCTGGCCCGGCCCGGCCTGCTCGATGGCCTCCTTCATGGCCATCCGCAGGTCGGCGTTGAGCTGGCGCACCACCGCGGTGAAGATCTCCGCCTTGGAGCCGTAGTAGGCGTAGAAACTGCCGGTGGCCATGCCCGCCCGGGCACAGATGCCAGCCACCGTGGTGCGCTGGTAGCTCCGCTCGCCGAACAGCGTCTCGGCGGCGGCCAGCAACCGCTCGGCCGGCGGCTGCCCACGATCATCGGGCAGCCGCCGGCTCGGTGCGACGGCCACGCCTGCTACCCCCGTCCGGGTTCCGACACCGGGCCCGGCTTCAGCGGGCGCCGCGTGTGTATGTTAGGGCAACCCACTGGCCGGGGCGGCGGGCGCGGAGCCGGTGTAGGTGGTAACGGGGCTGGTCGCAGACGTGGTGGTGGTCAGCACCGGGCCCTGCTGCACGAGGACCCCGTTCTTGATGATGCCGATGTAGGCGCCGGTCATCCCGGAGTGCACGCTGGCCGAGTAGGCGTACGGTGCCACCGCCGGGCCCTGCGGCAGCCCGGCCTGGATCGCCTTGACCAGGTCTTCCCGGGTCGGGTTCCGGCCGGCCTTGAGCATGGCCTGGACGAACGTGTAGGCGACCGCCTCACCGAACAGCACGTTGCCGTCGAACGGCAGCTTCGGGATGTACTTGTCGTGGATCTTCTTGAACAGCGCGATCCAGGAGTTGCCGGTGTCGCCCAGCGTGGGCAGGTAGCCGTCGGTGATGATGCCCTGGGTCAGCGCGTTGCCGGACACCTTGGCCCCGCCCTGCTTGGCGTACGCCTCGAGCAGCCCGGCCAGTGTGATCGGGTCGGCCCCCACGTCCGAAACTACATATGTCGGGCTGAAGCCGAGCTTGAGGCTGTTCAGCTTGAGCAGTGCGGTGAACGCAGGCACGCTGAACGACACGACGACCTTGGCCCCGGCCGCCTTGAGCGCGGCCACCTGCGGGCCGACGTTGATGTTGGTCGGGTCGTAGCTCTCCCTGCTGACCACGTCGGCCTTGGGGATCTCCATGTCGAGACCCTTCACGCCGTCCTTGCCGAACTCGTCGTCCTGGTAGAAGTAGCCGATCTTCTGCCCGGCGAAGTGCTGCTTGATGTACGTGCCGAGGATCTTGCCCTCGCGCACGTAGTCCAGCTGCCAGCCGAAGGTTTCCGGCCAGGTGGACGGGGCGTTCCAGCACTCACAGCCGGAGGCGACGAACACGTCCGGCACCTTCTCCTGGTTGAGGAACGGCGCCACCGCCAGGTGGGTCGGCGTGCCCAGCCCATCGAAGATCGCGTACACGTTGTCCTGCAGCACCAGCTGCTTGACCACGGACACCGTGTCGGTCGGGTTGTACTGGTCGTTGAGGTACTTGTAGACGATCTTCCGGCCGTAGATCCCGCCGTGCGCGTTGACGTACTGGAAGTACGCGTTCGACGCGGGCGCGATCTCGTCGTACCCCGGCGCCGCCACCCCGGTCAGGGGCTGGTGGCTGCCGATCGTGATGGTGGTCGCGGTGATGCCCGGCGCCGAGGCGGTCAGCGCGGAGCTCTTGCTGCCCGAGCTGGATCCGCCGCTTGAGCCGCACGCGCTGAGCGTCAGCGCGACGGCCGCCGCGGCGGCGACGGCGGGCAGGCCGACCCGGTGAGATCTGTTCATATCGACCCTTCTTCCTGATGTTCGCTGGCTGACGCGCGGGGCTGCGAGGCTGGCGTGGTGGACGGTGGCCCGGTGGTATCCGGCCCGGCCCGGCCACGCCAGTGCGGGACAGGCACCCGGGGGGCGAGCAGCCGGTACAGCCGGACCAGCCCGCCCTGGATGCCATCGGGGAACAGGAGCATGACGACGACGAGCACGACGCCGTACGCGACGACCGGGATGTTGGACCCGGCCGAGCTGGACAGGCCGTGGCTGGTGGCCACGTCGGTCACGTAGGTGGGCACCAGGACCAGCACGAGGCTGCCCCACACCGCGCCGGCCAGGCTGCCCAGGCCGCCCAGCACGGCCCCGGTGAGCAGCGCGACGGACAGGGTGACCGTGTACGCGCCGGGGGAGACGATCGACGTGGTCACCGCCAGCAGCACGCCGGCCAGGCCCGCGCAGGCCGCGCTGACCACGAACGCGAGCACCCGGAGCCGGGCCACGTTCAGCCCGGCCAGCGCGGCGGCCACCTCGTCGTCGCCCGCCGCCCGCCAGGACCGGCCGACCCGGCTGCGCGCCAGGTTGGCCAGCAGCACCAGGATGATCAGCGCGCAGCCGCAGGTCAGCCACGCCTGCCAGCGGGTCAGCGGGAAGCTGGCGCCGAGAAACCCGGGCGTATTGGCCACCACACTGAGCCCCTGGTCGCCGCCGAACAGGCTGTTGTCGCTGAGCGCCAGCGAGGGCAGCGCCACGGCCAGCAGCAGGGTGGCGCCCGCCAGGTACGGGCCGCGCAGCCGGGCCGCCGCCACCCCCACCACCGCGCCGCTGGCCGCGGTGATGACGATGCTGGCCAGCAGCACCGCGTAGAGCGGCCAGTGCCAGTGCAGCTCCAGCAGGGCGGCGGAGTAGGCGCCGATGGCCATGAACGCGCCGTGCCCGAGGGAGATCTGGCCGCTCAGCCCGACCAGCGCGGTCAGCCCGGCCACCGCGATCACGTAGCAGGCGATCTCGGCGATCTGGTAGTCGCGGAACGGGTTCAGCCGGATGGTGAGCAGCAGCAGGATCAGGCCGAGCACGACCGCGGCGGCCAGGTGCCGGAGCAGGGTCATCGGTTACACCTGCCGTGCGGCCGGGGCCGAGAACAGGCCCTCGGGCCGGATCATCAGCACTACCACCAGCGCGGCCAGGCCGAACAGCGGGACCAGGTCCGAGCCGAGGTAGCCGCTGACATAACTGAGCGCGACGCCGAGGATGAGGCCGCCCGCGACCGAGCCGACCGGGCTGTCCAGCCCGCCGATCACCGCCGCGGTGAAGCCCAGCACGAAGATCGAGTCCATGCTGTTCGGGTACAGGAACGTGGACGGCGACACCAGCACGCCGGCCAGCGCGCCGATCAGCCCGGCCAGCGCCCAGCCCAGCGTGAGCATCCGGCCGACCCGGACCCCGAGCAGCCGGGACACCGGCGGGCTGAACGCGGCCGCGCGCATCCGCAGCCCGACCGCGGTGTACCGGAACAGCAGCGCCAGCAACAGCGCGGCGATCAGCACCGCCACCGCGACGAACACGTCGTTGGCCGAGATGCCGAGCGCCGCCGAGCCGATGTGCAGCCCGTCGATCGAGTACGCGGCGGGAAACGAGCGGTACTGGCCCCCGTAAATAACACCGGCCAGGCCCTCCAGGAAGATGAGCAGCCCGATCGTCACGATGATGGCGTTCAATGGCGGCTTGTTTTCCACCGGGCGGATCACCACGCGCTCGATCAGCCCGCCCAGCAGCAGCCCGCCGAGCAGCGCCGCGGCGAAGCCGGCCCAGTACGACCCGGTGCGGCTGATCACCTCGAAGGCCAGGTAGGTGGTGAACATGGCCATGCCGCCCTGGGCGTAGTTGAGGATCCGGGTGGCCCGCCAGATCAGCACCAGGGACAGCCCGATCGCGGCGTAGATCATGCCGACGCTGAGCCCGCCCAGGGTCAGCTGGCCGAGTTCTGCCACGGATGCCTCCTCAGAAACCCAGGTAGTGCCGGCGAAGCTGGACGTCGGAGGCCAGCGTGGCCGCCGCCGCGGTGGCCACCACCTGGCCCAGGTTGAGCACCACGCCCTGATCGGCGATGCTCAGCGCGCTGCGCGCGTTCTGCTCGACCAGCAGCACGGTCAGGCCGCCGTCGCGCAGTTCCGCGGTGATCCGCATGACCTGCGCCACCACCCGGGGCGCCAGGCCGAGCGAGGGCTCGTCGAGCAGCAGCACCCGGGGCTGGGACATCAGCGCCCGGGCGATCACCAGCATCTGCCGCTCGCCGCCGGACAGTGTCGCGGCCGCCCGCCGCCGCCGGTCGGCCAGCACCCGGAACCGCTGGTAGGCCTCGGCCAGCGCGGCGGCCCGCGCCTCCCGGCCGCGCCGCCACAGCGCGCCGAGCCGCAGGTTCTCTTCCACGGTGAGCTCGCCGATCACGCCCTGCCCCTCGGGCACGTGCGCCACCCCGCCGCGGGCCATGTCCTCCGGGGCGCGGCCGGTCATGTCCCGCCCGTGCACCAGCACCCGGCCGCCGCGGGGCCGGACCACGCCGCTGATCGCCCGCAGCAGCGTGGTCTTGCCCGCGCCGTTCGCGCCGAGCACCGCGGTGATGCTGGCCGGCCGGACCGACAGCGAGATACCGCGCAGCGCCAGCGCGCCGCCGTAGCCGGCCGCCAGGTCGTGGACCGCCAGCGCGTCCGGCTCGGCCGGGGTGGCGGTGGCCGGCTCACTCATCGGGGCCCTCCGCGCCTGCTGTCTCCCCGGTGCCGAGGTAGGCGGTGGTAACGGCCGGGTCGGCCTGCACCTGCTCCGGCGTGCCGCGGGCGATGACCCGGCCGAAGTCGAGCACCACCACCGCCTGGCAGACCGCCATGACCAGGTCCATCCGGTGCTCCACCAGCACGACCGTGGTGTCCGCGGACAGGCCGGTGATCAGCTCGCGGAGGTCGCCGATCTCGGCTTCGGACAGCCCGCCGGCCGGCTCGTCGAGCAGCAGCAGCCGGGGCTCGGCGATCAGCGCGCGGGCCAGCGCCACCCGTTTTCTTATCCCGAACGCCAGCTGGCCCGGCATGGCGTCGGCCAGTCCCGGGGCGCCGACCCGGTCAAGCGCCTGCAGCGCGCGGTTCCGGAGCGCCCGCTCGTCCCGGTCGCTGCGCGGCAGCCCGCCCAGCGCCGACCAGAACCCGGCCCGGGCCTGGCGCTGCGCGCCGGTCATCACGTTCTCCAGCACGGACAGCCGCCGGAACAGGCCGACGCCTTGCAGCGTGCGGGCGATGCCCAGCGAGGCCAGCTGGTGCGGGCGCAGCCGGCGCAGCTCCGCCCCGTCCAACTGGAGCCGGCCGGGATCGGGCCGGACGAAACCGCACAGCACGTTCAGCAGCGTGGTCTTGCCCGCCCCGTTCGGCCCGATGATGCCGGTGACCTGGCGGGGCGCGGCGGCCAGCGACACGTCGTCCAGCGCCGTCAGCCCGCCGAACCGCACCGTGACCCCGTGCACCTCCAGCAGGCCGGTGCCGGCCGGTGGCGGCCCAGGGGATGAATCATCATTCACAGAGAAGGCCCTGCTCAGATAGGCATCGTTGGCATCTGGTGAATCGTGATTCATTGATTCAAAGACCGCATTCCGGCACCGGCAAGACCCAAAGTGCCACTTGACGCCGATTCGTGACCTAACCGAGATCGCCTCATCCGGGGCACCACCTGGGGTCCGCATCTACTAAGTAGCCGCATACTGGACAGATGAGCTCGTTAAGGGGAGGGGATGCCGTCCGGCGTGCGGCCGGGCGGCTCAGGGAGACTCTGGCCCGGCCGGGTGTGCGCCCCGCGGTGGCCGCCTATTTCGATCCGGCCGAGGGCTTCGCCGGGATGACGTTCGCCACGCTGGGCGACAACCCGCCGGACCAGCTGACCGCGGCCGACCTGCTGGCCGTGTCGCTGCTGGATATCGCCTGGCGGCCGGATGTGGTGCGCCGCCTGCTCGGCAGCGACCGGGATCGGTTCGCCGGCCTGCTCACCGGGATCAGCACCGGTGTCAACCTGTGGCAGGCCACCGACGCCGACCTGGGTGCGGTGGACCTGGTCTGGGATGCCCTGCTGGACATCCCGGGCGTGGGCACGGCGAGCGCGGCCAAGCTGCTGGCCCGCAAGCGGCCCCGGCTGTGCCCGATCACCGACAAGGTGGTCATCCGCGCCGCCGGGCTGCCCGGGCTGACCTGGGAGGTGCTGCGCTGCCTGCTGCAGGACCCCGGGGCACGGGCCGAGGTCGAGGCGCTGCGGCCGCCGGAAGCGGCCGGAGCCAGCCTGCTGCGCATCCTGGACGTGGCCGTCTGGGTGGCGCACAGTGACTCGCGCGGCGCGCAGCGGGCCCGGCTGGTGGGCCGGGACCGGGCCGCCTGACCGGCTCGCCCTGACCGGCTCGCGCTGACCGGGCCCCCCGGCTTACCCCGGCTAGCGGTGGTAGGCGGCGACCAGCTTGTCCATCACCGCGTCCAGCCTGGTGTCCACCTGCTGCCGCGCGGGATCCTCGTCATACCAGCCGACGATCTCCCGGGCGCCCTGCTCGAACGGGATGACCGCCCGGTAGCCGGGCACCACGCTGCGCAGCTTGCTGTTGTCGAACACCAGCGAGTGCGACTTGTCGCCGAGCAGCCCGGCGCCCCAGTCCGGATCGGCCGCCGCGATGAGATCCGACGGCACGTGCACGATGTCGGCGGTGCAGCCCGCCGCCGCGGCCAGCGCCTCGGTGATCTGGTTCCAGGTCAGCACGTCGTCCGAGGTGATGTGGAACGCCTCGCCCAGCGTGCGCGGGTGGGCCAGCAACGGCACGAACCCGGCCGCGAAGTCGCGGTGGTGCGTCAGCGTCCACAGCGACGTGCCGTCCCCGTGCACGATGACCGGCTTGCCCTGGCGCAGCCGGCCCAGCACGGTCCAGCCCCCGTCCAGCGGCACCAGCGTCCTGTCGTAGGTGTGCGACGGCCGCACGATAGTGGCCGGGAAGTTCTCCTCCCGATACGCGCGGACCAGCCGGTCCTCACAGGCGATCTTGTCCCGGGAGTACGCCCAGAACGGGTTGCGCAGCGGGGTGGACTCGGTCACCGGCATCCGGTACGGCGGGGTCTGGTAGGCCGACGCCGAGCTGATGAACACGTACTGGCCGGCCCGGCCGCGGAACAGCTCGATGTCCGCCTCGACGTGCTCCGGGGTGTACGCGATCCAGTCCACCACCGCGTCGAAGTCGGTGCCGCCCAGTACCTCACGGACCTGGGCCAGGTTGCGCGCGTCGGCGTGCCGCACCAGCGCGGCGGCCGGCAGCGGCCGGTCCCGCGTCTCCCCGCGGTTCAGCACGGTCAGCTCGATGCCCTGCTCGACCGCCAGTTCGGCGCAGGCCGAGCTGATCACCCCGCTGCCGCCAATGAACAGCACCCGCAAACCCGTCATACCCCAACACTAGGGCCCGGCCCTGCCTTCGTGATCAACCGATTGCTGTCGCCAGGGCGACACCAATCGGTTGATCACGATCCAGGCATCTCGGGCGGGTGTCGCGAAGTGTGGGGTGCGTGACCTGGCGGACATCGCCGGGTGGCGGGCAGGCTGGAGGGGTGCAGCCGCGCCGGGTGGTCTTCGTCATCTTCGAGGGGTTCCAGTCCCTCGACCTGGCCGGGCCCTATGAGGTGTTCCAGCAGGCCGGCCGGGGATCCGGGGCCTACGACTGCCAGGTGGTGGCCCGGCAGCCGGGGCCGGTGCGGTCCGGCAGCGGGCTGCCGGTGTACGCCGGGCACGGCATCGGCGAGCTCGCCCCGGGCGGGGTGGACACCCTGGTCGTGGCGGGCGGCGGCGGGGTGGACGCGGCGCGGGCCGACCCGGGCCTGGTCAGCTGGATTGCCGCGGCGGGGGCCGGCGCGCGCCGGGTCACGTCGGTGTGCAGCGGCGTGTTCCTGCTGGCCGCGGCCGGGCTGGCCACCAGCCAGCGGGTGACCAGCCACTGGGGCCGGGCGGCCCAGCTGGCCCGCGAGTACCCCGGGCTGGAGGTGGACTGCGACCCCATCTTCATCCGGGACGGGCGGCTGTGGACCTCGGCCGGGGTGACGGCCGGCATGGACCTCGCGCTGGCCCTGGTGGAGGACGACCTGGGCCGGGACGTGGCGCATGCGGTGGCCCAGCAGCTGGTGCTGTTCCTGCGCCGGCCGGGCAGCCAGTCCCAGTTCAGCGTGCCGCTGTGGTCGGCGCAGCCGGCCACCGGCCCAGTGCGGGCCGCGGTCACCGCCGTGCAGGCCAGCCCGGGCGCCCGGCACACCATCGGCGACCTGGCCCAGCGGGCCCGGCTCAGCCCGCGCCAGCTGCAGCGCCGGTTCACCGCCGAGCTGGGCATGCCGCCGGCCGAGTACGTGGAGCGGGTCCGGCTGGAGGCGGCCCGCCGGGCGCTGGCCGAAGGCGACGACCCGGTGGCCGCGGTGGCCCGGCGCTGCGGCTTCGGCACCGCGGAATCACTGCGCCGGGCGTTCCACCGCCGGCTCGGCGTCGCGCCATCCGACTACCGGGACAGGTTCCGGGCGACAGGAGAGTACACATGACCACCTATGGGCTGCTCATCTTCGACGGTGCCGAGGAGCTGGACTTCGCCGGGCCGTGGGAGGTGTTCACCGTGTCGGCGATGGAGCGCGGCCAGGGCGACACCGCCGTGCTGATCGCCGAGCAGGCCGGGCCGGTGCGCTGCGCCAAGGGCATGCGGGTGCTGCCCGACCACACTCTGGACGACCACCCGCCGCTGGACGTGCTGCTGGTACCGGGCGGTGTCGGCACCCGGCGCGAGGTAGCCAACCCGGTGCTGACCGGCTGGATCGCCAGGGTGGCCGGCCAGGCCACCTGGGTCAGCAGCGTGTGCACCGGGGCGCTGCTGCTGCACGAGGCCGGCCCGGCGCGCGGCCGCCGGGTCGCCACCCACCATGCCTTCGAGGACGCCCTGCACGCGCGAGGCGAGATCGAAGTGGTCCGGGACGCCCGCTACGTGGTGGACGGGAACGTGGTCACCAGCCAGGGCGTGTCGGCCGGAATCGACATGGCGCTCTGGCTGGTCGGCCAGCTGCACGGCCGGGACCACGCCCGGCTGGTCCGGCGGCACATCCAGTACGAGCCCGCGCCGCCCTACCTGGCCGACGAGCCGCTGGTCCCGCTGGCCGGCTGAGCCGGCGGGGCCGCGTCCGGCGGGTCCGGCGCGGGCGGCGGCACGTCCGCCAGGCCCGGCGGCCCGGGCGGGCCTGGCGAGCCCGGTGCCGCGGCCCGGTCCGGGCCGCCGTGGCCGCGGGACGGGGAGCGGCGCCAGGACACCTCGAACAGCGCGCCGCCCAGCCCGGACTCGCCGATCCGCCAGTGCCCCCCGGTGGACCGCACGATCGAGTCGGCGATGGCCAGCCCGAGCCCGGCGCCGCCGCCCTGCTCGGTGGCCCGGTGGAACCGGTCGAACAGCCGGGCCCGGTCGGTGGCCGGGATCCCGGGACCGCTATCTTCCACGGTCAGGCTGACCCGGCTGCCCCGGGCGGCCACGCTGAGCCGGACGTGGCCACCTGGGCGGCGTACCGGCAGGCGTTGTCCACCAGCACCCCGGTCAGCCGGTCGATCCACTCCGGCGGCGCGCTGATCCACGCCGCAGGGGACGGGCTGACCGTCACCGAGATGCCTGGTGACGCCGCGTGCGCGACCGCCTGGAACCGCTCGGCGCACTCGGCGGCGATCGTGCTCAGGTCGACCGGTTCCGCGCCGGGCGGCGGCGGCTGCGAGTCGAACCGGGCCAGCCAGAGCAGGTCCTCCACGATGCGGCGCAGCCGCTGGCTCTCCCGCTCGATGCGGTGCAGGGTGGCCCGGTAGTCCTCGGCCGGGCGGGGCGAGCTCAGCGCGATGCCGATCTCCGCGCTGATCACGCTGAGCGGGGTGCGCAGCTCGTGCGAGGCGTCCGCGGTGAACTCCAGCTGGCGGCGCCGGGAGTGCTCCACCGGGGACAGCGCGCGCAGCCCGATGATCAGCGACCCGGCGAACATGGCCAGCAGCAGCACCGGCGCCACCGCCGCCTCGCCGTCCTGCAGCACGTCGGTCACGTGCTGCTGCTCGGCCAGGCTCTGCCCGGCTACCAGCCGGGCCGCGCCCTGGCCGGCCGTGACCAGCCGGAACGGGCTGGCGCCGAGCTGTACCGTGGCCGGGCCGCGGCCGGCCGGCACCCGGGCGGCGGGCAGCACCGGGGCGCCGTCGGTGACCGGCACCGGGCGCTGCCCGGGGACGGCCCGCCAGACGAACACCGGTGCCTCGTCCACGTCGTTGTCCGGGTCGGTGATGAGCGTGCCGTCGCTGTCCGGCTGGTGGCCGTCGTGGTCGCCCAGGCCGTCCGGCCGGTGCCCGGCCAGCATCCCGCTCAGGTGTTCCTGCAGGCGGCTGTCCACCGCGGCCACCAGCCGCCCGGTGATGGCCCGGTTCAGCGCGATCACGCAGCCCACGTACACCACGCCGACCAGCAGGGTGGCCACCAGGGCGACCCGGGCCGCGTGGCCAAACTGAGGTGGCATCCGCACCCGCAGCCCGGGGATCCGCAGGCCGGGCACCCGCGGGCCGGAACCCACCCGCGGGCCGGAACCGGGACGGCGCCTGCTCACTGGGCCACGATCCGGTAGCCGACCGCGCGCACCGACTCGATGCGCACCTGGCCCGCGGCCAGCTTGGCGCGCAGCCGGGCCATGTGCACGTCGATGGTGTTGGAGCCGAGCGCGTCCGCCTCGTTGTCCCAGACGCTCAGCGCGATCGAGCGCCGGTCCACCACCGCGGGGGAGCGGCGCATCAGCATCTCCAGGATGCCGCGCTCGGTGCTGGTCAGCGACGGCCGCTGGGCGCCGATCCGGACCTCGCCGGGTGGCCGGGTCGAACACCACGTCGCCGATCACCAGCTGGGGCGGCTGCGCGGTCCGCGGCCGGCGCTGCAGCGCGCGGATCCGGGCCAGCAGCTCGGCGAAGTCGAACGGCTTGACCAGGTAGTCATCGGCGCCCTGGTCCAGCCCGGTGACCCGGTCCGCGGGCGCGTCCCGTGCGGTCAGCATCAGCACCGGCACCGGCTGCGCGCCGTGCCGCAGCCACTGCAGCACGTCCAGGCCGGACACCCCCGGCATGCGCCAGTCCAGCACCACCACTTCGTACTCATAACTGCGCAGATAGGTCATGGCCGTCTGGCCATCGGGAACGGTATCGACCGTATACCCGTGCTCGCGCAGGCCACGGCCGAGCGCGTCGCGCAGCCCCCGGTCGTCCTCCGCCACCAGCACCCGCATGACCGGCCCAGACAGCGTCAGCGTGGCAGCCGGCGCCACAGCGGCCGCGGCAGCAGCCGGAGGCCGCCGGCCAGCACGGCCAGCGAGGCCGGCACCCACACGGTGCCGGCCGGGACGGCCGGCGAGCGCCCGGGCCACCGCCGCCCCGACCTGGGCCGGGGTGCTGGACAACGGCGCGGGCGGCATCCCGGCCGTCATCCGGCCGATCACGAAGCCGGGCCGGACCAGCAGCACGCCGACCCCGGTGCCGTGCAGCGCGTCGGCCAGGCCGCGGGCGAAGGCATCCAGGCCGGCCTTGGCCGAGCCGTACACGAAGTTGGCCTTGCGCGGCCGGATGGCGGCCACCGAGGACAGCACCACGATGGTGCCGTGGCCCTGCGCGCGCATCCGGCCGGCCGCGGCCAGCAGCGCGGTGACGTGCCCGGTGAAGTTGGTCTCGACCAGCCGCCCGGCGGTCAGCGGGTCGCGGTCCAGCAGGTCCTGCGCGGTCAGGATGCCCGCCGCGGAGATGACCAGGTCCACGTCCCCGGCCGCGAACGCCTCGTCGATGACCGCCTGGTGGGTGTCCAGCGCGGTGGCGTCGTAGTGCAGCGTCCGCACCTGCTCAACCTGGGCCTGTTCAGCCAGGGCCTTCCCGGCGGCCGCCAGCCGCTGCTCGTCCCGGCCGGCCAGCAGTATCTCGGTCCGCCCGGGCAGGCCGAGCGCGGCCAGGATCTCCAGGCCGATCTCGCTGGTCCCGCCGAGCAGGAGCACCCGGTTCACGTCCGCCGGGGCCTGCCGCCTGCGCTGCACTGCACCTCCTGAGTCGCTACGCATCTGGATTATCCGGCGTCCGGCACTAACGCCAGCAGGCCGGTCCCGAACAGCACCAGCCAGCCCAGCTCACAGCAGACCATCAGCCGGTCCCGGGAGATCAGGTCTTCGACCGGTTTGGCCTGCTCATGCCCGGTCAGCCAGTCGAAGCGGATCAGAGCGGCGGCCAGCGGCAGCACGCTGACCAGGTGCAGCACCCGGGTCCCAGTCCCAGCCTGGCCGGCCGCCCAGAGCAGGTAAGCAGTGATCATCCCGACCGAGACGGCCCGCTGGCTCAGCCGCAGCCAGCCGGCCCGGTACCAGCGCATCACCGGCCGGGTCCGGGCCGCCCGCGGGCCGAGCACGGACAGCTCGGTGAACCGCTTGGCGATCGCCACCATCAGCGCGCCCATACTGCACACCAGCAGGAACCAGCCGGACGGCGGCACCCGGGTCGCGCTCGCCCCGCCCAGCGCGCGCAGCACGAAGCCGCTGGCCACGAACACCAGCTCGACCACCGGGAGGTGCTTGAGCGCCGCGCTGTAAAACAGCGACACGGCGAAGTACACGAAGACCAGCAGGCCCAGCGCGTCCATGTCGAGCCACAGGCAGGCCGCCTCGGCCAGGCTCAGGCTGAGCACGGCCACGGTCAGCGCGTGCCCCCGGGGCAGCCGCCGGAGGCCACCGCGCGCAGCCGCTTCACCGGGTGCCGCCGGTCCCGGCTCGGCATCGAGCACGTCGTTGACGAAGTACACCGCGGCCGCGGCGGCGGTGAACGCGGCCGCGGCCACCAGCGCGTAGCCCAGGCCATCGTCCCGGCCCAGCGACGCCCCGGCCAGCGGCGCGGCGAAGACCAGCAGGTTCTTCGGCCACTGCCGCGGCCGGGCGGTCTGCACGACAGCGGCCACCCAGCCGGCCAGGCCGCCCGGGCGGCTGAGCGCGCCCGGCGGGACGCCGCCGCTCTCGTGCGGGTCGTCACCGCGCGTACACAGCGGTGAAGTCGCGGCTGGCTGGCGCGTAGTACCGGTCCGGCGGCTGGATCTGGGTCGGCAGCAGGTTGACCGGAGTCGGGTCGGCCGGGTGGTGCTTCGGCAGGTAGTACATGTAGGACATCCAGTCCGGGTTGATGTCCAGCTCCATGGCCGTGACCGCGCCCGCCCGCTTGATCAGCTCAGCCAGTTCCCGCACGTTCAGCGCGGGTCCGTAGGCGAAGATCACGCCGTCGCTGGTGATGCCGATCCGGACCGCCACACGTAATAGCCGCCGCCCAGGGTGGCGCCCCAGGCGCCCTCGACGTTGTAGTCCACCGTGGCCGGGATCTTCCCGTGCGAGACGATCATGTGCAGGTTCTGCCGCACGCCGGCCACGCCGGGGCCCATCCGCACCGAGCCGCCCCAGTTCCCGATCGCGATCCGCCCGTCGCGGTAGTACACGACCGACGCCGCCCCCTTGGTCAGCGTCCCGCTGGTCGCGCCGTTGAGGTAGAAGCCGCCGCCGGATGTAGCGATCTTGAAACCGCCGTTGAACGTGGCGAGCAGCCCGAGCCTCTTGCCGGGCACGATGTAGGCTGGGACTTCCAGGGACCGGGGCCTGGGTCTTCCGCACCAGGGTGCAGCTGGAACCGCACCAGGTGCTGGTTCATCGACACGATGCCCGCGACGTAGGACGTATAAACGCTGCTCGCGCGCAGGTAGGTGCCGTAGATGGCGGGCTGGCCATCGGCCGTGCCGAGCACTCGCCAGCGGCCCTCGCCGGGCAGTGGATGGGCCACGAACGGCTGAGCGGGGCGGGCGCCGGATACACCGTCCCGTGCGCCTTGTGCGGCGCGGCCTGGACCGGTGCGGCGCTGGGCCCGGTCAGCGCGAACGACGGCTTGCCGCCCGTTTTCGGCGGCGAGTAGGTGAGCCATTCGCCGAGCGTGACTACCGGGCCGAGGTAATGGTGTCGGGTTTATTTCGCCATCCGTTTTGAGATGGTGTTTTTGCTCGGTATGGTTAGTGTGTGTGTGATTGAAAAAGTAAGTTAGATAATGAACGCTAGTACTGCTGCTATTATGATTTGGAATTAGTGTGGCTGCGGAGCCGGCGGCGGGGGCGGGGCCGGCCAGCCCGGCCGTGCCGCCGCCTCGCCGGGGCGCCGGGCAGGCCGGGGTCCCCGCCACCCGGATCAGGCTCCGGCCAGGACGGCTCGGGCTCCGCGATACCTGTGTCTGGGTCGCGCCGGGACGATGCCGGTCTAGGCACCCACGCTCTCCCTCCGGTTTGCCGGGAACAGAGAGATCACCGCAGCCGAAGGCATCCGCTACGGTGCCTGTAACTGGGCCTGCGGGGGCCCGTGCCGGGAGCCAGGCTCACCATGCTCGTGATGGGCAGCGTTCCCGGGCGGGCGGGACCCAAACGACAGGTGTACCCGGGAAACATGAAGACTGCGTTAAGGCGGCGTCAAGTATCCGGGGCCTGGATGGCTGGCATCCCGGAGCCGGGTCCGGGCTGTAGCCAATAGGCTGGATTCGTGGCAAGTTCCCAGGCAGACGGCTCGCGCCCGGCAGATTCCCCGGGCGGCGTCCAGGTCATCGCGCGGGTCGGCCACGTGCTGCGCGCCCTGGACGGCGAGAATCAGGGCCTCAGCCTGGCCCAGCTAGCGGACCGGACCGGGCTGCCGCGGTCCACCGTGCACCGCATCGTGACCGCCCTGGCCGCCGAGGGCCTGGTGGCCACCGCCTCGCCGGCCGGCCGGGTGCGGATCGGCCCCGAGTTCGCCCGGCTGGCCTCGTCCAGCCAGGCTGACCTGTGGACCGAGGCCGAGCCGTTCATGCGGCGCATCTTCGATGAGATCGGCGAGACGGTGGACTGCTCGGTGCTGGACGGCGACCACGTCCGGGTCATCCATGGCATTCAGGCGCACCATCACCTGCGGGTGGCCGCCGAGGTTGGCACCACGTTCCCGCTGCACTGCTCGGCCAAGGGCCGGGCCATCCTGGCCGCGTACCCGCCCGAGGTGGCCGCCCGGATGCTGCCCGACGTGCTGGAGCGCTTCACCGACAAGACGGAGACCGACCGGGCCGCCATCCTCGAGGTGCTGGACGTGGCCCGGCAGACCGGGGTGGCGTACAACCGCGAGGAGGCGACCCGCGGCATCTGCACCGCGGCCATCGCCATCCGCGCGTCCGCCGGGGCACTGCTGGCCATCTCCGTCCCGGTGCCCACGCAGCGCTACTGGGACCTGGAGGAGAAACTGACCCGGGTGCTGCTGGAGGTGCGTCAGGAGGCGCTGACTACGCTGCACCCGCCGGCCTGACATGTCCCACATCAAGGGACATCTGTCCCGCACTGTGAAATGCTGCCCTGGCCTGCTGGTTTAGCGATGGAGGAGCGATGGAGGTATGAGTGCGGCTGTGCACGTTCCGGTCCGGTGACGGGCCACCCGAGGGCTGGCCGGGCCGGGTTGACGGCGAGCGCATCGTCCAGCTCGACGCGCCCGACCTGATCACCGTGCTGGCCCGGCGCGGCCAGATCGCCGACGCGGCCACCTGGCCGACGGCCGACGTCGAGCTGCTGGCGCCGGTGCCCCGGCCGCCCTCGATCCGCGACTTCTTCGCGTTCGAGCAGCACATCGCGACCGCCCGGGCCAACCGCGGCGCCACCGTGCCAGCCGAGTGGTACGAGTTCCCGGTCTTCTACTTCACCAACCCGGCCGCGATCACCGGGCCGGACACCGAGATCCCGTACCCGGCCGGCACGGCCGAGCTGGACTACGAGCTCGAAGTGGCCGCGGTGATCGGTGCGGACGGCCAGATCGGCGGCTTCACCGTGATGAACGACTGGTCGGCCCGGGACATCCAGCGCAAGGAGATGCGGGTCGGGCTGGGCCCGGCCAAGGCCAAGGACTTCGCCACCAGCTTCGGCCCGGTGCTGGTCACCGCGGACGAGTTCGACGGCTCGCGCGCGGTGATGACGGCCCGGGTCAACGGCGAGGAACGGTCCCGCGGCGAGCTGGCCGACCTGCATTACCCGTGGCCCGCCATCCTGGCCCAGGCGGCGCGGAACACCGAGCTGCGGCCGGGCGACATCATCGGCTCCGGCACGGTCGGCACCGGCTGCATCCTGGAGCACAACGACGGCCGCTGGCTGCAGCCCGGCGACCTGGTGGAAATGGAAGTCGAGGGCATCGGCATCCTGACCAACCAGGTCGGACCGCCACGCAGCGGCGCGGCCTGAGATGGCGGACGACAGCTACGACGTCATCGTCATCGGCGCCGGGCTGGTCGGGCTGGCCACCGCAATGGCGCTGCTGGCCCAGCGGCCCGGATTGCAGCTGGCCGTTCTGGAAAAAGAAGCCTCAGTCGGCACCCACCAGAGCGGGCACAACTCGGGCGTCATCCACGCCGGGCTGTACTACCAGCCGGGCAGCCTGAAGGCGCGGTTCTGCACCGCGGGGCGGCTGGCCATGATGGAGTTCGCCGAGCGGCATCAGATCCCGTACCGGCAGACCGGCAAGCTGGTGGTGGCGACCCGGGACAGCGAACTGCCCCGGCTGGCCAGCCTGGCCGAGCGCGGCCGGGCCAACGGGCTGGCCGTCCGGGAGATCGGCGCGGCCGGGATCGCCGAGATCGAGCCGGCCGTCCGCGGCATCCGGGCGCTGCACATCCCGGAGAGCGGCGTGATCGACTACCGGCTGGTGGCCGCGGCCTACGCGGACACGGTGCGCCGCCGCGGCGGCCAGGTGCGGTTGGGGCACGGCCTGCGCGGCCTGGCCCGCACCGGCGGCGGCTGGCTGGCCGATACGGACGCCGGGCCAGTACGGGCCGGCCTGGTGATCGCCTGTGCCGGGCTGCAGGCTGACCGGATCGCCGCGCTGACCGGCCAGGGCAGCGGCGAGTACCGGATCGTCCCGTTCCGCGGCGACTACTACACGGTCCGCCCGGCGGCGGCCGGCCTGGTCCGCGGGCTGGTCTACCCGGTGCCCGACCCGGCCTTCCCGTTCCTCGGCGTGCACTTCACCCGGGGCATCGACGGCACGCTGCACGCCGGGCCGAACGCGGTGCCCGCGCTGGCCCGGGAGGGATACGGCCGGCTGTCGGTGAACGGCCGCGACCTGCTGGACAGCCTGCGCTTCCCCGGGCTGCGCAAGCTGGCCCGGGCCTACGCGCGGACCGGGGCGCTGGAGATCTACCGGGACCTGGTCAAGCCGGCCTACCTGGCCGAGATGCGCCGGTACATCCCGCAGCTCGCCGCGGGCGACATCACGTTCGGCCCGTCCGGGATCCGCGCGCAGTGCCTGAGCCGGTCCGGCGGGCTGGTCGACGACTTCCTCATCGAGGCAGGGGACGGGATCATCCACGTGCTGAACGCGCCGTCGCCCGCGGCCACCGCGTCGCTGGTCATCGGCCAGCACATCGCCGAGCGGGCGGTCACGTCAGCGAGCCTGTAGGCGGGCCGCTACGCGTGGATAGCCGTCCCGTCGGGGAAGCTCGTGGCCTCGGCGAGATCCACCCGTAGCGGCCTGGCCAGATCCTTGAACAGCGGCAGCCCGTGCCCAGCGCGACGGGCAGGATGACCAGGCGGTACTCGTCGATCAAGCCGAGCCTGGACACGCCTGCAGACCGCGGTGCCGCCGTGCGCCAGACGCGCCGCCGGGTTCGTTCTTGAGGGCGGCATCTCCTCGGTGAGATCGCCGCGGGCACCGCAGCCGGGTGAGCTGGCCGCGGGCAGCGTCCGCGAGAACACCACCTTGGGCAGCATGTTCATGAAGTCTGCGTACTCGCCGGTCGCGTCCGGCCAGTACCCGGCCATCTGCTCGTAGGTGACGCGGCCCATGATGTGCGTGCCGACCTTGCGCAGGGATGCGACCTTCCATGCGCGCACGTCCGGATGCTCGGCCGGGAGCCCCCAGTCACCTTCGCCGCCCGCCCCGGCGACGTACCCGTCCAGCGTGACACCCATCTGCAAGACCACTTGCCTCATCGCAGCTCCCGCGTCAGCGTTTCCCGTGCCCGGCTAACAGGTAGAGCCTCGCCGGGAGCTGGCCCCACGTCCAATACACGCGGCCATAACCTGATGGCATGGATGTCGGCACCCGGCTGCTGCGCTACTTCGCCGCCGTCGCCGCCGAGGGAAGCCTCACCCGCGCGGCCGAGCGGCTGTTCGTGTCCCAGCCGGCGCTGACCAAGCAGGTCAGGCAGCTGGAGAACCAGCTGGGCGAGCGGCTGTTCATCCGGTCCGGGCCAGAGTGACCCTCACCCGGCAGGCCAGGCGCTGGCCGACCGGACCCCGGCCGTGCTGGCCAGCTGGGACCAGACGCTGCGGGAGACCAGGGCCGCGGCCAGCCGCGCGGCCCAGGTGCTGCGGGCCGGATTCATGTCCAGCGCCGCCAACGAGGCCACCCAGCTGATCATCGCCGCGTCGGTGTCAGCCCCAGCCAGGCCGGCGTCGCCTGGCCGCCCGCCAACGACGTCGACCGCGTCGTCAGGACTACATACGCAGCTGCCTGGACAACAAGCCGGCCCATCCGCACGATCCGGCATGCGGAATTCCGGCTGAGCAGGTGCTCCGCAGCCCTACGCTGTTCGGCGAGGCGGCGGCCTCTGCTCCACGACGCTGCGGGGAGGTCCCTCGATGGAGAGGTCCATAGCAGAGGCTGGCGGCACCGGCATCCAGGTGATCGCGCGGGCCGCCGATATCCTGCGCGCGCTGCGCCTGGCACCCACCGGCCTGTCCCAGGCTGAGGTCGCGGAACAGGTGGGCCTGGCCCGCTCCACCATTCATCGATTGCTGAACGCCCTCGAGGACGAAAGACTTGTGGAGTCCGACGGGCCACGTGGCCGGTACCGGCTGGGCCAGCAGGTCAGCAGGCTGGCCGACACCGCCCGGCGTGGCCTGCTGGCCAGTCTGCATCCGAAGCTCGAAGAGCTGTCCCACGAGGTCAACGAGACCGTCGACCTGTCGGTGCTGGACCGTACCCGGGCGACGTTCGTGGACCAGGTGGTGGCGCCGCACCGGCTGCGCGCGGTCAGCGCGGTCGGTGAGTCGTTCCTGCTGCACTGCACGGCCAACGGCAAGGCGTTCCTGGCCGCGATGTCCCCGCACGATCTGGCCCGGGCGACCGCGGGCCCGCTGCCCCGGCTGACCGAGCACACCATCACCGATCACGAGGTGCTGGCCGCCGAACTGGCCCGGGTCCGCGCCGAGGGGATCGCCTACGACCGCGAGGAGCACTCCGAGGGGATCTGCGCGGTGGGCACCGTGATCCGCGGGCTGACCGGGCTGTCCGTCGCGGTCAGCGTGCCGGTGCCCGCGCAGCGGTGCTACGGCCGGGAGCAGATGCTGCACGACGCGCTGCTGCGCTGGGCGGAGCGGGTGGAGCGGGAACTCGGCCGGACGGAGGCGCGGTCGGCCGGGCCGGCCCGCCGGAAGGCCCGGGTCAGCTAGCGGACCGGGCCGGGCCGGACCCGGTCGAACTGGCGGTGGATCACCGGCACCGGCACCGGCTCACCGCGTGACTGCGCGCCGAGGAGCAGCCCGCGCACCCGCAGCCACCACCGCACCGCCATCGCGGTGCCGAGCACCTGCACCGCGACCGCGGCGCAGAAGGCCAGCCGGTAGCCAGCGCTGCTGCCCGGGCCGGTCAGTTCGAGCACCCCGCCGACCAGCAGCGACGCGATAATCGTCGAGGTGAATCCGCCGACGTTCACCACCCCGGTGGCGGTGCCCACCATGGCCGGTGGGTTGTAGTCCCGGGCCAGCGAGAAGCCGATGGTGGACGCGGGCCCGCCCACCGCGGCCACCGCCACGACCGCGACGATCAGCAGCTGCGGGGGCCGGCCGCCGAAGCCGCCGAGCAGCAGCCCCCAGCCGGCCACGGTGAGCAGGCACACGCTGAGCGCGAACGGCACCCGGGCGGCTGGATACCGGCCGAAGATCGCGCCGATGGCCGGGCTGGCCACGATCGCGGCCAGCACGCAGACCAGCAGCACGGCGCTCGCGCCGGCCTCGGTGAAGCCCTGCCGGACCAGGTAGGGCAGACCCCACAGCACGGCGAACATGGTGGCCAGCGACATGCAGGAGAAGTGCACCCAGAAGCCCAGCCGGGTGCCCGGGGTGCGCCACGCCGCGCGCACCCGGTGCAGCGTCCGCCCGGCGGGAGCGGGCTGCCGTGCCGCGGCGGCCCGGCCTGCGGGCAGCAGGATCAGCACCGCCACCCCGGTGACCAGCGTGACCAGGCCGGTGCCGGCGAACGACACGGTCCAGCCGGCCGAGCGGAGCAGCAGCGCGAGCGGGATGGTGGCGGCCAGGTTGCCTGCCATCCCGAGCATCGAGGTGACCGACACCGCCAGCGGGAAGCGGTGCCGCGGGAAGTCCTGGGCCGCGATCCGGACCACGCTGACGAAGGTGAGCGCGTCCCCGCAGCCCAGCAGGCCCCGGGCGAGTAGCGCCTCCGGGTAGGACCGGGTCAGCGCGAAGGCCAGCTGGGCCACGGCCATGGTGGCCGCGGCCGCGATCAGCAGGCGGCGCGGCCCGTACCGGTCCACCAGCAGCCCGGTCGGCACCTGCATGGCCGCGTACACGCCCAGCTGGACCAGGACGAACACGCTGAGCTGGGCCGGGGAGATGCCGAGCCGGCGGGCCGCCTGCAGCCCGGCGACGCCGAGCGAGGTGCGGTTGAACACCGCGGCGATGTACACGGTGACCGCGATGGCCCAGCGCCGGAAGGCTGGGGTGGCTGATCTGGGCGGCGGGGGAGCGGCTGCGGCTGGGGTGGTTTCGGGCACGGGGACACGGGCCGGGGAAGGCATGGGGGGTCAGTTCCGGGGTTGGAGGGTGAGTGGTGGGGATGGGCCGCGTCGGGTCAGCGCCGGGCCAGGGTGTTCTCCGCGTGGTCGAGATGGGCGGTCACGGCTTCGGCCACCGCCCGGACGCTGCCGGAACGCAGCGCGTCGCGGATGCGCTCATGCTCGGCCAGAGTCGCGCGCATCCGCGCCGGGTCGACCGCGTTCCCGCTGTCGTCCAGCAGGTTCACGGTGCCCATCCGGAGCTGGCGTTCGCGGAGCGACCGGTACAGCGCGGTGATGATCTCGTTGCCGGTGGCCGCCACGATGGCCAGGTGGAAGTCCCGGTCGGCCTGCACGTAGGCGGCCACGTCGTGGGCGTGCATGGCGGCCCGCATGTCCTGCAGGTAGCCGTCGAGCACCGGGACCAGGGCGGCCTGCGGCCGGCTGGTCAGCACCTTGCGGGCCGCGAACGACTCGACCAGCCGCCGGGTCTCCATCACGTCGGCCGCCTCGTCCACGGTGACCGGCAGCACCAGTGCGCCCCGCTTGGGCAGCAGCCGGACCAGCCCCTCGCCCTGCAGCCGGAGCAGCGCCTCGCGGACCGGGGTCCGGGACACGCCGACCGCGTCGGCCAGCTGGCCTTCGGAGAGCAGGTCGTGCGCGCCGAACCGGCGGGCCAGGATCTCGCCCTTGATATAGGCGTAGGCACGTTCCGCCGCGCTCGGCGGGGCGAGCCCCGGCCCGGCCGGGATCTGTGCCGTATTCATCTTGTATCTATGCTACATGCCAGCTGGACTCAGGTGGGCGGAATGCGGCCCGGTGATAACAGCAAGAAGCGGGTGCGCCCAGGTCTGGCCAGGGTGGGGTGGCGGGTTACCGGCCGGCCTGGCTTGACAGGGCCCGGTCTGTGGCCGCTACTGGTGGCGCTGCCTCAGCCAGTCGAGGACGGTCTGGGCGACCTCGCGCCAGCCGTGGTCGATGGTCAGCGAGTGGCCGCGGTCCGGGAATTCGCGCAGGTCGGTGATGGCCGGCGAGCGATGGTAGAGCCGCCGGGTGGCCATGCTGATCGCCGCCGGGACGGTGTGGTCCTGGCCGCCCGCGGTGATCAGCAGCGGCCCCCGGGTCTTGTTCCGCGTGTTGACCTTGGCGGGCGACTTCGGGGTGAAGTTGGCCAGCGCATCCTCGAACAGCGGCTTGCCCGGCGACGGGATCGCCCACTTGTCATACAGGTCAGCGGACTCCTGGGCGGGCAGCACGTTGCCGAAGCCGTAGCGGAACTGCTCCGCGGTCAGCGACACGGCCGCCTTCCGGTTGGCCGGCTTGCGCAGCGCGATCGAGGCCACCTTCAGCGCGGACGGCGGCAGGTAGAGCACGCCCTTGATGGGTGCCGGGTCGATGGCTACGGCCGCGGCGGCCAGGTCCTGGCCGAGCAGCCGCTGCACGATCAGGCCACCGAAGGAATGGCCGATGACCATCGGCTTGGCGGGCAGGCTATGGATGATCCCGGTGTAGTACTCGACCACGTCCTCGATGCCCACCCCGGCGACCCGCTCCGGGTTGTCCCTGGTGTCGGCGACGGTGTCCCCGTCGCCCGGCCAGCCCGGCGCGGACGGCACGTAACCGGCTTCCTTGAAGAAGTCCACCCACGGGTCCCACGAGGTCGCGTGCAACCACAGGCCGTGCACGAAGATAACCGGAGTGTTCGCTGGCTCCATCTCATTTCTCCTCACCGATGACAATTCCAAGCCCTACCCACCGCGAGCCGTCAGGTAACGGTGCTGGAAAGCGTTGGCCCGCTGTGCTCCACTGGCACGGGTAAGACCTTTGGGGGGTCACGCAGCGGGAGTTTAGGCCATGGAGCAGACCAGGCTCACCGAGTCGGAGGAATACGCCGCGCGCCGGGAGGAACTGCGGCTGGCCGAGATCGAACTCGTCCAGCAGCGGGAGCGGGTCGCGGCGCTGCGCCGGGCACTGCCGCCCGGCACAGTGGTGGAGGACTACGTGTTCCAGGAGGGGCCGCGGGACCTGGCTACCGGGGATGCGGAGGTGTCCGAGGTCCGGCTGTCCGAGCTGTTCACCGCGCCGGACCGGGCCCTGGTCGTCTACCAGTTGATGTACGGGAAGGCGGAGACCACACCGTGCCCGATGTGCACCATGTGGATCGACGGCTTCAACGGGGTGGCCAGCCACCTGGCGCAGAACGTGGACTTCGTCATCGCGGCCGCGGCCGATCCGGGGCCGCTCCGGGGGCACGCCCGGTCCCGTGGCTGGTACCGGCTGCGCCTGCTCAGCTGCGCCGGGAACACGTTCAAGTACGACCTGGGCAGCGAGGGGCCGGACGGCAGCCAGCACGCCACGGTCTCGGTCTTCACGCTGGATCCGGACGGGTCGCCGCGGCACGTCTACACCGCGCATCCCGATCTGGCCGAGGACATCAAGGAACGCGGCATCGACCTGCTCAGCCCGGTCTGGCACGTCCTCGACCTGACCCCAGCGGGCCGCGGCGACTGGTACGCCTCGCTGGACTACGGCCCGGTCCCGGTCAGCCGTTCGGCGCGACCTGGACCTTGATCCCGTCGCCCGCCCGCACGCTGGCCAGCGCCTCCGGGAACTCGGCCAGCGTGAACGGCTGGCCGAGCAGCGGCGCGGTGTCGATGGCGCCCGCCGCCATCAGGTCGGCCGCGGCGCCGAAGCTGTTCAGCACGGCCATCGAGCCGAGCACAGTGATCTCGTCGTTGTAGATCCGGAACGGGGACAGCGACACGGTGGCGTCCCCGCTGGTCACGCCGAAGATCAGCAGCCGCCCGCCGCGGTCCAGCGCGGCGAACGCGGCCTCGATCGCGGCCGGCGCCCCGGTCGCGTCCACCACCGCGCCGAACGGCCCGCGGTCCAGCGCGGCCACGTCGGTCGCGACGCCGTCCGCGCCGACCGCCTTGGCCGCCTCCAGCCGGGACTCCTTCCGGTCCACCACGCTGACCGAGCCCGCACCCGCGTTGCAGCAGTTGCAGCAGCAGCAGGCCCATCGTGCCCGCCCCGGTGAGCAGCACGTCCACGCCGGTGACCGGCCCGATCCGGCGCAGCCCGTGCACGGCGCAGGACAGCGGCTCGATGAGCGCCCCCTGCGCGTCGTCGACGCTGTCCGGGATGCGGTAGGTGTTGGCCGCGGGCACCGCCACGTACTCGGCGAACGCGCCGATCACCGTGTCGCCGATGGCGTTCCAGTTGGCGCACAGGTTGCCCCGCCGGCGTGGCAGGCGGGGCAGTGGCCGCAGAACAGTGACGGGTCGACGGCCACCCGCTCGCCCTCCCGCCAGCCCGGTGGCGCCCCGGTGCCGACGGCCACCACCCGGCCGGCGAACTCGTGCCCGGGAATGATCGGGTACGGGGTGGGCGGAAACTCGCCGTCGGCGATGTGCACGTCGGTCCCGCAGACGCCGCACCTGCCCACCTGGACGATCAGCTCGCCATGCCCCGGTGCGGGGTCGGCCGCCTCGGTGACGCTGAGCTTCCCAGGCTCCTCCCAGATAACCGCGCGCATGGATGTCCTCTCAGTCGCCGAGCCGCAGGCCGCTGGCCGCGTCGAACAAGTGCAGGTGGTCGGTGTCCACCGCGACCTTGACGGCCTCCCCGGGCCGCGGATGGACCCGCCCGGACCGGACGATCATGCTGCTCTCGTTGTCCCCGGCCAGGTGCCCGTACACGTAGGAGTCGCTGCCCAGGTCCTCGACCAGGGACACCTCCATGGTCAGCGGGCCGTCGCCCAGGGACAGGTGCTCCGGCCTGATCCCGGCGATCAGCTTGCTGTGCCCCTGGATGGCCTGTCGCTGGGCGTCGGACGCCGGCAGCAGGGCGTCGCCGATCCGGACGCCGTCGTGGTCCGCCGTGGCCTCGAACCGGTTCATCTGCGGGGAGCCGATGAACCCGGCCACGAACACGTTCGCGGGCCGGTCGTACAGCTCGGTGGGGGAAGCGAACTGCTGCAGCTGCCCAGCCCGCATGACCGCCACCCGCTCGCCCATGGTCATCGCCTCGACCTGGTCGTGGGTGACGTACACGGTGGTCATCCCCAGCCGCCGCTGCAGCTCGGCGATCTGGGTCCGGGTCTGCACCCGGAGCTGGGCGTCCAGGTTGGACAGCGGCTCGTCCATGCAGAACACCTTGGGCTCGCGGACGATGGCCCGGCCCATGGCCACCCGCTGGCGCTGGCCGCCGGACAGGTTGCGTGGCTTGCGGTCCAGGAACGCCTCCAGGTCGAGCAGCTTGGCCGCCTCCCGGACCCGGCGGGCCCGCTCATCCTTGGCCACGCCCTGCATCTTCAGCGCGAAGCCCATGTTCTCCCCGACGGTCTTGCTCGGGTACAGCGCGTAGTTCTGGAACACCATCGCGATGTCCCGGTCCCGGGACGGCACGCCCACCATGTCCCGGCCGTCGATGCGGATCGACCCGTCGTCGATCTCCTCCAGCCCGGCCAGCATCCGCAGCGCGGTGGTCTTGCCGCAGCCGGACGGGCCCACCATGACCACGAACTCGCCGTCGTTGATGGCCAGCTGGAGCGCGTCCACCGCCGGCCGTTCCGCGCCCGGGTAGATGCACGTCGCGCTGGCGTAGGTGACCTCAGCCATGACCGACTCCCGATTTCAGTTGCCCGTGGTTCATTTGATGGCGCCGAAGGACAGGCCGCGGACCAGGTAACGCTGCGCGACCCACCCGGCCAGGATGACCGGCAGGGTGGCGACCGTGGCCGCCGCGGCCAGCTGGGCGAAGTACAGGCCCTCGGACGAGATGAAGCCGACCAGGAACACCGGGACGGTGGCGGCCTGTGTCGCGGTCAGGTTCACCGCGAAGAAGAACTCGTTCCAGGAGAAGATGCAGCAGATCAGCGCGGTTGCCGCGATCCCGGGGGCGACCACCGGCAGGATCACCTCGCGCATGGTCCGGCGCAGCGGCGCGCCGTCCATCTCGGCCGCCTCGAGCAGCTCGTGCGGCACCTCGAGGAAGAACGAGCGCATCATCCACACCGCGATCGGCAGGTTCATCGCGGTATACAGGATGACCAGGGTCAAGATGTTGTCCAGCATGTGCAGGTCGCGGGCGGCGATGTAGATCGGGATGATCGCCGCCACCACCGGCAGCATCTTCGTGCTGATGAAGAAGAACAGCACGTCCCGGGTCTTGCGCACCGGGCGCAGCGAGAGCGCGAACGCGCACGGGATGGCCAGCAGCAGCACCAGCAGGGTGGACACGATGGTGGCGAACGCGGAGTTGGCCACGTACGGCCAGAGGCCGCTGTCGAACACCGTCCGGTACTGGGACAGCGTCGGGGTGAAGAACAGGTGCGGAACGTTGGTGTAGGCCTGCGCCTCGGTCTTGAACGAGGTGAGCACCATCCACAGCACCGGGAAGAAGAAGATGATGCCGACCACCCAGCCGACGATGCCCCAGGTGATGCTGTTCCGGTTCTTCTTCCTCTTCCTGGCCACTGCCCGGCGAGGTGCCGCGCTGGCCACGCCGGTGTCGGCGGTGGTGATGTCTGCGCTAGTCATCATGCTGCCTGCTCCGTGCCGGAGAACGAGGTGAAGATCAGCCGGAGCGCGAACGTGGCGATGATGATGGTGGCCACGACGACCACCACGCCCATCGCCGCCGCCTGGCCGACCTGGAAGCCGAGGAAGGCTCGCTGGTAGATGTAGAACGGCAGGTTGGCGCTGGAGATGCCGGGGCCGCCCTGGGTCATCATGTAGATCGCGTCGAACTCGTTGACCACGTAGATGGCGCCGAGCACGATGCCCAGCTCGATGTACCGGCGCAGGTGCGGCAGGGTCAGCTCACGGAAGATTTGCAGCGGCCGGGCGCCGTCCGTGCGGGCCGCCTCCAGGATGTCGGTGGGCTGGCTCTGCAGCCCGGCCAGCACCAGCAGCATCATGAACGGCGTCCACTGCCAGATCATCTCGATCATCACCGAGCCGAGCGGGAAGCTGCCGATCCAGTTGAAGTGGCCGATGCCGAACGGCCGGAGGATGAAGTTGACCACGCCGAACGTGGGGTCGAGCATCACCGTCTTCCACACCAGCGCCCCCGCGACCGGCATGACCAGGAACGGGGTGATCAGCAGGGTGCGCACCACGCCCCGGCCGAGGAACTTCCGGTCCAGCAGCAGGGCCAGCGCCACGCCGAGCACCATCGCGATGAGGACCACGCCGACCGTCATGATGACCGTGTTCAGCGCGGTGGTCCGGAACTGGCTGTCCTGGAACACCTGTGCGTAGTTGGCGAACCCGACGAAGTGCTCGGAGCCGGGCCGGACCAGGCTCCAGGACTGCAGCGAGTAGTAGAGCGTGAGCAGGAACGGCAGCTGGGTCACGATGATCGTGAAGACCAGCGCGGGCAGTAGCGGCGTGCGCCGGACCCAGCCCTGTTTGCGCCGGTCGGCGCGGGCCCGGGCGGTGCGGGTGGCGGCAACCGGGGGAGCGATCGCGGTCATCGGGGCCTCCGGGAGGTTACGGTGCGGTCCGTCGGGTCGGGCACGCCAGCCATCAGGTGTGCCGGTAACTGTCGCCGACGGCCTGGGCGTACAGCTGGGCCTGGGACAGCGCGGACGAGACCGACTGCTGGCCGGCGATGGCCGCGCTGAACTGCTCGCTGACGTTGGTGCCGAGGTCCTGGAACTCCGGGATGTCCAGGAACTGGACGCCGGTGTACGGCACCGGCTTGACGCACGGGTGCGCGGTGTTGGTGGCGTTGATCGACTGCAGGGTGAGCGGCCCGTAGACCGCGGACAGCTTCTTGTACTGCGGGATCTGGTAGCTGGAGAACCGGCTGCCCGGCGGCACGTGCGACCAGCCGAGCTTGCTGCCCACCGTGTGGATGTACGACTTGGACGTCATCCAGGCCACGAAGTCCCAGGCATTCTGCTTGTTCGGGCAGGTGGCCGGGATGGCCAGCGACCAGGTGTACAGCCAGCCGGACGGGCGGCCGTCCTGGCTGGGCGCCCAGGCGTAGCCGTTCTTGCCCGCGACCTTGCTGGCCTGCGGGTCCTCGATCACGCCGACCGCCGAGGTGGCGTCGTACCACATGGCCGCGTCGCCCTGGCCGTACAGCGTGGCGCACTCGGAGAAGCCGTCCTCGGGGGCGCCCGGCTCGCCGTACTTCTGCAGCATCGACACGTACGTGCTCACGGCGTGCTCCACCTCGGGGGTGGTCAGCTGGGCCTGCCAGGCCGGGTTGAACCAGCGGCCGCCGAACGAGTTGATCACGGTGTCGATCGGGGCCAGGTTTTCCCCCCACCCCGGGTCCCCGCGCAGGCAGATGCCGGTCAAGCCCTTCTTGGCGTTATGCATCTGGGCTGCGATCTTTCCCACCTCGGTCCAGGTGGGCTTGAGCGGCATCTTGATCCCCGCCTGGGCCAGCAGGTCCTTGCGGTACATCAGGAACGAGGACTCGCCGTAGAACGGCACCGAGTACAGGTCGCCCTTGTGCGACAGCGTCGCCCGGAGCTGGGGCAGGAAGTCGGTGGCGTCGTAGCCCGGGGTGCGGTCGATGTACGGCTGCAGGTTGGCCAGCCAGCCGTTCGCGGACCACATCGGGGTCTCGTAGTTGCTGATCATGACCACGTCGAACTCGCCGCCCTGGGTGGACACGTCCGCGGTGATCTTGGCCCGGGCCTCGTTCTCCGGCAGCGAGACGAACGACAGGTGGATGCCCGGGTGCTCGTGCTCGAAGAGGTAGGACAGGCTGATCGCGTCCTGCATCTGCGAGTTGGACACGATGGCCACGGTGACGGTGCTGCTGGACGCACCGCCGGTGAACAGCTGATCCGCGCCGGCTGCGCAGCCGGTCAGGGCCAGCGCAGCGCCGCCCGCGCTGCCGGCCAGGAAGGCCCGGCGGCTGAGCGTGGCCGGGGAAGTGCGGTCGGCCATCAATCCGGCGTCTCGTCGTCGAGTCATCGTCGCGTCCCGTCATCCAGGTGGCCTTGCCCGTACGGGTAGGACGTCCGCGCTCATTTGAGCGATCTCTGCTTCAAATGAGCAGGCGGATACCGAACACATTGAGTTCGCCGCTGGGCAAAGTCAAGATGTAACTGTAAAAATGAGCCCATCCCGCTCAAATGAGCGACTGACGAGGTGGGGGATCATGGCTGGCCTGTCCATCGACCGGCCCTCGGAGATCGTGCTGGCCGCCCGGGTGGCGCGGCAGTACTACCTGGAGGGCGTGTCCAAGGTAGACATCGCCGACCAGCTCGGCATCAGCCGGTTCCGGGTGGCCCGGCTGCTCGATTCCGCGCGCGAGGCGGGCATGGTCCGGATCGAGATCGGGTTGCCCGGCGGCACCCTCGATGTCGGGCTATCCGCCGAGTTGTGCGGGGCGTTCGGGCTGAAATATGCCTTTGCCTTTGATTTCCCGGACCAGGACGTGCTCGCGCTGCGCAGCCGGATCGGCGAGGCGGCCGGGCAGGCGCTGATGGACATCATCACGCCGGGCGACGTGCTCGGGCTGTCCTGGGCCCGGTCGCTGAGCGGCCTGGCCGCCGCGCTGACCCGGCTGCCGCCGTGCCCGATCGTGCAGCTCACCGGGGCGGTCCCGCCGCCGGACGGCCGGGACCTGCTCGACCTGGTCCGCTCGGTGGCCCGGATCGGCGGTGGCACCGCGCACGTGTTCTACGCGCCGATGATCGTGGACGACGCGGCCACCGCGGCCGCCATCAAGCGGCAGGCCGACGTGGCCGACGCGCTGGCCCTGGTCCCGTCGGTGACGATCAGCATGGTCGCGGTGGGCGCGTGGGGGCCGGGGCTGTCCACCATCTACGACGCGGTCAGCCCAGCCGAGCGGGCCGAGCTGGGCCGGCTGGGCGTGGTCGCCGAGATGGCCGGGGTGTTCCTGGGCCAGGACGGGCACCCGGTGCCGACCCCGCTGGACAGCCGGATGATCGTGACGCCGGGGCCGGAACTGGCCCGGATCCCGTCCGTCATGGCGGTCGCCTACGGCGTGTCCAAGAGCGCCGCGGTCCGCGCCGCGCTGCGCGGTGGCCTGATCCACGGCCTGGTCACGCACACCAGCCTGGCCCGCGACCTGCTTAACCCCGGCTGACGGGGGGAGTGAGGGTGGACTGGCCCGTGGCGCACGGACCCGGGTTACCAGAGACGCCCACGGCGGGAGGTGGCGCGATGCACGCGATGGCGGTGCGGCGGCCGCAGCCGGATGAGCCGCAGCCGGATGAGCCGCAGCCGGATGAGCCGCAGCCGGATGGGCCGATGGCGGGCGGCACCGCCAACCGGGGGCTGGTCCGGCGCGGCCGGACCGTGCGCCGCCCGCGCGCCCGGCCGGCCCGGCCACCCACGCGCTGCTCGGCCATCTGGCCGCGGCCGGGTTCGACGGCGCGCCCCGGCTGCTCGCCGCCGACGCGACGACCGAGACGCTGAGCTATATCGAGGGCTGGGCCGCGGTGCCGCCGCTGCCCGAGGACATGCTTACCGAGCGGGCGCTGATCAGCGTGGCCGAGCTGCTGCGCCGCTACCACCGGGCGGTGGCCTCGTTCGACCCGGCCGGGTACCGCTGGCCACGGCCGGTGCCGGCCCGCTTCGCCGGGCCGCTGGTCAGCCACAACGACGTGCATCCGGCCAACGTGATCTTCCGCGGCGGCCGGGCGGTGGCGCTGATCGACTTCGACCTGGCCGGGCCGGGCAGCCCGGCCTGGGACCTGGCCGCCGCCGCCCGGCACTGGGCCCCGCTGTACGACGAGCGGGATGTCGCCGACTCGCGGCAGGGCCAGGCGCTGCGCCGGTTCCGGCTGCTGCTGGACGCGTACCGGCTGCCCGCCGCCGGGCGGCGCGAGGTGGCCGAGGCCATCCTGGCCAACCACGACTGGAGCTGCGCCATCATCACCGACGCGGCGCAGGCTGGCCATCCGGGGTTCATCGACTTCTGGCAGCACGTGGCGGGCCCGATGACCCGGGCCCGCCACTGGTGCGAGCGGCACTCGGCGGACCTGCTAGCCGCCGCAGGTTAACCGCCCCGAACGTGATCGACTGATTGTGTGCTATGTTTTTTTTTTTTTTTTGGGGGGGGGGGGGGGGGGGGGGGGGTTGGGTCAGGTGGGCTGGGGGCCAGGGTGGCGAGGGTTGCGGTGGTGAGGTGGCCGGTGGTGATGGCCTTGAAGCAGGTTGTGGACGGCGGCGGCGAAGTTCCATTCGGCGGCGGCTTTGGGTTTGCCGCGCACGGTGAGCTGGCGGAAGCCCATGTTGTGCTTGATGTGGCCGTGCGGGGTCTCGGCGATGTGGCCGCGCTGGCGGTAGGCGGCGATGCCGTCGTCGGTTTTCAGCCGGGCGGCCATCGCGGCGGTGGCCTGGGTGCGGGGCTCGCCAGCGGGGCCGCGCGCCGGCGCGGGCCCTTTTTCCGAGGTCGCGGCGCTTGCCGGTGGCGATCAGCCGGTCCGGGCCGGGGCAGGTGAGGTTGTGCTCGGAGCAGTACCCGGCGTCGGCCAGCACCAGCCCGATGGGCGGTCGCCCGGTGGCGGGGTCCTGGCCTGGCGGGTCGCGGGGCTGCCGGCGGCGGGGGCTGGTGCGCGGCGATGAGGGCGGCGGCGTCCGCCCGGCGGCGAGCATCGGCTCGAACCAGGCGGTGCCGGTGGTGTCATCGGTGAGCTCGGTGGCGATGATCAGCCCGTCTTCGCTGGTCACGTTCTGGGTGTTGTAGCCCTGGATGAACCCGCCGCCGCGGACCGGCATCAGCCGCGAGTCCGGGTCGGTGATGTTCCGGACCGGGCCCGGGCCGTTTTCCGCCGGCGGCCTTCCGCGCCTGCTCCGCGGCCCGGGCCTGGGCCCGCTCCAGCTTGGCGCTTGGGCCTGCCTGACCGGCGGGAGCCTGGTCCACCGGGACGGGCGGGCGGCCGCGGGCCCGCGGCTGCCCGGCCGCCCGGGCCTGCGCATCGCGCTGCTCCCGGTCTGCGACCTGGGCCTGCTGGGCGGCCTCGGCACGTTCCAGCCGGGCCTGTGCCGCCCGGCCGCGCGACGCCGGCGGCGGGCCACCCGGCCCGCTCCCCGGCCGCCGCCGCGCCCGGTACGCCCCGGCCTGCGCCTCCCGCGCCGCCTGCGCGGCTTCCCGCTCGGCTTCCAGCCCGGCCAGCGCCGCGGCGGATCCGCTCATCGCGCCGCCGCGGCTCCAGCGCCTCCGCCGGCACCTCATCCCCGCGGCGGCCCTCGCCGAACAGCTCATCCTCGGCCGCGTCCGCCGCGGCGTGCGCGGCCAGCCCGCTGCGCGGCCAGCTGCCCCAGCGTGTCCTCGGTCCGGTTCGCCGCCTTCGACGCCGTCGCGGCGATCTTCATCCCGTCCAGCGCCACCACCCCGAGCTTGCCCATGCCCAGCCGCGCGCACAGCATCAGCACCTGGTGAACAGCGCCGGCGCCCGCGTCCGGGAACCCGCCCGGAACCGGGCGATCGTCACGTGATCCGGCACGTCCCCCGCGCAGATCACCCGGAACGCCACATCCGTGCGGCACAGCCGCCTCGATCCGCCGCGAGGAGGTGACCCCGTGCGCATACGCCCACACCAGCAGCGTCACCAGCATGTCCGGGTCATAACCCGCCGTCCCCGCCCCGCCGGTCCGCCGCCGGGCGTGCACCGCCGTGGTATCCAGGTGCTCGCCACCACCGGGATCACCAGCCACACCGGATGATCCGCCGGCAGCCATGAGGTGCCCCGAGCCTTCCGGACAGCCCATCCATTAGGATGGGCTATCTGGAAAGGTGAATTTCTTGCCCCGACCGAAGAAGAGCTTCTCACCGGAATTCAAGGACGAGGCCGTGAAGATGGTGATCGAGACGTCGCGCCCGATCGCCAGAGTGGCGAAGGAGCTCGGGATCAACGAAGGCACACTCGGTAACTGGGTGAGCATCTACCGCCGTGAGCATGCCGGCGAAGAACCGCCGCTGACTGTAAGTGAGCGCGCACGGCTGCGCGAGCTCGAGCGGGAAACCCGGGAACAGAAGATGGAGATTGAGTTCCTGAAAAAAGCCGCAGCATACTTCGCCCGCGACCATCGGTGACCGAGAAGTTCGAGTTCATCGACGCGGAGTATGCGGCGTACCAGGAATCGGATGATGAGCACGTGCCGTCAATCGTGAAAATGTGCCGGTGGATGGAGGTGTCACGGTCCGGGTTCTATGACTGGCGGAATGCCCCGGAATCAGCGACCGTGAAAAGGCGCGGGATACTCGCGCTGTATGTGCAGAAGTCCTTCGATGATTCCGATGGGACGTACGGGTACCGGCGGGTCCATGCGGACCTGGCGGACTGGGGCGTGCCGGCCGGGCCGGAGCTGGTGCGGTCGGTCATGCGTGAGCTGGGCCTGGAGCCCTGCCAGCCGCGGCCCTGGCGGTTCAGCCTCACCGAGGGCGACGGCCAGGAGCACGATATCCCCGACCTCGTGAACCGGGATTTCACCGCCGCCGCGCCCGGCGAGAAGATGGTCGGCGACATCACCTATATTCCAGACGTGGCAGGGATGGCTTTACCTGGCGACGGTCATCGACTGCCACACGAAAGAAGTAATCGGCTGGGCGGCTGACGATAACTACAAGACCCCGCTCATCGAGAAGGCGATCGAGATGGCCGCCCGCAATTATCCCCTCGCGGAGAATGCGATTTTCCACTCCGATCGCGGCAGTAACTACACATCCCAGCAGTTCGCAGGGACGCTGAAGAAGCATAACCTCCGGCAGTCCGCCGGCCGCACCGGGATCTGCTACGATAACGCGATGGCCGAATCGTTCTTCGCCGCGCTGAAGAACGAGCGTGTTCACCGTACCCAGTATCCAACCCGCGAGCACGCGCGCCGGGACATTGTGAGGTACATCGAATTCTGGTACAATTCAAGACGTAGGCACTCCGGGCTTCAGTACCGGACCCCGCAGCAAGTCCACAAGGAGTACCTGGAACAGCAGTCCGCAGCGTGAATTAACCACAAAATACGCTGTCCGGAAAACTCGGGGCAGATCATCACGATGTCCGGCGGCAGCAGAAACGGCTGATCCCGCTGCACCGGCCGGTACCCCTTCGCCATGCGAAAAGCATCCCAAATCATCAACTACCAGGACAAACAACACGCCACAGGCACACGCCGAATCTGCAACAACCCGCATAGCAGCAGCAATCAGTTGATGACGAAGGGCGAACCCAGGATTAGGCGGCGCAGGCCGGAACCGGCGGCTCGGCGGCCTTGGGCTCGGCGGCGGGCCGGGGGTCAGCGGCAGCGGGGCCGGGGTGTGCCGCCGGGGCAGCGCGAACACGGCGGCGATGGCGGCGACCAGGGCGACCGCGGCGGCGACCCGCATGCCGTCGGCCATCGCGGTGACGAACGCGCTGTGCGCGGCCGCGGCCAGCGCGGCGCCCTGCGCCCCGCCGACGTGCCGGGCCACGATGTCCGCGGCGGCGACCGACCCGGTGGCCACGTGGCTGACCGCGTGCGGCACGTGCGCAGAACTCAGTGCGCTGCCCAGCTTCGAGCTGTACACCCCGGCGGCCAGGCTGCCCACGATGGCGATGCCCAGCGCGCCGCCGACCTCGCGGATCGTGTCGTTGATGGCGCTGCCCGCGCCGGCCTGGTGGGCCGGCACCGTGGTCATGATGGTGGTGCTGGCCGGGGCCATGACCAGGCCCATGCCCGCGCCCATGATGGCGACCGCGACGGCCAGCGGCGGGTAGGCAGTGTGCACCTGGGCGGTGGACAGGTCGAGCAGGCCCGCGCCCATCATCGCGATGCCGGCCGGGATGATGACCCGGGCGCCCAGCCGCTGGGCCAGCATCGGCGAGACCGGCGACACGGCCGCCATGGCCAGCGCGAACGGCAGCGCGCGCACCCCGGCGGACAGCGGGCTGTAGCCGTGCACCAGCTGCAGGTACTGGGTCAGCACGAACAGGCTGCCGAACAGGGCGAAGAAGATCACGGTCACCGACCCGGCCGCCGCCGAGAACGCCCGCGAGCGGAACACCCGCAGGTCGATCAGCGGATGCGGGATGCGCAGCTCCCACCAGGCGAAGCCGGCCAGCAGCGGCCAGCCCGGCGGCCGCCTCGGGCAGCGTGACCGGGCCGGTCCAGCCCCGGCTGGGCGCCTCGATGATGGCGTCCACCAGCAGGAACAGCGCGCCCGCCACCAGCAGCGTGCCCAGGATGTCCAGCCGGTGGCCGGACGGCTCGGCGGTCTCCGGGACGGTCAGCAGCACGCCGGCCAGCGCCACCGCGACCAGCGGGACATTGATCAGGAACACGCTGCCCCACCAGAAGTGGGACAGCAGCAGGCCGCCCAGGGTCGGGCCGATCACGATGCCGACCCCGGCCACCGCCGACCAGGCCGCGATGGCCTGCGGCCGCTCCCGGGGCGGGAACACCGAGTTCAGGATGGACAGCGTGGCGGGCATGACGAACGCCGCGCCCAGGCCCATCACCACGCGGGCCACGATCAGCGTGCTGGTGCCGCCGGCGAACGCGGCCAGCGTGCTGCCCAGCGCGAACACGGTCAGGCCGCCGAGCAGGGAGAGCTTCCGGCCGTACCGGTCGCCGAGCGCGCCCGCCGGGATCAGCAGCGCCGCGAAGCACAGCGTGTACGCGTCGGCGATCCACTGCAGCCCACTGGTGCCCGCGTGCAGCGTCCGGGCCAGCGTGGGCAGCGCGGTGTTCAGGATCGTGTTGTCGATCACCACGACCAGCAGGCTCAGGCAGAGCACGAGCAGGATCTGGCGGCGGCGCGGGTGGCCGTCCGGCCACTGGGCGTTCGGCCGGCCACCGGCCGGGGCCGGGGCGGCGGCCGGCCGGGCGGAGGTGCTGCGGGCCATCGCGATCTCCTTACGGATGATTACTTACGCTCGTTCACTTACATCCGTAAGCATAGACAGATGAGCTAACAGCTGTAAAGTAGTTAGCGTGCAGAATCTAGACGTCAGCAGGGCAACGGAGCGGGCGGCGGGCCGCCGGCCGCGCAACAGGCGCGGCCAGGGCGCCCGGCTGACCGAGGACATCGTGACCGGGGCGCTGGCGCTGATCGACCGGACCGGGTCGGCCGAGGCGGTCACGCTGCGCGCGGTGGCCCGCGAGGTGGGCATCGCCGCGCCGTCCATCTACCCGCACTTCGCCGACCGCGACGCGATCGTGTCCGCGGTGGTGGCCCGGGTGTTCGATGAGCTGGCCGAGGCGATCAAGGCGGGTGCGGCGGCGGCCGGGCCGGACCCGGTGGACCAGCTAGTCGCGGGGTGCGCGGCCTACGTGGACTTCGGCCTCAGCCAGCCGGCCCGGTACGGCGTGCTGTTCGGCGAGCGGCACGGGCCGGCCGAGGACTACTGCCAGCCGGTCGCGCTGGGCCCGGACGGGCGGCCGGTGCTGGAGTGGGGCGCCGAGGCGTTCTCCCTGCTGCTCCAGGCCATCCAGGACTGCGTCACGGCCGGCCGGTCGGCCAGCACCGACGTGCTCGCGGACGCCACCGCGGTCTGGGTGGCGCTGCACGGGACGGTGACGCTGCGCACCACGCTGCCCCGCTTCCCGTGGCCCGCGCTGGCCCCCCAGCTCCGGCACGAGGTGCTGGCGCTGGCCCGGGTCACCGGGCGGTGACCCCGTCGATCGCCTCCCGCAGCAGGTCCGCGTGGCCGTTGTGCCGCGCGTACTCCCCGATCAGATGCACGTACATCATCCGCAGCGACCATCGCTCACCGTCGCCCGCGTCGAACGTGTCATCAAACGCCATTGCCTGAACGCTCTCGTCCGCTGACTGCCACTCGGCTTGCAGGCGGCTGAAGTCGGCGGGCGCCTGGCTGGCCTCGGCGTCATTGAAGTCCGCGTCCTTACCGGCTGAGGCCGGGTACATCGGCGGCACATCCTGCCCGGCGGCGCGCTGCCGGAACCAGGTCCGTTCCACCTTGGCCAGATGCCGGACCAGGCCGAGCAGGGACAGGTTGGACGACGGGATGGGCCGCCGGGCCAGCTGCTCGCCGGTCAGGCCGGCGCAGATGTTCAGCAGCGTGGCCCGCTGCCAGTTCAGGTAGCCCTCCAGGATCGGCCGGTCGTCGCCGGTGACTGGGCCGTCAACCGGGCTGGGGGTGGGTGCTGTCCAGGTCACCGGGCAACTTTAGCCGCGGGCCCGGAAGAAGATGACCGCGCCCACATAGGCCAGCCCGCCGACGAAGCCGATGATTCTAGGGCCGCCTCAGCCCGCGCGCGGTCTCGCTGCGCCGCCCGGCCAGCAGCAGGGCGCCGCTGAACGCCACCATGATGCCCAGCGCGCCGAGGCCGAGCAGCGGCTTGCCGCCGGCCGCGAACCCGATCAGGTAGACGATGCCGATGGTCACGCCAACGGCCACGGTGGCCCAGTAACCCCGGCGGTTCGTCCTAGGTGTGATCTGCATGGAAGATCTCCTCCACGGTGCTGCCGAAGAACCGGGCGATGGCGATGGCCAGCGGGAGCGACGGGGTGTACCGGCCGGTCTCGATCGAGTTGATCGTCTGCCGGGACACGTCCAGTTCCCGGGCCAGCTCGCCCTGGGGCAGCCCTTTCGCGGCGCGGCGTGCCCGGACGTCGTTCCTCACCGGGCGGGCCGCGTGTCAAGTCTGCTTGTCACATGGCCATGGTGCCCTGGCGGCGGCCGCCTGTCAAGCGAACTTGTCATGGGTGCGCCCGCTAAAACCTTTTAGGGAATTCCCCGGAGCCCGGATAGGTGCCCGGGCCCCGTTGCAGGTAGCGTCGGGGCATGTACCGCTGGCCACACTGGCTCGTGCGGCACCAGGGGTGGGGAGGGTGCCGGTGATCGGCCTGATCGCGGTGACCGGTGGCGGCCGGGCGGCGGCACAGCGGCTGGCCGACGCGTGGCCAGGGCAGACCCGGCGCTACGACGGGCCGGCCCGGCAGGCGCTGCCCCGGGCCTGGGCGCAGTGCGACGGGCTGGTCTGCTTCCTCGCGGTCGGGGCTACCGTCCGGCTGATCGCCCCGCTGCTGGACAGCAAGTGGACCGACCCCGCCGTGGTCTGCGTGGACGAGTCGGCCCGGCGCGCGGTGGCGGTGGTCGGCGGGCACGCGGCGGGCGCGAACGCGCTGGCCGCCCAGGTGGCCGCGGTGTTCGGCGCGGACGCCGTCATCACCACGGCCACCGACGCGGTGAGCCTGCCCGGGCTGGATTCGCTGGGCTGGCCAACCGAGGGGGCGATCGGGACGGTCAGCCGGGCGCTGCTGGACGGTGAGCGGGTCCGGCTGGAGTCGGCGCACACCTGGCCGCTGCCACCCCTGCCGGACACGGTGGGCGAGGTGGGGGAGTACCGGATCCTGGTCACCGACCGGGCCGGCACCCCCGACCCGCGCACCGCCATCGTCCGCCCGCCTTCGCTGGTGATCGGTGTGCACGCGGCGCCGGGCGCGGCCGCGGAGGACGTGCTCCGGCTGGCCGACAACGCGCTGGGCGAGGCCGGGCTGTCCCCGGCCAGCGTCACCGCGCTGGCCGCGGTGCTCGACGGCGACGCGCCCGGACGCCGGGCCGGCCATCACCGAGGCGGCCCAGCAGCGCGGCTGGGCGGTGCTGGCCTACCCGGCCAGCGGGCTGGCCGCCCGCGGCGCCGCCGGGCGGGACCCGGCCGGGCGGGCCGCCGCCGGGACCCGCACGGCAGGCCGCGGGGCGGCTGGATCCGGGTCACGGCGCCGCCGCCGGCCGCCCTGGACGCCACGCTGCGCCCGCCGGAGGCGGCGGCGCTGGCCGCCGCGGATGAACTGGTCGTGCCGGAACGCAGCGCGGAAGGGGCCAGCGTGGCGGTGGCCCGGATCCGGCCGCGTGGCCGGATCGCGCTGATCGGGACCGGGCCCGGCCCGCCCGACCTGCTGGCCCCGCGCGCGCTGGCCGAGTTGCGCCGGGCTTCGGTGCTGGCCGGGCTGGGCCGGTCCCTGGACCAGGTGGGTGACCTGCTGCGGCCGGGTACCCGGATCCTGCCCGGCGCGGGCGACGCGGCGGCGTGCAGCCAGGAGGCGATCCGGCAGGCCCGGCTGGGCCACGCGGTGGCCATCACGTTCCCGGCCGACCCGGGCATGCACGAGGTGGCCGGCCTGGTGCTCAGCCTGGCCGGGGAGGACATCGACGTGGTCGAGGTGCCCGGCATCACCGCCGCGCTGGCCGCCTCGGCGGTGCTCGGCGCGCCGCTCGGCGGGAGCAACGCGGTCATCTCACCGGGCGAGCACACCTCCTGGGCGGTGACCGAGGCCCAGGTCCGCGCGGCCGCCGAAGCGGGCTTCGTGCTCACCGTGTGCCTGCCCGCGGGCAAGGCGGACGAGCCGCGGCTGGACATGGTGCTGGCCGTGCTCCGGCAGTACCGGGCGGCGGGCACCCCGGTCGCGGTGGTGCGCGACGCGCACCGAGCCGATCAGCAGATCTTCCTCAGCACGCTGGGCGCGCTCGAGCCATGCCAGGCCAGCGAGCACAGCATCATCATCGTCGGGACGGCCAGCACCCGGGTCGTCGCCGGCCGGATGATCACCCTGGACGACGGCTGACCGGTGCGCCCGTGCTCGTTGCCAGGCCAGCCAGGCCAGCGTGCCGCGGAACCGGATGCCGCCGGGCAGCTGGACCACCGCCGACCGGCTGCCGATCGTGGCATTCTTTCTACTGACCTTTTTTTTTTGCTGTCAGCTGCCGTCACGTCGACATCGCTACCCACGCCCGCCGGTAACGCACACAATTTTCCGAACCGGGCGAACCGGACCAGCGGCGGGCTGAAACTTTCCCGGAACCTGGCCTCGGGCCAGCGCGCTGACCTGGATGGATGCCTGCGGTCTGGGCCGCCCCCGTGCCCGGCGCGCGGCGCCGGGTTAGCGTGCCCGCAGTGGGAGCGGCCGTCCACGAAGGGACAGGCAGATGGCGCTGGCGATCCGTCCCGGCCGAGCACGTCTCGGCGCGGCCGGCCTGGCCGCCGCGCTGGCCGCGGCCGGCCTGCTCACCCTCGGCGTGGGCCACGCCCGCGCGGCCACCACGACGCTGTGCGGCGAGCAGACCACGCCGGCTGGCGGCAGCTACATCGTGCAGAACAACGAGTACGACTCCAGCGCCTCGGAATGTGTCAGCACCGACGGCAACGCCGACTTCACCGTGGCCAACTCGGCGATCAGCAACGCGACGAACGGCTCGCCAGGTGCCTACCCGTCTATCTATCAGGGCTGCCACTGGGGCAACTGCAGCGCGGGCGGGCTGAGCTCGGCGCCCATCCAGGTGTCCGCGCTGACCGCGGGCAAGGTCACCACGAACTGGAGCACCACGCAGACCGGCAGCGGCGCCTACGACGTGGCCTACGACATCTGGTACAACCAGACGCCGACCACCACCGGCCAGCCAGACGGCACCGAGATGATGGTCTGGCTGAACCACAACGGCAGCGTGCAGCCGTTCGGTTCCGAGGTGGCCAGCAACGTGAGCATCGGCGGCCACAGCTACGACATCTGGTACGGCACCCAGTCCGTCTGGGACACGGTCACCTACGAGATGACCAGCGGCGCCACCTCAGTGAGCGACCTGGACATCGGCACCCTGACCCAGGACATGGTGAGCCGCGGCTACACCAAGTCCAGCTGGTACCTGATCGACGTGGAGGCCGGGTTCGAGCTCTGGCAGGGCGGCGCCGGCCTGGCCACCAACTCGTTCGCGGTGAACATCGGCGGCGGCGCCAGCTCATCCCCGACGCCGACCGGCCCGGCCTCGCCCAGCCCGTCCCCGACGCCGTCGGCCACCAGCACGGGGCCGGCCGGCTGCTCGGCGGCCTACTCGGTGGTCAGCAGCTGGCCGGGTGGGTTCCAGGGCCAGGTCGTGGTGCGCAACACCGGCTCGGCGGCGCTGGCCGGCTGGAGCCTGGCCTGGACCTTCCCGGGCGATCAGCAGATCACCAACCTGTGGAACGGCAGCTACACGCAGACCGCCGCGGCGGTGGCGGTGACCGGCGCCTCCTACGACAGCAGCATCCCGGCCGGCGGCACGGCCACGGTGGGCTTCACCGCCAGCTACACCGGGAGCAACAGCGCGCCCGCAGACATCTCGTGCACCTGACCCGCGGGCGGCCCGGGTTCCGTGGATTCCGCCAAACCCGTCAGTGTCTGTACTGAGTCGGGCCTGATTCGGGTATTTTTCCGGCGGGGGAAAGTCTGTGGCCAATGGGGCGCGGGTTACCGCACGCCCCTTATATGGCATGTGGGAAGGGCGCGCGGATGGGAACGAGGCGCAGCAGCCTCCGATTGGCGTGCGCTACGGCCGTCCTGGCGCTGGCCGTGGCCGGGCTGGCCGCGTGCACCTCGTCCGGCGTCCGGACGCCCCCCGGGCGGCCGAAGACGACGGCGCTGCACGGCGAGGTCGTCCCGGGCGGCCCAGACGGCCGCTACGTGGTCCCGGCCGGGATCCACAAGATCAAGCACGTGATCATCATCATGCAGGAGAACCGGTCGTTCGACAGCTACTTCGGCACCTACCCGGGCGCCGACGGGATCCCGATGCGCAACGGGGTACCCACGGTCTGCGTGCCGAACCCGTCGGGCGGCTGTACCCGCCCCTACCATGACCTGGCCGACGTCAACGGCGGCGGGCCGCATGCTGAGGTCAACGCGGTGGCCGACGTAAACGGCGGCCAGATGAACGGGTTCATCCGGGAGCGCGACCGGGCCCGCACGTCCTGCCACGTCGTCACCGACCCGGCCTGCGCCGGGACCAAGACTCCCGACGTGATGGGCTACCACACCGCCGCGGAGATCCCGAACTACTGGACCTACGCCAAGGACTTCGCGCTCGACGACCACATGTTCGAGCCGGTGAAGTCGTGGTCGCTGCCGGACCACCTGTACATGGTCTCGGCCTGGTCGGCCAAGTGCAAAAACCGCTCGCCGATGAGCTGCGTGACCGACATCGTCGGCCCGTACGGGGTGAAAAAGTTCCAGAAGGCGGTGGACCAGGAACTGCGCACCGGCAAGACCGACATCGACTTCGCCTGGACGGACATCACCTGGCTGCTCTACGCGCACCATGTGAGCTGGAACTACTTCGTGCAGTCCGGCATCCAGCCGGACTGCGAGAACGACGCGGCCGAGACCTGTGACGCGGTCAAGCAGAACATCGAGACCCCGGGCATCTGGGACCCGCTGCCGCTGTTCGGCGACGTGAAGTCCGACAATCAGCTGCACAACATCCGCACCCTCGGGTCCTACTTCCACAAGGCCAAGACCGGGACGCTCCCGGCGGTCAGCTGGATCGTCCCGTCCGGCGCGGACAGCGATCACCCGCCGGCCAGCGTGCACTGGAGCCAGGCCTACGTCACCGCCCTGATCAACGCGGCGATGAAGAGCCCGGACTGGGACTCGACCGCGATCTTCCTGTCCTGGGACGACTGGGGCGGTTTCTACGACCACGTGGTGCCCCCGGCGGTGGACCAGCAGGGCTACGGGCTGCGCGTGCCGGGCCTGGTCATCTCGCCGTACGCGCGGAAGGGCTACATCGACCACCAGACGCTGAGCAGTGACGCCTACCTGAAGTTCATCGAGGACGACTTCCTCGGCGGGGCCCGGCTCAACCCGAAGACCGACGGCCGCCCGGACCGGCGGCCGGACGTCCGCGAGGACGAGCCGATCCTGGGCAACATGGCCGAGGATTTCAACTTCAACCAGGCGCCGCGCCCGCCCGTGCTGCTGGCCACCAACCCGCCCACCGACTCGCCCACCATCCCGGCCTACTTCGTCACCCACCCGGCCTGTCTCGGCTGCACCGCCGTGCTGAACGGCATGCCCGGCTCGGCCGGCCCGCAACTGTCTCAGTCGGCGGCGGCGGACAAGAAGAAGAAGCGGGACCGGCGGCGCTAGGGCGTGTCCCGTGGATCTTGGCCGTCGCGAGCGGTCATCCGGGGGGATGGATCGCAAGGCGGAGGAGGAGCCCATAGCGGAGCTATGGGCGACGACGACAACGCAGCGAGGCGCCCTCCGGGGGCCGCGCAGCAGGCTGAAGATCTACGGGACACGCCCCAGGTCAGCACCCGGGACTGAGCTCCCGCAGCCGGCCGCGGAGGAAAACGCGCTCGGCTTCGTTGCCGGCCCGGTCCAGGGCTTCCTGGTAGGCGGCGGCCGCCGCCACGGTCCGGCCAAGCTGCCGGAGCAGGTGGCCGCGGATGGCGTGGAACAGGTAGTAGCTGGCCAGGTCCAGTCGGTCAACCAGGGCCAGCGCGGCGGCCGGGCCGTCCACCTCGGCCACCGCGACGGCCCGGTGCAGCGCGACCACCGGGCTGGGGGCCAGCGTCAGCAACTGGTCGTACAGCGCGACGATCTGGGCCCAGTCGGTGGCCGCCGCGTCCGGGGCGTCGCTGTGCACCGCGTTGATGGCCGCCTGGATCTGGTACGGGCCGGGCTGGCCGCGGCGCAGGCACTGCCGGACCAGGGCCTGGCCCTCGGCGATGAGCGGCTGGTCCCACTGGCTGCGGTCCTGGTCGGCCAGCAGCACCAGGTCACCACCCGGGGTGGTGCGGGCGGCGCGGCGTGACTGCGCCAGCAGCATGAGTGCGAGCAGCCCGGCCACCTCGGGCTCGTCCGGCATCAGCCCGGCCAGCAGCCGGCCGAGCCGGATGGCCTCCGCGCACAGGCCGGCCCGGATCAGCTGGTCACCGGTGCTGGCCGTGTAGCCCTCGTTGAAGATCAGGTACACCACGGCCAGCACGGCGCCGAGCCGGCCGGGCAGCTCGGCCTCGCTGGGTACCCGGTACGGGATCCGCGCATCGCGGATCTTGCCCTTGGCCCGGACCAGCCGCTGGGCCATGGTCGGCTCCGGCACCAGGAACGCGTGCGCGATCTCCGCCGTGCTCAGCCCGCCGAGCAGCCGCAGCGTCAGCGCGACCTGCGCGGCGGTGCCCAGCGCGGGGTGGCAGCAGGTGAATATCAGCCGCAGCCGGTCGTCGGGCACGGGCTCCTCCTCCGCGGTCACGTCATCAGCCGGGCCGGGCCGGTCTGAGCTAGCCAGGTCTGAGCTAGCCCACTGCAGCCGCGCCGCCTCGGCCTGCCGGCCGTTCCGTGACGCCTCCCGGCGCAGCCGGTCGATGGCCCGGTGGCGGGCGGTGGTGATGATCCAGCCGGCCGGGCTGGGCGGGATGCCCGCGCGCGGCCAGCGCCGCACCGCCTCGGTGAACGCGTCCTGGACCGCGTCCTCGGCCAGGTCAATGTCGCCGAACGCGCGGACCAGGACGGACACCGCGCGGCCGTACTCGGCGCGGAAGACGCGCTCGATGTCGGTTCCCTGGACGGTCACGGCTCCGGTCAGCCCGCGTCCACCGCCGGGCGGACCTCGATGGGCAGCGTGGTCGCGGCGGCCAGCTTGCGCGCCCACTCCAGCGCGGCGTCCAGGTCCGGGGCGGAGATGACGGTGAAGCCGCCGAGGTGCTCCTTGCCCTCGGTGAACGGGCCGTCGGTGATGACCGGCCCGCCATCGCGATCCCGGACCACGGTGGCCGTGCTGGCCGGGTGCAGCCGGCCGGTGAACACCCAGGCGCCGGCTGCCCGGAGCCCGTCGTCCCAGGCCCGGACGTTTTCCATGATCGGGCCCAGCACCTCGGGCGGCGGCGGGTCCCCGTCGGGCTGGTAGATGCTGAGCAGGTACTGCGGCATCGTGGTGCCTCCTTCGCTGGCTGGTATCTCACCAGCTATACGATCGGCGGCCCGGGATTTCGACACTGTGATTTCGACACCGGGATTTCAGCACCGGGCCGGCTAACTGGCATATGATCATCTGGGTCGGCCAGCGGGCCGGCCCCGGCACGATTCAGTAAATCTGGCGTGGGTAGCTCAGCTTCCGCCCTAGGCTGAACGTAGGCGTGCGAGCACGGCGTAGCCGCCTAGGCCCGCCCATGGAGGTATCGCCCAGGTGACACAGGTGTCCGTCAACTCGGCTGACCAGCCGGGAGCGGTCCGGCAGGCTGGCCGGCCCCGGGCACCTCTTCCTTTCGAGCAGCACCCGCCCGGCCCGGTCGAGCGGTTCATGAGCGCGCTGATCCGCAAGCTGTCCTGGAGCAGGCTGTCCAACCCCAAGGTGGCCGTCTCGCTGTCCGGCGCCGGCCTGCTGCTTGGCATGCTGCTGGGGGCGACCTCACCGAACGCCGAGACGGTCGGGGTCCGGCTGCCGCTGTCGGTGCTGCCGTCGCTGGAGAACCAGACCGCCCTGGCCAGCGTGATGCTGTACACCGCGGACATCCTGGCCTGCCTGGGGCTGGCCGGCATGCTGTGGGCGCACAGCCAGGGCTGGCGGCCCAACCCGCGGATCCTGGTGCTGGCCAGCGGGGTCATCGTGGCCATCATGTCCTGCCTGACCCCGGTCGGCTCGTCCGACGTGGCCAGCTACGCTGCGTACGGCCGGATCACCGCGCAGGGCGGCAACCCGTACCTCACCAACCCGCTGGCCTGGCTGGGCGCGCACTCGCCATACACGCTGGCCGTCGGCGACATGTGGAAGTCGCAGTCCTCGGTGTACGGCCCGTTCGCCACACTGATCCAGTGGTTCGCGGCCACCATCGGCCGGGCCGACGTGGCCACCACGGTCTGGGTGCTGATGATCCTCAACGGGATCGTCTTCATCGCCGTCGGCCTGCTGCTGCTCAAGACGTCGGACGACCCGGTGCGGGCCACCCTGTTCTGGACCGCCAACCCGGTGCTGATCCTGGAACTGGTCAGCGGCGGCCACCTGGACACGTTCGTGGCCGCCGCCGCGATCTGCGCCATCCAGGTCGCCCGCCGGGTGCCCAAGGTGTGGGGCGACGTGCTGGTCGGCGTGCTGATCGGGCTGGCCTGCGGGGTGAAGATCTACGCGGTGCTGATCGCGCTCGGGCTGGCCTGGCCGCTGATCCTGCGCCGCGAGTGGCTGCGCGCCGCCCGGATCGCGGCCGTCGCGCTGGCCACGCTGGCCCTGCAGTACAGCTACTACGGGCTCAGCGCGCTGAAGCCGCTGTTCGGCGGGCTGCAACTGGTCACGCTGCCATCGCCGTGGCGGGTCTTCGAACTATCCGGCCAGGCGCTGGGCGTCAGCCAGAGCACCATGGCCACCATCATCAGCTGCCTGTGGCCGATCGCGCTGCTCGTGGTGGCCTGGCTGGTCTACCGGCGGATCTCCGCGGACCAGCCGCGCGAGGTGGTGGCCCCGTTCGCGCTGACCTACGCCTGGATCCTGGTCGCCCCGTGGGTGTTCGCCTGGTACACCGCGGTGGCCTGGGCCGCGCTGACCCAGGTGCCGCGGAACCGGATGACCCGGTGGCTGACCATCGTCACCGTCCTTCTCGCGCTCTGCCTGTCCAGCGGCGGACAGGCCGCACCGGGGCGATGAGACAGGTCACCACCCCGGTCACCGAGAGCGGTCCCGGCGCGGCCGTGCAGGCCGGGCCGGACCGTGCCGTACGGTGGCAGGCGGCCGCGGCCGGGCTGAGGCGGCACTGGCTGGCCGCAGCGCTGCTGCTGGCCGGCCTGGTGCTCCGGGTGCTGGTCCAGTTGGCCTACCGGCCCGCGCTGTTCTACATCGACTCGGCCCGGTACCTGTACAACGCGGGCGGGATGGACCCGGTCGGGTACAAGGGGCCGCTGCGGGCCATCCTGTTCCTGGCCAACTTCGACGCGGTGGCCGCCGTCCAGCATCTGCTCGGGCTGGGCATGGCGGTGCTGCTCTACTTGGTGCTGCTGCGCCGCGGCGTGCCCAGATGGCTGGCCGCGCTGGCCATCGCGCCGGTGCTGCTGGACGCCTACCAGCTGCAGATCGAGCAAATGGTCATGCCGGACGTCTGGTTCGAGGCGCTGATCGTGGCCGGGCTGGCCATCCTGCTCTGGCCGCGCGGCCGGGCAAGCTGGCGGCGGGTGCTGGCGGCCGGCGTGGTGCTGGGCAGCGCGGCCACGGTGGCCCAGGTGGCCGAGGCGCTGCTGGTGCCGGCCGTCATCTACCTGCTGGCGGCCGGTGGCAGCTGGCGGCGCGGTGCGCTGCGGCACGGGGGCTGGCGCCAGGCGGTGCTCAGGCCAGCCGTGCTGTGCGTGGCGTTCGCCGCCCCCATCCTGGCCTACTCCACCGTGTCCTACCTGGTCAGCGGAGCGTTCTCCCCGTCGCACACCGGGTTCACGTCGTTCTACGGACGGGCCGCGGCGGCCGCGGATTGCGGCACGCTACGGCTGCCCGCCGCCGAGCGGGCCATGTGCCCGACCCCCGCGCAGCAAGCGCAAGGACCGGACTGGCTCGAGTACGCCCAGGACTCGCCGATCCGGCCATTCTACCGGAATCTGCCGCGGGACCAGGTGGACGACCTGATCTCCAACTTCAACGACCAGGTGCTGAGCCAGCAGCCGGAGCGGCTGCTCGGCGCGTACGCGAGCGACCTGGTCAGGCCGTTCGCGCTGACCCGGGACGGCACGCTGGGGGTCACGCCGATCTCCCGGTGGCAGTTCCAGCTCCGGTTCCCCTATAACCCGCCGCACGAGTCGATGGCATTCGTGCACACGGCGGTCAGCCGGTTCGGCGGCGGTGACCCGGCCGTGTGGCGGCCGGTGGCCGCGTTCCTGCGCGGCTACCAGCTGCACGGCGGGTACACGCCCGGGCCGCTGCTCGCCCTGTGCGTGCTGGCCGGGCTGGCAGGCTCGCTGGCCCTGCTGCGCCGCCGCGGCGATCCGGACAGCCGGCTGGCCAGCCAGGCCTGCCTGCTGTTCTTCCTGTCCGGGGTGGCCGTGCTGCTGGTCTCCAACCTGTATGAGTTCTCTTGGCGCTACCAGCTCCCGGCCCTGGTCACGCTGGTGCCGGCCGGCGCGCTCGGGATCAGCGTGCTGATCCGGCTGCGGCCAGCACGGCCTGCTCCTGCTCAGGAGTGAAGCCACTGTCCAGCGGCGGCTCGCCACGCTCCCGGTCCCAGGCCAGCACGTCGGCCACAGTGACGTCGAGCGGGGTGGCAGGCAGGCCCGCGGCCCGCGCCCTGGCCGGGCTGCGCCGCTGCCCCGGCCAGTTGTCCCGGACGAGCGGGAAGAATCCCGGCACGGCGGGCACCGGGACGATCTCGGCCTGGGTGCCCGCCACCCGGGCACAGGTCTGGATCACCCCGCCCAGCGTGACCGGCTCGGCCGGGCCGACCGCGTGGAACGCGCCCGGACGGTCATCGGCGATCAGCGCCGTGACCAGGCGGGCCAGGTCGCGAGAGTCGATGATCTGGACCGGCTGGGCCGGGTCGGTGGGCACCGCCACCGGGCCGCCGCGGGCCGCCCGGCGCACCCAGTAGGTCAGCCCGTCCTGCCAGTCGTGCGGCCCGGCCACCTTGCCCGGCCGGACGATCGTGGCCCGGTCGCCGTACCGGGCCAGCACGTCGTCCTCGCAGGCCACCTTCAGCCGGCCGTAGTTGTCCCCGGCCAGCACCTCGGTGTCGCGGAGCGGGATGCGGCGCGGCGCGTTCTCGGTCGGGTCCGCGTCGTGCTCGGTGTGCAGGTACACCGCGTGGCTGGAGATGAACAGGTACCGGCCGGCCCGGCCGCCCAGCGCGTCCATCGCCTGGCCGACGTGCCGCGGCACGTAGCCACTGACGTCCACCACCGCGTCCCAGCGGCCGTCAGCCAGCGCCGTGTAGTCGCCGGTGTCCCGGTCGCCGGCCAGCCGGGGCACGCCGGGGAACAGCTCAGTCCCGGTCCGGCCGCGGCCGAACAAGGTCACCTCGAACCCACTACGCAATGCGTCTTCTACGATGGCCCGGCCGACGAACGCTGTCCCACCCAGCACTAGGATCCGCACGACGGCCGACCCTACCGCTGTTTAATCGCCGCTCAAGGCTGGCCGGTAATCGTGGGTCAGGCTGAAGCTTTGAAATGTGATATCACAATGATACGATGCTGATAGTAGATGAGCTGATCAAGGAGGCGGGCCATGGGTGAGCCAGCCATCGTGGTGCGCGGGCTGCGCAAGAGTTTCGGGACGAAGGAGGCGGTGGCCGGGATCGATCTGGAGATCGCGGCTGGTTCCTTCGCCGGCCTGGTCGGGCCGAACGGGGCGGGCAAGACCACGTCCCTGTCGATGATGACCGGGCTGCTCCGGCCGGACGCCGGCCAGATTGTGGTGGACGGGAAGGATGTCTGGGCCGACCCGCCGGCCGCCAAGGCCATCATGGGCGTGGTGCCGGCCGAGGCTCAGCTGTTCGAGCGGCTGAGCGGGGCCGAGCTGCTGGAGTACGCGGGGCGGCTGCGCGGCATGCCGGCCGATGAGGCGCGGTCCCGGGCCAGCCAGCTGCTGGACGTGCTGGACCTGGCCGAGGACGCGAAGCGGCTGGTGGCCGACTACTCCACCGGCATGCGGAAGAAGGCCATGCTCGGCTGCGCGCTGATCCACAATCCGGCGGTGCTGTTCCTGGATGAGCCGCTGGAAGGCGTGGACCCGGTGTCGGCCGACGTGATCCGGCGGCTGCTGACCCGGTTCGTCGGCTCGGGCTCGACCGTGCTGTTCTCCAGCCACGTGATGGAGCTGGTCGAGCAGGTCTGCGACCACGTGTCCATCATCGACCAGGGCCACATCGTGGCCACCGGGACGATCGATCAGGTGCGCGGCGGCAAGACCCTGCAGCAGGCGTTCATCGACCTGGTCGGTTCGCGGGCCAGCGGGGAGGAGGGACTGACATGGCTCGGCTCCTCGTCCAGCTGAAGCTGCAGCTGCTGACCAACGCGCTGCGCGCGTCCCGGCCGGCCAAGGTCTCGTTCATCATCAGCACGGTCTTCGCGGTGCTAGTCGCGTTCGGCACGTTCGTCGTGCTGGCCCTGCTGCGCGGGTCGGCCGCGCCGGTTACTCAGACCGCCGCCGTGTTCACCGTGTTCGCGTTCGGCTGGCTGATCCTGCCGCTGCTCGTGTTCGGCCTGGACGGCACGCTGGACCCGGCCACGCTGGCACTGTACCCGCTGCGCACCCGGCCGCTCGCGGTCGGCCTGCTGGCCGCCTCGGCCACCGGCGCCTGGCCGGTGGCCAACGTGATCGGCCTGCTCGGCGTCACGGTCGGGCTGGCCCGCGGCCCGCTCGGCCTGCTCGTCGCGGTCGTGGCGGTGCTGCTCCAGGTACTGTTCTGCATCGTGCTGGCCCGGTTCATCACCACCGGCCTGGCCGGGATGCTGCGGTCCCGGCGCGGCAAGGACTTCGCCGCCTTCCTGATCATCCCGATCTTCGCCTTGTACGAGACGTTCGCCCAGGTGGTGCCCAGGCTGGCCGCCGAAGGCAAGATCACCACGCGGGCGTTCGAGGGGATCGACCGGTGGCTGCGCTGGCTGCCGCCGGGGCTGGCCGCGCACGCCATCCAGGACGCCTCGGACGGGCACGCCGGCGCCGCGCTGCTGCGGCTCGCGCTGCTGGCCGCCGTCATCCTCGTGCTCGGTGCGCTGTGGATCCGGTCCCTCGGGCGCTCCCTGGTCACCGTGGACACCAGCACGCAGTCGTCCAAGGTGCGCAGCGCGGCGCTGCCGTTCGGCCGGTTCGGCATCGGCGGCACGGTGGCCGCCCGGTTCCTGCTGTACCAGCGCCGCGAGCCGGGCGCGATCGTCCGCTGGTGCATCATCGGTGTGGTCATGCTGGCCGCGTCGGTCAGCACGATCCGTACGCCGGCCTACCATGTCGGGCTGATCATCAGCGCGGTGCTGGCCGGCATCATGCTGAGCGTGTTCCAGGCCAACACGATCGGCCTGACCGGGCCCGCGTTCGGCCTGGAAGCCAGTTCGCTGAGCGGGCTGCGCGCGCTGCGCGGCTACTTCACCGGGCGCAACGTCGCGCTGGCCGTCATCGCGGTGCCGCTGTCCCTGGTGCTGTCCGTCGGCCTGGCCACGTTCGCCGGCCATCCGGGCGACTGGTTCTGGGGCGTGGCCATCGACCTGTGTGCCATCGGCGCGGCGCTGGGCCTGAGCAGCCTGCTGAGCGCGACCACCGCCTACCCGGTGCAGAAGCGGGTGGGCAGCCCGGTGCCGAACGCGGCCGATGGGTACGGCAGCCAGGCGTTCGCCGGCGGGATGGGCAGCCTGTTCGGCGTGCTGCTGGTCAGCGTGCCAGTGATCCTGGCCCTGATCTTCACGCACGGACTGGCCGATGCCGTCCGCATCCCGCTGCTGGTGGTGTGCGCGGCCGCCTATGGCGCCGGGCTGGCCTGGGCCGGCTCCTACCTGGCGGCCATCGCGTCCGCGCGCAGGATCCCGGAACTCTTCCAGGCCGCCATCCATAGCAAGCTGTAGTCGTGCCGCCATGGCCTCCGGGCTGGGCAACCCCTCGTTGCCGGCCCGGAGACCAATGTTTATCGGCTGCCTTACCGGTCAGTCCAGTCACACATGTCACAGCAGGCGCACGCGCGGGGAGCGTGGCCAAATTCACCCTGATTTTATCCGCCGGTCCGGCTAATGGGCGTATCTGCGCAGGTCAGAGCCCTAATGCTAGGCGCTTTTGGCCGCCCAGAAACGACCGCGCGCCAGTCGATTCCGGCCACCCGGATTTGGCGTTCGGGAAAAAATCTGGTTACGTGGCGGAGCATCGTCAGCCGCTCACCGAATGGAGCCCGCATGATTACGGGGGGTAACCACTCTCTTATTGCTGAGTAGATCGAGGCGGCCCCGACCAGGCGTGATTTCAGCACGCGGCCGGGGCCTTTGCATGGCATCGAACCTCGGAGGTAACAAGCCATGACGTTTTTCAGTATCGCAGGTGCCGGCGCCGCTAAGACCCTGATGGCGGTCACGGTTTCGCTGCATCCCGGGGCCGCTCACCAGAGCAGCCACCACGCCACCGTGCGGGCGGGCGACTCGCTCAGCTCCATTGCCCAGCGCGAGCTCGGCAAGGCGGCCGACTGGCCGGCGCTGTGGTGGGTCAACCGGCACACAGTGCACAACCCGTCGCTGATCCAGGCCGGGCAGAAGCTCGTCGTGCCGAACTCGCCTGAGGTCAAGCCGTGGCTGATGCGGGCCGCGCTGTCCGCCATCCCGGCCCCGGCCCCGGCGCCGGTGCAGGCCGCCCCAGTGGCCTCCTCGGCCCCGGCTGCGGCACCGGCCCCGGTTGCCCAGGCCAGCAGCGCGTCCTACAGCGGCGCGTCGGGCAGCTTCCAGAGCTGTGTGATCCAGGCGGAGAGCGGCGGGGACGCGGGGGCGGTCAACGCCTCCAGCGGCGCGGGCGGCCTGTACGGCTTCCTGCCGTCCACCTGGCAGGCGCTCGGCTACTCCGGGCTGCCGGAGAACGCGTCGGTCGCCGAGCAGAACGCGGCCTTCCAGAAGGAGTACGCCCAGTCGGGCACGTCGGCCTGGTCTGCCTACGACGGGTGCTGAGTCAGCTCAACTGACGCGAGGAGCCCCGGGCCTAGCTGGCCCGGGGCTCCTCGCCGTTCCAGCCGGACCGGCCCGGGACAGCTGAAGGCTCCATATCGGCGTCCAGTGTGAGCTACCTCATATCTTCTGTCCAATCCCTCCCGGCGTTGTAGCCGTACTCAGTTCCGGCAAGCAAATGACGCAGGGCGGCATGGACCCGCTGGGTCGTGACCGTCCGGGACAGGAGATGGTGAAGATGGGCAAGTCGTTCCTGGCACGGGTGCCGATGCCGGTCAAGCTGGGCGTTCCAGTGGCGGCCGGGCTGCTGGCCACGGCGTGCAGTAGCGCGGCCGGGACGTCGGGTAGCTCCGCGCCAGCCAGCAGCGGGACTTCGGGGGCATCCACCACCGGAACAGTGATCGAGACTCATTCCGGTTCGGGGGGGACGTTCCTGACCGAAGGTGGGCGCACGGTGTACCTGTGGGTCAAGGACGGCATGAACAAGTCCACCTGCACCGGTGCCTGCGCCAGCGCCTGGCCGCCGGTGATGGACAAGGGCCAGCTGACCGCCTCGGGCGGCGCCAAGGCCGCCGACCTGGGCACGATCACCCGGCCCGGCGGCGGCAAGCAGGTCACCTACGACGGGCACGCGCTGTACTTCTTCGCCGGCGACTCCGCTGCGGGCCAGACCAGCGGCCAGGGCAGCGACTCGTTCGGCGCGAAGTGGTGGCTGGTCGCCCCGACCGGGACGCAGATCACCGCGGCGGACACGGCAGCCAGTTCCTCTTCGTCGGCCGGTGGCTCGGCCGCTGGCGGTTCTTCGGCCGGTGGCTCCAGCTCCGGCGGTAGCTGGGGCTGAGCGCTGCCGTGACCACCTTCCTGGCCCGGATCACAGGCACGGGCGCTGACCGGCCGCCGGAGCTATCCGGGCGGCCGGTCAGCGGGTGGGCCTTCACCGGCCTGGCCGTCGTGTCGTTTGGCGGGCCGCTGGCCCTGGCCGCCCTGATCGCGCCAGGCATCGTGGCCGACGCGAGCGCGTCGGCCGGGCTGGCCATGGTCGCCGCGGTGGCGCTGTTCGCGTTCCCGCTGCTGATCTGGCTGCGCTACGCACGGCGGGTCACCGGGCCCGGTGGCTTGTACTCCTATGTCGAGGCAGCGGCCGGCTGCGCCGATCGCCCTGGTCCAGGCCGGGCTGTGGATCTTCAGCTACCTGCTGTACCTGGTGTACACCACCACGCAGATCGTCTATGACACGCTGCCCGCGGTACTGCCCGGCGAACGGCGTTACCAGCCGCTGCTCGAAATCGCCATCCCGGTCGCGCTGGCCGGGGTGATGATCGCCGGGCGCCGGGCCGCGCTGCTGGTGGCCGGCACGCTGGCCGTCGGCCAGCTGGCCCTGGCCGCCTCGCTGGGCGGGATCACCGTGGCCCACCTGGGCCTGCCGGTGAGCAGCTTCGGGGCCTCGGCCCCGGCCGGCTCGGTGGCCAGCGCGGCGGGCCAGACCTCGCTGCTGTTCATCTGCGGCAGCCTGCCCTTGTTCCTCGGCGGCGAGCTGGCCCGCCCGGCCCGCACCATCCGCCGCGGCCTGACCGCCGCCTGGCTGGCGACCGCCGCGGTCCTCGTGCTCGCGGTCGCGCCGCTGGCCGCTGCCCCTGGGCTGACCCGGGCCGACATCCCGGGGATGACGGCCGCGGAACTGTTCGCCGGGCACGGCTTCGCGGTCGCGATAGGCGTCGGGGTGGCGGTGAGCATCGCCGGGGTGATGCTGGCCGAGTACCTCGCGCTGAGCCGTCTCGTCACGGCGGTGACGTCCTGGCGGCTGCGCCCGGTCCTGATGGCCATCGGCGCCGTCATGGTCGTCGCCGCGCCGCTCACCCTGATCAATCCCGAGCGGATCTACACCGACCTGATCAAGCCGTCGCTGGTTGCGCTGTGGCTCAGCCAGCTAGTTGTTTTCGTGGTCTACCCGCGGTTCGCGGTCCGGCACGGCGACCGGCGGCTGCCCGCCTGGGGGCTGACCGTGATCGCCAGCGGGTTCGCCCTCTACGGCTTGTGGGTCACCTTCCAGCCTTCGGCTACTTAACCTGTTAAGGAGAATCACCATGAACGTCGATCAGACGAGCACCCTGCTCCCGGGCCGCGAGGCCAGCCATCCGGCGAGCCTGCTGCGCCGGACCGTCCAGCGGCTTACCCGCGGTCCGGCCGCGCTGCAGTCACCGATCGCCCGGTGGGCGATCACCGTCCTAGCCGTCCTGGGCGCCGGGCTGATGGTGTGGTCGGGCGTGATCCACCTGCAGCTGTGGTCCCAGGGCTACCGCGACATCTCGGTGATCGGGCCGCTGTTCCTGGTCCAGGGCATCGGGAGCATCGTGCTGGCACTGGCCCTGGTCGTGTTCCGGCGGGTGTTCCTGCTCGCCGCCGGAGCGGCCCTGATGGTCGGCACCGGCGTCGGGCTGCTGCTCAGCGCCACGGTGGGGCTGTTCGGCTACCAGGAGAGCCTGGCCATCACCGACGCACAGACCTCACTGATGGTGGAGTTCATTGGGGCCGCTGTGCTCGCTGGGGCGGCTGTTGTGCTGGCCGCCGCCCGGCCGCGGGCCGGGCTCGCCCGCCGTTAGCGGGCCGGGCCGCCGTGCGGCCCGCCCAGCAGGACCCGCCGGGCGCGCCCGGCAGGACCCGGAGCAGAAATTGTCCAGCTCAGCTGCTCTGGGTCCAATCCTTTTCCAGTCGCCGTCCGTATGTACTGTGTGCGAATAGTGGGGACCTCAGCTGATCAGCTACCAGATGAGACGCTGCTGGCGGGCTTGGGCGCCGGCGATGCCGAGCTATCGCTCGCCTTCGTGCGGCGCTTCCAGCGGATAGTGTTCGGCGTCGCCGTGTCTGTGCTTGGCGACGCCAGCACAGCCGAGGACGTGGCCCAGCAGGCTTTCGAGCAAGCCTGGCGGCACGCGCAGGTGTTCGACTCACGGCGTGGCTCGGTGCGCACCTGGCTGACCACGATCGCGCACAACCTGGCCGTGGACGCGGTCCGGGTGCGCACCTCTGCGCCGGTGGATCCGGACGACCTGCCCGCTATCCTCACCGCAGTGACCGACACGCCGGAGCGGCTGGCCGTCGCCCACGACAGCGCCGCCGAGTTGCGCCGCGCGCTCGGCCGGCTGCCCGAGGCACAGGCCCGGGCGGTGGCGATGGCTGGCATCTACGGCATGACGGCGCGGCAGATCGCCGACGCGGAGGACATCCCGTTGGGCACGGCCAAGACCCGGATCAGAGACGGGATGCAGAAACTGAAGGCCGCCTACCTACCTGAGGAGGCTGGCAATGAGTGAGCTGAGTGAGATGAACTGCCGCGAATTCTCCGACGTGGCCGCCGAACTGGCGCTCGGGGTGCTGACCGGGCGGGAGCGCGCGGCGGCGATCGCGCACCTGGATCAGTGCGACGCCTGCCGGGAGAACGTCCGCCAGCTGACCATGACCGGTGAGGGACTGCTGGAGCTGCTGCCGACCAGGGAGCCTCCGGCTGGGTTCGAGAGCCGGGTCATGGAGCGTATCGGGCTGGCTACGCCGACGCCCGCGCCTGCGCCTGCGCCCAGCCCGGCTAGCCGGGTCGGCCGGCTGTTCCACCTGGGCCAGCGGCGCGGCAACCAGGTACCCGTTCCCGGTACCCGTCAGCCGCGTCAGGTTGGCTGGACGCGGCGGTCGCTGGCCGCTGCGGCGGTTGCGGTGGCGGTCGTCGCGGGCGGGGTGGGCGGCTGGGGTCTGGCTGTCGGGACCTCAGCCCCGGCCAGTGCCACGCTGAGCTCTGCCACACTGCAGTCCGCCAGCCACCAGACGGTGGGCAAGGTCTTCCTCTACCAGGGCAGTCCCGCGGTGGCTGTACATGTCGGTGGACATGCCCTCCGGGGACGGCACCGTGCTCTGCCAGGTGGTGGGCCAGGACGGGCAGGTGACCACGGTCGGCTCGTTCCAGCTGGCCGACGGCCACGGCTACTGGGGCAGCCCCGCTACCGGAGCCTCCGGTCAGCTCACCGGCGCCCGCCTGGTCACTACCAACGGCACCGTGCTGGCCACCGCCAGCTTCCACAGCGCCTGACGGCGCTGACCAGGGCTCAGCCGGGCAGATCCTCCGGGCGCTTCTTGGCGTGCTCGCCGTGCAGCAGGCCGGTGGACTGGCCGACCTCGATCAGGTACCCGTCCGGGTCCCGCAGGTAGCAGCGGGTCTCCGGGCCACGGTCGATCGGCGGCGTCACGAACTCTGCCCCCTTCGCCGTCCAGTCCCGGTAGCAGGCCTCGATGTCGGCCACCCGGAGGTTGATGAAGATCGACGTGGTGTCGCCGGGCTCATAGTCGGCCACCGTGATGCCTGGCTTGTCCGGGGTGGGCGGGCCGCCGGGATTCATGATGATCCACGAGTTGGACAGCTTGACGACGCACGGGTTCTCGTGCATGACAACGGTGCCGCCGAGGACCCGGGAGTAGAAGTCACGGGACGCGGCGACCTTGCGGACGGTGATGAACATCGTCACCAGGATGCCTTCGGTAGGCGCGGGGAAGTCGGCCAAGTCGTCCTGGGGCGCTGGTTCTGTCATGGTTGCTCCACTCCTGCGCGCTAGCGGGTCATGCATCAACCCTTCCCCACCGCGGCCGGCCCAGACAGCGGCC
>CAWHSW010000016.1:0-187204 GCA_963832095.1 uncultured Actinomycetes bacterium
AGCGGGCGTGGCTGAAGTGGCAGACGGGCGTCACGGCGGGGGCAGCGGCGGGCGCGGTGGGCTGGATGAAGCGCCTGGCCGCCCACCGGGACGTCGGCCAGGCGCTCGCCGCCGGTGCCATCTCCGCGTCCTGGGCCAGGGAGATCTGCGCCTGGACCGACCCGGGTGCCGGCGGACAAGCGCGAAGACGCCGACCTGATCCTGCTCGGTGCCGCGGCGGGCGGGGCCGATCTAGGCGCCCTGGCCGGGCTGGCCGAGGAGATGTATCGCCGGTCGTGCCCGCCGGACCGGGACGATGACGGATTCGATGACCGGTCGCTGCGGCTGGATCGCACCTTCCGCGGCGCCGGACGCTTAGACGGCGACCTGACCTCCGCGTGTACGGCGGCCCTGACCGCGGTCATCGAGGCCCTCGGTCAGAAGGCAGGCCCGGAGGACACGCGGACGGCCCGCCAGCGTCATCATGACGCGCTGGAGGAAGCATGCACCCGGCTGATCGCATCGGGAATGCTGCCCGAGCGGGCGGGCCAGCCGACGGTCGTCCAGTTGCACATGACGCTCCGCGAGCTGCGCGGCTCGGCGGATTCGCGATCGAGGATGCCTGGGCCGCCGCACGGGCGGCCGGGCCCGGCCGCCCAGCCCACCTGCCCCACCCACCCCGGTCCGGCCGCCCAGCCCACGAGCCACGCCGGCCCGGGCGGGGAGACGGCCCCGGCGGGGGAGGCAGCCCGGGGCAGCCAGGCCGCCCGGGCCGCCGCCGAAGGTCAGCCGGGCTGGCTGACCGGCCGCGCCGCGCACGCCTACGCCTGCGACGCCGCCATCACCCCGATCGTCACCGGCACCCTCGACCACGCCGCGCTGGCCGCGCTGGCCGCCGAGATCCGCGCCACCGGCACCGGTCCGCCCGGCCACCCGCAACCGCCAGGCCCGGCGGCGCGGGCCCGGCTGCACGAGATCCTGCTCCGGCACGCCGCCGCCGTCCTGTCCGGGCCCGGCGGGCTGGCCGCGTTCCTGCGCACCCGCCTCACCGGCGGCCAGGTCCCCGTCGGTCAGCCTGCCGCTGGACACCGGCACCCCCACCAGCCTGATCACCGGCGGGCTGCGCCGCGCCGTCATCACCCGCGACCGGCACTGCGCCTTCCCCGGCTGCGACACCCCACCCGCCGCCTGCCAGGTCCACCACCTCACCCCCAAAGCCCAGCGGCGGCGAAACCAGCCTGGCCAACCTGGTCCTGCTCTGCGCCTTCCACCACCTCATCGCCGTGCACCAATGGGGCTGGACCCTCACCCTGCACGCCGACGGGACCACCACCGCGGTCAGCCCGGACCGCACCCGCACCCTGCACAGCCACGGCCCACCTCAGCCAAGCCGCCTGAGGTGGGCGGGTCTCAGGTCAGCACGGTGAAACCGTGCGTGCCGTCCCGTTCCAGCTGCGCCACCAGGCCGTACTCCCAGTCCAGGTAGGCCTGCATGGCGGCGGGGTCCACCCCGGTGCCCTCGTAGGGCCGCCGGTACACGTCCACCGGCGGCGACAGCAGCTCGCCCTGGCGGCCTGCAACGGCCGCCCGGACGCGGCCCAGGCGGTGGTTCCGCCGGCCAGCGCGGTCCCACCGACCTCGGCGGCGGCGAACGCGGCCAGGATCCCATCCTCGGACGTCAGCACCAGCCCGGGCGCCGGGGAGGTCGGCGCGCAGCGCCCAGGCCGCGCCGGGTAGGTGACCGGCCAGGTACTGCGCTGGTGTCGATGTCGATGACCCGTGGCCGGCCCGTCCGCAGCCGGTCGTCCAGCTCGTCCGGCTGGACCAGCGGGACAGGCGGCGGCGCCGGCCGGGTGGGCCGCCAGGGCCCGGTCTCGACCGGGCCGGAGCGCAGCAGCACCACCTCCCAGCCCATCTGGGCCAGCCAGGACGCGGTCATCGCGGCCCGGCCGCCGGTGTCCTCGGCCAGCACGACGAGGGCGCCGCGGACCGGGGCGAACCAGTCGGTCTCCTGGACCAGCTGGCCGCCCGGGCGCCGACCGGAATCCGGGCAGGTGGCCGGCCGCGTACTCCTCGGGCGACCGCACGTCGAACCGGTAGACGGTGCGCTGCGGGCTGCGCAGCCCCGCCTGGCTGATGTGCCGGACGCCGGCCTTCCTGGCCACGGCCCGGGCCGCCATCCTGGCCCGCCGGGCCTGCCCGGCCGGGACCTCGGGCGCGCGGCGCTGCTGGCCGCGCTCCAGGGTGAGCCCGGCCAGTGCCCAGCCGATGGTCCCGTTGCGCAGCGCCACCACGTTGCGCAGCCCCGCGTTGATCAGCGACTGCGCGCCGATGATGCTCCGCGTCCGCCCGGCGCAATTGACCACGACCAGGGTGTCGGGGTCCGGGGCGAGCGCGGCTGGCGCGCAGCACCAGTTCGGCGCCGGGCACGCTGGTGGCGGTCGGGATGCTCATCGTGTGGTACTCGTCGAAGCGGCGGGCATCGAGCACCACCACATCCCCGCCCGGGGCGCTGAGCTCGGCCGGGTCCAGGCCTGGGTCCCGGCGCACGCCTCGACCAGCTCCCCGAACGCCTTGCTCGGCGCATTGACGTCGCGGAACAGTTCCCCGTCCCACCCGGCCAGGCCGCCAGCCAGGGCCGACACCTCGGTATAGCCCAGTGGCGCGCAGCCGCTGGATAGCCGCCGTGGTGTCGGCCGGGCCGTCCCCGTACACCACGATGGGCGCGGACCGCCGGGGCAGCCGGTCGAAGACCTCGAGCTCCAGCCGGCCGAGCGGGAACGACGCGGCGAACAGCGGATGCCCCTCGGCGAAGCGGCCTTCCGGCCGCACATCCAGCAGTGCGATCTCGGCCCGGTCCCGCAATGCCCGGCGCACGTCGCGACCGGCTGGGGTAGCGGCACGAGTCATACTCTAATCCTAGTAATTCGATCGGTTTAATTGACAGGAATCTCGTCCGCGTGCTTGCATGCGAAACGAAACAGCGGTCCCACCAGCGGAGGAGCACATGTCCATCGAGATCATCGGCATGGTGGGGACCAAGGAGGTCTCCGAGTCGCGCGGCTCCTTCGACGGGCCAGTCATCGACCCGGACTACCTGGCCCGGTTCGCCCAGGCCCACGAGGCGGCGGGTTCGACCGGGTACTGATCGGCTACGGCGCCACCGGCCCGGACGGGTTCGCCGTCGCGGCGCACGTCCTGTACGCCACGACCAGGCTCAAGGTGCTCATCGCGCACCGGCCCGGGTTCGTCGCACCCACCCTGGTGGCGCGGAAGCTGGCCACGCTGGACCAGCTGACCGGGGGCGGCCGGGTCGCCATCCACCACATCACCGGCGGGGACGAACTCGACCAGAAACGGGACGGCGACTTCGCCGACCACGACCGCCGGTACGCCCGCACCGCGGAGTTCATGGCCCTGCTCCGGCGCGAGCTGACCGAGACCACGCCGTTCGACTACGACGGCGAGTTCTACCGGGTCCGCGGGGCGTACAGCTCGGTCCGGCCCGCCCGCGGACGCGGATACCGCTGTTCTTCGGCGGCGCCTCGCGCCGCCGCGGTCGGGGTTGGCGCCGGGCACGCCGACGTCTACATGCTGTGGGGCGAGCCGGTGGCCCAGATCGCCGAGCGGATCGCCCAGATCCGGGCGGCCGCCGCGCGGCACGGCCGGACCGTCCGGTTCAGCCTGTCGGTCCGGCCGATCGTGGCGGGCACCGAGGACGCGGCCTGGCAGCGCGCCGACCAGATCAGGGCGGCCACCGAGCAGCGGGTGGCCCAGGCCGGGGCCACGCCGGCGGCCAGGGCCCAGGTGCAGGGATCCAGGTTCCGGACCCCGCCGGTCCGCCGGATGTTCGGCTTCCGTGAGTCCTCCTCGGTCGGGTCGGAACGCCTGCAGCGACAGGGCGCGGAGCGCGAGGTCCACGATGAGCGGCTCTGGTACGGCGTGACCAAGCTGACCGGGCCGGGCGGCAACTCCACCGCGCTGGTCGGCACCCCGCGCCAGGTGGCCGACGCCCTGATGGCCTATCGCCGGGCCGGCGTGGACACCGTGCTCATCCGTGGCTTCGACCCGCTGAACGACGTCGTGGACTGGGGCCGGGAGCTGATCCCGCTGCTCCGCCAGCAGGCGGCCCGCACGCGGTGACAGCCCCGAGGCCCTCACGGCATGACGCAGATCGAGATCGTCACGATTGCCACCCCGTCGCTCGGGGATCGCAGCTACCTGGTCACCGACGGGCAGCACGCGCTCGTGGTCGACCCGCAGCGGGACATCGACCGGGTACTGGCCGCGGCCGCCACCCGCGGGGTCAGCATCAGCCACGTGTTCGAGACCCACATCCACAACGACTACCTCACCGGCGGGCTCGCCCTGGCCCACGCGGCCGGCGCCACCTATCACCTGAACGCGGCGGATCAGGTGGCCTTCGACCGGGCCGGGGTCACCGACGGAGACCTGGTGCCGGTCGGGACCATGCTGGTCCAGGTCATCGCCACGCCGGGGCATACGTTCACTCACCTCGCCTACGCGGTGCAGGACAGCGCCGGCGCGTGCTCGCGGTGTTCACCGGCGGCTCGCTGCTGCACGGGGCGACCGGGCGCACCGACCTGCTCGGCGCGGAGCACGCGGCCGACCTGGCCGCGGCCCAGCACGCCTCGGCCCGGCGGCTGGCCAGGTTGCCCGGCCGGGCCGCGGTGCATCCCACGCACGGGTTCGGCAGCTTCTGCGCGGCTGGGCCGGCCGCGGGGCCAGGAGGCTGGCAGCACCATCGCCCGCGAGCGGCGGCGTAATCCGGCGCTCATCCAGGACCTGGACAGTTACGTGGCCGGCCTGCTGGCCGGCCTGGACGAGTTCCCGGCCTACTACGCCAGGATGGGCCCGGCCAACGCGGCCGGCCCGGCGCCCGCCGACCTGGCTCCGCCCGTTCCGGTCGCCGCCGCCGAACTCAGGCGCCGGATCCGCGCCGGGGACTGGGTCGCCGACCTGCGCCACCGGCGGGCGTTCGCGGCCGGCCACCTGCCCGGGTCGCTCAGCTTCGAGCATGGCGACAACCTGGTGGCCAACCTCGGCTGGCTGCTTCCCCCGGGCACTCCGCTGATCCTGACCGGCGGCGATCCAGCCCAGCTGGCCAGTGCCCAGCGCGACCTGGCCCGGATTGGCGTCCGGATCGCCGCGGCGGCCGCCGGGCCGCCGGACACGTCGCTGGCCAGCTACCCGGTCTCCGACTTCGCCGGGCTGGCCGCGGTACGGCATCCGGTCACCGTGCTGGACGTCCGGCGCCGCCTGGAATGGGCGGCGGGCCACCTCGCGGGCGCGCTGCACATCCCGCTGCACCACCTGCCCAGCCGGCTGCGTGACCTGCCGCCGGGGCCGCTCTGGGTGCACTGCCAGGCCGGCTACCGGGCCAGCGTGGCCGCGTCCGTGCTGCAGGCGGCCGGGCGCCAGGTCACCGCCATCGACGACGAGTTCGGCCACGCCGCGCTGGCCGGGTTGCCGATGGCCCCGCCGTGCGGCCCGGCTGGCCAGTTAGCCCGCCAGGCGGGGCCGGCGCGGCCCGGCGCGGGCGAATATTTCCAGACCGGGGACCGATGAATCCGGGCCGCCGGCCACGTCCTGTAGCAGAGATACCGTGCCCTCAGGAGGTTGAGATGGCCCTTCCCGACGTGGTGACCCGCGAGCAGTGGCTGGCCGCCCGGACCGAGCTGCTGGCGGCCGAGAAGGAGGCGACCCGCAGCCGCGACGCGCTCAACACGCGGCGGCGGCAGCTGCCCATGGTCCGGATCGACAAGGACTACAAGTTCGACGGCGAGCAGGGCACGGTCCCGCTGGCCGCGCTGTTCGGCGACAGCCGGCAGCTGATCATCCAGCACGTCATGTTCGGCCCGACCTGGGACGCGGCCTGCCCGGGCTGCACGGCCAGCGTGGACGAGGTGTCCGACGGGATGCTCCGCCACCTGCGCTCCCGGGACACCGCGTTCGCCCTGGTGTCCCGCGCGCCGCTGGCCAAGCTGCAGCAGTACCAGGCCAGCCGGGGCTGGACCGTGCCCTGGTACAGCTCGGAGCAGCGACTTCAACTACGACTTCCAGGTCACCGTGGACAAGGACCATCCGGAGTACAACTACCGGGTGGAGCCGGAACTCGCCGCGAGGGCCGGACCGGAGGAGGTGCCGGGCTTCAGCTGCTTCCTGCGCGACGGCGGCCAGGTGTTCCACACCTACTCGGCCTACGCCCGCGGCACCGACACCCTGGGCAGCACTTACTCGCTGCTCGACCTGACCGCGCTGGGCCGGCAGGAAGACTGGGAGGAGCCCGCGGGGCGGGCGCCCCGGCTGCACGGCGCGGACCCGACGTTCACCGACTGAAAGCCAGCATGAGCACCAGCACCGACGAACGGGAACTGCTCGACCGGGCCCGGTCCGGGGACGAGGGCGCGTTCACCGAACTGGTCCAGGCGCACCGCGGCGAGCTGCGCGCCTACTGCTACCGGATGCTCGGCTCGGTGCACGACGCGGACGACGCGCTGCAGGACGCGCTGCTCCGTGCCTGGCGCGGGCTGCCCGGATTCCAGGGCCGCAGCTCGGTGCGCTCCTGGCTGTACTCCATCGCCACCAACACCGCGCTGGACGTGACCCGGCACAAGTCCCGGCGCGAGCTGCCGGTCACTTCGGCCCGGCCGCCGGGTACGGGAGCCGGCTGGGCGCGCGGTGACCGAGCCGGTCTGGCTGGAGCCCTACCCGGACCAGTGGCTGACGCCGGGCGGCCCGCCGAGGCCCGGTACGAGCAGCGGGAGAGCGTGGAGCTGGCGTTCATGATCATGCTGCAGCAGCTGCCGCCGCTGCAGCGGGCCGTCCTCATCCTGCGCGATGTGCTGGGCTTTTCCCCGGCCGAGATGGCCAGCCAGCTCGGCACGTCGGAGCCGGCGGTGAACAGCGCGCTGCAGCGGGCCCGCGCCACCGCCCGCGGCCGGCTGCCGGCCCGCAGCCAGCAGGCGGAACTGCGCGCGCTGGGCGGCCAGCGGGTCAGCGAGATCGCGGCGCGGTACGCCGACGCCATCGAGCGCGGCGACGCCGACACCCTGGTCAGCATGCTCACCGCAGGACGCGACCTGGTCCATGCCGCCGATCCCGACCTGGTTCCAGGGCCATCAGGCGCTGCGCGACTGGCTGGTCCGCGACCCGCTGACGGAACGCTGGCGGCACCAGGCCACCCGGGCCAACGGGCAGCTGGCCGTGGGCTGCTACCTCTACGACAGCGGCACCGGCCGGTACTCGCCGCCGTCATCGACGTGCTGACCCTGGACGGCGAGCCGGATCGCCGCGGTTACCGCGTTCCTGATGCCCTGGGCGTCCGGGACGCGGCCGCCCGGGCCCACCGGCGCGGAGATCTTTGCCCGCTTCGGGCTGCCCGCCGAGCTACCGTAGACCGGTGTTCGAGCATGAGGTCACCGTCCGCTGGCGGGACGTGGACGCGCTGGGCCATGTCAACCACGCGGTGTTCCTGACCTACCTGGAGGAGGGCCGGGACGCGTTCTACACCCGCACCCTGGGCGCCGACCCGAACTACGTGGTGGTCCGGCTGGAGGTCAACCTGCGGGCCGAGGTCCGCTACCCGGACCGGCGGGTGACGGTGCGGATCGAGGTGGAGCGGATCGGCACGACCAGCCTGACCACCCGGGAGACGATCGTCACCCCGGCGGGGGAGACGGCCGCGCAGGCCCGGGTGGTCACCGTCCGCTGGGACGCCGAGCAGCGCAAGCCGGTGCCGTGGGGCGACGCGGACCGGGCCCGGCTCAGGTAGTATCAGGTGTCCCCGGCCGGCTGGCCGCTCGGCGTGACCAGGCCGGTCTCGTAGGCCAGCACGACGGCCTGGACCCGGTCGCGCAGCTGCAGCTTGGCCAGGATCCGGGCCACGTGTGTCTTGACCGTGGCCTCGCTGAGCACCAGCTGGCGCGGCCAGCTCGGCGTTGCTCAGGCCGCGGGCCAGCAGCCGGAGCACTTCCAGCTCCCGGGGGCTGAGGCTGGCCAGCTCGCCGCGGTCCGGCACCGGGCTGGGCACCGCGAACCGCTCCACCAGGCGGCGGGTGATCGACGGGGCCAGCAGGGCGTCGCCGGTGCGCACCAGCCGGATCGCGGTGATCAGGTATTCCGGTGAGACGTGCTTGAGCAGGAACCCGCTGGCCCCGCTGGCCAGCGCGGCATACACGTACTGGTCCAGGTCGAACGTGGTGAGGATGATGATCCGGCAGTCCGGCTCGGCGGCCAGGATGCGCCGGGTGGCGGCCAGGCCGTCCAGCTCCGGCATCCTGATGTCCATCAGCACCACGTCGGGGTGCTGCTGGGCCGCCGCGGCCACCGCCGCCGCGCCGTCGGCGGCCTCGGCGACCACCGGTATCCCGGCGTCGCGCAGGATCATCCGGAATCCGGTGCGCACCAGGGTCTGGTCGTCGGCGATCAGCACGCGTGGCGGCGCGGTGTCGTCCCGCCCGGCGTCGCCCGTCATGCCGGCAGCGCGGCCAGCTCGTCCGGGATCCGGGCCCGGACCAGCCAGCCGCCGCCGGGCCGCCCGCCCGCATCCAGCTCGCCGCCGTACAGCGCGACCCGTTCCCGCAGGCCGAGCAGGCCGCGCCCGGTGCCGGGCAGGCTGGCGGGCGCCGGGCAGCCGTCGTCCGCCACCTCGACCATCAGCGCGCCCGGCTGGTAGTCCAGGGTGACCGTGGTCGCGGGCTGCCCGGCGTGCTTCAGCACGTTGGTCAGCGCTTCCTGGACCACCCGGTAGGCGGCCAGGTCCAGCCCCGGTGGCAGCGGCCGGGCCTGGCCATGCACCCGCAGCCCGACGGGCAGGCCCGCGGTGTTCATCCGGTCGATGAGCGAGCGGACCTGGTCCAGCCCGGGCTGCGGCGGGGGCGGCGAGCCGTCCGCCGCGCCGCCCGGCGGGTCGAGCAGGCCGAGCAGGTGCTGCAGCTCAACGATGGCGGCCCGGCCGCTGTCCTCCACCGCCAGCAGTGCCGTCCTGGCCTCGTCGGGTGTGCTGCCGAGCACCCGCCGCGCCGCGCCCGCCTGCACCACCATCATGCTGACGTTGTGCGTCACCACGTCGTGCAGTTCCCGGGCGATGCGCGCGCGTTCCTGCCCGATGGCCAGCCGGGTGGCCGCCTCCTGCTCGGCCTGGACGCGGAGCAGCCGGGCCTGTGAGTCGCTGGCCCGGCGCCGGCCCAGCCGCACCGCGTTGCCCACGATCAGCGTGGCCACGAAGACCAGCAGCGCGGTGAGCAACTGGTAGTTGCCGGACTGGGCGTTGCTTACCGCGGCGGTGGCCAGCACGAGCAGCGCGGCCGGCATGCCGAGCATGGCGAGCAGCCAGTACGGGCTGTACACGACCGCGGCGTACGCGGCCGGCGCCAGCGCGACCAGGTTGATGACGCTGCCGTTGGGCAGTGTGGCCAGTGCGCACCCGGCCAGGCACAGCCAGAACGCGGTCAGCGGAAACCGCCGGCGGATGGCCAGCGGTGCCGTCCTGGCCAGCACCGCGAGCAGCGCGGCGGCCGAGAACATCGGGTACGGCGCCGCGGGCGGCTGCGGGATCAGGCTGTCCTGCATCCGGACCGTGAGCACGTTCAGTTTCAGGCAGGCCAGCGTGATCGCGGCGGCCAGCGCCAGGTCCAGCATGATCTGACGTCGGGTGGGCCGGGCTGGCTGATCGGCGGAGCGCCATTTCACCTGCCCATTGTCCCGCAGCAGCCGGATCATGCCATCGGCACTGGGAGCTATCCGGTTAGCCCGCAAGGATGACCGGCCGCGGCCCGGGAGATTACCGACCCGGGCCGACGCGGGCCGGGCCCGGCCCGGCCTAGCGTGCCCGGCATGGACACGCTGATAGAACTGCGCGACCTCACCAAGCGCTACCCCGGCCAGGCCGCCGTGGCCGGGGTCAGCCTGGACGTCGCGCCGGGTGCGGCGGTCGCGGTGATGGGCCCGTCCGGCAGCGGCAAGTCCACGCTGCTGAACCTGATCGCCGGGCTGGACCGGCCGACCAGCGGCTCGGTCACGGTGGCCGGGGAGCGGATAGACACGCTCAGCGAGACCGGGCTGGCCCGCTACCGCCGCCGCCAGGTCGGCATGATCTTCCAGTTCTTCAACCTGCTCGACGACATGACCGTGCTGGACAACGTGCTGCTGCCCGCCCAGCTGGCCCGGATGCGGACGGCGCCGGCCCGGGCCAGGGCGGCCGAGCTGCTGCGGGCGTTGCGGATTGAAAAGCACCGGGACAGCTACCCGGCGCGGCTGTCCGGCGGGGAGCGCCAGCGGGTGGCGATCGCCCGGGCCTTGGTGAACCGGCCCGCGCTGCTGCTCGCCGACGAGCCGACCGGGGCGCTGGACAGCGCCACCGGGGAGCAGATCGGTGCGCTGCTGCGCGACCTCAACCAGTCCGGCCAGACCATGCTGCTGGTCACGCACAACCCCGCGCTGGCCGCCCGGTACGCGCGCCGGACGGTGCAGCTGACCGACGGGCGAGTGGTGGCCGACGCGGTCGCTGAGGTCGGGTCATGACCCCGGTGCTGGGCGCGGTGCGCAGCGGGTTCCGCCGCCGGGTGCCGGTGCTGGTGACCGGCCTGGTGCTGCTGGTGTCCAGCGCCGCCTCGGTGCTCGGCCTGGCCCTGGCAGTGGACTCCAACGCCCCGTTCGACCAGGCGTTCGCCGCGCAGCACGGCGCGGACGCGGTGGTCACAACCCAGGCCACGGCGGCCCGGCTGGCCACGACCAGGCGGCTGCCCGAGGTGACCGCGGCGGCCGGGCCGTTCGCCGAGGTGACCATCACGGTGCGGCTGGCCGGCCGGCCTGGGGCCACCCTGCCGCCGCTGACCCTGGCCGGGCGGGCCACGCCGGGCGGGCCCGTGGATGACCTGGTCATCCAGTCCGGGCACTGGGCCCGGGGGCCTGGCCAGGTGGTGCTGTCCAGCTCGGACGAGAACCTGCCGCCAATCCCGCTCGGCACCCAGCTGACGGTGACCGGCAGGCCGGGGACGCTCACCGTGGTCGGCGTGGCCGCGTCGGTGACCGGCTCGGCGGATGGCTGGGTGACCCCGGCCACGGCCGCCGCGCTGCATCCGGTGGCCGCGCAGTTGCTGTACCGGTTCCGCAGCGCGGGCACGGCGGCGGCGGTGCGCGCCGACGTGGCCGCGGTGGCCGCGGCGCTGCCACCGCACGCGGTCGGCAGCGCGCTGTCCTGGCTGACCGTCCGGGCCGAGCAGGAGCCGGGCATCGCGCCGATCGCGCCGTTCCTGATCGCGTTCGGCGTCACCGGCCTGGTGCTGTCCGTGCTGATCGTGATCAACGTAGTCAGCGGGGCGGTGCTGGCTGGGTACCGCCGGATCGGCATCCTGAAGAGCCTCGGCTTCACCCCGGGGCAGGTCGCGGCGGCCTACACCAGCCAGGCCATGATCCCGGCCGCGGCCGGCTGCCTGGCCGGGCTGGCGATCGGGAACCTGCTGGCCGGGCCGCTGCTCGGCCGGGCCGCCACCGTGTACGGGGTGGCCACGCTCGGCGTGCCGGCCTGGGTGAACGCCGCCGTGCCCGGGGCGCTGCTCGGCCTGACCGGGCTGGCCGCGCTGCTGCCCGCGGTGCGGGCCAGCCGGCTCAGCGCGACCGCGGCCATCGCGGCCGGCCGGGCCCCGGCGGCCGGCCGGGGGTACCTGGCGCACCGGCTGCTGGGCCGGCTGCGGCTGCCCCGGCCGGTGACGATCGGGCTGGCCGCGCCGTTCGCCCGCCCGGCCCGGACGGCGGTCACCCTGGCCGCGGTGCTGGCCGGCGCGACCGCGGTCACGCTGGCGGCCGGCCTGGGCGGCTCGCTGAGCCGGCTGGTCTCCGGGCTGACGCTGAGCCGCACCGAGCAGGTCGTGGTCCAGGCCCCGCCAGGGATCGCGCAAGGTCCGCAGCGGTCGGCGCCGGCCGTCATCCGGCAGCAGCCCGGCACGCTGCACTACGTGGCCGAGGCCGATGTGCAGGCCAGCGTGGCCGGCCTGGCCCAGCCGGTGCCGGTGACCGCGTTCCAGGGCAGCGCCGGGTGGACCGGCTATCCCATGATCAGCGGGCGCTGGTACGACGGCCCCGGCCAGGTGGACGTGTCAACCGGCTTGCTGACCCAGACTGGCACAGCGATCGGGGACACCATCACGATCAGTTACGCCGGGACAGAGATCCCGGTGCGCATCGTCGGCCAGCTGCTCGACGGGGAGAACAGCGGGCCCGCCCTGGTCACCAGCACGCGGACGCTGGCCCGGGCCGGCCAGCAGCCGCCCCTGGAGCAGTACGACGTCGGACTGCGCCCGGGCACGTCCGCGGCCAGCTACGCGCAGTCGCTGAACACCAGGCTCGGCCCCGGGTACTTCGCCCGGCCCAACGACCACCAGCGCGGCCTGCCGGTCATCCTCGGCCTGATCTCCGCGCTGACCCTGCTGCTGGCCGTGGTGGCCGCCCTCGGCGTGCTGAACACCGTCGTGCTGCACACCCGGGACCGGGTGCACGACCTGGGCGTGTTCAAGGCCGTCGGGATGGACCCCGGGCAGACCCTGGTCATGGTGGTGAGCACGGTCGCCCTGACCGGCCTGGTGGCCGGGCTGGCCGCAGTGCCCGCCGGGATCGGGCTGCAGCGGTACCTGGTCTCGGCCATGGCCGCGGCGGCCGGCACCCGGCTGCCGCCCAGCTTCCTGACCGTGTACGGCGGCCCGGAGCTGGCCGTGCTGGCCGGCGCCGGGGTGGTGATCGCGGTGGCCGGCGCCCTGCTGCCGGCCGGCTGGGCCGCCCGGGCCAGCACCGCCACCGCGCTGCGCGCCGAGTGAACAGCGCGCCGAGTGAACAGCCGCGCCGCGCGCCGAATGAGACGAGCTCAGCCCAGGTGCAGGATGTGCGCCGCGTTCCGGCGCAGCACCGCGTCCAGCACGTCGGCGGGCAGGTCCAGCGCCTCCAGTTCGGCCAGGCAGCGCTCCGGGGTGAGGAACGGGAAGTCGCTGCCCCAGACGAACTGCCCGGACAGCCGGCCGCGCAGCTCGCGGATCACCTCGGCTGGGATCCGCTTCGGGGACCAGCCGGAGATGTCGATGTACACGTTGGTCTTGTGCAGCGCGACCGCGATCAGGTCCTGCTGCCACGGCCAGCCGAAGTGCGCGGCGACGATGGTGAGCTCGGGAAACTCGGCGGCCACCGGGTCCAGCTTGAGCGGGTGCGCGTAGTCGATCCTGATGCCCTGCCCGCCCGGCTGCCGGGCGCCGATCCCGCTGGTCCCGGTGTGGAACAGGGCCAGCAGGCCGTGCTCCTGGCAGGCCTCGAAGATGGGCCAGCAGGCCGGGTCGTCCGGCGCGAACGCCTGCAGCGACGGGTGGAACTTCACCCCGCGCAGCCCCAGCGCGGCGATGTTGGCCACCTCGGCCACGGCCGCCGCGCCCTTGTGCGGATCGACCGAGCCCAGGCCGGTGAAACGATCCGGGTACTGCGCGCAGGCGGCGGCGACCGTCTCGTTCGGCACCCGGGGCCGCCCGGTGGCCGTCTCGGCGTCCCAGGCCAGCAGCACCGCCTTGACGTCCAGCGCCTGGTAGCGGATGGCCAGGTCGGCCAGGGACATCCGCTCGACCGGGGACCGGAAATATGCCTCGGCCGCCTCGACGTAGCCGGCCATGCTCTGGTCCAGCCAGTCCGGGGTGGGCAGGTGGACGTGAAAGTCGATGGCGCGCAGCGGCTGGTCCATTCGCTTCTCCCGCATGGATCCCGTTAGGGTTGGCGTCCGCCCGTAGTGCCGTCCGCACCACCGTGTTATCACGAAAAGGTGCGGCTGAGCCGGGATCATCTCGCGGTCGCGGCGGGCCTGCTGGGCCCGCTGGCGCTGGCCGCCATCCTGGTGCCGTTCCGCACCCACTTCCCGAACACCGATGCCGCGCTGGTCATGCTGCTCGTGGTGGTGGCCGTGGCGGCCAACGGGAACCGGCTGGCCGGGTACCTGGCCGCACTGTCCGCCGCGGTGTGGTTCGACTTCTTCCTGACCCGGCCGTATGAGCGGTTCACCATCAACCGGCAGACCGACATCGAGACCACGGCGCTGCTGCTGGTCATCGGGGTGGCGGTGACCGAGCTGGCCGTCTGGGGGCGGCGCGAGCACGCGGCGGCCAGCCGGCGGGCCGGCTACCTGGACGGCATCAGTGGCACGGTGGCCGCGGTGGCCGCCGGTGAACCGGCGACTGACCTCATCGAACAGGTCGCCCAGCAGCTCACCCGGGTGCTGTCGCTGCGCTCCTGCCGCTGGCAGTACGGCGTGGCCGGGCTCGGCCACCCCGGCCGGCTCAGGCACAACGGCCAGGTCGTGGCCGGCGACCGGACCTGGGACGTCGCGTCGGCCGGGTTCCCGCCGGACACCGAGACCGAACTACTGGTGGAAAACGGCGGCCTGCTGCAAGGCCGGTTCCTGATCATGCCGGTGCCCGGCACCCGGCCTAGCCGGGAGCAGCTGCTGGTGGCCATCGCGCTGGCCGACCAGGTCGGCGCCGCGCTGGGCGTGGCCCCAGCCGGCCGCTAGCCGCCCGCCGCCGCGCGCAGCGCCTGCCACACCCGCTGCGGCGAGGCTGGCATGTCGATGTGCCGCACGCCGAGGTGGCTCAGCGCGTCCACGATGGCGTTCTGCACGGCCGGGGTCGCGCCAATCGTGCCGGCCTCGCCGATGCCCTTGGCGCCGAGTGGGTTGTAGCTGGTCGGGGTGGCCATGTCGGCCAGCTCGAAGCTCGGGAACTCGGCCGCGGACGGGAACGAGTAGTCGGCGAACGTCGAGGTCAGCGGGTTGCCCTCGGCGTCGTAGCGGACCTCCTCGAACAGCGCCTGGGCCGCCCCCTGGGCGATCCCGCCGTGCCGCTGCCCCTCGGCCAGCAGTGGGTTGATCACCGTGCCCGCGTCGTCCACGGTGACCATCCGGCGCAGCACCGCCTGGCCCGTCTCGGTGTCCACCTCCACCACGGCCAGGTGCGCGCCGAACGGGAACGTCGGCCCCGGCGCCCGGAAGATCGCGCGCACCAGCAGCGGCTCGGCGGCGGCCAGCGTGGTCAGCGGGACCGCGGCGTCCGGGTCGCCGGCCACCATGAACGCGCTCCGGCCCGGATCGAAGACCAGGTCGGCCGGGTTGGCCTCCAGCTCGCTGGCGGCCCGCTGCCGGGCCACGTCGAGCAGTTCCCGGGCCGCCTGCCGCACCGCGGCCCCGCCCTGCTGCAGGCTGCGCGAGCCGCCGGTGCCGCCGCCCTCCGGGACCAGATCGGTGTCGCCCCACTTCACAGTGATCTTGTCCACGTCGATGCCGAGCTCGTCGCTGGCCAGCATGGCCCACACCGTTACGTGCCCCTGCCCGTGCGGTGAGGTCCCGGTCAGGATCGTCGCGGTGCCGTCCGGATGCACCTCGATCTGCGCGTTCTCCCGCGGCCCGCCCGCCTCCGCGCCCGGCCCGGTGATCTCCACGTAGCAGGCCAGGCCGATGCCAAGCTGCCGCACATCACCGGCCGCGCGCCTGCTGCGCTGCGCCGCGCGCAGCTCCGGGTAACCCGCGGTGGCCAGCGCCCGATCCAGCGCGGCGGCATAGTCACCGCTGTCATACACGGCACCGAACGCTGTTTCGTGCGGCTCGGTGAAGGCGGGCAGCAGGTTTTGCCGCCGGACGTCAGCCGGGTCGAGTCCGGTCTCGGCCGCGAACAGGTCCATGGCCCGCTCGATGGCGGCGGTGGCCTCCGGCCGCCCGGCACCCCGGTAGGCGCCGACCGGGGTGGTGTTCGTGACCACCGACCGGGCCACCGCCTCGGCGCGGTCGATGGCGTACGGTCCCGGGGTCATCATCCGGGTCATCATCGGCAGGAACGCGCCGAACCGCGGGTAGGCGCCGGCGTCCTGCAGGACCTCCAGCCGGTACGCGGTGACGGTGCCGTCCCGGCGGCCGCCGATCGTCACCGTCTGCCGCTGCCCCCGGCCGTGCGTCATCGCGACCAGGTTCTCGCTCCGGCTCTCCGCCCAGCGCGCCGGGCGGCCCAGCTCGCGGGCCACCCAGCAGACCACCGCGTGCTCCGGATCCGCGCCGAACTTGGCGCCGAACGCGCCGCCCACATCTGGGGTGATGATCCGCACCGTGGCCGGGTCGATGCCGAGCAGCGCGGCCAGCGCAGCCCGGGTGTTCTGCGCGCCCTGGTTCGGTATCCACGCGGTCAGCCGGCCGTCCCATACCGCCGCGGCCGCCCGGGTCTCCATCGGGGCGGGCGCGATCCGCTGGTTGACGATGTCGGCCCGGACCATCACCTCGCAGCCGTCGAACAGGCCGGGGTCGAGCGCGGCGGCGTCGCCGAACGTCGCGGCGACGTTCGTGCCGGCCTCGGGGAACAGCAGGTCCGCGTCGTCCGCGGCCCGGGCCGGGTCCAGCACCGGCGGCAGCGGGTCGTAGTCCACATCCACCAGTTCGGCGGCGTCCTCGGCCTGGGCCCGGGTCGCGGCGACCACCACGGCCACCGCCTCGCCGACGAAACGGACCACGTCGCGGGCCAGCGGCGGCTGGCCCATCTGGTCGTTGATCAGGCCCGGGATAGGGGCGCCCAGCAACGGCAGGCCAGCCAGGTCGGCCCCGGTGAACGCGGCGATCACGCCGGGCGCGGCCAGCGCGCCGGTCACGTCGATGGCCCGGATCCGGGCGCGCGCCAGCGGGGACCGGACGAAGAACACCTCGCAGGCGCCGGGCAGGGCCACGTCGTCGGTGTAGACCGCGCCCGCGGTCAGGAAGCCCGGGTCCTCGGTGCGCAGTACCCGCGTGCCCAGAATGCTCACGAACTGATCATCCCCTCCAGCACAGACTCCTTGTAAATTACACGCCCGGCCCGCTGCCGCCGGTAGCCCGGCCGGCCCGCCCGGCGGCCCGGCTGGCCGCCGTCACTACCGGGCTGAACTGCGCGAAAAGCGCTTCGACAGCGGCCTGAGCGGGCGCCGGCCCGGTGGCCCGGCCGGGGTGCGGCCACCGGCCGTTGCATCCGGCCGCGTGGCGCTGGACATTAGGGAAATGCCAGTTCGCTACGGACACTTCGACGACGACCGCCGGGAATACGTCATCACCCGCCCGGATACGCCGCTGCCCTGGATCAATTACCTCGGCACCGAAGCATTCTTCGGCATCATCTCGAACACGGCAGGTGGCTACTCGTATTACCGCGACGCCCGGTTACGCCGAATCACCCGGTACCGCTACAACAACGTGCCGGCCGACACCGGCGGCCGTTATATCTATCTCCGGGACAATGCCAGCGGCGCGTACTGGTCCCCGTCGTGGCAGCCTACCCAGCGGAAACTCGACAGCTACGAGTGCCGGCACGGCCTTTCCTATACCCAGATCTCCGCGTCCTACATGGGCATTCGCGCGCAGACCCTGTACTTCGTGCCGATCGGCGAGACGCTCGAAGTCTGGCGGCTGCGGATCCGCAACGAACGGGACCAGCCGGCCCGGCTGTCGGTGTTCTCCTCGGTCGAGTTCTGCCTGTGGAACGCGCAAGACGACGCGACGAACTTTCAACGGAACTACTCGACCGGCGAGGTGGAAGTCTCCGGCGGCGTCATTTACCACACCACCGAATACCGGGAACGGCGCAATCACGTCGCCTACTTCGGCTGTTCCGAGCCGCTGGCCGGGTTCGACACGCAGCGGGAGGACTTCCTCGGCGCGTACCGCGGCTGGGACCGGCCGGCCGCGGTGGAGCGGGGCGAGTCCGCCGGGTCGAGCGCGCACGGCTGGGCGCCGGTGGGCAGCCACCACGTCCGGCTCACCCTGGCCCCGGGCGAGACGCGGGAAGTCATCTTCGTTCTCGGTTACCAGGAGAACCCGGCAGAAGCGAAGTTCGACCCGCCCGGCTCTGGCGTTCTAGCCAAAGAAAGAGTGCGGCAGGCGCTCAGCCGGTGGCTACGGCCGGCCACCGTCGCGGACGGGTTCGAGCAGTTGCGCGACTCGTGGACGGCGCTGCTGGCCACGCTGCGGGTGGACACCCCGGACCCGGACACCAACCGGATGGTGAACATCTGGAACCCGTACCAGTGCCTGGTCACGTTCCTGATGAGCCGGTCGGTGTCGCTGTTCGAATCCGGCGTGGACCGGGGCATGGGCTTCCGCGACTCCAACCAGGACCTGCTCGGCTTCGTCCAGCTGGCGCCGGACCGGGCCCGGGCCCGGCTGCTCGACCTGGCCAGCACGCAGCTGCCCACCGGCGGGGCGTACCACCAGTTCCAGCCGCTGACCAAGCGGGGCAACAACGACATCGGGTCCGGGTTCAACGACGACCCGCTGTGGCTGGTGCTGGCCGCCGCCGCGTACGTCAAGGAGACCGGGGACGCGGCCATCCTGGACGAGCCGGTGCCCTACGACAACGAGCCGGGCAGTGCCACCCCGCTGTACGAGCACCTGGAGCGCGCGGTGCGGTACACGCTGGACCGGCTCGGGCCGCACTCGCTGCCGCTGATCGGGCGGGCCGACTGGAACGACTGCCTGAACCTGAACTGCTTCTCCGACACGCCGGGTGAGTCGTTCCAGACCACGGCCAACCGGGCCGACGGCAGCGCCGAGTCGGTGTTCATCGCCGGGCTGTTCATCGTGGCCGCGCGGGAACTGGCCGGCCTGGCCCAGCTGCGCGGCCAGGCCGGGAACGGGTACCGCGCCGCGGCGGACAAGATGGCCGCCGCGGTGGTCGAGCACGGCTGGGACGGCGCCTGGTTCCGCCGCGCCTACGACTACTTCGGCAACGTGGTCGGCTCCAGCGAGAACGAGGAAGGGCAGATCTTCGTCGAGCCGCAGGGCATCTGCGTGCTGGCCGGGGTCGGGGTGGAGAACGGCATCGCCACCCGGGCGCTGGACAGCGTGCGGGAGCGGCTGGCCACCGAGCACGGCATCGTGCTGGTGCACCCGGCCTACCGCCGGTACCACGTGGAGCTGGGCGAGATCTCGTCCTACCCGCCCGGCTACAAGGAGAACGCCGGCGTGTTCTGCCACACCAACCCGTGGGTGATGATCGCCGAGGCGATGATCGGCCGCGGCGACGCGGCATTCGACTACTACCGGCGGATCAACCCGTCGGCCCGTGAGGACCTCAGCGACCTGCACCGCTGCGAGCCGTACGTGTACGCGCAGATGATCGCGGGGAAGGAGGCGGCCACCCCGGGCGAGGCGAAGAACTCCTGGCTGACCGGGACGGCCGCGTGGAACCTGGTCGCGATCAGCCAGTGGATCCTGGGCATCCGGGCCGAGCTGGGCGGGCTGCGCATCGACCCGGTGCTGCCCGCGGCCTGGCCCGGGTTCACCGCCACCCGGCGGTTCCGCGGCGCCACCTACGAGATCAGCGTGCGCAAGCCGGCCGGGCTGACCGGCCGGGTCGGCCTGGTCTGCGTGGACGGCGAGCCGATCGAGGGCACCCTGGTGCCGCCCGCCGCGCCGGGCCGCACCGTCATCGTCGAGGCGATCGTCAGGTAAGGAGCCGACCATGCGAATCTTCTCCCGGCGCCGCGGCAGCGCCGCGCTGGCGGTGCTGCTGACGGCCGCCGCCGCGACCGTGGCGGTCACGTTCGGCGCCACCCGCGCCCCGGCCGACACCGGGGCGGCGTGCGCGGCCGCGTACAGCGTGGGCTGGCAGACCCCGTCGAACAGCCCGCCCGACTTCGGCGCGACCGTCACCGTCACCAACAACTCCTCGTACACCATCAGCACCTGGACCATCACGCTGACGTTCAGCGCGGGCCAGACGCTGGTGGCCGGGTCGGCGTACAGCGCCAACGTGACGAGCAGCGGCGCGACGCTGACCGCGACGCCGGGCGGGACGTACAACGCCGTGCTGACCCCGGGACAGAGCACCACCTGGGGCTTTGACGGCGACTACAACGGCACGTCCAATCCGGCCCCGGCGGTGAGCTGCGCCGGGCCGACCCAGGGCGCCGGCAGCGCGACGCTGTCCGGCCCGCTGGACCCGCTGGGCGTGAACACCGCGTCCTGGGACTCGAACTTCCCCGACCCGGCGGTGGCCAGCGAGCTGTCCGCGGCGGGCACCGGGCTGATCCGCTACCCGGGCGGCTCGTACGCGGACGGGTACCTGTGGCAGTCCAACACCTACCAGGGCACCGCCGACCCGGTGGACTTCGCGCAGTACTCCAGCCAGGTGGACGCGATCACCGGCGGGCAGAAGTTCGTCACGGTCAACTACGGCTCGGACACCCCGGCCGACGCGGCCGCGTGGGTGACCCAGTCGGCCACCGCCGGGCAGGGCGTCTCGCTGTGGGAGATCGGCAACGAGGAGTACGGCTCCTGGGAGATCGACGACCACACCAACCCGCACACCGCCACGTCCTACGCCAGCAACGGCCTGGCCTACATGCAGGCCATGAAGGCGGCCAACCCGGACGCGCAGATCTGTTACGACTACGCGATGGACGGCAACCTGGCGCCCGGCTCCGGGGTGACCGACTACCAGGACTGGAACTCGACCATCCTGCAGGCCGACGCGGCCGACATCAACTGCGCCGACGTGCACTGGTACCCGATCAACGGCACCCCGTCGGAAAGCGTCCAGTCGATCATGGAGCTGATCGACAACATCCCGCCCGCCGCGGCCGAGGTCAAGGCGGCGTTGTCCGCCTACGACCCGAGCGCCTACTTCGTGGTCGGCGAGACGAACATGTCGCAGACCGCGAACGAGTGGAACGAGGAGCCGGTCGGCGCGCTGTTCGCGGCGGCCAACGCGATGGAGTGGCTGTCCTTCGGCGCGCAGAGCGTGGACTGGTGGGACGTGCACAACTACGGCACGTCCACCGCCGACTTCGGCATGCTGTCCTCGGCCACCGGCGGCGAGCCGGCCGTGGACACCCCGGAGCCGCCGTACTACGGCTATGAGCTGGCCTCGAAGCTGGCCGTCAAGGGGGCCAAGGTCGGCACGCTGGCCGTGGCCACGCCCAACGTCTACGGCTACTATTCCGACCTGCCCGGCGGATCGTACGCGGTCATGCTGGTCAACGCCGACCCCTCGAACGGGTACTCGGTGAGCACGTCCAGCCTGGGGCTGTCCAGCTCAGCCGAAACCGAGTACAGCTACTCGGCGGCCAGCCCATCGGTGACGCAGAGCAGCTTCTCCGGCAGTTCGGTGTCGGTGCCGGCCGAGTCGGTGGTGGTGCTGACCAACGGCAGCGGCGCCGCGCCCACGCCGACGCCCACCCCAACCAGCGCCTCGCCCACCGCGACGGCCAGTTCGCCGACGGCCACCCCGACGACCACGGCGTCGGCCAGCCCGTCGCCGAGCCCCACCGCGACCGCCGCGCCCGGCAGCTGCCAGGTGACCTGGTCGGTGGTGAACTCGTGGAGCGGCGGCTTCCAGCTCGGCTTCACCGTGACCAACCCGGGCAGCGCGGCCACATCCGGCTGGAACGTCAGCTTCTCCTGGCCGGGCACGCAGGCCATCACCCAGATCTGGAGCGCCACCGCGACCCAGTCCGGGGCCGCGGTCAGCGTGACCAACGCCAGCTACGACGGGTCGCTGGCCGCGGGCGGGTCCACCACGTTCGGCCTGCTCGGCTCCGGCAGCGCGCCCGCCTCGCTGGGCACCGTGCAATGCACCGCGCACTGAACGCGGGCCGCGCCCGGCCCAGGTGACATGCTGGAGCGATGAGTGATCCCGATGCTGGTCTGGTCGTCCGTGACGTCAGGGTGCGGCACGTCGCAGTGCCGCTGCGCCGGCCGCTGGCCACCCGGGTCGGGGACTTCGCCCGCTGGCCGCTGCTGCTCATCGACATCCGTACCGAGCAGGGCATCACCGGCCGCGGCTACCTGGGGCCCTACCTGGACACCGCGGCGGCCAGCGTGCGGACCATGGTCACCGAGCTGGGCGAGGCGCTGACCGGCCACCTGGCCGCCCCGGCCGCAGCCTACCGGGCCGCGCGCGGCTGGCTCAGCCTGGCCGGCTACCAGGGGCTGGCCCTGGCCGCGGTGGCCGGGCTGGACATCGCGCTGTGGGACGCGCTGGCCCAGGCGGCCGGGCTGCCGCTGGCCCGGCTGCTCGGCGGCACCGGTGAGCCGGTCCCGGCGTACAACAGCAACGGGCTCGGCCTGATCGACCCGGCCGCGGCCGGCGACGAGGCGCTGGAACTGCTGGCCGAAGGCGGGTTCACCGCGCTCAAGGTCCGGGTCGGCCGGCCCAGCGCGGCCGACGACCTGGCCGCGGTCCGTAAGGTCAGGGACGCGGTCGGCGACGGCGTCACCCTGGTCGCCGACTACAACCAGGGCCTGGACCTGGGCCAGGCGCTGCTGCGCTGCCGCGCGCTGGACGGCGAGGGCCTGGCCTGGATCGAGGAGCCGCTGCGCTACGACGACCTGGCCGGGCATGCCCGGCTGGCCCGGGACATCGCCACCCCGGTCATGCTGGGAGAGAACTTCTACGGCCCGCGGGCCATGCTGGCCGCCATCCAGGCCGACGCCTGCGACCTGGTCATGCCAGACCTGATGCGGATCGGCGGGGTCACCGGCTGGCTGCAGGCCGCCGCCATCGCCGACACGTCCGGCCTGCCCATGTCCTCGCACCTGTACCCGGAGGTGTCCGGCCACCTGCTCGGCGTGACCCCGACCCGGCACTGGCTGGAGTGGCAGGACTGGGCGCACCCGGTGCTGGCCGACCCGTTCCCGGTCCGGGACGGCCTGCTGCACCTGCCCGACGTCCCCGGCAACGGCCTGTCCTGGGACGAAGACGCCGTCGCTCACTACCAGGCCGCGCCTGACCTTGGATCGGTCAATTCATGATCATGAGATCAGTGTCGTCCTGGCGCAACGCGGCTGACTTAAGGCCATCGCCAGCCCCCGGCCACACCGCCGGCGCCAACTTTTCACGTGTTTGGCCCGCTAGAACCGGGATAAACCGGACAGGAACCGAACCAGATACGTGAAGAGTCGCCACAGCGCATGATCGATGTGCCTGATGGGGCTGAAGTTGGCAGGCCAGGGCCAGCGCATGGGGAACGTCCAGACCGTTAAGTCAGCGGCGTTGCGTCCTAGTGACACCAAAGTCATGATCACGACTGACGGGCGGGCCGCGGAGGCCGGTCAGGTCAGCTGGTAGGGCACCCGGGGGCGGGGGCGGCGGAGTAGCCACTGCCAGAACGTGCGGCGCGGCGGGCGGGGCGGGCGCACCGTGAGGTGGCCGCTGCCGACCTGGCCGGACACCCGGACGTGCAGCAGGGCGGGGGCTTCCGGGCTCCACTGGGTCCGGTCCTTGACCGAGCCGCTGCGCAGCGCCACGTCATTCAGGTCCACGATGATGCCCGGCTTGGTGATCAGGGTCAGCGAGCCGCTGCGCACCTCGGCGTCGATCTCCACCGACGGCTGGGTGATGATCGCCTCGGTGAAGTCCAGCCGGGCCGAGCCGCTCCTGACCCGGACCTCGATCCGGCGCGGTACCACCCAGCGGCCGCTGCGCTCGGCATGACCGGACCCGGTGTCGATGCGGACCAGTTCGCGGGGCGGGCCGGCCAGGCCGGCCGCCGCGGGCAGGTCCCGGGTCAGCGCGGTGAGCTCGGCGTAGGTCCGCGCGGTCAGCGCCCGTTCGAGCCGCTGGTCAAGTTCCTCGGCGGTCAGCCGGCCGTCGCCGGCCGCGATCCGCAGCTGCTCGGCCACCCGGTCCCGGTCCGCGTAGGAAGCCCGTAGCTCGCCCGGCGGCACCAGTTCTCCGCCGTCACCGGACGGCTCCAGCTCTCCGGTCATGGGCACACACTCTAGAGGCTGGCTGATCAAGACGGCTGGGCTAGTCCCAGCCCAGCCGGGCCGCGGCAGCCGCCCAGTCTGCCGTCCCGCGAGACGGCTCAAAGCAGCGCAGCCGCTGAGCGGCACGCACCAGCCCGCGCAGGCCGGCCAGGTCGCCCGGGGCCGCGCCCAGCGCCCGGGCCTGGATCAGGATGTTGCCCAGCGCGGTGGCCTCGGCCGGCGGCCCGCACCGGCAGCCCGCAGGCGTCCGCGGTGAGCTGCAGCAGCAGGTCGTTGCGGGACCCGCCGCCGACCACGTGCACCACGGCGATCTGCCGCCCGGACAGCTCCTGTACCTGGCGCAGCGCGCGCCGGTAGGCCAGCGCCAGGCTGTCCAGGATGCACCGGACCAGGGCGGCCGGGCCGTCCGGCACCGGCTGGCCGGTGCGCCGCGCGGCGACGGCGATCCGGGCCGGCATGTCGCCCGGCGGCAGGAACACCGGGTCGTCCGGGTCGACGACGGTGACCAGCGGCGGCTGCTGGGCGGCCGCGCCGAGCAGGCCGGGCAGGTCCACCGGCGGCCCGGCCCCGGCCCAGCCGCGGACCGACTCCTGCAGCAGCCACAGCCCCATCACGTTGCGCAGGTAACGGACCGTTCCGTCGACACCCGCCTCGTTGGTGAAGTTGGCCGCCCGGCTCGCCTCGGTGAGCACCGGCGCGTCCAGTTCCATCCCGACCAGGGACCAGGTGCCGGACGAGATGTAGCCGAAGTCCCGCCCCTCGGCCGGGACGGCCACCACCGCGGACGCGGTGTCGTGCGAGCCCACCGCGATCACCGGCACGGCCGGCAGCCCAGGCTCCCGCCGGAGCACGCCGATGATGCTGCCCGGCCGGCGCAGCGGCGGGAACAGCCGGCCGGGCAGGCCCGCCGCGCGGATCAGCCCGTCCGCCCAGGACTGCGCGCGCGCGTCCAGCAGCTGGGTGGTGGACGCGTTGGTCAGCTCGGCGCCGGTCTCGCCGGTCAGCCAGTAGGCGAGCAGGTCGGGGATGAGCAGCATGGTCTGCGCGCCGTCCAGCTGGCCGGCCCGGGCCGCCGCGGTGAGCTGGTAGATGGTGTTGAACGGCAGCTGCTGGATCCCGGTCACCGCGTACAGCCCGGCCGCGCCGACCCGGGCGGCTACCTCATCGGCCACCCCGTCGGTCCGCCCGTCGCGGTAGTGCACCGGGTTGCCGAGCAGCTCGCCGTCCGCGCCGAGCAGGCCGTAGTCCACACCCCACGAGTCGATGCCGACGCTGGCCAGGTCCGCGCCGCGGGCCGCGGTGCGCAGCCCGTCCAGCAGGTCCGCGTACAGCCGCAGGATGTCCCAGTGCAGCGTGCCCAGCACCCGGACCGGCTCGTTGCCGAACCGGTGCGCCTCGCCCAGCCGCAGCGAGCCCGGGCCCACCCGGCCGGTCATCACCCGGCCGCCGGACGCGCCGAGATCGGCCGCGGCGACCGTCACCTCCCGCATAACGCCGCTCAGCGCAGGAACGCGGCGGCCACGCCGGCGTCCACCGGGATGTGCAGCCCGGTCGTCAGCGGGAGGTCCCCGGCGGTCAGCGCGACCACCGCGGCGGCCACGTGCTCCGGCAGCACCTCTTTCTGCAGCAGCGTGCGCCGCGCGTAGAACGCGCCCAGCTCCTCCTCGGGCACGCCGTACACCGCGGCCCGCTGCGCGCCCCACCCGCCGGCGAAGATGCCCGAGCCGCGCACCACCCCGTCCGGGTTGATCCCGTTCACCCGGATGCCGTGCTCGCCCAGTTCCGCGGCCAGCAGCCGGACCTGGTGCGCCTGGTCGGCCTTGGCCGCCCCGTAGGCGACATTGTTCGGCCCGGCGAACACCGAGTTCTTGCTACATATGTAGACAATGTCGCCGCCCATGCCCTGGGCCCGCATCACCCCGGCCGCGGCCCGGGCGACCAGGAACGACCCGCGCGCCATGACGTCATGCTGCAGGTCCCAGTCGGCCACCGTGGTATCCAGCAGGCTCTTGGAGATGGACAGGCCGGCGTTGCTGACCACCAGGTCCACCCCGCCAAAAGCCACACATCCGCTATTGAACGCCAGTGCCACGCTGGTCTCGTCGGTCACATCCGAGGTGACCGCGATGGCCACGTCGCTGGACCCCAGTGACTCAGCCACTTTCTGCGCGGCCGCCGCGTCCTTGTCCGCCACCACCACGCAGGCGCCCTCGGCCGCCAGCCGCTCCGCGGTGGCCCGGCCGATGCCGGAGCCGCCCCCGGTGACCAGCGCGACCCGGGTGGCCAGCGGTTTCGGCGTGGGGCGGCGGCGCAGCTTGGCCTCTTCCAGGGCCCAGTACTCGATGCGGAACTTCTCCCGCTCCGGGATCGGGGCGTAGGTGGAGACCGCCTCGGCGCCGCGCATCACGTTGATCGCGTTGACGTAGAACTCGCCCGCCACCCGGGCGGTCTGCTTGTCCGCGCCGAAGCTGAACATGCCCACCCCGGGCACCAGCACGATGGCCGGGTCGGCGCCGCGCATCGGCGGCGAGTCCGGCTCGGCGTGCCGCTGGTAGTAGGCCCGGTAGTCGTCCCGGTAGGCGGCGTGCAGCTCGCGCAGCCGGCCGAGCACCTGGTCCGGCGGGGACGACGGCGGCAGGTCGAGCAGCATCGGCCGGACCTTGGTGCGCAGGAAGTGGTCCGGGCACGAGGTGCCCAGCGCGGCCAGCGCCGGGTGCTTGGCCCGGGCCAGGAAGTCCAGTACGACCGCGCGGTCGGTGAAGTGGCCGACCTGGGCCCGGTCGGTGCTGGCCAGGCCACGGAGCACCGGCGCGAGCTCGGCCGCCCGGTACTGGCGTTCGGTATCAGAAAGGGGTTCGTAGCCGGGGATCGGCGGGCCGAACGGCTCGGCCGCGCCCCGGGAGTCGAGGTAGTGCTGCGCCGTCGCGATGATCTCCAGCGAGCGCGCCTCGCACTCGTCGCTGGTCGCGCCCCATGCGGTGATGCCGTGGCCGCCCAGGATGACGCCGATGGCCTGCGGGTTGTCCCGGGCCACCGCGGCGATGTCCAGGCCGAGCTGGAAGCCGGGCCGGCGCCATGGCAGCCACCGCACCCGGCCGCCGAAGCAGTCCCGGGTCAGCGCCTCGCCGTCGGCCGCGGTGGCCAGCGCGATGCCGGAGTCCGGGTGCAGGTGATCCACGTGCGGGCTGTCCACCAGGCCGTGCATGGCGGTGTCGATGGAGGGAGCGGCGCCGCCTTGGCCGTGCAGGCAGTAGTCGAACGCGGCCACCATCTCGTCCTCGCGGTCCACCCCCGGGTACACGCCGGTCAGCGCGCGCAGCCGGTCCAGCCGGAGCACGGCCAGCCCGGCCGCGGTCAGCGTGCCCAGGTCGCCGCCGGAGCCCTTGACCCAGAGCAGGTCGACCGGGGTGCCGGTCACCGGGTCGGTGGCCTGGCCCTTGGCCGAGGCGTTGCCGCCGGCGTAGTTGGTGTTGCGCGGGTCAGACCCGAGCCGGTTGCTGCGCGCCAGCAGTTCGGTGACCGCTTCGGTCATGATCAGTTCCCCCAGCTGGCCGGGGTGCCGCCCACCCGGTCGGCGACGATCTTCTCGGCGTACCCGGATCGCACGTACGCGGCTATCGGGTCCGGGTCGAGGCCCAGGTCTTCGCGAAGACCGGCGAGCAGTGGGCGGACGTCGGTGTTGTACGCGTCCATCAGCGCGGCGTTCGCGCCCAGCACGTCACCGGCCTGCTGCGCGGCGGCCAGCGCGCCGGTGTCCACCAGCAGCACCTTGGCCGTGGCTTCCTGCACGTTCATCACCGAGCGGATCTGGGCCGGGATCTTCGGTTCGATGTTGTGGCACTGGTCCAGCATGAACGCGATGCCCACCGCGGGGTCGAACCCGCCCCCCGTGCGCACCTCGTGCAGGATGCGGAACAGCTGGAACGGGTCGGCCGCGCCGACCATCAGGTCGTCGTCGGCGTAGAACCGGGAGTTGAAGTCGAACGCGCCCAGCTTGCCCGCGCGCAGCAGCATGGCCACGATGAACTCGATGTTGGTGCCGGGCGCATGGTGCCCGGTGTCCACGCACACCTTGGCCCGCTCGCCCAGCCGCACGCAGTGCAGGTAGGCGGTGCCCCAGTCGGGCACGTCGGTGCTGTAGAAGGCCGGCTCGAACAGCTTGTACTCCAGGATCAGCCGCTGGCGGCCGGACAGCCGCTGGTAGGCACCGGCCAGCGCCTCGCCCAGCCGGTCCTGCCGGGCCGCGATGGAGTCCTGGCCCGGGTAGTTGGTGCCGTCCGCGAACCACAGCTTGAGGTCCTGCGAGCCGGTGGCGTCCATGATGTCCACGCACTCCAGCAAGGCGGCCAGCGCCTTGCGGCGGACCTGCGGGTCCGGGTTGCACACGCTGCCCAGCTTGTAGTCGTCGTCCTGGAACACGTTGGCGTTGACCGTGCCAATGGCCACGCCCTGGCCGGCCGCATAGGCGGCCAGTTCGGCGTAGTCGTCCACCGTGTCCCACGGGATGTGCACCGCCACGGTGGGCGCCACCCCGGTGAACTTGTGCACCTGCGCCGCGTCGTCGATCTTCTCCTGGACCGTGCGCGGCACCCCGGGCTGGGCGAACACCTTGAACCGGGTCCCGGTGTTGCCGAACGCCCAGGACGGCAGTTCGATCCGCTGCGCCCGGAGGGCGTTCTTCACGGCGGTCAGGTCGGGCATCTCGCGTCATCTCCAGGCAGCGGCTGTGGCATGGGGCGCGGGCTGGGCCCGGGGGAGTGCGCCCCGGGCCCAGCTCAGGGTCAGAAGCCCCAGGAGTTGTAATTGTTGATGTTGGACTTGGTGAACACGAGCGGCGGGCCGAGCAGGATGGTGTGGTCCGCGCCGATGGTGAACGTGCCAAGCTTGCCTGCGGACACGGTCTGCCCGGCGGCCCCGGTGATCTTCTTCGAGGCGAAGTTCACCGCCGCATAGGCGGCGAGATAGCCGAGGTTGGCCGGGTTCCACAGCTCGAACTTCTGCACGGTGCCGTCCATCACGTACTTCTTCATCGCCACCGGGGTGCCGAGGCCGGTCAGCGCGACCTTGCCCTTGTACTTGGACGTGTCCAGCACCTGGGCCGCGGCCAGGATGCCCACCGTGGTCGGCGAGATGATCCCCTTCAGGTTCGGGTAGTGCTGCAGCAGGCCCTGGGTCACCTGGGTCGCGGTGGTCGGGTCGTCGTTGCCGTAGACCGTAGAGACCAGCTTCATCTTCGGGTACTTCTTCAGCTCCTGCTTCATGTACCCGATCCAGGTGTTCTGGTTGGTGGCCGAGGCGGCCGCGGACACGATGCCGATCTCGCCGGTGTCGTGGATCTGCTTGGCCAGCAGGTCCACCTCGGTTTCGCCGATGGCCTGGGACGAGGCCTGGTTCACGAAGATGTCCCGGCAGGCCGGCGCGTCCGAGTCATAGGTGACCACGGTGATGCCCTTGGCCATGGCCGACTTCAGCGTGGGGCACAGCGCGGACGGGTCGGTGGCCGACACGATCAGCGCGTTGGCGCCCTTGGTGATCGCGGCCTGGATGGCCGGGATCTGCGAGGACGGCGTGGCGGCGGTACCGCTGGTCTCGGTGCCGGTCTCACCGAGCGTGCCGAGCGCGGCCAGTGCCCCGCCGGTCTTCACGCTGTCGGCCAGGGTGAAGTACGGGTTGCCCAGGTTCTTCGGGATCACATAGACCTTGAGGCCCTTCTTCAGCGCGCCCGAGGAGGACGAGGACCCGGGGGACGAGGATCCGGAAGCCGAGCTGGACCCTCCAGAGGAACTGCACGCTGCGAGCAGTGCGGACGCGCTGAGCAGCACGACGGGTGCCCACAGGGCCCGGCTGACCGTACGTCTCATAGCTGAATCCTTTCAATAAATTGGTGGCTGTCAACGACTCTGTCTCCAGCACACTGGCGGTTTGGGCTGAGGGCGGTTTGGGCTGAGGGCGGTTGGGGTTGCGGTCGGGGATGGTTAGGGGGACGGTGCGGCGCGGCGCGGCCGGCCGCGGGCCCACCGCGGCAGCCCGTGCAGCAGCCGGTGCAGCAGCGCCGCCGCGTTCGGGGCGAACACGCTGACCAGCAGCAGTGCCCCGATGACGATGCCGGTGGCTTCCTGGTTGAAGTTGGTCAGCAGCAGCGCGTTCTGCAGTGCGGCGAACGCGATCACGGCCAGCACCACGCCGGCCAGCGTGCCCTTGCCGCCGAAGATGGACACCCCGCCGAGCAGCACGATGGCCACCACGTCCAGTTCCAGGCCGAGGCCGTTGTTCTGCACCGCGGTGGCCAGCCGGAACGTCCACAGCACCCCGGCCAGCGCACAGACCAGGCCGGAGGTCACGTACAGCATGGTCTTCACCCGCTTGACCCGGATCCCGGCGAACAGCGCCGCCTCCGGGCTGGCCCCCATCGCGTAGATGGACCGGCCGGTCGCGGTGAAGTGCAGCACGATCCCGAAGATCACCGCGAGCACCACGAAGATGGCCACGTTGTACGGGATCTGGGTTCCCGGCAGCGGGTTGATGCCGATGTTCGTGTAGCCGGCCGGGAAGTTGGAGATGGTGTTCGGGCCGAGCAGGATCAGCGCCACCCCGCGGTACAGGGCCAGCGTGCCGATCGTGACGGCCAGCGACGGCAGCCCGACCCGGGTGACCAGCAGGCCGTTGATCAGGCCGGCCACGATGCCGAGCAGCGCCACCATGACGAAGATGGCCAGCATCGGCCAGTGCCGGGCCCACAGGTAGCCGAGCAGCGCGCTGGACATACCCAGGATCGAGGCCACCGACAGGTCGATCTCGCCGCTGATGATGATCAGCGTCAGCGGCAGCGCCATGATCGCGATCTCGCCCGAGCTGACCCCGGTGTTGAAGAAGTTCCCGCTGGTCAGGAACTGCGGCGAGGTGACCGCGCCGAAGATCACGATGGCGATCACCAGCAGGCCCAGGCCGGCCTCCCAGCGCAGCGAGGCCCGGGCGGCGGTGCTCAGCCGCGCGGTCAGGTCACGTTCCAACGCCGGAACTCCTTCGTCGCAGCGCGGCCTGCAGCCGCAGCGAGATGACCCGGTCCAGCGTGATGGCGACCAGCAGCAGGAAGCCGGAGATGGCCTCCAGCCAGAGCTGCGAGATGCCCAGCACGTTCAGCGCCGAGGTGATGCTGCTCAGCAGCAGGGCACCGACCGCCGCGCCCACCGCGCTGCCGCTGCCACCGAAGATGGCCACCCCACCGACCACCACCGCGGAGATCACCGTCAGCTCGTAGCCGGTGCCGGCGGTGGAGTCCACGGTCTGGTACTGCGCCGCCCACAGCACCCCGGCCACCCCGGCGATGCCGCCGCTGACCGTGAACGCGGTGAAGATCCGGCGGCCGGTCGGGATGCCGGCCAGCCGGGCCGCCTCCGGGTTCGACCCGATCGCGTACAGCTCCCGGCCGGACCGGAAGGACCGCAGGTAGTAGGCGCCGATGCCGATCACCACCGCGACCGCGATGGCCAGGTAGGGCACGCCGAGCACGTTGGCCCGCGGGATGTTGCTGAACGAGTTCGGCAGCGTCTGCGCGGTCACCTCGTTCCCGCCGACGATGAGGATGTCGATGCCCCGGATGATGTACAGCGTGGCCAGCGTGACCACCAGGCTGGGCACCCGGCCCAGCGCCACCATCAGCCCGTTGGCCATCCCGCAGGCCAGCCCGATGCCCAGGCCGGCCAGGAAGACGACCGGCACCGGGATGCCGGGATGCGGGCCGAACAGCCCGGCCGACACGTACGCGGACAGGCCGAGCACCGAGCCGATGGACAGGTCCACGTTCCGGCTGATCACCACCATCGTCTCGCCCAGCGCGAGCAGCGCGTAGACGACGGTGTTGACCAGCAGGAACTGGATGTTCTGCTGGTTCAGGAACTCCGGGTGGATGGCCGTGGTGACGGCCACGAAGACCAGGAACACGGCGATGATGCCGGACTCGCGGACCCGGAACACCCGCTCGGTCAGCCGGCGCGACCCGGACCCGGGTGGGGCGCCCGGGGAGCCTGCGCGCTCGGTCACGGTGGACGTCATGGCGCCTGCTCCTGCAGCTGGCCGGTGGCGGCGGCCATGATGTTCTCCTCGGTCGCGTCCGCGCGGCCGAACTCCGCGGTCAGCCGCCCCTCCCGCATGACCAGGACGCGGTCCCCGACGTGCAGTACCTCGGGCAGCTCCGAGGAGATCATCAGGATCGCGACGCCGTCCGCGGCCAGCTGGGTGAGCAGCCGGTGCACCTCGGCCTTGGTGGCGATGTCGATGCCCCGGGTCGGCTCGTCCACGATCAGCAGCGCGGGCTGGCGGCCCAGCCACTTGGCCAGCACCACCTTCTGCTGGTTCCCGCCGGACAGCTGGGACACCGGGTCGATGAGCCGGCCGTACTTGAGGTTGAGCCGGACCGCCCAGTCGGCCGCGAACGCCCGTTCCGCCGCGGACCGGACCAGGCCGCCCTTGCGCAGCCGGCCGAGCGAGGCGAGTGCCACGTTCTGCTGCACCGACATGTCCATGACCAGGCCCTGCTGCCGCCGGTCCTCGGGGACGAAGCCGATGCCCGCGGCCATCGCGCCGGTCGGCGACCCGCGGCGCAACTGCTGGCCGCGCATGACTACCCGGCCGGCGTCGTACCGGTCGATGCCGAACACGGCCCGGGCCACCTCGCTGCGGCCCGAGCCGACCAGGCCGGCCAGCGCGACGATCTCGCCCGCCCGGACCTCGAACGAGATGTCGGTGAACACGCCTTCCCGGGTCAGCCGCTCCACCAGCAGAACGCGCTCGCCGGGCTCAGCGCGCTGCCCGGCGGCACGTTCCGCCACCTGGCGGCCGACCATCGCGCGCACCAGGTCGTCGGCGGTCAGCCCGGCCAGCTCGCTGGTCAGCACGTGCCGGCCGTCGCGCATCACGGTGACCCGCTGGCAGATCTCGAACACCTCTTCCAGGCGGTGCGAGATGAACAGGACGGCCGCGCCGGCCGCGCGCAGCGTGCGCACCACGTCGAACAGCCGGGCCACCTCGGCCAGCGACAGCGCGGCGGTCGGCTCGTCCATCACGATGACCCTGGCGTCCAGCGACAGCGCCTTGGCGATCTCGACGATCTGCTGATCGGCGATGGACAGCCCGCGGCTGATCCGGCCCGGGTCGAGCCGCACCCCGAGCCGGCCGAACAGCTCGGCCGCGTCGGCGTTCATCCGGCGCCGGTCGATGCGCCGCCCGGCGGCCAGCGGCTGGCGGCCCATGAAGATGTTCTCCGCCACGCTCAGGTCGGGGAACAGCGTCGGCTCCTGGTAGATGACCGCGATGCCGGCCTGCTGGGCGCCGGCCGGGCCGTGCAGGGTGGCCGGCTGGCCGTCCATCAGCAGTTCCCCGGAGTCCGGCTGGTGCACCCCGGCCAGGATCTTCACGATGGTGGACTTGCCCGCGCCGTTCTCGCCGACCAGCGCGTGCGCCTCGCCCGCGAACAGCTCGATCGTGCCGTCGATGACCGCGCGGACCGCGCCGAACGACTTGGTCGCGTGGCGCAGCGCCAGCACCGGCACGGCCCCGGCGGGGGCAGTGGCCTCGCCCGGGTCGCCATCGGGGCCAGCGGTCACGGCCTGGTCCTTCCTCGTCGTCGGCGGGGGTTACGAGGTCAGATCTGCTATAACGTTTCAAGTAATGTGCAGAAGTGTCGAGCCAAGTAACGGCCGTGTCAATAGCGGCCGCCGCTGGTGGCCGGATCGTTACCGGCAGATTTCGCCCGGTCTGCCTGGTCCGCCCGGTCGCGCGGCTGGTTGACGCGTCGCCGCAGGCCGCACGAGGATGACCGGACAGGAGGAGCCCGTGGCGGACACGCCGGTCAGCATCAGGGAAGTCGCCGCGCGTGCCGGCGTCTCCCTCGGCACGGTGTCCAACGTGCTGAACCGGCCCACCGTGGTGGCCGAGCCGACCCGGATCCGGGTGCAGGCGGCCATCAAGGAACTGGGCTTCATCCGGAACGAGTCCGCCCGCCAGCTGCGGGCCGGCCGGAGCCGGACCATCGGGCTGGTCGTGCTGGACGTGGCCAACCCGTTCTTCACCGACGTGGCCCGCGGCGTGGAGGACGAGGCCAGCGAGGCCGGGCTGGCCGTCATCCTGTGCAACAGCGACGACCAGAAGGCCAAGGAGTCCCGGTACCTGGAGGTGCTGGAGGAGCACCGGGTGCAGGGCATCCTGATCACCCCGGTGGCCGGGGCGGACAAGCGGCTGGCCCAGCTGCAGCGCCGCGGCACCCCGGTGGTGCTGGTGGACAGCCGGTCCGCGTCCCGCGGCCAGTGCTCGGTGTCGGTGGACGACGTGCTCGGTGGCGACCTGGCCGTGTCCCACCTGCTGGACGAGGGGCACGAGCAGATCGCGTTCGTCGGCGGCCCGCTGACCATCCGGCAGGTCGCCGACCGGCACGAGGGCGCGGTGCGGGCCCTGCAGCGGGCCGGGCGCAGCCAGAATGACCTGCACATGTTCGTGACTCCCGCGCTGAACGTGGCGGCCGGCCAGCGGGCCGGCGCCGAGCTGGCCGGGCTGCCCGCCGCGACCCGGCCGACCGCCGTGTTCTGCGCCAACGACCTGCTCGCGCTCGGCGTGCTGCAGGCGATGACCAGCCACCGGATCCGGGTCCCGGACAGCATCGCTATCGTCGGCTACGACGACGTGGAGTTCGCGGCCGCGGCCGCGGTGCCGCTGTCCTCGGTGCGCCAGCCGCGGCATCAGCTCGGCCGGGCCGCGGCCCAGCTGCTCGTCGAGGAGGCGCTGGGTGACGGCACGCACCGGCACCGGCAGGTGGTGTTCGAGCCGGACCTGGTGGTCCGGGCGTCCAGCCAGGGCCGGCCGCGCCGCCCCCGGCGGCCGCGTAGTCGAGCCGGCTGTGACCGAGACGGCGAGCTGAGCATGCGCATCGCGTTGTTCGTGACCTGCCTGGCCGACACGCTCTACCCGCAGGCCGGGGTGGCCACGGTGCGGCTGCTGGAACGGCTCGGTCATCAGGTGGACTTCCCGCAGGCGCAGACCTGCTGCGGCCAGATGCACGTGAACACCGGGTACCAGGCGGCGGCCCTGCCGCTGATCCGGCGTTATGTAGACGTGTTTGAGGGTTATGAGGTGATCGTGGTGCCGTCCGGCTCGTGCACCGGGTCGATCCGGCACCAGCACGCGATGGTGGCCCGCCGGGCCGGGGACGAGACGCTGGCCCGCCGGGCGGAGGCGGTCGCGGCGCGCAGCTACGAGCTGTCCCAGCTGCTGGTGGACGTGCTCGGGGTGGAGGACGTGGGCGCCTACTACCCGCACCGGGTCACCTATCACCCGACCTGCCACTCGCTGCGCATGCTCGGCGTCGGCGACCGGCCGCAGCGGCTGTTGCGCAACGTGACCGGGCTGGATCTGGTCGAGCTGCCGGACGCCGACGTGTGCTGCGGGTTCGGCGGCACGTTCGCGGTGAAGAACGCGGACACCTCCACGGCCATGCTGGCCGACAAGATGCGCAACGTGCTGGCCACCCGGGCCGAGGTGTGCACCGCGGGGGACAGTTCCTGCCTGATGCACATCGGCGGCGGGCTGTCCCGGCTGCGGGCCGGCACCCGGACGGTACACCTGGCCGAGATCCTGGCCGCCACCCAGGCGGACGGTGCTGCCCGGTGAGCGCCCCGGTCTACCTGGGCATGCCGACCGCGCCGCGCGGGGTGGGCCATCTGCGCGGCGCGGAGCCGTTCCCGGTCGCGGCCCGGCGCGCGCTGGGCGACAGCCAGCTGCGCCGCAACCTGGGCCGGGCCACCGCGACGATCCGGGCCAAGCGGGCCGCGGTCGTCGGTGAGCTGCCGGACTGGGAGCAGCTGCGCGCGGCCGGGTCGGCCATCAAGGCACACACCATGGCCCACCTGGACCGCTACCTGGAGCAGCTGGAGGAGCAGGTCACCGCGCGCGGCGGGGTGGTGCACTGGGCCCGGGACGCGATCGAGGCCAACCGGATCGTGACCGATCTGGTCCGCGCCACCGGGGCCACCGAGGCGGTCAAGGTCAAGTCGATCGTGACCGATGAGATCGGGCTGAACGAGGCGCTGGCCGCGGCCGGCATCCGGGCCCGGGAGACCGACCTGGCCGAGCTGATCGTGCAGCTCGGCCACGACCGGCCGTCGCACATCCTGGTGCCCGCCATCCACCGGAACCGGGCCGAGATCCGGGACATCTTCCTGCGCGAGATGGGCGACGTGGACCCGGGGCTGACCGACTCGCCGGCCGCGCTGACCGAGGCGGCCCGGCTGCACCTGCGCCGCGCGTTCCTGTCCGCCAAGGTGGGCATCAGCGGGGCCAACTTCGCCATCGCCGAGACCGGCACGCTGTGCGTGGTCGAGTCCGAGGGCAACGGCCGGATGTGCCTGACCCTGCCGGACACGCTGATCACCGTGATGGGCATCGAGAAGGTCCTGCCCAGCTGGGCCGACCTGGGTGTGTTCATGCAGCTGCTGCCGCGGTCCTCGACCGGCGAGCGGATGAACCCGTACACCTCGATGTGGACCGGGGTGACCCCCGGAGACGGCCCGCAGCAGTTCCACCTGGTGCTGCTGGACAACGGGCGGACCGCGGCGCTGGCCGATCCGGAGGGGCGCTCGGCGCTGCACTGCATCCGGTGCTCGGCCTGCCTGAACGTGTGCCCGGTGTACGAGCGGGTTGGCGGGCACGCGTACGGCTCGGTATACCCGGGGCCGATCGGCGCGGTGCTGTCGCCGATGCTGACCGGGGTTGAGGACAACGCCTCGCTGCCGTACGCGTCCTCGTTGTGTGGTGCGTGCTACGAGGCCTGTCCGGTGAAGATCGACATTCCGTCGCTGCTGGTGCATCTCCGGGCGCGGCACGTGGAGGAAACCGGCGCCCGGCTGCCCAGCCCCGAGGCGGTGACGATGGCCGCGGCGTCCTGGGTGCTGGCCAAGCCGGCCCGCTACCAGGCCGGGCAGCGCGCCGGGCGGCTTGGGCGGCTGCTCAGCCGGGATGGCCGGATCCGGCGGCTGCCGCCGCCGCTGGCCGGCTGGACCACGGCCCGGGACGCGCCCGCCCCGCCGGCCCAGACGTTCCGCGAGTGGTGGCGCGCTCGGGAGACCGGGCGATGACGGCGCGGGATGAGGTGCTGAGGCGGATCCGTACCGCGCTCGGCGCGGACCGTAACGAGGCGGCGGCCGTCCCGGACGGGTACCGCCGGGACGCTGGGCTGAGCTCCGCGCAGCTTCTCGACCGGCTGGCCGAACGCCTGTCCGACTACCGTGCCGTCGTCCGGCGCGCGGCGCCCGCCGCGTTGCTGGACACCATCACGGCCGCGCTGGCCGATCGGGGTGCGCGGCGGCTGGTCATCCCGCCCGGCCTGGAGCTGCCCGGACCAGTCGGCGCCGAGCTGGTGGTGGACGACGGGCTGTCCGCGCGGGAGCTGGACGGGTTCGACGGGGTGATCACCGCCGCGGCGGTGGCCATCGCCGAGACCGGGACGATCATCCTGGACGGCTCGGCCGGGCAGGGCCGCCGCGCGCTCAGCCTCATCCCGGACTACCACCTGTGCCTGGTCCAGGCCGGGCAGGTGGTCGGCCTGGTCCCGGAGGCGGTGGCCCGGGTGCGCCCGGACCGCCCGCTGACCTGGATCAGCGGGCCGTCCGCCACCAGCGACATCGAGCTGGACCGGGTGGAAGGCGTGCACGGGCCGCGCACCCTCGACGTCATCCTGATCGGCCCATGAGGGCGGTTGTCTACCCCGGGTACCGGGTCACCCCCGAGCTGACCGAGGTCGAGGCGCCGGCCTGCCCGGCCGGCGGGGTGGTGCTCGACGTCGGCGCGACCGGGGTGTGCCGGTCCGACTGGCACGCCTGGCAGGGCCACGACCCGGTGCCGCTGCCGCACATCCCCGGGCACGAGCTGGCCGGCACGGTGGCCCAGGCCGGGCCCGGGGTCACCAGGTGGCGGCCGGGGGACCGGGTCACCGTTCCCTTTGTCTGCGGCTGCGGGACGTGCGAGTACTGCCGGGCCGGCCAGGCCCAGGTGTGCCCGCGGCAGACCCAGCCCGGGTTCACCGGGCCCGGATCGTTCGCCGAGCAGGTGGCCATCCCGGCCGCCGACGTCAACCTGGTCGCGCTGCCCGCCACGGTCGATTTCATCACCGCGGCCTGCCTGGGCTGCCGGTTCGCCACCGCGTTCCGCGCGCTGACCGCGCATGGCCGGGTGCGGGCGGGGGACTGGCTGGCCGTGCACGGCTGCGGCGGGGCCGGCCTGTCCGCGGTGCTGATCGGCGCCGCGCTGGGCGCCCGGGTCATCGCGGTAGATGTGGCCGCGGTGGCCCTGGACCGGGCCCGCGAGCTGGGTGCGGCCGAGGTCATCTTGGCGGGGCAGGGCCAGGTGGGCGACCCGGCGGCGGCGATCCAGGACCTGACCGGCGGCGGGGCGCACGTCTCGGTGGACGCGCTCGGCTCACCGGCCACCGCGGCCAGTTCGGTGCGCTGCCTCCGCCGCCGCGGCCGGCACGTCCAGGTCGGCCTGCTGCTCGGCCCGGACGCGGCCGCGCCGCTGCCGATGGACCTGGTCATCGCGCGGGAGCTGGAGATCTACGGGTCGCACGGGATGGCCGCCGCGGACTACCCGGCCATGCTCGCGCTGATCGCGGACCAGACGCTCCGCCCGGAGCGGCTGATCGGCCGGGTGATCGGGCTGGCCGGCGCCGGGGCGGCGCTGGCCGCGATGAGCCAGCCGCCGGCCGCCGCCGGGATGACCGTGATCGACCTGACCCGGTAGGGCCACGGGCAGGCCCGGGTGAACCCCGTCTTCCCGGGCAGGGCAGAGTGGACAGACAACAGCCGAGTACGCGGAGGAGAACGAGTTCGTGAGCGCAGTACCCGAGATCATGCTGAACAACGGCCGGACCATCCCGCAATTCGGCTTCGGCGTCTTCCTGGTCCCGCCCGAGGAGACGGTGGCCGCGGTGAGCACGGCGCTGCAGACCGGCTACCGGCACATCGACACGGCCGAGGGGTACGGCAACGAGAAGGAGGTCGGCGAGGCGATCCGCAAGTCCGGCCTGGACCGCGCGGACGTGTTCGTCACCAGCAAGCTGGCCAACGGCGCGCACCGGCCGGATGACGCCAGGCGCGCGTTCGACGCCTCGCTGGACGCGCTGGGCTTCGACTACCTCGACCTGTTCCTGATCCACTGGCCGGTGCCCACCCGGTACGACGGCGACTTCGTGTCCACCTGGCGGACGCTGGAGGAGTTCTACCGGGACGGCCGGGCCCGGTCCATCGGGGTGTCCAACTTCCAGGCCCACCACCTGCGCCGGCTGCACACCGAGACCGAGGTCCCGCCCGTCATCAACCAGATCGAGGTGCACCCGTACCTGACCCAGGACGAGCTGCGGGCGTTCTGCGCGCAGCACCAGATCGCGGTCGAGGGCTGGGCGCCGATCGGCCAGGGCCGGGTGCTGGCCGACCCGGAGATCGTGACCATCGCCGAGCGGATCGGCAAGACCCCGGCCCAGGTGGTGCTGCGCTGGCACATCGAGCGCGGCGACATCATCTTCCCCAAGTCGGTCACCCCGGCCCGGGTCCGGGAGAACTTCGCCATCTTCGACTTCGAGCTGTCCGGCGAGGACGTCGAGACGATCACCGCGCTGAACCGGAACGAGCGCTTCGGCCCCGACCCGGACACCTTCGACATGATCTGAGGCTGGCCCGTGTGTCCATGATCGTGGGTGATAGGGGGCGCTATGTGGCACCTATCAGCCACGATCAAGGTCTGGCTGCCAGGTACCGTTGTCCGAGCGGAGGCTGCGGACATGGATCTACTCATTCGCGACGTGCCCGATGACGTCATCGCGGCACTGGACGCGCACGCGCGACGGCTGGGACTGTCCCGCAGCGAATACGTGCGCCGCCGCCTGGCCCAGGACGCAGTCCGGCCCGGTCCGCCGGTCAGCGCTGCTGGACCGGCCGGGCAGATCGACCGGGGCGGCCGGTGCGATACCTGCGGTAGGCCGGTGGCCGCGGCCGACACCGTCATCGCCCCCGGTCCTGAGCTCGAGCCACCAGCGGACGGCGACAGCTGGGTAACCGGCGCGCTGACCAGGCCGCACCGGCTGCTGGAGCCCTTGCGCGCGGCAGGTGCTTCCGCGGTTCCCTGACCGGCTGCTCTGGGCGTCGTCGGCATGGCCGTGTTCACCGCGTTCTGGGTGGCCGGCGACCTCGACGCCGAGCAGGGCGTGAGCCTGATGCTGGGCAACCCGCCTGCGGCTCGCGGCCCGCGGCCAGTTGACGCGGGCGGCGGCGGCGTCATAGTGTCCTAGTGACCTAAGACACTGGAGGGCCGGGGTGATCAGATTCCGGGTGGACGGGCGGTCCGCGGTGCCGCCCTACCTGCAGATCGAGCGGCAGGTGCGGCAGGCGCTGCGGATGGGAGTGCTCGGCGTCGGCGACCAGCTGCCGAGCGTGCGGGAGGTGGTCGCGGCGACCGCGATCAACCCCAACACCGTGCTGAAGGCCTACCGCGACCTGGAGCGCGAAGGGCTGGTCGAGGCGCGGGCCGGGCACGGCACGTTCGTCCGGGCCCGGCCGCCGGGGCCCCCGCCGGGCACGCACTCGCGGCTGGGCCGCGGGCTGGCGGCCTGGGTGCGCGAGGCACGCGCCGCCGGGCTGGACGACGAGGCGATCGAGTCGCTGCTGCGGGTCACGCTGCAGGCGCCGGCCGAGGAGGACACCGCATGACCGCAGCGATCGAGACCAGCGGGCTGGCCAAGAGGTACCGGCGGGTCACCGCGCTGAGCGACTGCACGATCAGCGTTCCGGCGGGCCGGATATCCGCGCTGGTCGGGCCGAACGGCGCGGGCAAGACCACGCTGCTGCGGCTGCTTACCGGGCTGGCCGCGCCGACCGCGGGCCGGGCCACCGTGCTCGGCGCCACGCCGCGGCAGGATCCCGGATACCTGGCGGAGATCGGCTTCCTGGCCCAGGAGGTCCCGCTGTACCGGCGGCTGACCGCGCAGGACCACATCGGCATCGGTGCCCACCTCAACCCGCGCTGGGACGGCGATTCGGTGCGGGCCCGGCTCGGCGGCCTGCGGATCCCGCTGGACCAGCGGGTGGGCACGCTGTCCGGCGGCCAGCGGGCCCAGGTCGCGCTGGCGCTCACCCTGGCCAAGCGGCCGCAGGTACTGCTGCTCGACGAGCCGCTGGCCGCGCTCGACCCGCTGGCCAGGCAGAACTTCCTCGCGGCGCTGGCCGAGGCGGCGGCGGGCGGGGGGCGGCTCACGATTGTGCTGTCCTCGCACCTGATCGCGGACATCGAACGGGTCTGCGACCACCTGATCCTGCTGGCCGACTCCCGGGTGCAGTTGTGCGGCGACATCGACACGCTGCTCGCCGAGCACCGGGTCCTGGTCGGCCCGCGCAAGGACACGACGGCGATCGCGCGGGCGCACACCATCGTGCGGGAGGACAGCACCGCGCGGCAGACCACGCTGCTGGTCCGGCTGAACGGCCCGGTGATCGACCCGGCCTGGGCGGTCGAGGAAACGAACCTGGAGGAGATGGTGCTTGGCTACATGACGCAGGGCGGCGACGGCACGGGCACCGGTCCCGCAGCCGGCCGCCTGTCGGCGGTAGGGGGAGACCGATGACCTGGGTCACCTGGCGGCAGTACCGTTACCAGGCCGCACTCGCCGCCGCGTTGCTGGCCGCGCTGGCCGTTGTGCTGCTGATCTCCGGCCTGCACGCGGCGCAGGTGTGGCACGCCGCGCTAGCCGGATGCAGGACGGACCACGGGTGCGGCAACCCGTCGCTCAGCGGCCCCATCTTCACGACGCTCGTCGTCGCGACGTCCGCGGTGCCGCTGCTGCCCGGGCTGTTCTGGGGCGCCCCGATGGTGGCGCATGAACTGGAGACCGGAACGAACCAGTTCGCCTGGACGCAGAGCATCACCCGGCGGCGCTGGCTGGCGGTGCGCGCCGCCTGGCTGCTGCTCGCCGCGGCCGTCCTGGCCGGCGCGGTCTCGGCCCTGGTCACCTGGTGGTCCGGGCCGAACAACGCGCTGACCTTGGACGGCTTCGAGGCCAACCGGTTCGACATCACCGACATCGTGCCGGTCAGCTACGCGATCTTCGCGATGGCCCTCGGCATCTGCGCCGGCGCGCTGCTGCGGCGCACCCTGCCCGCGCTGGCCGTCACGCTGGCCGGCTTCGCCGGGCTGCGGGTGCTGATCGCGCAGTGGCTCCGGCTGCATTACATGACCCCGGTCACCGTGTACTACAAGCTCACGGGGTTCTACCAGCCCGCGGGTTCCTACCTGAACGTCAGCCAGGGCATCGTCGGCCCGAACGGCAAGCCCCCGGCCGGCTCCAGTAGCTACGTGTTCAACGGCGCACCGGTCCCGGCCGTATGCGCCAAGGCCCTGCAGAACCCGGCGCCCTGCATGGCGGCGCACGGCTACCGGGGGTACCTCGCCTACCAGCCGGCCGACCGGTTCTGGGCCTTCCAGGGCATCGAGACCGGCATCTTCCTGGTGCTCGCGGCCGTCCTGCTGGGCGTCACGTTCTGGATGCTCAAGCGGCGGGACGCATGAAGTCGCGGAGCACCGGGGCCAGCGCGTCCGGGGCGACGCTGTGGTCGGCGCCGGGGAAGGTGTGCCGGCGGGTGTCGGGCAGCAGGGCGGCCAGCGCGTCCATGGAGGTAGTGCTGCCAGGCTGGGCTGTTCTCGCCATCCATGATCAGGGTGGGGATGGTGACCTGGCTGGCCCAGGCGGCGGGCAGTGGATCGCCACGTTCCTGGTCGCCCATGATCTCGGCGTCGTAGGCCGCGGTGTGCACCGCCGCTTCCAGGGCGGGCCACGCCGGGCCCTGCCGCATCTGCGCGATCGCCCCGGCGGGCAGCCGGATGGTGTCCTTCATCCAGAACTCAACCGCGTCGCCGCGGCGGCCCGAACTGGCCAGCTCGGTGATCCGGGCGGCCAGGCCGTCCGGCGGGAGGGGGTCGTCCTTGGCCACCATGTACGGCGGCTCGTACAGGGCCAGTCTGCTGATGGCGACGCCATCGGCCGCGGCCAGCACGGCCAGGCCAGCGCCGGAGGAGTGGCCGAACACGCAGGCTGGCCCGCCCGCCGCGGCGATGACCGCGGCCAGGTCCTCGATCTCCCGGGCTAGCGCGTAGGGCGGCGTGTCGCCGCTGTCGCCGCGGCCGCGCCGGTCGTAGGCGAGCACGGTGAAGTACGGCGCCAGCGCCTGGGCGAACGGGGCGAGCGCCCGCCGGTCGGTGAACGCCCCGCCCACCAGCGCGAGCGCGGGTCCCGAGCCGTACCGGTCGACCGCGATCGTGGTGCCGTCGCGGGATACCACGGTGCTGGTCAGGTCCTGCGTGGTCATGTCCGCCCCCTTCGCCGGTGCTCGTCTCCAGGTATAGCGCCGGGCACTGACAGAACTCACCGGCCGGCGGTTGCCGATCGCCGACCTGGCGCTGAGCCCGCAGTGCGGGTTCGCCTCCACCTCCGGCGGCAACCAGCTGACCGTGGGCGAGGAGCGACGGAAACTCGAACTGGTGGCCAACACTGCGGCCAAGATCTGGGCCTGACCAGCCAGCCCGGTAGGCTGGGCCGCGTTCGGCAAACCGGCAGCGCAACCCGGCAGCGGAGGCAGATGCGCGTCGAGCTGGCCACTGAGCCCGGCACCCCGGGCTGGCCCAACGAGGATTTTGCCGCCGCCGCGCCCGGTGCCGCGGTGCTGCTGGACGGCTGCACCACGACGCCACGCGGGGCCAGCACCGGATGCCTGCACGGGGTGGCCTGGTACGCCCGGGCACTGGGTGGCATCCTGCTCGGCCAGATCAGCGCCGACCCGGCGATCCCGCTCCCGGAGGCGCTGGCCAATGCCATCGAGCAGGTCCGGGCCAGCCACGCGGATCGCTGTGACCTGGCCAACCCACTGACCCCGGCGTCGACCGTGACCGCGGTCCGGGCCGCACCAGCCGGTTTCGAGGTGCTCGCACTCGCCGATTCGGTCATCGTGGCCGATTACGGGAAAGACCGGGTGCCAGCGGTCATCACCGACCGGCACCGGGCGGCCAGCACCAACCCGGCCGCGGCCGGCCAGGCCCGCACGGAGACCCTGCCGCGCGACGGGTTGCAGGCCATCGCGCTGCTCAGCGACGGCGCCACCCGCGATCGCCGAGCAGTACGGCCTGCTCGGCTGGCCGGAACTGGCCGGCGTGCTGCGCGAGGAAGGCCCGGCCGAGCTGCTCGCCCAGGTCCGCGCGGCCGAGGACGCCGACCCGGACGGCGCCCGCTGGCCCCGGTCCAAGCTGCGCGACGACGCCACTGTGCTGTACTGGCCGCAGCCCGGCTGACCGGCCCCAGGCCCGGTTACGGTGCAGCCGCAAATAGTAGGATGAGGTGCTTCTGAGACGGCACGTTACGGGATGATGCTGCTCTCATCTCCCGCATCGAATGGAGCCAGGAATGCTGCCCTGCGCACCCGTCGCATGACTGGGCCGCATCTCGTCGCGCGCGGCGGCGCGCCGGGCACCGGGAGCAAGGACGGCACGCCGGGCCGCGGCCCGGCGCCAGCCCAGGCGTGGCTGGCCCGGCTGCCCGGCCTGCTGCTGCGGCACTGGCTGGTGGCCCTGCTGCTGGTAGCCGGGCTGGTGCTGCGGGTGCTGGCCACGGCGGCCTACCAGCCCGCGCTGATCTACGTGGACACGCTCAAGTACCTGTACGGCGCGTCGCCCGGTTCCGACCCGCTCGGCTACATGTACATCCTGCGGGCCATCCTGGCCGTGGGGAACCTGACCACGGTCGTCATCGTGCAGCACCTGGTCGGGCTGGCCATGGGCGCGGCCCTGTACGCCGTGCTGCTGCGCCGCGGCCTGAACCGGTGGCTGGCCGCGCTGGCCGTTGCCCCGGTGCTGCTCGACGCGTACCAGGTGCAGATCGAGCAGATGATCATGCCAGACCTGTGGTTCGAGGCACTGGTCGTGGCCGGGCTGTGCGTGCTGCTCTGGCGGCCCGCGCCGCCGCTGCGGCTGACCGCCGCGGCCGGGGTGCTGCTCGGCGGCTCGGCCACCGTGCACCAGCTCGGCGAGGTACTGGTCGTGCCCGCCGTGCTCTACCTGCTGGCCACGGCCGGGACGCTGCGCCGGGCGGCGACCACGGCCGGCGTGCTCATCGTGGCGTTCCTGGTGCCGATCCTCGCCTACTGCACCGTCTCCTACGTCAGCAACGGGCATTTCCGGCTGGCCCGCGGGACAGCAGGACACCGGCCGGGTGGTGGCCGCGGCCGACTGCGCCACGCTCAAGCTGCCCGCCGACGTGCGGCCGTTCTGCCCGACGCCGCACCAGCAGTCGTTCGGCCCGGACTGGATCGAGCACTCCAAGTACTCACCGCTGCACACCGCCCCGGTCCCGGCCGGGACGACCCGGGCCGGGCTGACCAAGCAGCTGACCTCGGCCATCTGGAGCCAGCAGCCGCTGCGCATCGCCGGTGCGGTCGGCCTGGACTCACTGCGGCTGTTCGCGGTGACCCGGACCTCGGACCCGTTCACCACGCCGCTGTGGCGCTGGCAGTTCCAGACGCACTACCCGGTCTACCCGAACTGGATCACGCTGAGCCCCAACCACACCATCATCGTGGGGGTGCAGGTGCGGCTGTTCGGGAAGCTGTTCCTCAAGCCGCTCAAGCCCGCCTACGGCGGCCCGGCCCAGGTGAACGTGCCCATCGCCAGCTTCCTGCGGTCCTACCAGCTGGACGGCGGGTACACCCCGGGCCCGCTGTTCGCCGCGCTGGCCCTGCTCGGCGTGGCCGGCTCGGTGATCGCGCTGATCCGGCGGTCGTCGGCCGACCCGCGTACCCGGGCGGCCGGGCTGGCCTGCCTGCTGTTCACGCTGACCGCCGCGGTGATCCTGCTCGCGCCGGACGTGTACGAGTTCTCCTGGCGCTACCAGCTGCCCGCGGTGCTCACCCTGCCGCCCGCCGGGCTGCTCGGCCTGACCGCGCTGCTCGGCCTGCGCCGCCGGGCGGCGCCGAGCCGGCTACGCCGCCGGCCGGGGAAGCGGCGCCGGCGGCGGACTGACCGGCCCGGGCAGCTCCACGCCGGCCGCGGCCAGCACCTCGGCGGTCGGCCGTGGCCCGCTGCGCAGGCCCGCGGCGACGCCCTTGACCAGGCAGGACCGCAGCGTGCCGCGGTCGGCCGAGCTGCGGAACGTGCGCGCCCAGCGGCGCAGCGTCGCGCCGCCGTACAGCACCCGCTCGGCGGGCGACAGCGCGCCCCGGGCCCGCAGCGTCCAGATCTTGTTCCGCACCTCGTAGAAGAAGCGTGCCCCCGGGTCCGCGTCGGTGCTGCCGAACGTCCTGGTCTTGTGCACCACCACGCTGGCCGGGCAGAGCCAGCCGGCCTGGCCGCGCAGCAGCCGGGTGGTGAACTCGAAGTCGTCGTTCCACAGGAAGTAGTCGGCCTGCGGCAGGCCGCGCTGCCGGGTCAGCGCGGCATCGACCAGGATCGACACGAACGAGGCGGACCGGATCGGCACGCAGCCGGCCGCCGCCGCGGCGCGCTGCTCCGCCCCGGTGGCGAACGGCTTGGCCCGCGGCGTGTTCATCGGGTGGGCGCGGCCGTCGGTCCACAGCACCCGGCTGGCCAGCAGCACCGGACGGCCGCCCGGCGCCTGGTCCCGCGCGGCCAGCAGCGCGCGCAGCGCGCCCGGCTCCGGCACCGTGTCGTCGTCCATCAGCCAGACCAGGTCGGCGCCGTCGGCCAGGGCCAGCGCCAGGCCGTAGGCGAACCCGCCGGCCCCGCCGGTGTTCTGCGCCAGCGTGGCCAGCCGGATGGCCGGGAACCCGGCGCGCACCGCGTCGGCGGTGCCGTCGGTGGACGCGTTGTCCACCGCGATCACCCCGTCCGGCGGCCGGTCCTGCCCGAGTACCGCGGCCAGCGATTCGAGCAGCAGATCCCGCCGGTTCCAGGTGACCACCACGGCGACCACCCGTGGGGCGGAGTCAGGGCCCGCCATCTTAAGACCGGCCCTGGGTCCGGTTACCCTGCGGGTCCGGGTCCGGGTCCGGGTCCGCTCCAGCGCCTGCCAGGCCATGATGCGCAGCTTGCGCACCGCGGGATAGCGGCTGCTCAGCTCGCGGACCGTCCGCTTCAGCCAGGGCGAGGCGCCGACCGCCGACTCGACCCGCCCGGCCAGCCCGCCGCGGCGCGGCCCGCCCGCCGGGCCGCGCTTGGCGCCGCCGTGCTCCTTGCGGTACTGGTTGACGACCAGCGCGGCGGCCGCGTCCACTGCGGCGTCCAGCACCTGGTCCGGCGGCTGCTGCCCGGTGTCCGAGCCCGGCGCGCCGGCCGGCCGCGGCCGCAGTTCGTCCGGGTCCCCGATGACCTGGTAGCCCGAGCCGGCCAGCCCGGCGATGAGCGCCTCGGCCTGTTCCTTGGCCCACGCCTCCCGGCCGGCGGGCAGCACCAGCCGCCCGTGCCGCGGCCGGTCGGCCAGCGCGCGGTGCGCGACCCCCTCCTTGACCGTCCACATGTAGAACCAGTCCGGGACCTCGTCCGGCAGCTTCTCGTTGAGCCGCCGGAGGAACTCGATTTCCGGCATGCCCAGCGACGCGTTCGGCCGGGCCAGGGTCAGATCCACGGACGACGGGTCGATGCTGAGCAGACCGGCGAAACGGTCCCACAGCACGCCGGTACTGGCGTTCGGTGGAGGCATGGTGATGACGTGCACCCGCTCCGGCGGGACGTGTTGCGCCCACGGCGCCAGCAGGGCGAGCGTGTCGTGCACCCGCCAGAACCAGAACTGGCGCCGGTCGGGGGCCGCGGCCTCGTGGTCGATCACGTCGCTCAGCCAGTCGGTCCAGCCGCGCGCGTTGCGGTGCTTGATCGTCTCCTGCCATTCGGCGGGCAGCAGCGAGGCCATGTCCCGCACGGTCAGCACGACGTGCACCTCGGCGGGCTGCAGCGAGCGGACCGCCCGGGCCGCCTGGTCCGCGTCGGCGGCGGAGAACAGCTCGTGCGAGATGACTGCCAGGTGCGGCGCCTGCCGGGCCTGGGTGGCCAGGATGTCCCACTCCCCGGTCCATGAGCCGGCCGGGTCGCTGGGCAGCTTCTCGATGCCGCGCAGGTCCTGGCTGGCCCGGAAGTGATCCTGCGCGTGGTGGCCGGGCAGCACCAGGCCCTGGGCGGCCAGTTCGGCGCGGTTGCCCCACATCACCTGCTGCAGGAAGGTAGTGCCGGTCTTCGGCTCGCCGATGTGCAGGAAAACCCTGCCGTTCGATGCCATCCGGGTACCTTATCCGTCGTGGGTGAGCCGGCTGCACGGCCAGGGTAGACCAGAAAACAACGACACGGGGGAGTCGGCGGTATCGGAGCAACTCCGCCTATAGCTGCCGTAAAGTACCGTGGGACCAGGGCGGCTGGCCCTCTCGAAGCCCTCGCCGTAGCCACCGCGCAGCCATATATAGAGCGCACGCTCCGACAGACCTGGAAGGCACATTCGGCACATGCATGAGCCCTTCACGCTCCTGCTCTCAGTATGGGATGGCGACCAGTCTGAGCACCTGCTGCAGGCGTTCTGCAGCGCGGTCGATGAGCAGACGATCCGCCCGGCCCAGGTGGTGATTGTGCGGGACGGGCCGGTCCGCGATGAGCTGGACGCCTGCCTGGCTGACCTGCACAAGACCAGCCCGGTGCCGGTCACGCTGGTGCCGCTGGAGAGCAACCGGGGCCTGGGGCCTGCGCTGGATGCCGGGATGGCGGCCAGCCAGTTCGACGTGATCGCCCGGATGGACGCCGACGACGTGGCCATGCCGCACCGGTTCGAGGTGCAGATCCCGCTGATCGCCGAGGCCGACATTGTCGGCGCCGGGCTGCTCGAATTCGTCGGTGACATCGAGAACGTGGTCGGCCAGCGGGTGCCGCCGACCGACCCGGAGCAGATCCAGCGCTACGCGCGGATGCACGACCCGTTCAACCACCCGACCGTGGTCTACCGGCGGCAGGCGGTGCAGGCCGCGGGCGGCTACGGCGACCTCCCGCTGATGGAGGACTACGCGCTGTTCGCGCGCATGCTGCAGAACGGCGCCCGGGCGGTCAACGTGGCCGAGCCGCTGGTCTACTACCGGGTCGGCGCGACCGCGTTCAAGCGCCGTGGCGGCACCGACCTGCTCCGGTCCGAACTGCGGCTGCAGCGCGAGTTCCGGCGGCACGGGTTCACCACGCCGGCCGAGTTCGCGCGCAACGTGATGGTGCGCGGCGGGTACCGGCTGATCCCGTGGTGGGCCCGCCGCGCGGTGTACAAGCCGATGGTCGCGCACTACACGGAACGGCCGGACGGCGCCGACCCCGCGGAGGGTGAACCTGCGGCCCATCCGGCCCCGCCGATGCAGGTGGGCCAGTGAATATCGACCTGGCCATCGTCGGCTCCGGCTTCTTCGGGCTGACCGTCGCCGAGCGCTGCGCCACCGACCTCGGCCTGCGGGTGCTCATCCTGGACCGCCGCCCGCACATCGGCGGCAACGCGTACAGCGAGCCGGAGCCGGAGACCGGCATCGAGGTGCACCGCTACGGCGCGCACCTGTTCCACACCTCGAACGAGCGGGTCTGGGAGTACGTCAACCGGTTCACCGCGTTCACCGGGTACCAGCACCGGGTGTTCTCGGTGTACAAGGGCCGGGTCTACCCGCTGCCGATCAACCTGGGCACGATCTGCGAGTACTTCGGCCAGGTGATGTCGCCGGACGAGGCGCGGGCGCTGATCGCCGAGCAGGCCGCGGAGATCGACCCGGACCAGGTGAGCAACCTGGAGCAGAAGGCCATCTCACTGGTCGGCCGGCCGCTGTACGAGGCGTTCTTCCGCGGCTACACGGCCAAGCAGTGGCAGACCGACCCGGTCAACCTGCCGCCCGAGGTGATCTCCCGGCTGCCGGTCCGGTACACGTTCAACAACCGGTATTTCAGCGACACCCACGAGGGCCTGCCGGTGGACGGCTACACCAGGTGGCTGGAGCGGATGGCCGACCACCCGAACATCGAGGTCCGGCTGAGCACCGAGTTCGCCGGCCTGCGCGCGGACCTGGTCGGCCAGCTGCCGGTGGTGTACACCGGGCCGCTCGACGCGTACTTCGGCTACGCGGCCGGCGACCTGGGGTGGCGTACCCTCGATTTCCACACCGAAGTGCTGCCCACCGGTGATTTCCAGGGCACCCCCGTGATGAACTACGCCGACGAAGACGTCCCCTACACCCGCATTCACGAGTTCCGGCATTTCCACCCCGAGCGCGACTGGTACCCGAAGGACAAGACAGTGATCATGCGTGAGTATTCGCGCTTCGCCGAACACGGTGACGAGCCGTACTACCCGATCAATACGCCGGAAGACCGGGCGCGGCTGCTGACCTACCGGGAGCTGGCGGGGCGCGAGGACGGGGTGCTGTTCGGCGGGCGGCTGGGCACCTACAAGTACCTCGACATGCACATGGCCATCGGCTCCGCGCTGAACATGTACGACAACCGGCTGCGGCCGTTCTTCACCGACGGCGCGCCGCTGAAGGGGCTGGCCGATGACTGAGGCGAGCGCGTCCCGGAGCCCGCGGGTGCTGCAGCGGGTCGTGTTTCCCGGGGACGACCTGGACGTGGTCCCGCTGTACGTGGAGACCAAGATGGACCGCGGCGCCGCCGAACTGGAGGCCGAGATGGCCGCGGAGGAACTGACCGGGCGCAAAGTGACCGGCGGTACCGCCACCGGCAGCGCCGCGGTCGGCGAGGCGCAGTCGAGCATCCGCTTCGGCGCCGACGTGCCCGCGCACCTGGTCGAGGAGGCCGGGCCGCGGCGCAGCGCGCTGATCACCGACGGCTGCCGGGTCTCGTTCGCCACCTACTTCAACGCGTTCCCGGCCAGCTACTGGCGCCGGTGGACCACCGTGGACGCGGTGACCCTGCGCATCCGCCTGGCGGGCGAGTCAAAGGTCATCCTGTACCGCTCCACGGCCCGGGGGCACAGCCACCCAATCGAAACGATCAACCTCGAGTCGGACGACCCGGAGACGATCGAGCGCACGCTGCCGCTCGCCCCGTTCATCGACGGCGGCTGGTACTGGTTCGACATCGTGGCCGGCCCGCGCGGGACGACCCTGATCGAGGCGGACTGGCTGGCGCAGGTCGAGCCCATGCCGCCCGGCCGGTTCAGCATCGGCATCACCTCGTTCAATAAGCCCGACGAGGTGGTCCAGAAGCTGCGGTCGCTCGGCGACGCCACCGACGTCCATCACCTGCTGGACACCGTCTACGTGGTCGACCAGGGCAGCACCCGGGCCAGCGACCACCCCGGTTTCGAGGACGCGGCCAAGAGGCTGGCCGGCCGGGTGCAGGTGATCGAGCAGGGCAATCTAGGCGGCTCTGGCGGGTTCTCCCGGTCCATGGACGAGACGGTGCGGGCCGGCCAGAGCGACTACGTGCTGCTCACCGACGACGACGTCGAGATCGATCCCGAGGGGATCCTCCGCGCGATCACCTTCGCCGACCTGGCCCGCAAGCCGACGATCGTCGGCGGCCACATGTTCAGCCAGTATGAGCGCTCGGTACTGCACGCGTACGCCGAGGCGGTCGCGCCCTACCGGTGGTGGTGGGGGAACGCGCCGAACACCAAGAGCCGGCACGACTTTGGCCGCCGCAACCTGCGCAACACCCCGTGGCTGCACCGCCGGGCCGACGGCGACTACAACGGCTGGTGGATGTGCCTGATCCCGGTCCGGCTGATCAAGGAACTCGGCCTCGCGATCCCGGTGTTCATCAAGTGGGACGACGCCGAGTACGGGGTGCGGGCCCGGGACCGCGGTTACCCGACCGTGTCGCTGCCCGGCGTGGCCTGCTGGCAGGCGCCGTGGACGGACAAGAACGACGCACTGGACTGGAACGCCTATTACCACCTGCGCAACCGGCTGGTGGCCGCGCTGCTGCACTCGAACGAACCGCACGGCGGCCAGCTGGTCGCGGAAAGCCTGGAGCGGCAGCTGCAGGCCCTGCTGTCGATGCAGTACTCCACGGTGGCGCTGCGCGCCCTGGCCATCGAGGATGTGCTGCGCGGGCCGGGCCACCTGCATGCAGAGATCGGCACCAAGCTGGCCCAGCTCCGGGAGTTCCGGCTGCAGTACGCCGACGCCCGGGGCCAGGCCGACCTGGACAGCTTCCCCCGGCCCGGCGGCGGGCTCCGGAGGCGGTCAAGGCGTCCAGCACGCCGACCAACCGGCTCAACCTGCTGACCAAGGCGGCGTCGGGCACCGTGCACCAGTTCCGGCGGCCGAGGAAGGGGGCCAAAGCCCGGCCCCAGATAGCGCTGCCGGGCCAGGACGCGGCCTGGTGGGTGCTGACCAAGCTGGACAGCGCGCTGGTGTCGACGGCCGACAACACGACCGCATCGTGGTATCAGCGCGACCCGCGGCTGTTCCGATCGCTCGGGCTGCGCAGCCTGGTCCTGCACCGGCGGCTGCGCCGCCAGTGGGCCAAGCTGGCCGCCGAGTACCGGGCCGCGGCGCCCGGGTTCACCGGGCCGGAGCAGTGGCGCGAGACGTTCGCGGCCTCCCTCGGCGAACCGCCTGCCGAGCCCGCGGGGGGTTCCGGGGGGTCGCCCCCCGGGCTAGCAGATTCGGGGGGTTCCGGGGGGTCGCCCCCCGGGCCAGCACAGTGAGCTCGACCGGGCAGCGCGGCACGCCGGTCCCGCCGGCTGAGCCAGGCCCGGAGTCCACGCCGCCTGCCACCCCCGCTGCTGCGGCATCGTCCCGGTGGCGGGCCGTGGCTTGGTATGGTCCCGCGCTGGCCGCGGCCCTGGTCATGGCCGTGCTCGGCGTGTGGGGCCTGGCGCGCGACTCGTCGATGGGCAACGATGAGGTGGCCACCCGGTGGGCCGCGCTGCTGCCGCTGCACCAGCTGGCCCACCTGGTGAACAACGTGGACGCCGTGCACGGGCTGTACTACCTGCTGATGCACGGCTGGATGGTGGTCGGCACCAGCCCGGCCGTGATGCGCATCCCGTCGGTGCTCAGCATGGTCGTCGCGGCCGGGCTGATCGCCATCCTGGCCCGGCAGCTCACCGGGTCCGGCTGGGCCGCGCTGTTCGCCGGGCTGATCATGGTGCTGACCCCGACCATCACCTACTACGCGCAGACCGCGCGGTCCTACGCGCTGGTCTACGCGTGTGTGGCCGGCGCGACGCTGCTGCTGCTCCGCGCGCTGCGCGCGGAGCATGATGCGGTCGTTGCCGGGGGTTCCGGGGGTCGTCCCCCCGGACCGGCACGGTGGTCTGGCCGTGGGTGAGCTACGCCGCGCTGATGCTGCTGGCCGGGTACCTGAACGAGATGGCGCTGCTGGCCCTGATCGCGCACGGGGTAACCGTGCTGCTGGCCCGGTATGGGCGGCGCGCGTTCGTGCACTGGGCGGTCGCGGCCGTGCTGGCCGCGCTGCTGGTGCTGCCGCTGGCCGTGGTCAGCGCCCGGGAGGACGCCGCCGTCGGCTGGATTCCCCGGCCCGGCCCGGGCGCGGTGCGGGTCCTGTTCCACGACTACTTCGGTGCGACCACCGGCCTGGCCGTGCTGCTGTTCCTGTGCGCAGTGCTGGCCGTGCTGCCTGGCCGCGGCCAGGGGCCCTGGCCGGAGCCGCCTACCGGGCCGGGGCTGCCCTGGTGGCGGCGCGGCGGGCTGTCCGTGCAGTCGGTGGGCGCGCCGCTGCTGGTGCTGCCCGGCTTGGTGCTTGGCCTTGAGTCACTGGTCGCCCATCCGCTCTACGTGGACCGGTACGTGCTGTACGGCGAGGCCGGCGCGGCGCTGCTGGCTGGCGCCGGTGCCTACCGCGCGGGCCGGTGGCTGGCCGGGCGGGTTCATTGGCCCGCGCTGGCCTGGGTGGTGGGTGCGGTGGTGTGCGTGCTCGCGCTGGTCCTGCAACTCGGGCCGCAGCAGCGGGTGCGCACCCCGCAGAGCCGGCTGTACGACTTTGGCGGCCCGTCCCGGTATGTAGCGGCGCACGCGCACCAGGGTGATGGCGTGCTGTTCTTCAGCGCGTTCTTCCGCAAGGCCCGGCTCGGCTACCCAGCCGACTTCCGCAAGGTCAGCGACTTCGCGATGGCGGTCTCGCCGGCGCAGGCCGGCAACTTCCAGGGCACCGACAAGCCGTTCGGCCAGGTCCGCCCGCTCATGCTGGCCCACCAGCGGATCTGGGTGGTCGGCCGGTCCCCGTTCGCCCAGCTGACCGCGCCGGGGATCCGGGACGAGGACGCCCTGCTGCGCAGTGACTTCACGCTGGCGGCCAGGCACCACTTCCGGCACATCTGGGTCACGCTGTGGGTGCGCCGCTGACGGCTGATTGTCAGCAGCCCCGATTAGCCTGCGCAGTAGGGCAGGCGATGAGTTCCGGGCGGCTGTGGCGTCATACCTGTGCGATGACACGGGGCCGCACGCGGCCCCGTGTTTCGCGATATAACTTGACAGCCCAGCCAGACGCGATACATCGTGTATGGCGGTACCTGGTGGGTGGCCGGTGGGCGCGAAAATGAATTCGCGACCGCGGCGGCGCGGCCGGTAGGTTCGGTGCCGGTGACGAGGGGTGATCAGGAGGAATGTGGTGACAGACAACGGCTCAGGGCCAGCCATCCTGGTGGAGGGTCTGACCAAGTCGTTCGGGGAGGTCCGCGCGCTACGCGGCATCGATCTGTCGGTACCGCGCGGGACGGTGCTCGGCGTGCTCGGCCCGAACGGCGCGGGCAAGACCACGGCGGTCCGCATCCTGACCACGCTGCTGCTGCCGGACGGTGGGCGGGCCCTGGTGGAGGGGCGCGATGTGGTGCGGGAGGCCGCGGCGGTACGTCGGCTGATCGGCCTGTCCGGGCAGTCCGCGGCCATCCAGGAGGAGCTCACCGGCCGGGAGAACCTGGAGATGATCGGGCGGCTGTATCACCTGCGCAAGGCGGACGCCAAGACCCGGGCGGTGGAGCTGCTGGACCAGTTCGACCTCACCGACGCGGCTGACCGGCCCGCCAAGACCTTCTCCGGCGGCATGCAGCGCCGCCTGGACCTGGCCGCCAGCCTGGTTGGCCGGCCGCAGGTGCTGTTCCTGGACGAGCCGACCACCGGCCTGGACCCGCGGTCCCGGCTCGGCATGTGGGACACCATCCGGTCGCTGGTGGCCACCGGGACCACGATTCTGCTCACCACCCAGTATCTGGACGAGGCCGACGAACTAGCCGACGAGATCGTGGTCATCGACCATGGCCAGGTCATCGCGGCCGGCACGGCCGAGGAACTGAAGAGCCGGGTCGGCGGGGACGTGCTGGAGTTCGTGGTGCCCGACCGGACCCGGTGTGCCGATGGCGTGGCCGCCATCGCCAAGGTCGGCGAGGGTGAGCCGCACTTCGACGACGAGACCGGAGTCATCAGCGTGGGGGTCGGCGGGCGCGGTTCTGACGCGCTCATCGAGGCGGTGCGCGAACTGGACAATGCGGGGGTGCATACCCAGGGCCTGGCGCTGCGGCGGCCGTCGCTGGACGACGTGTTCCTCGCGCTGACCGGGCACGCGGCCGAGGACGAGACGTCCGGCAAGCCCAAGCGGGGCCGCCGTCAGGGCAAGAAAGACCAGGCCAAGCAGGATGCGAAGGTGTCGTCATGACCACCGCCGAGATAACCGCCGCCGCCCCCGCCCCCGGTCCGGTCAGCGGCGAGCCCAGCCTGCTCACCCGGGCTCGCTGGGCGATCAGTGACACGCTCATCATCACCAAGCGCGGCCTGCTGGTGTGGATGCGGGTGCCCGCCTACCTGGTGTTCACCGTGATCCAGCCGGTGATGTTCGTGCTGCTGTTCCGCTACGTGTTCGGCGGCGCGATCCCGGTGAGCACCCCCGGCGGGTACGTCAACTTCCTGATGCCCGGGATCATCGCGCAGACCGCGGCGTTCGCCTGCTTCGGCACCGCCATCGCGCTGGCGCAGGAGCTGAAGAAAGGCGTCATCGACCGGCTGCGGTCGATGCCGATGGCCCGGTCCGCGGTGCTATCCGGCCGGCTGGTCGCGGACTCACTGCGGATGCTCGTCACCATCCTGATCATCGTCGCGGTGGGCTACGCGGTCGGGTTCCGGTTCCTGAATGGCTTTGGGCCGGCCGTGGCGATGATCGCGCTGGCCACCGTGTTCGGCATCGCGTTCTGCGTCATCGCCGCGTTCACCGGGCTGGCCATCGGGGACGAGGAGTCGGTGCAGGCGTTCGGGCTGATCTGGCTGTTCCCGCTCACGTTCGTCAGCTCGGCGTTCGTGCCGATCTCGACCATGCCCGGCTGGCTGCAGGCCTTCGCCTACCACCAGCCTGTCACCCAGGTCGTCAACGCGATGCGCGCGCTGGCCCTGGGTGGTCCGCAATACCCGCTCGAGCCGAGTCTGTGGCAGAGCTTCGCCTGGCTGGCCGGCATCTTTATCGTGTTCATCCCGCTGGCGGTGCGGGCGTACCGCCGGGCCAGCTGAGCGCTATTGACGGCACCCAGCCACCGCGTTATGGTCGCGTCTACAAATAGGAAACTTTCCTAAAAGAACTGTTAACGTGACCATGGAGGTGCCGCCGATGTCCGCTTTACCGCGCAGGATCATCGCGTTAGCTGGGGCCGTCGCGCCGGTGCTGGCGCTGCTGACCGTCGTGTCCGCCGCCGGGCCCGCGGCCGCGGCCACCAGCGCCGTGCCGGGGCCGCCGTCCGGCTGGTCCACGGTGTTCAGCGACGACTTCAACGGGGCGGCGGGCAGCGGGCCGTCGTCGGCCTGGATGTACGACACCGGACCGGGGTCGAGCTTCGGCACCGGCGAGATCGAGACGATGACCAACTCGTCCAGCAACGTGTACCTGGACGGGAACGGCGACCTGGACATCACCGCGCTGGGCAGCGGCAGCTCGTGGACGTCCGGCCGGATCCAGACGACCAGCGCCAACGTGGGCGCACCGGCCGGCGGGGAACTCGAGGTCACCGCGTCGATCAAGCAGCCCAGCCCGGCCAGCGGCACCGGCTACTGGCCGGCGTTCTGGATGCTGGGTCCGGGGCAGTGGCCGGAGAACGGCGAGATCGACATCATGGAGGACGTCAACGCGCTGTCCGAGCTGTCCGGCACGGTGCACTGCGGGACTGATCCGGGCGGGCCGTGCAACGAGCCGGATGGCATTGGCAGCGGGCTGCAAGCCTGCTCAGGCTGCCAGTCCGGCTATCACACGTACACGATGATCCTGAACCGGACCAACACGTCCGACGAGTCGATCACGTTCTACCTGGACGGCAACCAGTACTTCTCGGTGTCCGAGGGCCAGGTTGGCACCGCGACGTGGCAGGCCGCGTTCGACCACAACATGTCGATCATCTTCGACCTGGCCATGGGCGGCGGCTACCCGGACGGGGTGTGCGGGTGCACGTCGCCGACCAGCGCGACCAGCTCGGGCGGCACGATGAGCGTGGCCTATGTGGCGGCGTACGAGACGACCGGCAGCTCGACCGGGTCGGGCAGCGTGACCGGCCCGATCGTGGGTTACGGCGGCCTGTGCATCGATGACCGCGGGGCCAGCACGGCCAACTTCAACCCGGTCCAGGTGTACACCTGCAACGGGACCGCGGCCCAGCAGTGGACCGTGGTCCAGGCGGGCAGCACCCTGCAGGCGCTGGGCAAGTGCATGGATATCAATGGCGGCGGAACCGCCGATGGCACCACCGTGGACCTGTACGACTGCAACAACACGGCCGCGCAGGTCTTTATCCCGGAAGCCAACGGGTCGCTGTACAACCCGCAGTCCGGTAAATGCCTGGACGATACGAACTGGTCCACCACGCCGGGGACACAGTTGCAGATCTGGGATTGCACGGGCAACGCCAACCAGCAGTGGACGCTGCCCTGAGTTAGCGGCTGCCGGGCTCTTGCGCCAGGCCCGGCGCCAGGTCCCGGCTGCTCAGGCCCGAGATGGTACTGAGCAGCCGGGGCCGGAGCTTAGGCGGACCGGCGGCGGCCGGCGAGGATGCGGCGGATGTCCGCGGTCTCCTCGGCGCTGTGCCGGTCGAGGATCGCGTCGAGGTCGTTGAGGTCGGCCGGCCTGGTGTAGCTGGCCAGGTCGCGCTCCAGGGCCTTGCGGGCGGCGCGCGCCTCGCGCGCCTCACGGAGCTCGTCCCGGATGGCCGCAAGGCGCGGGCTGCGGGTCATGCTCTCCATGGCTCTCTCTTCCTTGTCTTCGTTGGTCTATACCAATAGTCGCCGACCACGATCCATGCGTCCAATGACTTAAAAGCAACTCACCCATGCATCACCGTCATGGATGGCAGCACGCCGTTTACCTGGCGTCCGGCCAGGATTGGCGTGCGGAACCTAGCGGTAGCTGGTCACGGCCTGGTCCAGCCGGGCCAGGAACTGCCGCCCCAATGGCGTGCCACCCGCCGCCGACAGTACGGCCAGATAGGCGAACAGCCGCCACAGCTCACGGCGCTCCGGGAAGCCGCCATCGATCGGGCAGAGCTCGGTGTAGCCGTCGAAGACGTGCCGGGGTACCGGGTGGAAGTAGCCGAGCAGCGCGAGGTCGAGTTCGGGGTGGCCGAAGTAGGGTGCGGCGTCCACCAGCACCGCACCGGCCGGGGTGCTGACGAAATTGTGCTGCTGGGCGTCGCCGTGCAGCAGGGCTGGGCGTGGTTCGGGACCAGCCAGCGCGGGCAGCCGCTGGATGAGCCGGGTTACCCGGTCAGCCAGGTGGGCGGGCAGGTGACCCGAGTCGGTAGCCAGCCGGAGATGCGGTAGCAGCCGGCGTTCGGCATAGAAGGTCGCCCAGCTGCTGGGGCGGACCGGCGTGTTGTCCTGGGGGAGCGGGCCGAAGTAGCCGTTGCTGCTCAGCCCGAACTCGGGGCCGGGCACGCGGTGCACGGTGGCCAGGGCGCGGCCGATGGATCGCCAGTCCTCCGGGGTGCGGGCGCCGGGCAGCCGCTCGGGCAGCGCCTCGGACAGCAGCAGGTGGGCGCCCGGCGGCACGGCGAGCACGCCGTCCGCGACCGGGACCGGCACCGCCACGTCGGCCAGGTCATGCAGCAGGCGCAGCCCGGCCAGTTCGGCGGCGAACTGCGCGGCGGCGTCGCTGGCCGTGCTGAGCTTGGCGAATACCGGGAACGGGCGGCCGTGGAAGATCCCGCACGGGTGCGCCGCCCGGTCGTCCAGGTCGGTGAACCCGGTGCAGGTCCACGGCGTGCCGCGATGCGCTTCGGCGGCCCGCCGCACCGCGCCGCGCACGGCCGGGTCGAGCAGTGGCTGGCTCAGCGCCACGCCGGGTCCTCGGCCAGCTGCTCCGCGATCCGGTCGTGGAAACTCTTGCGCTCCAGCGCGTGCTCGATGTCGGTGACGGCCTGGCTGAGCGGGTAGGGGATCTCGGCCTCGAGTTCGGCCAGCGCGGCCTCGGTGGCCCGCCATTCCGCCGCCAGCCGGCGGCCATCCGGGCCGCCCGCGGGGTGAGGTGCACGGTCTTGCTCCGGGCATCGGCCCCGGCGGTGGTACACACCAGGCCGGCCGCGCGCATCGCGGCCACCTTCTGGCTCACCGCCGAATGGGTGCGCTGCACCGACTCGGCCAGTTCGGTGATGGTCATCGGGCCGCGCGCGTGCAGCCGGAGCAGTTCCATCACGTAGCTCGGTTTGAGCCCGGCCACGCCCGCCTCCGCGTACACCCGGGCGATGTCCGCGTCCATGGCCGCCTGCAGCAGCCGCAGTGCCCGCCACCGGCTGTGCTCGCTCGGATCCTCAGTCACGGATTAATTGTAACAGTGCTTTTATAAGTGCTGTTACGATAACCGGGCAGGGTGGCATGGGCCGGCGCAGGACGTTATGGGCCGCCGCGTGAGAAAGGAGCAGGGCATGCCGTGGGGGAAGCGGCTGCTGGCCGACATTGGCCCGCTGCGCGAGTCCCCGGCGTTCCGGCGCCTGTGGGCCGGGTCCACGCTGTCCTCGGTGGGCAGCGCGCTGACCTACTTCGCCGTCATGCTCCAGGTCTACGACCTGACCCGGTCCCCGCTCGCGGTCGGCTTCATCGGCGTGGCGCAGGCGGTGCCGACGCTGGCGATCGGCCTGCTCGGCGGCCCGCTCACCGACGCGCTGGACCGGCGCAAGCTGGTGCTGGTCACCAGCAGCTGCCTGGCCGCCGTGTCCGCGGCGCTGGCCGCCCAGGCGTTTGCCGGACTGGACCAGGTCTGGCTGCTGTACCTGCTGGTCGCCGTGCAGTTCGGGATCAGTGCGGTGGACCGGCCGGCGCGCAACACGTTCACCCCGTCGCTGCTCCCGGCCGGCCGGGTCACCGCCGGACTGGCGCTGAACCAGATCAGCTTCCAGCTCACGCTGATTGCCGGCCCGGCGCTCGCGGGCGTCATCGCTGCCGCCCCGCACCTGGGCTTGCGGGCCTGCTACCTGGTGGATGCGCTGAGCTACGCGGGGGCACTGTATGGGGTGGGCCGGCTGCCCGCGCTGCGGCCGCCGGGTGACCGGCCGCGGCTGGGCCGGCGGGCGGTGGCCGAGGGGATCCGGTTTATCCGGCACAGCCAGGTGCTGGCCGGCGCGTTCCTGGCCGATCTGTCCGCGACCGTGTTCGCGCTGCCGGTGGCGCTGTTCCCAGCCATCAACGCGGAGCGCTTCGGCGGTGATCCGCGCACGCTCGGGCTGTTCACCACGGCCATCGGCGTGGGTGGCCTGGCCAGCTCAGTGCTGTCCGGGCCGCTCGGCCGGATGTCCCGCCCGGGCCGGGCCATGCTGGTCACGGTGGCCGTGTGGGGCGCGGCGTTCGCCGGATTCGCGGTCGCGCCCGCCGTGCTGTGGCTGACCCTGGGCCTGCTGGCGGTGGCCGGGGCGGCGGACACGTTCACCGTGGTATTCCGGATCAGCATCGTGCAGGCGGTCGCCCCGGAGGAGCTGCGCGGCCGGGTGCTGGCCGCCGACTACGTGGTGGGTGCGGGCGGCGGGCAGCTCGGCAACCTGGAGTCCGGCGCGCTCGGCTCGCTGACCTCGCCGGTCATCAGCGCGCTCACCGGCGGCCTGCTGACCATCGTGGCGGTGGCCGCGCTCGGCCTGGCCCTGCCCGCGTTCCGCCGCTACCGGCACCGGCCCGCCCGGGCCGCTGATCAGCCGGCCGAGTCGCCGAGCACCTTGCGGAAGTAGCTGGCGGACTCCTGATAGCCGAGGGCGCGGTAGAACGCGGCCGCGCGCCGGGTGGCCAGCGCGACCAGAGCGCAGCCCTGGTCCGCGGCGTGCTGCTCGAACGCGTCCATCAGCGCGCGCCCGGCGCCGCCGCCCCGGTACTCCGGCCGGACCAGGATCTCCTCCACCCAGGCCACCGGGCCATGAGCGAAGAACGCCGGATGCCAGAAGCCGAGCAGGTAGCCCAGCGGCTCAGCCCGGCTTGCTTCGCGCCCTGCGACGGCGAGGTCCTCGGCGACCAGTAGGCAGGCGTCTTCGGCCGCCAGTACGGCCGGGTAAGCGCGGTTGAACGCCGCCGGGGAGAACGGGAACGACTGAGCCAGTTCCGCGGCGAGCCTGGCGACCGTCCCGGCGTCGGCCGCCGTGGCCGGCCGGACGTGGAGCTGGGGATTCCGCACCGGACCAGGATGCCGCCTATCCGGTCGCCGGTACCAGCGCCTCGTCCGCGTTCGGGGTGGCCGGCGGCGGGCCGGCCGGATCCGGCGGATTCCACCGGCCGGACCAGCACAGCACAACCAGGCCGGCCGCCGCGCCCAGGATGACCAGCGGCGCGACGGCGCGTATCGCGTAGTGGTCGAGCAGGCTCAGCACGTGACCATGCGGGAGCAGCGGGTTGCCTGGCATGTTGGCCAGGGTCCCGGCCGTGAGCCGGGCCAGCACCAGCCAGTCCAGCCGCGTCGCCGGGTACAGCACCAGCACGCAGATGATCATCGCGTCGTACCAGGGCAGCTGATAGGGCCACAGGAACAGCCAGGCCGCGGCCAGCGCCACGGTCGGCCGGATGGCCGGCCGGGCTGGGTCGCCCGGCGGGAGCCGCCGCAGCGTGAGGACCGCCATCGCGATGACCAGGACGCCGGCGACAATACCGACCAAGTGGTACGTGGGCAGGATGAGCCGGTAGAAGTTGTCCGCGCTGGCTGAGTCCCGGCGGCTGAGCAGCGCCCTGACGGCCGGCCTGCCGAAATAGGCGTAGCTGGGCGCCAGCACGGCCAGCGCGGCGGCGCCCGCGGCCGCCAGCGCGGCCGGGTAACGGCGCAGCGCCCAGGCCGCGCCCAGACCGAACAGCGCATAATTGATCTTGATGTCGGCGGCCACTCCGAGCAGCACACCAGCGGCCAGCACGCGGGCCAGCCCGGGCCGCTCGCCGTGCGCCTGCCGGCCCAGGACCAGCAGGCCGAACAGGCCCGCCGCGGCCGCCAGCACGTCGACGTGCCCGGCCTCGACCAGATCCCAGAGCAGCAGCGGGTTGAGCGTCCAGAGCAGGTGACCGCGCAGCCGCGCCGCCGGGTCGGCGCGGAGCAGCCGGTGGATCGCGACCGCGACCGCGGCGAACCCGGCCGAGTTCCACAGCTTCAGCCAGAACACGATCAGCGCGGGAGACGAGCCGCCCAGCTTGGCCGCCAGCAGTTGCTCCATGGTGGCCAGCGGTCCGTACACGCTGACGTACTTTGACCAGATCAGTGGGATGGACTGGGCAAACGCGTCGTGCAGGTGGCGCAGATAGTGCGGGGTGTAGACGTACGGACTGTGGCCGAGCAGCAGCAGCCGGCCGTAGGTGGCGTAGTCGAGCGAGTCGGTGGAGCCAGCCGGCGGCAGCACGGTCAGCACCGCCACCGTGATCAGCCCGATGATGAGCAGTAGCCGCGCGTTCAGCCGGACGCCGCGGCGGACGGCGAGCAAGCCGGCCGCGACGCCGCCCGCGCTGGCCAGGGCGGCGAACCAGAGGACGTAGGTCACCACATCAGCCGAGACATGCCGGACCGGCAGTTCCCAGGGCGGCCCGCCGGCCGGCAGGACCAGCGGCGGCCGCATCCAGCCGCCGCGAACCAGTGAGACGGCAACCATGATCACGATGGCGCTGCCGATGCCGGCCCAGGTGAGCCACATGAGGCGGCGCGCCGCGCGATTGGCCGGCCTGGCTGCCGCGGTGCGGCGGAGTCCGGCCGGTGCGGTGCCGCGCGATCCGGCCGCTGCGGCGGGCGTGGGCGGCGCGCTGACCGGCGCCGTGGCCGGGACGGCACCGGGCGGTGGCGCAGGAATTCCCCCGGCCGCGCTGATATCGCTGCTCATTGTCCCCAGGTCGTCGGTTTCCTGATGAACCCCGCAACGGGGTGCGGGCGCATGCGGCCGGCAAAGCGAGAGAATAGCGCAGCGGATGTCCCGTTCGTGACAAGAATCGCCAATGACGCGAAGTCATGAAATATTCTGTGTCAGCACTATATTGAAACTTTGCGCAGGCCTGCGGCCGTCTTGTGACGTTGCGTGGCTGACCAGCGATGATCGGGTGAGTATGGCCAGGAAAGAACGCCCGGCCCGGGCGCGGCGGCGCCACCGGGAGATGGTTAATTAAGATCCAGAACTAAAGCGCTTGACCAGGCCAATACGACGGGTGCATTCGCGCTTTAATAGAGCGGCCGGTGATCCGTTCATGAGTCGCGTGCCGGTATGGCGGGGATCATGGTCGGCGCTGGCACGTCAAGGGCTGGTTAGCCCCGGACGGTGTATCACGATCACGTATCGAGGGGGTATCTGTCAAATCGCGACGCGCCGCGAGACCGGGCGCGGCCGGGTGCGGCCGGCTCGGTGGCCAGCCGCGGCATCGGCTCGGGATCAGGGCCGGACCGCCCCGGTGACCAGCCACTGTGACCCGCGCGCCCGGAGGACCAGGGTGCAGAACCGGGCCAGCAGCCAGCCGCTGAACGCGAGCCAGAGCGCGACCAGTCCGCCGTGCTGCAGCACCACGATGACCGCGCCGATCGCGAACACGGCCCCGGCCGCCAGCCCGGCCAGGGCCAGGTAGTTCTGGTCGCCCGCGCCGATGAGCACGCCGTCGAGCACGAACACCACGCCCGCCACCGGTTGCTGGGCCGCGGCCACCAGCAGGACCGCCATCAGGAGCCGGCGCACCCCGGGCGCGGCCGCGAACAGGCTGGGCAGCACCGGGATGGCCGCGCTCAGCAGCACGCCGAAGAGCACGCCGTAGAGCACACCCCAGCCGATCATCCGGTTGGTGGCGGCCCGCGCGCCCGCGACGTCCCCGGCACCCAGATACCGCCCGGTGATCGCTTGGCCCGCGATGGCGATCGCATCCAGGGCGAAGGCGATCAGGGTCCACAGCCGGATGGCGATCTGGTGCGCGGCGATGGCGGTATCGCCCTGGTGCGCCGCGATGGCCGTGATCACGATGAACACCGCCTGCAGTGCCAGTGTCCGCACCACCAGGGAGAAACCCGTCACGGCGGCGGCGCGCAGGCCAGCGCGGTCCGGGCCGAACAGCACGCCCGCCCGCCGCGCGCCGCGTAGCACCATGGCCAGGTACGCCGCGGCCGCCGTGATCTGCGCGATGACCGTGCCCCAGGCCGAGCCGGCGATGCCCCAGTGCAGGACCAGCACCAGGATGGCGTTGAGGATCACGTTGACCACGTTGGCGGCCACCGCCACGGTCAGCGGGGTGCGGGTGTCCTGCAGCCCACGGAGCACCCCGGTCCCGGCCAGCACCAGCAGCATCGCGGGCGCGCCGAGCAGGCTGATCCGCAGGTAGATGATGCCCTGGCTGGACACCTGCGGCGAGCCGCCGAACGCGTGCACGATCTGCCCGGCCAGCGGCCAGCAGATGGCCAGCACGGCCACGCCGATGAGCGTGGCCAGCCACAGCCCGTCGATGCCCTGGCGGATCGCGGCCTGCCGGTTCCCGGCGCCGAGTTGCCGGGCCACCGCGGCGGTGGTCCCGTAGGCCAGGAAGATCGAGATGCCGACCAGCGTGGTGAGCGCCTGGCTGGCCACGGCCAGCCCGCCAAGTGGGACGGTGCCCAGCCGCCCGACGATGGCCGAATCCGCCAGCAGGAACAGCGGTTCGGCCACCAGCGCCCCGAACGCAGGCACGGCCAGCCGGAGTATCTCCCGGTCGTGCGCGTTCCACCGGGCGGCGGCCCGCAGGCGCGGGCGCCGGGCCTGGCCGGAAGCCAACGAGGGGGGCATGCATCGGATGCTAGGTACAAGCAATAGTTACCTGCAACTAGTTTGCAACTAGCGCTCGCGGGTCATCCAGGTCCCGGCCCTCAGGCGATCTTGCACGCGGCGACCAGGCCGTCCATCCGCCGCTGCGCGGCCGTCCGGGTGTCCGCCGCACCACCGGGCGGGGCGAACGCCTCCGCCGCGGTGCGCAGGATCTCGAACGAGGCGGTGTCGCCGCAGGCACCGTGCAGCAGGCCGGTGTCGTCGAGGGTGAGCCCGAACGACAGATGCCGCCGCTCCCAGCGCTTGCGCTCCCGTTCCTCGGCGGCGTCTGGGTCGGCGCGGTAGCTGACTTCCGCGGCTAACCGGCGGAACTGACCGGTGTCCAGGCCGGGCGACGTTTCAGAAATCTTTCTTGAGCCGGTCGATCTCCTGGATCTGCTCGCGGAGCCGCTCATACGCTGGCCGCTCACGGATGCGGGCCAGCGCCCAGCCGATCGCCTCGGCGCGAGTGTCCGCGATGCCCGCCATGATCAGCGTGTTAACGGTTTCCAGACCGGAGCGGCCGAGCGTAGCGTGCATGTCCACCTGGGTTCTCTCCCCGAGTTCCCATCCCCGCGCATCGGCCAGCCTTTCCGAGAGCAGCAGGTGGTACCGGGGGCCGTGGCCGCCGCGGTTGACGGTTTTTTCGGGGGTGAACTCGACCAGCCTGATCTCACGGAGTTTCCCGGCCAGGTGGCCAGCGAACTCGTCCATCGCCGCCTCGTGGTCGTGTTGGAACGCCTGCATGGACCGCTCGTAGTCGTCGGGCCCGTCCGCCGCGAGCAGCACTCGGACCCACAGGTCTCCTGGCTCGATCTCCGGGTCGTCGCCGTATTGCAGCAGCACCACCTGCCGCACCGCGCCGCCCGGGAAGCGCTCTCTCGCCTCAGCGTCGATCTCACGTTCAATGTCGGTCAGCCCAACCCGGTCCATCGCGGCCTCCCCGATCGGCGAGAAATCCAAGCTAATGCCGCGATTTATCCCACGGCAACGCAATATTCGCCCGCGCCCTGCCGCCCTTATCTGGTCCTCGGCGTCGCCGGTCAGCCCGTAGGCCAGCCGGACCGTGCCCGGCCAGCGGCCGGCCATGAACTCGCGGAACTCCTCGTCCGCCTGCGCCGTCATGGGCCACCCCCTTACACCGGTACACACACAAGTAACCGGCAAACCGTTGCATGGCCCAGCGGATGTTAGCCGAGCGCGGCGTACGCCGCCGCCTGCACCTCATCATGCAGCGGGTGCCCAGCCGGGCCGTCGAACGTCCGCTGGGTCAGCACCAGCACGGTCAGGTCCCGGGCCGGGTCAGCCAGCCACGTGGAGCCGAACCCGCCGGCCCAGCCAAACGCGCCGGCCCGCTCCCCGGCGGTCACCACGGACACGGAGTATCCCCAGCTGATCGCGTCGAAGAAGCCCGGGCCGAGCCCGCCGTGGGCCTTCTGCTCTGGGGTGAGCTGATCCCGGGTCATCCCGGCCACCGCGTCCGCGGCCAGCACCGGCCCGCCCCCGCGCAGCAGCATCCGGCTGAACGCCAGCAGGTCATCCGCGGTCGATAGCAGGCCCGCGGCCCCATCGCCGAACGGTGGCGGCTGGCTGAAGATGCCGGCCGGCTCGTCCCACACCCGCAGGCCGCCTGCCGCTGGCTCGTACGCGGTGGCCAGCCGGCTGGTCTCGGTGGTCCAGAAGCCGGTGTCCCGCAGGCCCAGCGGCTCGAAGACCCGGCTGCGCAGCACGTCGCCGAACGGCTGCCCGGCGGCCCGGGCGCACAGCACGCCCAGCACCGACGCGCCGGTGTTGTAGAACCAGCGCTCGCCCGGCTGGGCCAGCAGCGGCAGCGAGCCGAGCCCCGCGATCCAGGTGTCCGGATCGGGCTGGTGGGCCAGGTCGGGCGGGCCGAGGGTGGCCAGCCGCAGCCGGTTGGACGCCGCGACCACCGGCCACGGCTCGGCCGCGAAGAACATCTCCCACACGTCACCGAACCCGAACGTGTAGGTGAGCAGGTCGCGGACGGTAATCGCGCGGTGGGCCGGCACGGTGTCGTGCAGCGGGCCGTCCATCCGGCGCAGCACCTGGCGGTTGGCTAGCTCGGGCAGCAGCCGGTCCACCGGCTCGTCCAGCCGGAACAGCCCTTCGGCGGCCAGCGCCAGCGTGGCCACCCCGGTCACCGGCTTGGTCAGGGACGCGATCCGGAACAGCGAGTCACGCTGCACCGCAGGCCCGCCGATAGTCAGCGAGCCGAGCGCCTCGGCGTGCACCTGGCCGCCCCGCGCGACCAGCACCACCAGGCCGGGTACCTGGTCGGCGCCGACGTGGCTGGCCGCGATCTTGTGCAGCCGGGCCAGTCCATCCGCCGTCAGCAGATCAGCCATCCGCAGGCAGCTCCCTAGGCCGGAGGGGTCTAATCCCTAGGTCGGTGGTTGTCTACTCCAGACGACCCGGGCTCGGCAAACTCATCGCCTCAGCGGCCGAGCTGGTCCAGGGCCCGCTCGATGCGCTGCTCGGACACCGGGCCGCGGGTGCCCAGCGTCTGGGCGAACAGGCTGACCCGGAACTCCTCGATCATCCAGCGCACCGCCTGGGCGTCCGCCGTCTGCCGCCGGGACGGCGGCAGCTCGGCCAGCACGCTCGCGTAGTCCGCAGCGACCCGGTGCACGGCCGCCATCCGCTCCGCGTCCCGGGCCGGCGACTCCGGCGCCTTGTCCAGCCGGCGGGTGATCGCCTGCAGGTAGCGAACCAGGTCAGCCAGCCGCCGGGCCCCGCTGGCGGCGATGAAACCCGGGTAGATGAGCCCGGCCAGCTGGCCCCGCATGTCGTCGAACGCCGCCGCCAGCGCCGGGTTCGGCCGGCCCCCCAGGCTGGCCTCGGCGGCGTGCGCCTCAGCCAGCACCCTGGCCGCCCGGGCCACCACGTCCGCGGTCTCCGCGGCCAGCCGCTCCCGGGCGAAATCCAGCAGCCGGCTGAAACCCGCGGCGTCCCAGGCCGGGCCGCCCGCGTCCCGGATGATCTGGTCCGCGGCGGCCGCCGCACAGTCATCGAGCAGCGCGTCGGTGCTCCGGTACGGGTGCCGGCTCATGGCCAGCTTGGCGCTGACCGGCAGCCCGGCCACCGCGCGCGCCCCGGACGGCACCGCGAGCAGCAGCAGCCGCCGGGTGCCCTGCAGCATGGCCGCGTCCGCTTCTGCCTCGGTCTCGAACAGCCGGATGTCCACCGCGTCCCCGGCGTCGGCCAGCGCCGGATACGCCCGGACCTGGCCATGTTCGAAGACCCGCGGCAGCGACTCAAAGTCCCAGTCCCGCAGCCCGGTCCGGGTCAGCCCGCGGGCCGCCTCGCTGAGCGTGGCCTGCAGCCGGGGCCGGAGCTGGCGGCGCAAATCCGCCAGGTCCTTCCCGGCCGCCAGCACGGTGCTGTCCGCGCCCGGCCCGTCGTCGTCCAGCACCCGGAACGTGACCCGCAGGTGGGCGGGCAGCCGCGACTCGTCGAACGCCGACCGCGGCACCGGCACGCCGCCGAGCCGGCCGAGCGCCGCGCTCAGCGCGCCGGGCAGGTCCCCGTCCGGCGCGCCCAGCTCTGGCAGCAGCTTCCGGGCGGTATCCGGCACCGGCACGAACAGCGTGCGCAGCTGTTTCGGCAGCGTCCGGATCAGCTCGGTCACCGTCTCCTCGCGCAGCCCCGGGACCTGCCAGCCGAACTCGGCCGGGTCCACCTGGTTGAGCTGGGCCAGCGGGATGTCCACGGTCACCCCGTCGTCCGGCGCGCCCGGCGCGAACTCGTAGGACAGCGGCAGCTCACCCCAGCTGGCCGGGTAGTCGGCCGGGCCGATCTCCCCGGCGGCCGGCCCGACCAGGTCGGCCAGCGACAGGTCGAGCAGGTCCGGCTGCGCGGCCCGGGTCTTCTTCCACCAGCTGTCGAAGTGCCGGGCCGACGTCACCGAGGCCGGGATACGCCGGTCGTAGAAGTCGAACAGCACCGTGTCGTCGGCGACAATGCCGCGCCGCCGGGCCTTCTGCTCCAGGCTGGCCGCCTCGTCCAGCACCCGCTGGTTCCGGTCGAAGAACCGGTGGTGCGTCTGCCACTCGCCGTCCACCAGCGCGTGCTGGATGAACAGCTCACGGGCGGCGGCCGGGTCGATCCGGGCGAAGTTGACCGTGCGGGCCGGCACGATCGGCAGCCCGTACAGGCTGACCTTCTCGGTGGCCAGCACCGCGCCGCGCCGGGCATCCCAGCGCGGTTCGCTGTAGCTGCGCCGGACCAGGTGCTCGGCCAGCGGCTCGGCCCAGGCCGGGTCGATCCGCGCGGTCACCCGGGCCCACAGCCGGGACGTCTCGACCAGTTCGGCCGCGATCACCCAGGACGGCGGCTTCCGGGCCAGCACCGAGTCCGGGAAGATGGCGAACCGCGCGCCGCGCGCCCCGGCGAACTCGGCCGGCCCGCGCCGCTTGCCGCGCTGCGCCGCCCCCGTGTTCGGCTTCCTGGTGTCCTGCATCCCGATGTGCGAGAGCAGCCCGGCCAGCAGCGACATGTGCACCCGGTCGGCCAGCTCGGCCGGGAACCGGTCCGCGAGTTCGGCGGGCTCGGCCGGCCGCGGGCGGCGCCGGTCCCGTCCGATCACCACGCCGAGGTCGGCGGCGGCCTGGCGCAGCTGCCCGTACACGTCCTGCCACTCGCGCACCCGCAGGTAGTGCAGATACTCCCGACGGCACATTCTCCTGAACGCGGATGCCGACAACTCGGCCTGCTTGGCGCGCAGATAGTCCCACATCGCGAGAAAAGCGAGGAAGTCCGATCCGGGCACGGCGAACCTGCGGTGCATCGCGTCGGCCGCCTCGCGGGCCTCGGCCGGCCGCTCCCGCGGGTCGATGATGGACAGCGCGGCCGCGATGATCAGTACTTCGCGGACGCAGCCGTGCTGGCCGGCCGCCAGGATCATCCGGCCCAGCCGCGGGTCCACCGGCAGCCGGGCCAGCTTGCGCCCGACGTCGGTCAGCTTTCTGGTCTGTGCTGACCCGGGGGGACGACCCCCCGCTCTGCTTTCCCGGGGGACTACCCCCGGAGCCCCCGGCCCCCGGGATCGCCGGCTCGGAGGGTACGCGCCTTCGGCGAGCCCCCCCTCGCCGGCCAATGGCGCGAACGCGCCGAGTTCCTCCAGCAGCCGGGTGCCGTCCGCGATGTTGCGCGAGTCCGGCGGGTCGATGAATGGGAAGTCGGCCATGTCGCCCAGGTCGAGCGCGGCCATCTGCAGGATGACCGAGGCCAGGTTGGTGCGCAGGATCTCCGGGTCGGTGAACGCGGGCCGGGCGGCGAAGTCCTCCTCGGTGTACAGCCGGATGCACACGCCGTCCGCGGTCCGGCCGCAGCGGCCCGCGCGCTGGCTGGCCGACGCCTGCGAGATCCGCTCGATGGGCAGCCGCTGCACCTTGGTGCGGTGGCTGTACCGGGAGATCCGGGCCGTGCCCGGGTCGATCACGTAGTGGATGCCCGGCACGGTCAGCGAGGTCTCCGCGACGTTGGTGGCCAGCACCACCCGCCGTCCCAGCCGGGAGTGGGCGAACCGCGATGGTTCAAAGACCCGGTGCTGCTCGGCCGACGACAGCCGGGCGTACAGCGGCAGCACGTCCAGGTCGTCCTGGCCGCCCAGCGCGTCGGCGGTGTCCCGGATCTCCCGCTCGCCGCTGAGGAAGACGAGGATGTCGCCCGGCCCGTCCCGCTTGAGCTCGGCCACCGCGTCCAGGATGCCCTGCACCTGGTCCCGGGGCTCGCGCTCCGGGTCGTCCGGGTCGGCCAGCGGCCGATAGCGCACCTCGACCGGGTAGGTCCGCCCGGACACCTCGAGCACGGGTGCACCATCAAACGCATCAGAGAACCGCTGCGGGTCGATGGTGGCCGAGGTGATGATGACCTTGAGGTCGGGGCGGTGCGGCAGCAGCCGCTTCAGGTAGCCCAGGATGAAGTCGATGTTCAGGCTGCGCTCGTGCGCCTCGTCGATGATCAGCGTGTCGTAGCGGCGCAGCTGACGGTCCCGGCGCAGCTCGGTGAGCAGGATGCCGTCGGTCATCACCTTGATCAGCGTGCCGTCGCTGGAGGTGTCGTTGAACCGCACCTGGTAGCCCACCGCGGTGCCCAGTTCGGTGCCGAGTTCGCTGGCGATCCGCTCGGCCACGCTGCGCGCCGCGATCCGCCGCGGCTGGGTGTGCCCGATCTGCCCGGTCACCCCGCGGCCCAGCTCCAGGCAGATCTTGGGCAGCTGGGTGGTCTTGCCCGAGCCGGTCTCCCCGGCCACGATCACCACCTGGTGATCCCGGATGGCCGCGGCTATCTCGTCCTTGACCTGACTGACCGGCAGCTCGGCGGGATAGGAGATGACCGGGGCTACGGCACGCCACGTCTCGGCACGCGCGGCGGCGCGCGGCGCGATGGGCGGGGAGGTCACTGGTTATCTAACGCTTTCCTGGTCTGGCTGCTTCCCCCGGCGGCGGTGGCCCCGGGTCAGCATAAGGTGGAGCATCCAGGCCGGGCTGACTTAGGAGGATGGCAGTGTCGGAGGAGGATTTGCTGACCAGCTTCGACACTGGGGCCGGGGACGAGGACCGGGCCGAGCCGGACTTCGATACCACCGTGGCGCACCCGGCCCGGGTGTGGGACTTCCTGCTCGGCGGCAAGGACAACTTCGCGGCCGACCGGACCGTGGGTGAGCGGATGCTCGAGATCATGCCGGAGATGGGGCTGGTCGCCCGGGGCGGCCGCGAGTTCCTGGCCCGGGCCGTGCACTACCTGGCGGCCGAGGCGGGCATCCGGCAGTTCCTGGACATCGGCACCGGGCTGCCCACCGCGGACAACACGCACGAGGTAGCGCAGCGCGCCGGGCCGGAGTCGCGGATCGTCTATGTGGACAACGACCCGATCGTGCTGACCCACGCCCGCGCGCTGCTGACCAGCGACCCGCGCGGCCAGACCGCCTACATCAGCGCGGACATCCAGGACACCGAGACGATCCTGCGCGAGGCCGCGCACACCCTCGACTTCACCCAGCCGGTCGCGGTGATGCTGCTGGCCATCCTGCACTTCATCCCGGACAGCGACGATCCGCACGGGATCGTGGCCCGGCTCATGCAGGCCGTGCCGTCCGGCAGCTACCTGGTCATCTCGCACGCGTCGAGCGACATCATGGCCCAGACGGTGGCGGCCGGCGCGGTGACCTACAACGAGCATTCCGCGGTGTCCATCCACCTGCGCACCGAGGCGCAGATGACCCAGTTCTTCACCGGGCTGGAGCTGGTCCCCCCGGGGGTGACCCCGCTCGGCCGCTGGCGGCCCGGGCAGGTGAACGTCGGCGCGCTGCCGCTGCTGCCCACCTACACCGCGGTGGGCCGCAAGCCATAACGCGGTGCGCTGTGACTCCAGCCCTGGCTGACGCGCTGTCCGCGCTGCGCTGCCCGGTGTGCGGCAGCCCGCTGGCGGGCCACGCCACCGCGCTGCGCTGCGCCCGGGGCCATTCCTACGACATCGCCCGGCAGGGTTACGTCAACCTGGATACCGGCGGTGGCCGGCCGCATCAGGCCGACACCACCGCCATGATCGCGGCCCGGGCGGCGTTCCTCGGCCAGGCGCACTACGCGCCGATAGCCGGCGCGGTGAGCGGGCTGGCGGCCCGGCTGGTGCCGGCCCGGCCGGGCATCGTGCTGGATCTGGCCGGCGGGACCGGCTACTACCTGGCCGCCGTACTGACCGCGCTGCCCGGCCGGACCGGCATCTGCCTGGACCTGTCCAAGCCCGCGCTGCGCCAGGCCGCCCGGGCCCACCCACGGGCGATCGCGGTGGGCAGTGATGTGTGGCGGCGCTTCCCGCTGGCCGACGGCTCGGCCGCGATCGTGCTCAGCGTGTTCGGCCCGCGCCACCTGGCCGAGACGATCCGTGTCCTCGGCCCGGCCGGGGTTTTCCTGCTGGTCACGCCGGGCCCGCGGCACCTGGCCGAGCTGGTCGGGGCGCTCGGCATGCTCAGCGTGGACACGGCCAAGCCGCAGCGGGTGGCCGCGGCCACGGCCGGCCTCGAGCAGATCGCCGGGGAAGACCTGACGTACCCGCTGCGGCTCGGTCATCCGGCCGTCCATGACCTGGTCAGCATGGGCCCCAGTGCCCATCACATCGGTGCGGCCCAGCTGGCCGGCCGGATCGCCGCGCTGGCTGACCCGCTGACCGTGACCGCGTCGGTCACGGTCGCGGCTTATCGCGTGCGCTGACCGAACTACCGCCCGGTACAGGGTTGCGGTCTGGCCGTAGTCACGGTGAGGTGGATCAGGGGGAGGCCGCGATGCGTGAGGGCTTGTGGGCGCCGCCGAACCGTGCGCTGACCGCTGGCCTCGTGCTGGCCATCACGTTCGTCGCGGCCGAGGCGCTGGCCGTGGTGACGGTCATGCCCGTGGTCGCGCGTGACCTCGGCGGGCTGTGGCTGTACGGGTGGGTGTTCAGCGCGTTCATGCTGGGCAGCATCGTCGGCATCGTCGCGGCCGGCCGGGAGGCCGACCGGCACGGGCCGGCCCTCCCATTCCTGGCCGGGCTGGTGCTGTTCAGCGCCGGGCTGGCGGTGGCGGGCCTGGCCCCGACGATGCAGATCCTGGTGGCGGGCCGGGCGCTGCAGGGGATCGGCGGCGGCGCGGTGCCCGCGGTGGCTTACGCGTCGATCGGCCGCGGCCTGCCCGGCCGGCTGCGGGCCCGGATGATGGCGGTGCTGTCCACCGCCTGGGTCGTGCCCGGGCTGGCCGGGCCGGCGCTCAGCGTCGTGGTGGCCCACCTGTTCGGCTGGCGCTGGGTCTTCCTCGGCCTGCTGCCGCTGGTGGCCATCGCCGGGCTGATCGCGCTGCCCTCGCTGCGCCGGCTCGGCCCGCCGCGCACCCGGCATGCCGGGGAGCACCGGCTGACCGATGGGATCCGGGTGGCGGCCGGGACCGCGCTGGTCCTGGCCGGCCTGACCGTGGCCGCGGGTGGCTGCGCGCTGGCCGGGCTCCGGGGTGGTCCGGTCAGCGGGCTGATCGGGGCCGCGCTGATCCTGACCGGCGCGGCGACCGGGCTGCCCGCGCTGCGGCGGCTGGTCCCGCCCGGCACCGGCCGGGCCCGGCCCGGGCTGCCGGCCACCGTGCTCACCCGGGGCCTGCTCACGTTCGCGTTCTTCGGCGCCGACGCCTACGTGACGCTGACCATCACCGTGCTCCGGCACCACAGTCCGGTGCTGGCCGGTGTTGCGGTGACCGGCTCGACGCTGGCCTGGACCGTAGGCGCCTGGATCCAGGCCCAGCTCAGCGCCAGCTGGCCGGGCCGCCGGCTGGTGCGGATCGGGCTGGTCATCATCCTGGCCGGCATCGGCGGGATGACTACCGTGCTGGACCCGGCCGTGCCGGTGATCGCCGGCCTGGCCGCCTGGACGCTGGCCGGGCTGGGCATGGGCGTGGGCTACGCGCCGACCACGCTGATGATGCTGCGTGAGGCGCCGCCGGGCCGGGAAGGCTGGGCGTCCGCGTCGCTGAACCTGGCCGACGTGCTCGGCACCGCGACCGGCATCGGGGTCGGCGGCGCGGCCGTGGCCGCCGCGGCCAGCCTCGGCCCCGGCCTGCGTGCCGGGGTGGGCACCGCGTTCGTGATCAGCGCGCTGGCCGCGCTGGCGGCGCTGGCCCTGGCGGGCCGGCTGCCCGCCGGGCTGGCCAGCCCGGTGCCGGCCGATAGGCCGCCGCGCGTGGCGGTGGCCGAGGCGGAGCGGCTCAGCTGATCGGGGTGACCTGGAACGTCGTGATGACGCCGTCCTGCACCAGGTACTTGCCGAGGAAGTCCTTCACCGATCCGTCCGTCTGCAGCGCGGCCAGCCGGGCCGTCACCGCGTCCCCGGCGTGGCTGACGATCGTCACCTTGTCCGCCTTGGTCGTGCTGAACCCGTCCTCGAACTGGCTGAACGTGCCGCCGTTGTTCTTCCCGCCCAGGTTCCAGGCGCGCAGGTACTGGTGGCTGCTGATGGCCGCGTAGTAGGCCTGCACCGTGCCGGCCGCGGTGGCGGCCACGCCAGACGGCGGGGTGCGGTGCCCGGTTGACCCGGCCGCGGCCGACTGCCCGTTGCGCAGCGCGGAGTCATGCAGCACCGCGTACACGCCGCCGCCCGCCGCGAGCACGGCCACGCAGGCCGCCGCGGCCAGTCCTCGCCGCCGGCGTTTCCTGGCCGCCGGGCCCGGCCGGTGCAGCACCGGCATCGGCGTGGTCGCGGGCCGGGCCGGCTGCTCGGCCGGCGCTCTGGGCCGGGCGGGCGGGACAGTGTCGGGCGCCGGGGCCGGGTCGGCGGCGGTCGGCGCGGCGGGCCGGGCCGCCCGCCGCGGTGCGCTGCCCGGCACCGGCCCGGCCGTCCCGTCCGGCACCGGCGCGCAGGCCTGCTGTAGCGCCGTGCTGAACGCGACGCAGCTGGCGAAACGCTCGGCCGGCGACTTGGCCAGCCCGCGCGCCAGCACCCGGTCCACGGCGGGCGGCAGACCGGGCCGCAGGCTGGTCAGCCGGGGCGGTGGGGCGTTCAGCTGGGCCCACATCACGGCCATGTTCTCGTCCCGGCGGAACGGCGGCGTGCCGGCCAGCAGCTCGAAGGCGGCACAGGCCAGCGCGTAGGCGTCGGAGCGCCCGTCCACCTGGCGGCCCTCGATCTGCTCCGGGGCCAGGTAGTTCAGCGTGCCGAGCACCTGGCCGGTCAGCGTCAGGCTGGACGTGGCGTTCAGCTGCTTGCTGATGCCGAAGTCGGACAGGTATACGTGATCGGCCCGGCCGGTGTCGCCCACCCCGCCGAGCAGCATGTTGGCCGGTTTCACGTCCCGGTGCACCAGGCCGCAGGCGTGCGCCGCGTCCAGCGCGGACGCGACCTGGCTGACGATGCCGAGGGCCCGGGCCACCGGCAGCGGGCCGGCCGAATGCAGCAGGCTGTGCACGTCCTGGCCGGCCACGTAGCGCATCGCGATGTACAGCACGCCGCCCGCTTCACCCGCGTCGAAGATCGGGATGATGTTGGGGTGGTCGACCGCGGCGGCGGTCCTGGACTCCCGGATGAACCGCTGCCGGAACGCCTCGTCCTGGGCGTAGTCCGGGGCCAGCACCTTGAGCGCCACCCAGCGGCCGAGCCGGATGTCCCGGGCCCGGTAGACCACCGCCATGCCGCCCCGGCCGATCTCCTCTTCGAGCTGGTAACTGGCTATCTGCGCGCCCGCGCTGAAATCGATTAACCCAGCGGGTAGTTCCTCAGCCACCAGTGCCTCCAGCGTCAGTCCCCGTAAGCTCACCGGCCGCCGCTGGGCTGGGCCGGGAGCGAATACCGTAGCAAGAGACTAAGCCAGCCGGCGCTCGGTAGCCCAGCGGGTGAGCTGATGCCGGGTGGACAGCTGCAGCTTGCGCAGCACCGACGACACGTGGCTCTCCACCGTCTTGGCCGAGATGTACAGCTCGCGGGCGATCTCCCGGTAGGTGTAGCCGCGGGCGATCAGCCGGAGCACTTCCCGCTCCCGGGGCGTCAGCTGGTCCAGTTCCGGGTCCAGTGGCGGCTGGCCCGCGCCGCCCGACGCGAACGCGTCCAGCACGAAACCGGCCAGCCGGGGCGAGAACACGGTGTCCCCGGCGGCGACCCGGCGGATCGCGTCCACCAGGTCCGGGCCGGAGATCGTCTTGGTCACATAGCCCCGGGCGCCGGCCCGGATGACCGCGATGACGTCTTCCGGGGCGTCCGACGCGGACAGCGCCAGGAACCGCACCCCGGGATGCGCCGCCCGGATCGCGCTGACCACCAGCTGCCCGCCGCCGCCCGGCAGGTGCACGTCGAGCAGCACCACGTCCGGCAGTAGTTCGCCGATCAGCGCGATGGCCGGGGTCACGTCGCCCGCCTCGCCGATCACATCCACCTGGTCACCGAGCTCGGCCCGGACACCGGACCGGAACAGCCCATGATCGTCGACGATCATGACCCGGGGGAGTGCCGGTGTGCTCGTGTCGAGTGTGCTCATGTCCGGCTCGGCTGCCGTTCCCCGGCCACCCGCGGCATCCGCAGCGTTACCTCGGTGCCGTCGCCCGGGGCGGTCCGCACCACTGCGGAACCGCCGCGCCGGGCCATCCGGGCGTGGATCGACTCGGCCAGCCCCTTGCGGTCGCCGGGCACCGCGGCCGGGTCGAAGCCGCGGCCGCGATCCCGCACGTACACCGCCACCTCGGCGGGCTCGACCTCGGCGAACAGCGAGACCACCTCGGCGCCGGACCACTTGACCGCGTTGACCGTGGCCTCGCGGGCCGCGGCCAGCAGCGCGGCCAGGTCGTCATCCAGCGCGCAGTCGCCCACCGTGATCGCCTCGACCGGTATCCCGTGCTGCGCCTCCACCTCCTGCTGGATCAGCCGGATGCCGTCGGCCAGGGTGGCGGCCTGGCCGTCCAGCGAGCCGGGGGCCCGGTCGTCGAACAGCCAGCTGCGCAGTTCCCGTTCCTGGGCCCGGGCCAGCTGGACCACCTGCTGCGGGTCATCGGCCCGGCGCTGGATCAGGGCCAGCGTCTGCAGCACCGAGTCGTGCACCCGGGCGGCCATGTCGGCCCGCTCCTCGGCCCGCACCCGGGCCTGCCGCTCCACCACCAGGTCGCGGGCGATGCGCAGCCACCACGGCCCGAGCATGATCACTACCGCGGCGAGCAGCAGGGCCACCCCGGCCAGCCCGCGCAGCGCGTAGTGGTTCGGGTGCCCGGTGAACACCAGGCCCATCCCGATGCCGATCAGCACGACAGAGATCAGCACCCGGAGCACGATCCGGGTCCGGCTGCCGCCCCCGGCCAGGCCGAGCAGCGGGTCGGTGAACCGGCGCAGCAGGGCCTGCTCGCGCTGGGGGGCGTTCCGCCAGATCAGCACCAGGCCGGCCAGGCTGACTACCAGCGGCCAGGCCGCCGTGCCCAGCCAGGTGGCGCCGAGCGCCGAGCCCAGGATGAGCAGGATGGCCAGCAGCGAGCCGAGGCCGGCCGCCAGCGCGATGCCGCGCCGGTCGGCCAGCGCCCGGGTGGCGATGTTGCCGCTGGCCCCGGACTCCGGGATGAGCAGCCAGCTCACCACGTAGGCGGCCGTGCCGAAGCCACTGAAGATGGTGGCCACCACGAACGCGGTGCGGACCAGCGTGACGTCCAGGCCGAGCCGGGCCGCCAGCCCGGCGGCCACCCCGGCGGCCAGCCGGCCGTCCTGCGGCCGCCGCAGCGGGCCGTTGTCCCGCGGCCCGCGCAGCCAGCGGCCCCGCGGGCGCGCGCGCCCGGCCCACCGGTGCTCCCAGGGCGCCGTCATGGTGTCGGTTCGATCCCGCATCCCTCTATCATCCCGCGCCCGGGCCGGGGTGGCCATCAGGGACAACCCTGATCCCGGCCGGGACAACATCAGGGCCGGGTCAGGGTTGTTCCGAATGGCCCGCCGCGGCCGGTACGCGCAGGCTGGAGCCATGGAGACAACCACGAACCCAGGCGCCAGTGACCAGACCTGGCAGCAGCCCACCGCCGCGCGGCAGCCGCGTGTGCTGTGCCGTCCCCGGGACGACCGGATGCTGGCCGGTGTCGCGGCCGGCATCGCCCAGTACCTCGACGTGGACCCGACCCTGATCCGGATCGCGTTCGCCGTGCTCACCCTGTTCGGCGGGGCCGCCGTGCTGGTCTACCTGGCCGGCTGGCTGCTCATCCCGGAAGAGGGCAGCGACCAGTCCATCGCCAGCGGATTCATCCAGTCCCGGCAGCACTGAGCCGGGCCAGAGACAGAAACGGGGAGGTCCTTCCAGATGCCAGGGCTAGGGAGGCGGGGATACGACACGCGCCGTCGCGCGGCCGCCGACCCCCTCATGCGGGTGTCCGATGCCGACCGGGCCGAGGTGGCGGACCGCCTCGCCCAGCACTACGGGGACGGCCGGCTTGACCAGGCCGAGCTGGACGAACGGCTGGGCCGGGCGATGAGCGCCAAGACCCGGGCCGACCTGGACGGCCTGCTGCATGACCTACCTGATACGGGGGTGACCCGGATGGAACCACCAGCGCCGCGGCGCCAGCCGCCGCCACCCCGGCCGCGCGAGCCGCGGCGGCACAACTGGCTGCGCATCGTGCTGGCCGTCGTGCTCGTCGTGGTCGGCTTGCGCGTGCTGGGCGGCATCGGCGCCCTGTTCTGGCCGTTCGGCTGGTTCTGGGGCTGGATGTGGCCCGGGCCGTGGCTGCTGATCGCGCTGCTGGTCTTCCTCTGGCTGCGGTTCGGCCGCCGCCGGGGCTACCGCGACTGACCGACGGGGACCAACCGCGCCCGCCGCCTGGCCGGCCTCACTCGGCCTGGCGGCGGGCGCGGGCGCGCCGTTTGCCCTCGTGCATGGCCTGCACCCGGGGCACCGGGATGGTGTGCCCCTCCACGATCAGCTCCGCGCTGAGCGGCTGCGGGCCGGGCAGCAGGCCACCCCAGCGGCCGGCCGGGCCGAGCTGCCCGGCCGCGTTGCGCACCGTGAAGTCGGCCGGGGTGACCTGGTCGAGCTCGTCCCACGGCACCGGGAAGGACACCGGCGTGCCGGGCCGGACCCGCGGGCTGTACGCGGCCGCCACGGTCGCGCCGCCCGCCCGGGTGGGATCGAGGAACACCTTCCCGGCCCGGTCGGCCCGGATGAACGCCGTGGTGGCCAGCGCCGGATCCAGCCGCTCGGCCCGCGCGGCCAGTGCCCGGGTGGCCGCCGCCGCGTCGGCCAGCGTGACCGACCCGTCCAGCGGCACGAACACGTGCACCCCCTTGGCCCCGCTGGTCTTGACCGCGCCGGCCAGCCCGGCCTCGGCCAGCGCCTGGCGGACCAGGCCGGCCGCGCGGACCGCCAGCCGGAACTCGCCGCCCTCGGGCGGGTCGATGTCCAGCACCAGGTAGCCGGGCTGGTCCCAGTGGCCGGCCCGGATCAGCGTCGGGTGGTACTCGATCGCCCGCTGGTTGCCGAACCAGAGCAGGGTGCGCCGGTCGTCGCACAGCGCGTAGCACACCTCGCGCCGCGAGCTCTCCGCCCACAGCGTTACCGTGTGCACCCATTCCGGGGTGTACTTGGGCACGTTCTTCTGCATGAACGGCGGCTGGCCGCGGAGCACCCGGATCACCGACAGCGGCCGGTCACGCAGCTCGTCAAGCAGGTGCGCGGCCGCCGCGTCCAGGTAGTCGACCAGGTCGCGCTTGGTCGCCGCGGCCCCGTCGAACAGCGGCTGGCCGAGGTTGGTCAGCGATACCCCGGCCCGTTCCTCATCGACGGCGATAGCGCTTCCTCCCTAGTCGCTTTTGCCCGCTAGCGTTAGCCCCGTGAGCGATCAGTCGTGGGACGGCCCGGCCGTGCTGCTGGTGGGTATCGATGGCTCGGATACCTCCCTGCGGGCCGGTGCCTACGCGGCCGGGATGGCCCGCCGTCAGCACGCCCGGCTGGTCGTCCTGTACGTCCGGCCGTTCAGCGCCATGGCTGGCATCGGCGCGGGCGCGGCCATCTCCATGAACGAAGCGTACGACGAGGTGGCCGGGGAACTCCGGGAGCAGGTCGAGTCGCAGACCGCCCGGCTGGGCATTGACGCCGAGTTCGTCGAGCGCACCGGCAACCCGTTCCACGAGATCGTCCGGCTGGCCGACGAGGTGCGCGCCGACGCGGTGATTGTGGGCGCCTCGACCAAGGCCGGGCACCGGTTCGTCGGCTCGCTGGCCGTGCACCTGGTCCGGGCCAGCCGCTGGCCAGTGACAGTGGTTCCGTAAAGCGTAAAAGCAGGGTGCCCTGACTCAGCAGCCGGCCGCGACCGCCGCCACCACCTGGTAGGGCAGGTGCCGGGGATGCACCAGCAGGGCCCGGGCAACCTGGCGGATCTGCAGCCGCAGCGGGGTCAGCACGGCCTCGCTGCGCCGCCACGCGGACACTTCGTCGCGGCCGTACCGGGCGGCGATGGCGCGCCGGAAACGCCGCGCGTCCCCGCCGTCGCTCTTCCAGGTGGGCAGCCAGGCGCGCAGCTCGTCGTCGTCGTCGAGCATGCTCCAGTCGCGCAGTTGCTGCCCGATCAGGCCGGCCGCGTCGATGACGAAGACCCGGTCCCGGGCGCCGCCGCTGATGCCGTGCACCCGGCCATCCGAGGTGCGGCTGTGGTGGATGCTGGCCGAGCTGAACTCGGCCCCGACGGCCAGCGCGGCGACCGCGTGGCCGGCCTCGTGCCAGGCCGTCTCGACGGTGGCCCGGCGGGCCGGGATCAGGCTGGGGAAGCAGCCGCAGTCGTACCGCTGCCGGATCCACTTGTCGTGCACGATGGATTCGTCGTCGTAGCGGATGACCTGGTCGAGCCGGGCCTGGACGGCGGCGAGCAGGGGGTCATGTGCTGGCCTCATGATTGACTAACGGTATGCCGATCGAGGGTGACTATGAGCCCAGTCCGCGAGGCTGGGTGCGCGACCAGGTCGCAGAGTACGAGAGTTCCGGCGGTACCCAGGGCACCACGCTGGCCGACACCGGGCTCCCGGTCGTCGTCATCACCAACCGCGGGGCGCGCACCGGGAAGGTGCGGAAGACCCCGCTGATGCGGGTCGAGCACGACGGCCGGTACGCCGCGGTCGGCTCGCAGGGCGGCGCCCCGGACAATCCGCGCTGGGTGAACAACTTCCGCGCCGAGCCGCGGGTGGAACTGCAGGACGGCTCGCGGAAACAGCTGATGATCGCCCGCGAGGTGACCGGCGCCGAGCGCGACGAGTGGTGGGCCCGGGCCGTCGCGGCCTACCCGCCGTACGCCGAGTACCAGCAGAAGACGGCGCGGGTGATCCCGGTGTTCGTGCTGGAGCCGGCCAGCGCGGGCTGACCGCTCGCGGCGGCAGTGAGCAGGCACTGGCGTTCGGCATCATCGAATTTCATACTAAACCGATCGTAATACTTGACATAGGCTGACCGGGCGGCGCAGGCTGCTGGCAAGAGAACCGAACGCCGTCCGAAAGGTGCCCTCGCATGACCAGCGTCCAGGACCGCCCGGTGGCTCTCCGCGGCGAGCCTTCGTACCAGCAGATCTCCGTCACCCAGGTCGGTGGCGTCATCGGCGCCGTCGTCGGCGGCATCCGGGCGGGCGGCGCCGTCGATCCGGCCGCGGTGGCAGAACTGCGCGCCGCGCTGCTCCGGCACAAGGTGGTGTTCCTGCGCGACCAGCAGCACGCCACCGACGCGGATCAGCGCGCGTTCGCGGAACTGCTCGGCCCGCTGACCAAGCCGCACCCGACGGTGGCCGGTGACGGCACCGCGGTGCTGCCGATCGACTCGGAGCAGGGCAAGGCCAACAGCTGGCACACCGACGTGACGTTCGTGGACCGGGTGCCGGCCATCAGCGTGCTGCGTGCGATCATGCTGCCGCCGTACGGCGGCACGACGGTGTGGGCCAACACCGCCGAGGCGTACCGGCGGCTGCACCCGGCACTGCAGGCGCTGGCCGGCCAGCTCCGCGCGGTGCACACGAACCTGTACGACTACGCCGCCGACCGGCCGCAGATCGGCGGGGTGGACGTGAAGGAAGAGGACTACCGCGCCGAGTTCCGGCACCTGGAGTTCGAGACCGAGCACCCGGTGGTCCGGATCCACCCGGAGACCGGCGAGCCCACCCTGCTGCTCGGTCACTTCGTGCGCTCGTTCAGCGGGCTCAGTTCGGCGGATTCCGCCGACCTGTTCGCCCTGCTGCAGCGGCAGATCACCCGGCTGGAGAACACGGTGCGCTGGACCTGGCGGGACGGTGACATCGCGATCTGGGACAACCGGGCCACCCAGCACTACGCGGTGGCCGACTACGACGACCTGCCGCGACTACTGCACCGGGTCACCATCGCCGGCGACATCCCGGTCGGCATCAACGGCGACAGCAGCGTGGTGCGCAAGGGCGACGCCAGCCACTACTCGCAGCTCGCCGCTTAGCGCTGGGCGGCCCTCGGTAACGTGGGCCTATGCCGCTGACGTTGCGGCCGGCCACCGGCACCGAGTACGAAGCCTGGGCGTCGCGCGCGGTGGCCGGGTACGCGGCCCAGATCGCCGCCTCGGGAGAGCTGTCTCCCGAGGCGGCGATGGCCAAGGCCCGCCAGGATCACGACCGGGCGCTGCCCGACGGGCTGGGCACCGCCGGGCAGCTGCTCTGGCGGCTGGTCGCCAACGGCCAGCCAGTGGGCTGGCTGTGGCTGGCCATCCCCGGCCGGTCCGGCGACCCGGACATGGCCTGGGTGAATCTGGTCGAGGTGGACGAGGCGTTCCGCGGCCGTGGGTACGGCCGGGAGGCGATGCTGCTGGCCGAGGCGGAGGCCAGGGCCCGGGGCATGCGCTCGGTTGGGCTGAACGTGCACGGCGGCAACACCGTCGCCCGGTCGCTCTATGAGGGCCTGGGCTACCAGGTCACCGCCCAGCAGATGAAGAAACCGCTCTAGGCCGGCCTGGCAGACTGGCCGGGTGGACCGAGCAGCGGCTGGACGGGGGAAACGCGGGCGGGGCGGTGCGGGTGGGCGACACCGTCCGCCGGGTGGCCGGGCCGTGGACCCCGGCGGTGCACGCGCTGCTGGCCCACCTGGCCAGCCAGGACTTCGCCGGCAGCCCGCGCCCGCTGGGCCTGGACGAGCGGGGCCGGGAGGTACTCACGTTCCTGCCCGGCGAGACCGTGGGCAGCACGCTGCCCTGGCCCGGCTGGGCGCACGATGCGGGCACCCTGGTCCAGGTGGCCCGCTGGCTGCGCGGCTACCACGACGCGGTGGCGGACTTCGTGCCACCGGCCGGGGCCCGCTGGCGGATGGCCGGGGACTGGGCGCCCGGGCTGGTCATCGGGCACAACGACGCCGCGCCGTACAACGCGGTATGGCGGGACGGGCGGCTGGCCGGGTTCATCGACTGGGACATGGCCGGCCCGGTCAGCCCGGGCTGGGATCTGGCCTACGCCGCGTTCAGCTGGGTGCCGCTGCACACAAGCCGGGTGGTGGCCCGGGAGGGGTTCACCGACTTCGCGGCCCGGCCGGAGCGGCTGCGGCTGTTCCTGGACAGCTACGGCTGGGCCGGGCCGGCGGCCGGGTTCCTGGACGTGGTGCGGGACCGGATCCGGGCGCACGTGGCCGGGCTGCGCAGCCTGGCCGCGGCCGGCGACCGCTGTTCCCCGGATCGTCAGCCGGGCGGGGCGCGACCTGGAGACCGCCCTGGCTGAACTCGGCCAGGTCGGGGAGCAGCGCTGAATACCGCTACCCGGGCCAGTGGCAGCCGGTGACCTGGCCCCCGGCGACGGTGACGGCCGCCGCCGGGGAGTCCTGATCGCGCCAGATCGTGTACCGGCCGGTGGCCAGGTCCGGGTAGACCGCCGCGTACCTGGTCTGACCGGGCAGCTGCCGCGGCCGGACCTGGGCGTGCGTCCGCCGCGCACCGGGGGCATCGTCCCGGCTGATCTCGATCTCCGCGCCATCCAGCTCGGCCGGGGTGTACAGGACCAGGGCGCCGACCCCGGCACCGAGGTTCAGCACCACGGTGCCGGGACCGGACGGGCCTGCGGCCGGCTCACTCATGCCGCGCTCCCTCAGGACGGCTCGTCGTACCCGCTGTACGGGACGCCGAGGTAGGGGAAGTGGCCGAGCGGTGCCGCGTGCACGCTGGCCGGGGTCAGCCCGTCGGTGAGCTTTCCGGCCGCCGCGTCGGGCTTGAACGACTTGTCGATCAGCGCGTACGTGACGCCGGCGATGGCCCGCAACTCGATCGCCACCACGTCGTCGGTCACCCGGCGGCCGTTCGGGAAGCCGGCCGCGTCCCCGCCGAGCAGCCCGTAGATGCTCGCCTTGGCGGCCGGGGTGGGCGGGATCGAGGTGTTCAGCCGGAGCATGTCGGCCAGCACCGTCCCGGTGAAGTTGGTGAAACCCTTGACGATGCCGGCCGGTATCCCGGTGAGCAGGATCGCCTCCAGATCGGCGCGCGGCTTCTTGGCCGCATCCAGCGCGGCCAGGTGGGGGAACACCCCCGGGTACAGGACCGGGAGCAGCCCGGCCAGCTCAGGATGGGCGACGTACTCCGCGAACCGCTTGTCGTCGGCGGGCGGCAGCGAGTTCCACCGGTCCTTCTTCCCGAGCGGGACCAGGACCTCGTTGAACAGCGGGTTGCCCAGCCGCGATACCTGCCGGAACGGCCCGCTGGTCACGTTCTCGCCGTGGTCCGCGTCCCACAGCGTGACCCGCTGTCGGCTGGCCGTGGTCCACACCCCGATGGTCGGGTGCCCCTTCCTGGTCAGCGACGAGATCGGCACCTGAATCGCGATCGAATGCACGTTCAGGTTGTTGGTGGCGTTCACCCCGGGCGCGGCCGGCAGTTTCAGGCCGGGGATGCTGAACGTGGTGTGCAGGTTCTGGAACGGCCGCAGATCGGCCAGGTCGAAGATCGAGCCCAGGTCAACGTAGAATGCCTCGGCCCGCTGCCCGGCGAACACCCTGACCCCGCCACCCAGATCGTGCACCGCGGCGGCGGCGATGCGCGGGTAGTCTTTGGTCGGCGTGGACAGCGGCCCGATGTTGCAGGGCGGGCAGGCCAGCCGGGTGCCCAGGGTGCGCGGCGCCCGCCCGTGCACCACGGTGACGTCATAGAACTGGCGGCGGTTCCAGTTCGGGCTCCGGAGCGACTCGATCGGGCCGGTGTTGTACAGGAACGTGTCCGGGTCGGTCAGCTCGGTGCGGAACCGGAACTGGTAGGAGATCTCCGCCCGGCCGTCCCCGTTGTTGTCGATGTGGATCTGGTACAGCACGTCGTCGCCGAATTCATAGAAGTTCGGGCCGCCCGACGGCAGTTGCAGCGGGACGTAGTTGGCGATCAGCGTGACGGTGTCTTTCTTGTCCGGGCTGACGAACGCGTACAGGTCGGTGCTGTCGGCCACCGGGTCCTTCGAGATCTCCGGCGCCTCGCGATGCGACGACATGTCAGTCACCTCGCCGGGTGAGGGCCCGGGTGATCCGGGCGGCCAGGTCCTTGTCGTGTACCCGGGTCTGGCTGGTCCCGGCGAACAACTCGATGTCCCCGGACCGCGCGTCGCGCACGTGGACCATGATCGGCCCGGCCGCTGGCTGGCCCAGGCCGTGGCTTTGCGCCAGGTCCGGCCGGCGGGTGGCGGCGGCCGCCTGGCTGACCGCCGCTCCCATCGCGGTGGCGGCCAGGCCGGCCGCACCGGCGGTGGCGGCTCCGCGCAGCAGGGAGCGCCGGGACATGCGGCCTCCCGGATCCGGCGCGGGCGTGGCTTCGTGATTGGGCATGACAATCCCCCCTCGGGCTGATGGACAGGCACATCGCGGAGGCCACGACCCACGCTCGGGCCGTGCCACCCCGGATCACCTCTCTGCCGAACTCTTCGCGGCCGGTGCGCGGCCGGATTGGTGACCGGTCAAAGGGGGGCTGTGCAGGAACTGCCTGCCCGCGCCGGACGCGGCCCAAACCGCACCGTCCCCGGCCGGGGCCGGAAGACCTGGGGGCGATTCGCCAGTTAACGAAGCAATTGCTCTGCAATGCTTTGCAGATGGCAGATCCTGACGTGCTGGCCGATTTCGACCAGGCCCTCGCGGACACGGACCGGATCGTCTCCGGCATCAAGCCGGGCCAGTGGTCGGTGCCCACGCCGTGCCGCGGCCTGGACGTCCGGGCCGTCGTCGGCCACCTGGTCACCGGCCATCTGGTCTTCATCGCCCGGGTGCAGGGCCTGCCGGTGCCGGACCGGGCCGCGGACCACCTGGGCGAGGACCCGGCGGCCACGTTCCGGCGCACCGGGCAGGCGCTGCGCCAGGCGTTCGGCGGGCCGGGGGCGCTGGCCGAGACCTACCAGGGCCCGCTCGGGCCAGCCCCCGGGGTGTTCCTGGTCCAGGTGCGCATCGTGGAACTGCTCGGCCACGGCTGGGACCTGGCCCGGGCCACCGGCCAGCCCGCCGGGTACCCGGACGGCCTGGTGGAGCGGGCGCTGGCCCAGGCCCGGAACGGGCTGGCCGACCGGCCGGACGGGCCGGGCGCGCCGTTCGCCGCCGAGGTGCCGGTGCCGGCCGGCGCGCCCGCGATCGACCGGCTGGCCGGGTTCCTGGGCCGCCAGCCCTGACGGCCGGCCGGCGGCCAGCTGGCACCGGGCGGGCCAGCTGGCACAGTGGACGGCATGGCGACTGACTCAGCACACCGGGCGGTGACCATCGAGCGCACCGCCCCCGGCCGGTTCACCGCGATCAACGGCCGCGGCGGCCAGATCACCCTGGGCACCGGCGGCGACGAGCGGTTCACCCCGACCGAGCTGCTGCTGGCCGCGATCGGCTGCTGCACCGCGATCGACGTGGACATCCTGACCTCGCGGCGGGCCGAGCCCGAGTCGTTCCACGTCTCGGTCGAGGCCGACAAGGTGCGCGACACCAGCGGTAATCACCTGACCGGCATCGAAGTGGCGTTCACTATCGTGTTCCCCGCTGGTGTGGACGGTGACGCGGCGCGGGCGGTGCTGCCGGATGCGATCCGGAAGTCGCACGACCGGCTGTGCACGGTGGGCCGCACGGTGGAGCTGGGCACGCCGATCACGGAACGGGCGGTGCCGGCCGAGGGCGCCGCTTAGCTACCGCCGGCCAGCTGCCGGTCGCGCTGGTCCCGGCCCAGCTCGCCATACGGGTAGTCGGGCGGCCGCGGGTCGCTGGCCGCGTCCAGCGCGGCGGTTTCCGCCGGGCTGAGGTGCAGCCCGGCCGCCCGCAGGTTGGTGTCCAGCTGGCTGGTGCTGCGGGCGCCCAGGATGGTGGCCGTCACCCCCGGCCGGTCGGTCACCCAGGCCAGCGCGACCTCGGCCATCGACACGCCGCGCTGGCTGGCCACCTGATGCACCGCGTCGATGACGTCCCAGGTCCGCTGCACGCCGCGGCGGTCATAGGCCTCCATGCCCCGGCCCGGGTCCTCGCCCAGCCGGGTGGCGCCCGCCGGGCGCTGGCTGGGCGAGTACTTGCCGGACAGCCAGCCGCCGCCGAGCGGGCTCCACGGCAGCAGGCCGAGGCCCGCGTCCCGGGCCGCGGGCACGATCTCCCATTCGGTCTCCCGGACCAGCAGGCTGTACTGCGGCTGCACGGTGACCGGCGGGGCCAGGTTCAGCTCCCGGGCCAGGTACACGGCCTTGGTCAGCTGCCAGCCGGTGAAGTTGGAGAAACCGTAGTAGCGGATCTTGCCCGCCCGGACGAAGCCGTCCAGCGTGCGCAGCGTCTCGTCCAGCGGGGTCCACGGGTCGAACGCGTGCACCTGGTACAGGTCGATCGCCACGCCGCCCAGCCGGGCCAGCGAGGCGTCCAGGGCCCGGTTCAGGTGGCGGGCGGACAGCCCGCCGCCGTTGGGCGAGCCGTCGGTCGGGAACCGGCCCTTGGTGGCCAGCACCATCGGCTCGGTGGCGGCGGCGGGCCGCTCGCGAACCAGCGGCCGATGATCTCCTCGGACCTGCCCTGGCTGTACACGTCGGCGGTGTCGATGAACGTGCCGCCGGCCGCCGCGAAATGGTCGAGCTGCTCGTGCGCGCCCGGCTCATCCGTTTCGGTGCCGAACGTCATCGTGCCCAGGCAGAAGCTGGAAACCGCGCAGCCGCTGCGGCCCAGAGTGCGATAGTCCATCCAACGACCCTACGTGGGGACGGCCCGGGACCCGGCCGGCCGCGGTGCGCAAGACTGGTGCCAGCCCAGTCGGCGGGATTGGAAGGTCAGCAGATGGCGAAGGGTACCCGGATCGGCTCCGCGGTCATGTTCGTGCAGCAGCTCGACCGGTCGGTCAATTTCTACGAAGAAGTCCTGGCGATGCACGTCGCCGACCGGAGCGCGACGGCCGCGCTGCTGGTCAGCCCGGCTGGATCGGAGCTGATCCTGCGGGCCATGGGCACCGCCGGGGCGCACCCGCTGGGCGCGGTCGGCGTGCAGTACGTGATCTGGACCGCGGCCGACCAGCGACGACCTGGACCGGTGCGAGCGGGCGCTCAAGGAACGCTCCGCCTACCGGGACACCCGGAGCACGCGACGGGATAGGTCTGATCGAGGGGCACGATCCGGACGACACCGTGGTGATGATCACCTACCCGGGCCCGGAGGACCGGCCGATGCGCCACCTGCCGCCGCGCATCTACGGCTGGTATCGCTGCCGCTGAACGGTCATCGGCACGGCGCCGGGCTGGGCCAGCCCGGCCTTGGTGCCCTTCTGCCACCCGCCGAACAGCAGCGCCAGGATCAGCAGCAGGATCAGCGCCGCGGCCAGCCAGAGCAGCCAGCCGAGGCAGCCGATCCGCCGCCTGGACCGCCCGCGACGCCGGGCGTTACGTGCGCCGCCGCGGCGGCGTGCCCGCAGTAACCCGCCGAACATGACTCCTCCACTCGCTGACCGGCCCTCTGTACCCCCGCGAACCGCGCCGATTAACCGGCGCGTGCCGGGTAGCTGGCAAGAGCGCGCGGCGGTGAGCCGTGCGCGCCCGGCGCCAGGATGGAGGCACCATGACACGCACCGCGCCCGGTCAGGACGTGACCCGCAGTGCCCCCCGGCGGGGCTTAATCGGCAAGCTGGCGGTGGCGGCCGGCGCGGTCGTCGCGGTGGCCGTGCTGATCATCGCGCTGTCCGCGGTCCACCTGCTGCCCTCGCTGCGCAACCCGTTCGCGGAGAGCACCTCGGTGCGCAGCCAGCCGGTGCTGCTGAAGTCGATCACGGCGCTCAGCCGGTACCAGGCGGCCAGCGGGTCGTTCCAGGTCGTGGTGGACCTGACCAAGAAGACGGCCTATCTGCCGTCGTTCCTGGAGGGCAGCCAGACGCTGTTCATCGGCCAGGGCAGCGAGATCGCCTACGTGAATTTCGGCCAGCTGAAGGGCTCGGCCATCAAGGTGTCGGCGGACCGGCGGTCGGTCACCATCCGGCTGCCCCGGGCCCAGCTCGAGCCGGCCGTGCTCAACGTCCGGCAGTCCTATGTGGTCGCCCAGCAGCAGGGGCTGCTGAACCGGATCGGGAACTTCTTCGCCGGCAACCCGAACAGCGAGCAGCAGGTCTACATCCTGGCCCAGCAGAAGATCGAGTACGCGGCCCGCCGTAGCGCGCTGCTGGCCCAGGCGCAGCACAACACGGTGGGCATGCTGACCGGGATGCTGCACTCGCTGGGTTTTCAGCGTGTCACGGTCACGTTCAGCTGAGCCCGGGGACGGTCAGCTAGCCACCCTGGACAGGAACGCCTTGGCCACCGGCCCGGCGCTGTTGGCGCCGAAGCCGCCGCCCTCGACCAGGACCGCGAAGGCCAGGTCGCCGCGGTAGCCGATGAACCAGCCGTGCGAGTGCGTGCCGTTGCCGTACTGCGCGGTCCCGGTCTTGCCGTAGACCCCCGGCCCGAAGCCGACCGCGGCCGCGGTGCCGCTGGTCACCACGGCCCGCATCATCGGCCGCAGCGTGTTCAGGATGGCCGCGCTCAGCTTGTGCGGCGTCGCGGTCTGCTTCGGCATCGGGTCGGTCACCAGCAGCGGCGGCCGCCAGGTGCCGTCCTCGATGGCCGCCGCCACGGTGGCCTGGCTGAGCGGGTTGACCAGGTCGGTGCCCTGGCCGAACGCGTCCGCGGCCAGGTCGACCGGCTGGTGCGGCGTGCTGAAGTGGCCGAGCGTGGCCGGGATGCCCAGGTTGGCCTGCGCGTTGAAGCCGAATGTGCGGGCCATCGCGGCCAGCGCGGGCCCGCCCAGCCGCTCCGAGGCGAGCATGGCGAACGTCGTGTTGCAGGACACCGCGAACGCGGTCTGCAGGTTCGTGGTGCCCAGGTGCTCGTTGTCGTCGTTGTGGAACACCCGGCCGCCCAGGTCGGCCGTGCTCGGGCACTGCACCGTGCTGGACGGCGTCATCCCCTTCTCGGCCAGCCCGGACGCGGTGACCACCTTGAACGTGGAGCCGGGCGGGAAGATGCCTTCCAGCGCCCGGTCGAAGCCGCCGGGCCGCTCCACCACCGCGAGCACCTTGCCGGTGGACGGCTGGGTGATCACCATGTCGACCGGCTTCTTGGTGGCGGCTGACGACACCGCGGCCGACGCGGCCATCTGCATCTGCATGTCGATGCTGGTCCGCACCGGCTTGCCGGGCACGGCCGGGAACCGGGCCGCGGTCTTGCCCACGTGCTTGCCCGGGCCGTCGACCGCGATGGTCAGCGACGGCCGCCCGGCCAGCTGAGCCTGGTAGGCCTGCTCGACGCCGCCCGAGCCGATCTGGTCGCCGGCCTGGTACGGCGCGCCCAGCGCCTTGGCCTGCGCCTTGGTGGCGGCCACCACCGTGCCGGTGAGCAGCGCCAGCGAGCCGGACTGGGCCTGCATGGCGGGCGAGCTGAGCTGGGTGGTGCCGTCGGCGGCCAGCACCGCGGCCCGGGCCGGCCAGACCGCGCTGAGCGCGAAGTGCTCACCGGACCGCAGGCCGGGATAGACGGCGGCCGGGCTCCAGCTCACCCACCAGCGCCGGTTCCGGTCCACCAGGCTGAGCTGGCCGCGGTAGGTCCAGGTGTGCCCGCTGGCCAGCGTGGCCGCGGCGGTGAACTGGGCCCGGGCGGTGCCGCCGGACGACGTCACCGAGCCGAGCCTGGTGTGCAGGCCGCGCAGCCCGAGCTGGGCCGCGTACTGCCGCAGCGGCCCGGCCAGGCCGCCCCGCGGCACGTTCACGCTGACCTTGTCCATGGCCGGGTAGTCGCCGCGCTGCCAGCCGCGCAGGTAACTGGCCGCGGTCTGCTGCGGGCTGCCTTTGGTGCGGGTCAGCAGGTACCCGGCGGCGCCGCCGCCCAGCACCACGACCAGCGCGGCCACGGTGACCACGACGATGAGCGTGCGCCGGCGCCGGGGCGGGGGCGGCCGGGCGGCGCGGGCGGCCCGTAGCCGGGGGCCGGGATGCCGGCGGATGGGGGAGTCCTGGCATGGCTCACGGGCCCTAACGATAGCCGCGGCCAGCTGGCCACCGGTCCGGAACAGGGCTACCTGGGCGGCAGCCCGGGGCTACTGGGTGCCGGCCGCACGTCGGTGCCGTCGGGCACGCTTGTGCCATGGCGGAGAATCTCACCCTGATGGCAGTGCACGCGCACCCCGACGACGAGGCGTCGAGCACCGGCGGCGTGCTGGCCCGGTATTCCAGCGAAGGCGTCCGCACCGTGGTGGTCACCTGCACCAACGGCGAGTTCGGGGACACGCCGGGCGGGGTCAAGCCGGGCGCTGACGGGCACGACGAGGAGCAGGTGGCGCAGATCCGGCTGGCCGAGCTCAGGGAGTCGGTCAAGCACCTCGGCGTCACTGACCTGGAACTGCTCGGCTATCACGACTCCGGCATGGTGGAATGGGACTACAAGGACCGGCCGGACGCATTCTGCAATGTGCCGCTGGCCACCGTTTCGGCCCGGATCGGCGCGCTGATCGAGGAGTACCGGCCGCAGGTCGTGGTCACCTATGACCAGAATGGCGGCTACCAGCACCCGGACCACGTGCACGCGGCGCGGGCCGCGGCCGCGGCGGTGGCCGATACCGGCATCCCGGCCAAGCTGTACCTGACCGCGATGCGGATCAGCGACTGGGCCAAGCTGTGGACCGCGCTCCGCGAGGCCGGTGTGGACGTGCCGGACCGCGGCGATTTCCCCGAGGAGACCCGGCGCCAGATGGAGGCGGCCGAGGCGCGCATCACCACCACGGTGGACATCCGCCCGGTGCTCAGCCGGAAACAGGCCGCGCTGCTGTCGCACGCCAGCCAGATCAATGACTCGTGGTTCAGCAAGATCCCGCCGGAGGTCGCGGAGCAGGTGTTCGGCCAGGAGAGCTTCATCCGGGCGGTGGACCGCACCGGTGCCCCGGTCCCCGAGGATGACCTGTTCGCCGGGCTCCGCTGAGCGGCTGACCGACACCGCGGCGGCAGATCATTTACGAATTATTGCCACGGCGCCCCATTGGCAGCCTGCCCGGGCAGGGGTTTGACTGTGCAGTGCGGCACCGGGCTGTGCGCCCCCGGCCACGCCGGGGTTGCCTAGGGCCGTCATTCACCGTGGGCAACGGAGGCCGTGGCATGTCACGTTCTGCACGTACCAGCAGTCGTCGTAAGTGGCACTTCCCGGGAATGGCGGCCGCCGCCATTTTACTGGCCGTGGCCCTGGCGCCCGCCGTGGCGCTGGCGCCGGCCAGCGCGGCGCCGGCCGCGCGGGGCGCGGGCTTAACCAGCGGGGCGAGATCAGCCAGTTCCACCGCGAACTGCCCGTGGCTGAACCAGTCGCTCTCGATCAGCCAGCGGGTGCACCTGCTGATGGCGCAGATGACCCTGGCCAACAAGATCAACATGGTCACTGGCGGCGGCACCAGCGAACCGTACGTGTTCTACATCCCGGCCATCCCGAGCCTGTGCGTGCCGGCCATGGGCCAGGAGGACGGCCCGCTCGGCGTGGGCGACGGGCTCACCGGCGTGACCGAGCTGCCGTCCGCCGCCTCGCTGGCCGCCACCTTTGACCCGTCCCTGGCCAGTCAGTACGGCAAGGTCGTCGGGTCGGAGGAGCACGGCAAGGGGGCCATGGTCAACCTCGGCCCCACGGTCAACATCGACCGTGACCCGCGCTGGGGCCGCGAGTTCGAGGCGTTCACCGAGGACCCCTACCTGAACGCGTCGATGGCCACCAACGAGATCGACGGGGTGCAGAGCACGGGCGAGATGTCCCAGGTCAAGCACTTCGCGGTGTACAACCAGGAGACGAACAGGAACAACGCCGCGGACAACGCGATCATCAGCCAGCGGGCCATCCACGAGATCTACCTGCCCGCGTTCTGGTCGGCCACCCAGGTGGCCCACGCGTCGTCGGTGATGTGCTCGTACAGCACGATCAACGGGCAGTACGCCTGCCAGAACGACTACCTGCTGCACCAGACGCTGGACCAGCAGTGGGGCTTCCCCGGCTTCGTCACGTCCGACTACGGCGCCACCCACTCCACGGTGGCCTCGGCCGACGCGGGCATGGACCAGGAGATGCCCGGCCCGGTCTTCTACGGCACGGTGCTGCAGGCCGCGGTCCAGGACGGCCAGGTCAGCATGGCCACGCTGGATGACATGGTGTCCCGGATCCTGACCGAGATGTTCCGGTTCAACGAGTTCAACAACCCGCCCACCGGCAGCACCAGCGCGACCGTGACCACCACCGCACACCAGGACACCGCGACCACGGTGGCCGAGGACGGCACGGTGCTGCTGAAGAACAGCGGCGGCACGCTGCCGCTGTCCGCGACCAATGGCGGCTCGGTGGCGGTGATCGGCCCGGCCGCGTCGGCCCAGCCGGACTACACCGGCGGCGGCAGCGCGTACGTGACCGCACCGTTCCACGTCACCCCGCTGCAGGGGCTGCAGGCCGCGGCGGGCTCGGGCACCACCGTGTCCTACACCCAGGGCCTGCCCACCGACACCTCGCTCAGCGCCATCCCGAGCACGGACCTGAGCCCGGCCTACGCGCCCACCGGGTACGGCGGCAGCTACACCGGCACGCTGACCGCGCCGGAGACCGGGACCTACGTACTGGCGTTCCAGAACCCGGGCAGCTACAACGTCACCAACCTGTCGCTGAACGGCAAGATCATCCTGGCCAACCCGGGCACCCCGCCGGTCTCCACCTACTCGGTCGGCGTGGACCTGGTCCAGGGCCAGAAGTACACGCTCACGATCAACGGCAGTGGCCCGTCGGCCAACCTGAGCTGGGCCACCCCGTCTGACCTGGGGACGTACATCAGCCAGGCGGTGACCGCGGCCAAGGCGGCGAAGACCGCGGTGGTCGTGGTGTCCGACGACACCGAGTCCGAGGCGGCCGACCGGGCCAGCCTGAACCTGCCGTCCGCGCAGAACGAGCTGATCTCCGCGGTGGCCGCGGCCAACCCGCACACCGTGGTGGTGCTCGACGCGGGCGCCCCCGAGGTGATGCCCTGGCTCAGCCAGGTGTCGGCCGTGGTGGACGCCTGGTACCCGGGTGAGAGCAACGGGACCGCCCTGGCCTCTGTACTGTTCGGCCAGACCGACCCGTCCGGGCACCTGCCGGTCACCTTCCCGGTGGACCTGTCCCAGGTGCCCGCGTCCAGCCCGAGCCAGTTCCCGGGCACCGGCGGCCAGGTGCAGTACTCCGAGGGCATCGACGTCGGCTACCGGTACTACGACGCGAACAATGAAACCCCACTGTTCCCGTTTGGTTACGGCCTGTCGTATACGAACTTCGCGTTCAGCCACCTGCAGGTCACCCCCCAGCAGGTACAGAACGCCAGTTCCAACCCGGGGCCCACGTCCTGCGGGTGCTCTGGCCAGGGCAGCCGCCAGGTGACCGTCTCGGCCACCGTGACCAACACCGGCAAGGTGGCCGGCTCGGAGGTCGCGCAGCTGTACCTGGGCGACCCGGCGGCCGCCGGTGAGCCGCCCCGCCAGCTGAAGGGGTTTGACAAGGTCACCCTGCAGCCCGGGCAGTCCACCACGGTGCACTTCACGCTGACCGGGCACGACCTGTCCTACTGGGACAGCGCGGCCAACGGCTGGGTGCTGCCGGACGGCCAGTACCAGGTCTACGTGGGCGACTCGTCCGCGCTGGCCAACCTGCCGCTGCACGGCGGGTTCACCGTCACCCGCACCATCGGCGCGCGGTACGCCACGGCCAGCGCGCCCGCGGCGGTGTCCGCGGGCAGCACGGCCACGGTGACCGCCACCGTGGTGAACAACGGCGACTACCCGATGCCGGGCGCGCGGTTCAGCCTGGACGTCCCGGCGGGCTGGCGGGTGAGCGGCCCGGCGCCGGTCACCATCGGCGCGGGCCAGACGGTCACTAGGAGCTTCCAGGTGAGCGTGCCTGCGGGCGCCACGCCAGGCAGCACCACGCTGACCGCGCGGGTCGTGGCCGGCGGGCCGGGCGGCGGGACGGTGGTAGCGACAACCACGACCGACGTGGCCTACGCCTCGCTGAGCGCGGCCTACAACAACACCGGGATCAGCGACAACTCGAACGAGGCCGCGGCCGATTACGACGGCGTGGGGGACAGCTTCTCCGCGCAGGCGCTGGCCGCGGGCACGCCGACCGCGCTCACCCCGGGGGCCCAGGTCACCGAGGGCGGGACGACGTTCACCTGGCCGAACGTGGCCGCGGGCACCCCGGACAACGTGGTGGCCGCGGGGCAGACGGTACGGCTGTCCGGCTCCGGGACCGACCTCGGGTTCCTCGGCGCCAGCCAGAACGGCACCGCCACCGGCACGGTCACCGTGCACTACACGGACGGCACGTCCAGTTCGACCTCGCTGAACGTGGCCGACTGGTACGCGAACGCCCCGGCGGTGGGGAACCAGTTGCTGACCACCACGTCGAGCTGGAACTTCCAGAGCAACTCGCTCGGCGCGCACCCGGTCAGCCTGTATTTCGCGTCGGTACCGCTGGACAAGGGCAAGACCGTCGCCTACGTCACGCTGCCCACGCTGGAGAACTCCGGCGGGACCACGGCCATGCACATCTTCGCCATGGCCATCGGGTCGGGCACCCCGAGCGCCGGGGCGCCGTACTCGTCGGTGTCCGCCGCTTTCGACAACGTGGGCATCAGCGACAACTCGAACCCATCCGTGGCCGACTTCGACGGCACCGGGGAGAGCTTCTCGGCGCAGGCGCTGGCGGCCGGCTCGCCGACCGCGCTCACCTCGGGCAGCCAGGCCACCATCGGCGGCACCACGTTCAGCTGGCCCGCGGCCGGGGTGGCGGACAACGTGATCGCCGATGGCCAGGTCATCGACGTGTCCGGGACCGGTTCCGACCTCGGCTTCCTGGGCGCGGCGGGGTTCGGCGAGGCCAGCGGGACCGGCACCATCACCTACACCGACGGCAGCACCCAGTCGTTCAGCCTGAGCATGCCCGACTGGTACAACAACGCGGCCGAAGCGGGTGACGGCGCTCAGGTGGCCGACACCACGTCGAGCTGGAACTTCGCCAGCAGCACGCAGACCAGCCACCCGGTGAGCGTCTACTTCGCCTCGGTGCCGCTGGCCGCGGGCAAGACGGTGGCGTCGGTCACCCTGCCGACGATCAGCAGCGGGGTGGGCAACGGTGTGAACGCCATGCACATCTTCGCCATCGCCACCGGGACCGGCACGCCGACCAACTAGCTGGCGCCCGCCGGAAGGCGCTAGGGCCCGCCTCACCCCCCGGGGATGAGGCGGGCCGGCCGGGCCGGCGGGATGGTGGCGGGATGCCGGCTGATCCCCTGGCCCTGCTGCGCAGCCGTAGCTACGTGGTGCTGCTGGTCCTCGCCGCGGTCATCGGCGCGCCCATCTCGGCGGCGGCCTATTTCTTCCTCGCGCTGGTGACCAAGCTGCAGGGGTGGATCTTCTCGTCGCTGCCGCACGCGCTCGGCTTCCATGCCGAGCCGATGTGGTGGCCGGTGCTGCCGCTGGTGCTGGCCGGGGTGCTGGTGCCGCTGGCCATCAAGTACCTGCCGGGCACCGGTGGGCATTCCCCGGCCGACGGGTTCAAGGCGGGCGGCGCCCCCGGGCAGGCCGAGCTGCCCGGCGTGGTGCTGGCCGCACTGGCCACGCTGAGCCTGGGCGTGGTGCTCGGGCCGGAGGCACCGCTGATCGCGCTGGGCGGCGGGCTCGGCATCTGCGCGATCCGGCTGGTCAAGCGGGACGCGCCGGACCGGACGAAGGCCGTGGTCGCGGCGGCGGGCAGTTTCGCCGCCATCAGCACGCTGCTCGGCTCACCGCTGCTGGGCGCGTTCCTGCTGATGGAGGCGTCCGGGCTGGGCGGGGCCACGCTGGAGCTGGTGCTGGTGCCCGGACTGCTTGCGGCCGGCATTGGCTCGCTGATCTTCATTGGGCTCGACTCGGCCACCGGGCTGGGCACGTTCTCGCTGGCCATCCCGCACCTGCCGCACCTCGGGCCGCCCACCATCGGCGAGTTCGGCTGGGCGCTGGCCATCGGGCTGGCGGCCGCGATACTCGGCACCGGCATCCGCTGGCTCGGCCTGGCACTCCGGGACCGGACCGAGCGGTGGACGATGCTGGCCACGCCGCTGATCGGCCTGGCCATCGCCGGGCTGGCCATCGGCTACGCGGCCGGCACCGGGAAGGGCACCAGCGAGGTGCTGTTCTCCGGGCAGAACGCGCTGGGCCCGCTGATCGACCACGCGTCCGGCTACACGGTGGGCGCGCTGCTGCTGCTCCTGGTGTGCAAGGGGCTGGCCTACGGCGGCTCGCTGAGCTCGTTCCGCGGCGGCCCGATCTTCCCGGCCATGTTCCTCGGCGCGGCCGGTGGGATCGCGCTGTCCCACCTGCCCGGCCTGCCGCTGGTGGCGGGTGCGGCCATGGGCATCGGCGCGATGACCGCAGTCCTGCTCCGGCTGCCGTTCACCGCCGTACTGCTGGCCACCCTGCTGCTGTCCTCCGACGGCCTCCAGGTCATGCCGCTGGCCATCGTGGCCGTGGTGGTGGCCTATGTGGCGTCGGCCCGGTTCGTCCCGCCACCCGCCCAGGCGGCGGAACCAGCCAAGGAACCGGTCCCGGACACCGCCGCGGCCGGCCCATCCGCCTAACTGAGCTCTGCTAGCTAATCTCTGCTAGCTAATCTCGGGCAGGGTCTGGTCGCGGTCCAGCACGGTGGCGAACAGGTCGCCGCGCGCGGCCAGCCGGGCCGGCATGTCCCGGATCGTGATGCCGTCCGGCCGCAGGCCCGGGTCATCCAGCTCGTCCCAGCCGATCGGCGCGGACACCGGCGCCCCGGCCGCGGCCCGCGGGCTGTACGGCGCGACCAGCGTCTTGTTGTGCACGTTCTGGGTGTAGTCCAGCCGGGCCAGGCCGCCCCGCTCCCGGACGTCCCACTTCCAGCTGACCAGCTTGGGCACCACCGCGCCGATCGCCTTGGACAGCTGCTCGACCCAGGCCCGGGTGTCCGCGAAACTCGGTCCCCGGGCCACCGGGATCCAGATCTGCAGGCCCCGCCGGCCGGTCAGCTTGGGCTGCCCGCGCACCCCGAGGTGCTCCAGGGCGGTGCGGTGCAGCCGGGCCAGCACCAGGATGTCCGCCCAGGAGGTGGCCTCGCCGGGGTCGATGTCGATCAGCGCGTAGTCCGGCTTGTCCGGCTGGTCGGTCCGCGCCGTCCAGGCGTGCCATTCCAGCGCGCCGAAGTTGGCCGCCCAGACCAGCGCGGCCGGCTCGTCCACCACCAGATAGGTGCTGGTCTTGCCGGGTTCCGCGGCCGGGTCGGTCCAGCGCGGCAGCCAGCCCGGCGCGTGGTCGGGCAGCTGCTTGTGCCAGAACCCGGCGGTGTCCGCGCCGCCCGGGAAGCGGTGCATGTTCAGCGCCCGGTCGGCCAGGTAGGGCAGCGCGGCCGGGGCGATCTGCGCGGCGTACCGGATCAGCTCCCGCTTGGTCACCGGCGCCGCGCCGTCGCGCGCCGGGAACAGTTCCTTGTCCAGGTTGGTCAGCTTGAGCTGCCGCCCGAACACGGCCCAGCTGCCGCCGTTGCCCAGCGCGTCCAGGCTGGCCAGCTCATCCGGGTCCGGCCCGGCCGGCTCCGGCGGGCGGAGCTGCACCGAGGCCTGGGCGGCGGGCAGGTCGGACCGCCACATCCGCTCCGGGTCGGCCTTGACCTCGTCGTTGGTCCGCCCGCTGAGTACCGAGGCCGGGTAGTCCTCCGGGTTCCAGCCCTTGACCGCGTACTCGTCGTGCTTGTGCAGCAGCAGCCACTGGTCGCCGTCCCGGCGGATCAGGATGAACCGGCCACGCAGCTTCTCGCCGGACAGGTCGGCGTGGAAATCGCCGGCCCGCACCGCAGCCGCCGGGTCATCGGTGGCGTGCGGTTCCCAGGTGCCCCGGTCCCAGACGATCACGTCACCGCCGCCGTACTCGCCGCGCGGGATCACCCCCTCGAAGTCCAGGTACTCGATGGGGTGGTCCTCGACGTGCACCGCGGTGCGCCGCACGTCCGGGTCCAGCGTGGGGCCCCGGGGCACGGCCCAGCTGACCAGCACCCCATCGATCTCGAAGCGCAGGTCGTAGTGCAGCCGCCGGGCCCGGTGCCGCTGCACGACGAACCGCGGCGCGCCGTCCGGCGGCCGGGCCGGCCCGGCCTGCCCGGCCGGCTCCGGGGTCTGGCTGAAGTCCCGCTTGCGCTGATACGTGTCCAGCTTCCGGGGCATCCGGCACCTCCCGTCACCAGCCCGGGACCTACCCGCGTGGACCGTGCTGCCACACCCCGAGCAGGTGGCCACGGGGGGTCGCTGGGTAGCCTGGGTGCTCGGCCGCTCGCGCCGCGTACGGCGGCCGGAGAAGGGTAGCCGAAGCGCATGAAGATTCCGGGCCGGGTCCGGCGCCGCCGGGCGAACCAGGCAGGCGACGCAGCGGCCGGTGAGGTTGCAGCCGGACGGCCGGGTGGCAGGGACGGGAGGTCTGCCGGCGGCGACGGTATCCGGCGAGGTCATGACCCAGGACGCGCTGACCCAGGAGGTCGCCCGGCTGGCCGGCGAACTGGCCGAGGCCGAGGAGGTCACCCCGTCGCGCTGGCGGCGGTTCCAGGCCGCGGCGACCCGGCTGGTCCGCCGCAGCGGCCAGGCGGGCCGGGCCAGCGGGGCTCGGGTCGGCTCCGGGGGCCGCTGGCTGACCGCCCAGGTGCTCGCGATGGCGCCCCGGCTGCCGGTGCGCAGCCAGGCCACGCTGCGCGCCCAGTTCCCCGGGCTGACCCCGGAGGAGCTGGCCGACAAGCTGATCCAGGGCTCGTCCCGGGCGGCCGCGTCGGTCGGCGCCGCGGTCGGCGCGGCCATGTTCCTGCCGCTGCCCGCGGCCCCGGTCGAGGTGCTGGTCGAGACGCTGGCTGTCGTTGGCATCGAGATCAAGCTGGTGGCCGAGCTGCACGAGGTGTACGGGATGCGGGCGCCAGGACCGGTGGCCGAGCGGATGCTGGCTTACGTGGCGGCCTGGGCCGACCGGAGCGGGGTAGCGCTGGTGCCCGGCGGGCTGGCCCTGGCCGTGGGCTCGCCGCTGCGCCGGCGGCTGCAGCGGCGGCTCATCGCCCGGGCCGGGCGCAGCGTCGCCTCGCTCGGCCCGCTGCTCACCGGGGCGGCGGCGGGCGCGCTGCTGAACCGGCACGAGACCCGGCGGCTGGGCCAGGACGTGCGGGATGACCTGCGCCGCCGCTCGCCGTTCTCGGCGGCCTGGCCGGCTGACGGTGCGGCTGATCCGCCAGCTAGCCTGGATCGGCCACGGTCAGCCCGGAGATGGCGTCCCAGCCGATGATCGCGAGCACGGCCCGCAACTGCTCCGGGACCTTGTGCAGCACGACCGGCCGGCCGGTGCCCGCGCCGCCCGGGTTGGCCAGGCGCACGATCGCGCGCAGCCCGGCCAGGTCGCAGTAACTGACGTCGGCCAGGTCGAGGTGCACCTCGGGTGGCGTGTCCGGCAGTTCCCGCAGCGCACCAAGCAGCGCCGGGTAGGTTGATTCGTCGATCTCCCCGGCGATGGCCAGGCCGGGCGGGTCCGCGGTACGGCTGATCCGCAGCACCCCGTCGTCGTACACAGCGTGGCCGGTGACCATCGCGGATCCACCTCCCTCGTCTCGCCCGGGAATCTGCCCGCCGGGAGCGGTCCGGGGCAGCATACTGGCACTGGCCCAGGCCGTGGCGAGCGTCCGCCCCAGTGGAAAATAGGCTACGCCGGTGCCGCGGGCGCGGGCCACGGCCGGGTCAGCCGGGCCGCGGCCTCGAACATGAGCGCATGCACGAACGCCTGCGGCAAATTCCCGCGCAACTGGTGCTGGTGGGTGTCGAACTCCTCGGTGAACAGGACGGGCGGCCCGCAGGCGGCCCGATTCCGCTCGAACCAGCCGACCGCCTCGGTGGTCTGGCCCTGCTGGTGCAGGGCCAGCGCCATCAGGAAGCCGCACAGCACGAACGCGCCCTCTGCTTTCCGCAGCGGCCGCTGGTCGTGCCGGAACCGGTAGAGGTAGCCGTCCTGGGCCAGGTCGCCGGTGACCGCCCGCAGGGTGGCCAGGCTGCGCGGGTCACTGGCCGGGACGGCGTCCCGGATCGGGGCCAGCAGCAGCGCGGCGTCGACCCGCTCGTCGTCCGGGGCCCGCTGCCAGCGGCCGGATGGGTGCACGCTGTCCGCGGCCACGTCGGCCAGGATGGTGTCGGCCAGCGTCTGCCAGGCCGCCGCCTGGGCCGGCGCCGCGCCCGCGGTGGCCATCGCGCGCAGGCCGGCCACGCACATCAGCCGGGACTGGGCCCAGTGCTGGTTGTCCAGTTCCCACACCCCGGCGTCCGGGTCGCCCCAGCGGGCCTCGATGGCGCGTACCGCCGCCTCGGCCGCGCGCCAGTGCCGGGTGTCCAGGTGGTCGTGCCGGGCCGCGGCGGCGAACAACTGCAGCGCCCCGCCCAGCGCGTCCAGCTGGAACTGCCGGTTGACCCAGTTGCCGGCCTTGTCCGCGCCGCCCGGATAGCCGGACAGCGTACGCAGCGGGCGCTCGTCCGGCACCGGGCCGCGGCGCACGGTGTAGGCCGGTTTCAGCTCCGGCCCATCGGCCAGCACCCGTTCGGCCACGAAGTCCACTGCGTCGTCCAGCAGCCGGTGCGGCCCGTCGGCCGCCACCGCCTGGCCGGCGTAGCACTGGTCCCGGATCCACACATACCGGTAGTCGTAGTTGCGGCTGGCATTGGAGCGTTCCGGCAGCGACATGGTGGCGGCGGCCACCATGCCCCCGCTCCGGCTGGTCAGCCCGCGCAGCACGGCGTAACTGTGCTGGCTGCCCGCCGGGGCCAGGCTCGCGCCCAGCTTGGGCACGGCATCCGCCCAGGCCCGCTCGGTGGCCTGCCAGGTGGCGGCCGGGTCGGCCGGGCGGCGGGGCAGCGGCCGGCTGGACAGTTCGAGCACCAGGTCGTGCTGCTGGCCGTCGTCCAGCGCCAGGATCAGCTCCAGCGCACCATCGGGGCGGACCCGGGCCCCGGCCCCGCCCGACCAGCGCATCCGGAGCGGCCCGCTGCGCGCGGTCCAGATCCCGGCGGCCGACCGGAGCTGGGTCATCCGGTGCCGCCCGAAGCCGGCCCGCAGGTCCAGTACGACCTTGACCCGGGCCGGCCCGTCCACCGCGATCACCCGGCGGAGCAGCACCGCGGTGTCTGGGTCGCCCGGGTAGCCGAGTGCCTCCCGGCACTCGGTGAAGCCGGTGGCGGTGACCCACCGGCTGCGCCAGATCAGCGAGCCATCCTCGTAGTAGCCGCCCCAGACGAACCGGGTCCGGTCCGGCGTGACGGCGTACACGCCGCGGCCGCCGATCAGGCAGCCGAACACCGCGTCGTCGTCCCAGCCCGGCGCGCACATCCAGGCCACGTCGCCGCGCGGGCCCAGCACGGCGCCGCGCTCCCCGTCGGCCAGCAGCGCGTACTCGCGCAGCACGTGCGGCGGGAAGTCCGCCGCCGCGCCGAGTGCGGGCGTCCTAGGCACCGGTGGTTTCGGCCGGCTCCCCGGCCGCCTGGGCCGCGGCGGGCACGGCCGTCTCGTACACGGCCAGCGTCTCGGTGCCGATCCGCTGCCAGGAGTACCGGTCCCGGGCGCGGCTGGCCGCGGCGATGGCCATGCCCTCGCGCATCGGGCTGGCCAGCAGCTGGCGGATCCGGCGGGCCAGCGGCGCCGGCTGGGTGCTGGCCATCAGGTAGCCGGTGGTCCCGTCGAGCACGGCGTCCCGGTGCGCGCTGGTCCCGATCGCGATGACCGGGACGCCGCAGGCCATCGCCTCGATCGTCACCCGGGCCATCTGCTCGCCCGCGCTGAGGTTCAGCAGCACATCGGCCGAGCGCATCAGGGCCGGTACGCCGGCCCGGGTGACCTGGCCGGTGAAGGTCACCCGGTCGGCCACGCCAAGCTGGCCGGCCAGCGTGCTGAGCGCCTGGTGGCCCGGGTCACCGGCCAGTTCGGCCGCTGGCGGCCCGCCCGCGATGAACAGCTCGGTGCCCGGCACGGCGGCCAGTGCGTGCAGCGCGGCGGCCGGGCCGCGGTCCGCGGCCAGGCTGGTCACCACCATCAGCAGCCGGGGCCGGTCGCCCCGGCTCGCGGCCGGCCCGTCCGGCTGGAACAGGCCGGTGTCCACGCCGGGCGGCACGACCCGGATGGCGGCCTGCGGCACGCCGAGCCGGGCTAGCGCGGAGCTCTCCGCCGACGCGCCGACCAGCACGGCCCGGGCGCTGCGGGCCAGAGCCAGCTCCAGCCGGGCCCGCCGGGCGCCCGCGCGGGGGCCGTCCTGCACGGCCAGTGAGTAGAACGTCTGCACCTGCGGCAGGTTCAGCTCGCGCCCACTGGCCTGCGCGGCCACGCCGGCCGCCCAGGAATGCGCGTGCACCAGGTCAGGCGGGCTGTCCTGCCAGCGAACCGCGAGCTGGTCGGCCAGCTCCCGGATACGCAGCGCGGTCACGTCGCGGTCGCCGGTGCGGGGGCCGGCCGGTTCCGCCGCCTGGATGCTCAGCGGCTCCAGCACGGCGCCGGGGCACAGCTTGCTGCGCCGCGGCCGGGCCGCCGGGCCCGGCATCCCGGCGTACATCGTGACCTGCGCGCCGAGCCCGGCCAGTGCGGTGGCCAGGGCGCCCAGGTCGGCGCCTGGGGCGGCTGGGTAAGCGTCCCCGGGGGCAGCCAGCGGGCTGGCATGGTCGGTGATCAGGGCGACTCGCATGGGTTAGGGTCCTCCGGCTCGCCCGATTGGGGTCAACCCGCTCCCGCTGCCCGCCATGATGATCGGTAAACGCCCGGTCGTGGGGCCCAGGCTGACCTGTGTAGGCCGCCGCGCCGTGGGTAGTCGGGCGGCACGGATGATGCAGGTAAGCCCGGCGGAGCCAGGAAGGGGGGCGGCCCGCGCTGATAAGCTCCATCCGCTCTCTCACGGGCAGGCGGACGGCGCTGGGCCGCATTGCCGGCGGCAGGAATAGTTTTGCAGCGGAATAGTGTGAACCGGCCGAGGCGGGTAGCCGGAGCATGGTGCCGTGCAGAAACCGGGAGGTGACGCGTGCTGGCTTGGGCTCGGTGGCGGTTGCGTGGCGGCACGCGGCGGGCTGGCCCGGCGGTGATTCCGGATGGATGCTGACATGCTTGGCGGAGCTGGGCAGAGCCAGGTCGACGCTGGTTCGGCGGAGCGCGGCCTGACCGCGCTGGTCGAGGCGGCCGAGCGGGCCGTGGAGAAGATCAGCTCATCGGTTCCGCCCGCTCAGCTGCGCGCCCTGCTCATCATCGACCGGGTGGGCAACCTGAACCTGAACAAGCTGGCCGCCCAGGTCGGCGCGTCGGCCTCAGCCACCAGCAGGCTGTGCGACCGGATGGAAGTGGCCGGCCTGCTGACCAGGGACCGGGCCGTGGGCAGCCGCCGGGAGATCGTGCTGCTGCTCACCGAGTCCGGGCGCCGGCTGGCGGAGTGGGTCCGCGAGCAGCGCCGCGCCGCGCTCTCCGAACTGCTCCAGGCGATGAGCCCCGAGGGCCGCGAGGCATTGGTCCGCGGCCTGGGCGAACTCGCCACCCAGGCTGGCTAATTTCGTGTCGCTGGCCTAGCCGAACTTGCAGTCGGCCCGGCCGGCTGAAACTGGGCCCTGAACAGCGAAAACCGCTACCCGCGCCAGCTTGGTTGATCTCCCGAAATTTTTTCCTCGTGGAAACACTTGCCATGCAGACGAAGACGATGGCACTCTTTCCCCATGGAAACATTTGCAGTCTACGGCGGGATCGCCGAGCACACCGATGCGGAACTGCGCCCGGCCCGGGATCTGTCCACGGACCTGGAGCAGCGTTCGGACGACGAACTGCTCGGCACGATCCGGTCGGAGCCGCAGGGCAGTGCCCAGCGGTCGGCCGCATGTGAGGTGCTGGTGAACCGGTACCGGACCCTGGTCCGGTCCTGCGCCAACCGGTACCGCCGCAGCCCCGAGTCGCCCGAGGACCTGATGCAGGTCGGGTACGTGGGCTTGCTCAAGGCGATCAACAACTTCGATCCGCAGGTGGGCCGGAGCCTGGCCGCGTACGCGCAGCCGTGCATCACCGGCGAGATCAAGCGGTACTTCCGGGATAAGCGCTGGCAGGTGCACGTGGAGCGGCCGCTGCAGGAGCGGCTGCTCGAACTCCGTGAGGCGATCCGCCAGCTCACCCAGCAGTTCGGCCGCCTGCCGGGCGATGCCGAACTGGCCAGCCACCTCGGCTTCACCGAGGCCGAGGTGCGCGAGGCGCGCAGCGTGGACCTGCTGCTGCAGCCCGCCTCGCTCGACGCGCCGCTGGCCGGCCAGCCGGAGACGGCCACCCTGGCCGACCTGCTCGGCGAGGAAGATCCGCAGATGGAGCACACCCTGTCCATGGCCGCGCTGGCCGTGCACTGGGGTGAGCTGCCCCGCCGTGAGCAGCGCATCCTGCTGATGCGGTTCTACGGCGACATGACCCAGGCCGAGATCGGCAAGTCGCTGGGCATCTCCCAGATGCACGTGTCCCGGCTGCTGGCGCACGCCCTCAGCTACCTCCGGGACCGGATCATGGCCGACCCGGAGGCGGAGAGCACCGGGATGGCGGCCTGAACCGGCGGCGGCCCGGCGGGCGGGAGTTCCCCCGGCTCCCGCCCGCCGGCCTGTCCTGGATGGACCGGGGCGCCTGCCGGTCCGCGGAACCGGAATTGTTCTTCCCGCTGTCCGCGGCCGGGCCAGCGGTGCCCCAGGTGGCGGCGGCCAAGGCCATCTGCCAGGGCTGCCCGGTGCGCGCCGAGTGCCTGGATTACGCCATGCAGACCGCCCAGGATCACGGCATCTGGGGCGGCACCACGGAGGAGGAGCGGCGGCTGGCCCGCCGCGGCCAGACGGCGCAGCTGGCCGGCTGAACCAGCACCACGCGGTGCGGTCCGTTCCGGACCGCACCGCTTCGATGTTTCGGCCGCGGAAACCGTGGAACATGGCTGCGGCGGGTCTGTCCCGCCCGCGGCCGGTCGCGGTTTCGTTCCGGCCGCGCCGAAACAGCGACAGGCCAGTAGATATGGCCGATTATTGTGTCGCCAGGCCAGGCAGCGGCCTGGGTCCCGCCGGGTGGGCGGTCCGTCAGTCAGCTTGAGGAGCAGTTCGTTGGGTGCACGTCACGTGGGTGGGCGGTGACCGTGTCGGCCCGGCCCGGCGAGCCGGTGCCGCACCGGCACGCGGAGCCAGCCGCCGAGGCAAGCGGCGCCGACCGGGACAGCCCGGAATGGCTCGCCGAGCCGGACACGGTGCTGCTGGTCGAGGATGACGCGGGGGATGCGCTGCTGGTCGAGGAGCTGCTCGCGGACAGCGGCGTGCAGGCCTCGCTGACCTGGGTGCGGTCGCTGGCCGAGGCCAAGGAGGTGACCGCCCGGACGCCGGCCCCGGGCTGCGTGCTGCTCGACCTGCACCTGCCCGATGTGCAGGGGATCGACGCGGTCACCCAGCTGCTGGCCGCCGCGCCGAGTGCCCCGGTGGTGGTGCTCACCGGGCTGGCCGAGGAGAGCGCCGCGCTGGCCGCGGTCGCGGCCGGCGCCCAGGACTACCTGATCAAAGGGCAGGCCCCGCCCGATGTGTTCGGCCGCGCCATCCGGTACGCCGCGCAGCGCAAGCAGGTCGAGCAGGCGTCCGCGGAGTTGCAGGTCAGCGCGCTGCGGGCGGAGGAGAACGCGCGGCTGGAGCGGGCCCTGCTGCCCACCCCGCTGATCCGCACCGGCGATCTCGAGGTGGTCACCCGGTACCGCCCGGGCCGGGCCCACGCGCTGCTCGGCGGCGACTTCTACGACGTGGTGGAGACCTCGGACGGCACCGTGCACGCGGTCATCGGCGATGTCTGCGGTCACGGCGTGGCCGAGGCGGCGCTCGGCGTCTGCCTCCGGGTGGCCTGGCGCTCGCTGATCCTGGCCGGGGCCACGCCGCTGGCCATGATGGGCCTGCTGGAGCAGCTGCTGATGGCCGAGCGGGAGGACGAATACGTCTTCGCCACCCTGACCCATCTCGCGTTCAGCGCCGACCACCAGCATGTCCGGCTGCTCCGGGCCGGGCATCCGGGCCTGCTGCTGCGCAGCCGCGCCGGTGTCGAGCTGATCGAGGGAGTGGCCGGGCCCGCGGTCGGCCTGGTGCCCAGCCCGGAGTGGACCGAGACCGAGCTGACCCTGCCGCCCGGGGCCGGCCTGGTGCTGTTCACCGACGGGCTGTTCGAGGGCCGGACCGGGCCGGGCACTGAGCGGCTGGGCGAGCACGGCCTGGCCGAGCTGGCCGCCGACCTGGCCGCGCTGCCGTCGGCCGCGTTCGTGGACACGCTGCTGGAACGGACCGAGGCGGTGGCCGGCCAGTACGGCGGGCTGGCCGACGACGTGGCCATCGTCCACCTGCGCTGGAAGGCGCCGTGGTGAGCCTGCCGGCCACGGCCGAGCCGGGGCCGGCTGCGCGAGCTGACCGCGGAGGGCTGGTTCCGGCTGGCTCTGCTGGTGCTGGGCGTGCTGGTGGTGGCGGCCGCGCTGCTGGTGCTGGCGCTGCTCAGCCAGAACCGCACGGCGGTCAGCAACCTGGCCGGCTCGATCGAGCCGGCCCAGGCTCAGGCCTACCGGCTGCAGGGCGCACTGGTCGACCAGGAGACCGGGGTGCGCGGCTACGCGATCACCGGCGACATCCGGTTCCTGACCCCGTACACCAGCGGCCGGGCCATCGAGACCAGCGCCGCGGCCCGGATCCGCGCGCTGATCGGCGGCGCGCAGCCGATGGCCGGCGATCTTTCCCGGCTGGAACGGGCGGCCAACGCCTGGCGGCACGCCTACGCGCTGCCGCTGATGAGCCTGGCCTCGCACGGCCCGCTGAACGGCCACGACCTGGCTCAGGTCACCGCCAGCAAGCAGTCCTTCGACCATCTGCGGGCGCTGTTTGCCACCCAGAACCACCATCTGGCCGACGCCTCGGCGGCCGCGTCGGCCACCGTGTCCCGGGACCGCACCCTGCAGGACTGGGTCTACGCCGCGATCCTGGCCGTCTTCCTGCTGGTGGCGGCCGGGCTGGCGGTGGCGCTGCAGCGCGCCGTGGTCCGGCCGCTGCGCCGGCTGACCGGGGCGGCCCGGCTGGTGGCGGACGGTGACTACAGCCACCAGATCGAGCCGGGTGGGCCGGCCGACCTGTGGTCGCTGGCGGTATCGGTGGAAGGCATGCGCAGCGCCCTGGTCAGCGCGCTGGACGACAGCCGCGAGGCGGCCGAGGTGACCGCCCAGCAGGCCGCCGACCTGGACGCCCAGGCCGTCGAGCTGCGCCGGTCCAACGCCGAGCTGGAGCAGTTCGCCTATGTCGCCTCGCACGACCTGCAGGAGCCGCTACGCAAGGTGGCCTCGTTCTGCCAGCTGCTGGAGAAGCGGTACGGCGACCAGCTCGACGAGCGTGGCCTGCAGTACATCGCCTTCGCCGTGGACGGGGCCAAGCGGATGCAGGTGCTGATCAATGACCTGCTCACCTTCTCCCGGGTCGGCCGGTCCAGTGAGCTGCACGAGCGGCTGTCGCTGGACCAGCCGCTGGACACAGCGCTCAGCACACTGTCGGTCGCGATCGAGGACGCGGACGCGGTCATCGAGCGCCCGGAGCAGATGCCCGAGGTGATCGGCGACCCGACCCTGCTGACCATGCTGTGGCAGAACCTGATCGGCAACGCGATCAAGTTCCGGGCCCCGGGGCGGGCGCCGGTGGTGCAGATCACCGCGGCGGCGCGGCCGGACGGCAGCTGGGAGTTCGCCGTCACGGACAACGGCATCGGCATCCCACCGGAGTTCGCCGACAAGGTGTTCGTCATCTTCCAGCGGCTGCACGGCCGCGGGGTGTACCCGGGCACCGGGATCGGCCTGGCGCTGTGCAAGCGGATCGTCGAGCAGCACGGTGGTGAGATGCACCTGGACACCACGTACGCTGACGGCACCCGGATCGCCTTCACACTGCCCGCCGCGGACCCGGCCGGCCGGACAGCGGGACCAGTGCCGACAGCGAAGCCCCGCGAAGGGATTACCGCATGATGATGTCCGAGCTGAGGCCGGTCGAGGTGCTGCTCGTCGAGGATGACCCCGGCGACGAGCTGATGACCCGGGAGGCGTTCGAGGACAACAAGATCGGTAACCGGCTGCACGTCGCGCACGACGGCGAGGAGGCGCTGGACTTCCTGTACCGGCGCGGCGAGCACACCGAGGCGCCCCGGGTCGATCTGGTGCTGCTCGACCTCAACCTGCCCAAGTACGACGGCCGGCAGATCCTGGAGCAGATCAAGTCGGACCCTGACCTGTCCCACGTGCCGGTGGTGATCCTGACCACGTCCTCGTCCGAGGAGGACATCCTGCGCAGCTACCGGCTGCACGCGAACGCGTACGTGACCAAGCCGGTGGACGTCACCCAGTTCATCTCGGCGGTGCGGCAGATCGACGAGTTCTTCGTCTCGGTGGTCCGGCTGCCGCGCCGGTAGCCCGCATCGCTCAGTCTGCGGCCAGGGTCAGCTGGGCGGGGCCGCGTCCCAGCCCACGATGTGCAGCACGGTGCGCACCGAATCCGGCACCCGATGCAGCACCACCTGCTTGACCGCGCCGCCGTCCGGGCTGGCCAGCCGCACGATCGCGCGCAGCCCGGCCAGGTCGCAGTAACCCAGGCCGGCCAGATCCAGGTGGATCTCGTCGTAATGCGCTGCGGCCCCGGTGAGCGCGGCGACCAGCCCGGGATAGCTGGCTTCGTCCACCTCGCCGGCCAGCACCATGATGGGCGGCTCGCCACTGCGCCAGGTGATCCGCAGCGTTCCGTCGTCAAGAACCAGGCCGCTGCCGCGGTCCGGCTCGCCCGGCGTGCCGTGCTCGCCCACCGCCGCATCTTATCGGCCTGGCGGGGGCCCGCGCTGGGTCAGCGGCGGTGGGTCAGGTCGGCCAGGGTGCGCCGAACCGCGGCCAGGCCAGCGCCGCGCGGTGCCTTGAGCCACACATACGCGGCGGCGCCGGCCGGGATGGGCAGCCAGAAGTTGACCAGCCGCCAGCCGAGCACGCCCAGCGTGGCCACGCTCCTGGTCAGCCCGAAGCTGACCAGCAGCACCGGGGTGACCGAATCGACGACGCCGAGGCCGGCCGGGCTGATCGGGATGGCGCCCAGCACGTTGGCGATGCCGTACGCGGCGAACAGTTCCACCGGGTTGGTGAAGCTGCCGAACGCGGCGATGAAGCACCACAGCGACGCCGCGTCCAGCAGCCAGTTGAGCGAGGCCCAGGTCAGCGACCAGACCAGGACGCGCCGGTCGGTGGCGAGCTGGCGCAGCGAGTCGCTGGCCTGCAGCACGATCTTCTCCAGCCGCTCGCCGCCGACCCGGGGGATTTTGTCCCCGACGGTGCGCAGGATGCGCGCGGCCCGGGCGCCACCACGGGTGAACCCGATCACCAGCGCGGCGCACCCGGCCAGCAGGGCGGCGCCGACGATGGCCACCGTCCCGTACAGCGGCCGGAAGCCGGCCAGCGGGATGGAGATGACCAGTGCCACCCAGAGCAGCACGTTCAGCACGACGGTGGAGCCGATGCCCTTGGTCGCCATCATCACGCCGACGTCGGTGCCGTCCACGCCTTCCGCGGTGAACAGCTGGTAGCCGACGCCCGCGCTGCCGATGGTGCCGGCCGGGATGACGTGCGCGACCGCGGCCGCGGACAGGTCGATGCCGAACAGCCGGCCGATGCCAGGGCGGCCCTCGGCGGGCAGCAGCACCCGGGTCAGCAGCGCGTAGCAGAACAGCGAGGCCGCTTCGAGCGCGGTGCCCGCCACCGTCCACAGCACGCCGATCCGGCCGAGCAGGTACAGGTCCTTGCTCGCGCCGACCAGTTCCGGGATGACCAGGTACTCGACGACCAGGGCCAGGATGAACAGCAGCACGAGCTTGCGTACCGGCCGCCGCTTCACCCGGTCCCACAGCGACGGCCGGGCCGCCTTTTCCTCGGTCAGCTTGCGTCCAGTCGCCGGAACGTCACCTCTTGCAGCAGCAGGCGGAGCGCGGCGGCGGCCGGGATGGCCACCAGCGCGCCGATCAGCCCCATCAGCGCACCGCCAAGCAGCACCGCGACCACGGTCACTACGGCTGGTACCGCGACGGTCCGGCCCATGATCCGGGGCACGATCAGGTAGTCCTCGGCCAGCCGGTAGCCGATGTAGAAGGCCAGGGTGGCCACGGCGACGGGCAGCGACACGGTCAGCGCGACCAGCGTGACGATGGCCCCGCCAATGGTCGACCCGATCATCGGGATCAGGTCGAGCAGCGCCACCAGCAGGCCGAGCAGGACCGGGTAGGGTACGCCGAAGATCTCCAGCCAGGCCCAGGTGCCCAGCCCGGCGATCAGCGAGGTGACGAAGTTCCCCAGCATGTAGCCGCCGACCTTGACGAAGATCTCGTCGCCGATCAGGATGACCCGGGCTCGCCGGGAGGCCGGTGCGAGCCGGTACAAGAACAGCTTGATGTGCGGCATGGCGGCCAGGAAGTAGACCACCAGCACGATCACGATCACCATCGCGCTGGCCGCGCTGAGCACCAGTTCACCGGCCCCGAGTACGCCGCCGACCAGCGCGGTGCCCTTGCTGGACAGCAGCTTGCTCAGCCGCTGCTCGACGTGGTAGCGGGCGTTCAGCTTGCCCAGCGCCGAGTTGTGGTCCTGCAACGTATGCATGTAGTGCGGCAGCTCGTGAGCCAGCGCAGTGACCTGGGCGGTGAGCGGGGGGATGGCGGCGGCCGCGAACCCCGCGGCGACGCCGGCCACGACCAGCAGAATCACGATCACGGCGGACCAGCGGGGCAGCCGGCGCCGGGTCAGCCAGCCGACCGCCGGGTCGAGGCCGGCCGCGATGAACAGGGCCAGGCCGATCAGCACCAGCACCGACCGGGCCCGGATGACCAGCTCGACCAGCCCGTAGGTGACCGCCACCCCGGCCGCCGCGGCCATCCCGACGAAGAACGGCGAGCGCCGGTTCATCGGGCGGCCCAGTCGGCCCAGCCCGCCGGTCTCATCGGCGATGGCCGCCGCCTGGTCCACGGCCTGCTGCATCCGGTCCGGCTGGCCGGGGGGCTGGCGGCCCGGGTCTGGCTGGCGGCCCGGGTCGGGCTGGCCGGACGGCTCGGTCAGCCGGGTGTCACTGCCCACGGCTACCCGCCGGCCGGGCCGGTGTGCGGCGCGCGCCGGCGCAGCCGGTGTCGGCCAGCCGGACCGGTGCGGTGAACAACGTCGTCTGCGCGCAGCGGCCGGAGCGGACCGGGCTGGTGGTCAGCACGGTGAGCAGCAGCAGGCTCAGCGTGGCCGCGAGCAGCAGCGGCACCAGCACCAGCGCGCCCAGCCGGTTACGGCCGGTGCGCCATGGCCAGCTCAGGCCTCCGGTGGCCGGGGCGGCGGCAGCCCGGCAGCGTGCAGCGCGCTGCCGGCGGGCGGCGGGTCCACCAGCGGGCCGGCTGGAGCGTCTCGATCCGAGGCATCTTCTCCAGCCGCGTCAGCTCGGTAAACACGCGGAACATGCTGGCCAGCCGGGTGTCGGCGACGCGCAGATCGCTGTCGATCGCGTCCAGGGCGCGCTGCTGGCTGGCTGGCAGGCTCATCCGTGGTCTCCGCTGGTTCGGCGTGGGGCGCTGTCCTCCCCGGCACTTGCCTGTCACTTCTCGCTACCCGCCGGCCGCGAATTAAACGGTGTCACACAGCGCCCGCTGGGCCGGCGGCGCTGACCCGGCCGGCCGCTGCCGCCCACCGGGTGTCGGGTCCACGAACACGTGCGCGCTGACCGGCAGCCGCTCGGCCAGCCGCCGGTCGATGTCCTCGGCCAGGTTTTCCACCTGGTCGCCGCGGGACTCGTCGCTCAGGTCCACCCGGGCCGCGACGATGATGCTGTCCGGGCCCATGTGCATGGTCTGCAGCTCGAGCAGCCGGTCCACCCCCGGGGTGCCCTCGATCTCGTCCCGGATGAGCTGCTGCAGCTTCGGGTCGGCGGCCCGGCCGATGAGCAGCTCGCGGCTGTCCAGGCCGAGCCGGACCGCCACCACGATCAGCAGCACGCCGATCGCGATGGACGCGGCGCCGTCGAACACCGGGGACCCGGTCAGCTGCTCCAGCAGCAGGCCCGCGGCGGCCAGGGCCAGGCCGATGACGGCCGCGGTGTCCTCGAACAGCGCCGCTTTGACCGTGGTGTCCGGGCTGGTCTTGACGTGCTCGATCAGCTCGGTCTGGTCGCGCCGGGCCTCGCCGCTCACTTGGTGGGTGGCCCGGATCAACGAGGTGCCCTCGGCCACCGCGCACACGCCCAGCACCACATACGCGATGACGTAGCTGTGCGTCTGGCTGTGCAGCGACAGGATGCCCTCGAATATGGAGAACCCGGCCCCGGCCACGAAGATGCCGAACGCGGCCAGCAGCGACCAGAAGTAGCGTTCCTGGCCGTAGCCGAACGGGTGGGTGCCGTCGGCCGGGCGGGCGCCCTGGCGCACCGAGGTGAACAGGAAGGCCTGGTTGAGCGTGTCGGCGAACGAGTGCGCGGCCTCGGCCAGCATGGCGCTGGACCCGGTGAGCACGCCGGCCACCAGCTTGGCCAGCATGACCACGATGTTGGCCGCCCCGGCGACCAGGACCGTGCGCTGGGTTTCGCCGCCCGAGCCGGATTTGGCCATGACTAGATGGCCAGCGGAGCAGGTGTCATAGTGCCCGCTGAACTGCCCTGGGGCCCGGCGGCTAAACCGGGGACGGGGGGCTCAGCGGACCTGCTGCAGCGTGTACCGGACGGTCTGCGTCTGGATCAGGCCGTCGCGGAACACGAACGTATCGATGCCGTCATCGGACCGGGTGGGCCCCGCATCGGCCGCCCACTCCAGGAACAGCACGTCACCCTCGTAGATCTGCGTCTTCAGGTCCCAGCTCGCGTTGGGCAGGTCGGCCAGTAGCTGGGTGAACGCGGCCCGGATGCCGGCCAGGCCGCGCAGCACGCCGGTCGGCGAGATGAACACGGCGTCCTCGGCGTAGTCCGCGACTATCTCGCCGAGGTCGCCGGCGCCGAGCGCCTGTACGTGGTGGGCGAATACCTCTTGCGGGGACCGTGCCATCGCTATCTCCCTTGGTAACGAGCGCCTCGGACCTACCATATGGGCGTGACCATCCCTGTCCAGGCCGCCGTCCCCGTCCAGCGCCGCATCGCCGGCGAGCTCGCCGTGCGGGAGGGCCAGGTGACGGCGGCGGTCGAGCTGCTCGACGGCGGCGCCACGGTGCCGTTCATCGCGCGCTACCGCAAAGAGGTGACCGGCGGGCTGGACGACGCGCAGCTGCGCACGCTGGAGGAGCGGCTGCGCTACCTGCGCGAGCTGGAGGAACGGCGGGCCGCGATCCTGGACTCGATCCGCGCCCAGGGCAAGCTGGACGACGCGCTCACCGGGCGGATCATGGCCGCGGACTCCAAGGCCCGGCTGGAGGACATCTACCTGCCGTACAAGCCGAAACGGCGGACCAAGGCGCAGATCGCCCGGGAGGCCGGGCTGGAGCCGCTGGCTGACCTGCTGCTGGCCGATCCCGGTCGCGGGACCACAGGATGCGGCGGCCGGTTTCGTGGACCCGGAGCGGGGCGTGCCCGACGCGGCCGCCGCGCTGGACGGGGCGCGGGCCATCCTGGCCGAGCGGTTCGCCGAGGACGCCGACCTGATCGGCGAGCTGCGCGAGCTGATGTGGTCGCGCGGCCGGCTGGTCTCCCGGGTGCGCGAAGGTGGCGAGCAGGCGGGCGCCAAGTTCGCCGACTACTTCGAGTTCGACGAGCCGTTCACCGCGCTGCCCTCGCACCGGATTCTGGCCATGATGCGCGGCGAGAAGGAACAGGTCCTGGAGCTCACCATGGACCCCGGGGACGACGGCGCGCCCAGCGAGTACGAGACCCGGATCGCCGGCCGGGCCGGGATCGCCGGCCAGGGCCGCCGGCCGACCGCTGGCTGGCCGAGACGGTGCGCTGGGCCTGGCGCACCCGGATCGCCGTGCACCTGAGCGTGGACCTGCGGATGCGGCTGTGGCAGCGGGCCGAGGACGAGGCCGTGGCCGTGTTTGCGGCCAACGTGCGCGACCTGCTGCTGGCCGCGCCGGCCGGCACCCGGCCCACGATGGGCCTGGACCCCGGGTTCCGCACCGGGGTCAAGGTGGCCGTGCTGGACGGCACCGGCAAGCCGGTCGCCACCGGGGCGATCTTCCCGCATGAGCCGAAGCGGCAGTGGGACCAGTCCATTGCCACGCTGGCCGGGCTGGCCGCGGCGCACCAGGTGGAGCTCATCGCGATCGGCAACGGCACCGCGTCGCGGGAGACCGACCGGCTCGCCGCCGACCTGATCAAGGCGCACCCGGAACTGAAGCTGACCAAGGTCATGGTGTCCGAGGCGGGCGCGTCGGTGTACTCGGCGTCCGCGTACGCGTCCCGGGAACTGCCCGGGATGGACGTGTCGCTGCGCGGCGCGGTGTCCATCGCCCGGCGGCTGCAGGACCCGCTGGCCGAACTGGTCAAGATCGACCCCAAGTCGATCGGGGTCGGCCAGTACCAGCACGACGTGGCCGAGACCAAGCTGTCCCGGTCACTGGACGCGGTGGTCGAGGACTGCGTGAACGCGGTCGGGGTGGACGTCAACACGGCGTCGGTCCCGCTGCTGGCCCGGGTGTCCGGGGTCAGCGAGGGGCTGGCCACCGCCGTGGTGGCGCGCCGGGACGAGGCCGGGCCGTTCCGCAGCCGGCAGGCGCTGCGCGAGGTGCCCCGGCTCGGCCCGAAAGCGTTCGAGCAGTGCGCGGGCTTCCTGCGCATCCCGGACGGGGACGACCCGCTGGACAGTTCCAGCGTGCACCCGGAGGCGTACCCGGTGGTCCGCCGGATCCTGAAAGCGGCGGGCACCGGCATGCCCGGGCTGATCGGCAACACCGCGGTGCTGCGCGGGCTGCGGCCGGCCGACTTCACCGACGACCGGTTCGGCCTGCCGACGGTCAGTGACATCCTCCGCGAACTGGAGAAGCCGGGCCGCGACCCGCGCCCCGCGTTCACCACCGCGACGTTCGCCGAGGGCGTGGAGAGGCTGCAGGACCTGGCCCCGGGCATGGTGCTGGAAGGTGTGGTGACCAACGTGGCCGCGTTCGGCGCGTTCGTGGACGTTGGCGTGCACCAGGACGGCCTGGTGCACGTGTCCGCGATGTCGCGGGACTTCGTCAGCGACCCGCGGCAGGTGGCCAAGCCGGGTGATGTGGTCCGGGTCCGGGTGGTCAGCGTGGATATCCCGCGCCAGCGCATCGGGCTCAGCATGCGGCTGGACGACGAGCCGGGCGGCCAGACCGGGCGGGACCGGCCGCGCCGGGACCAGCCGGGCCGGGACCGGCCGCGCCCCGATCAGGCCGGGCGGGACCGGCCGCGCCGGGACGAGCCGGCCCGGGACCGGCCAGGGCGGGATCAGCCGCCGGGCGGCGGCGCCATGGCCGACGCGCTGCGCCGCGCGGGCCTGGCCGGCGGACCGGCCAGGGAAACCAGGGACCGCCGGTCCCGCTGACCCGCCTTCGTCCGGATCGCCCGGACGCTCCGGCTCACCGTGGTGGCCGAGGGGATCGAGAGCGAGGTGCAGCGGGACCTGCTGGTGTCGATGGGCTGTCAGTACGGGCAGGGTTACCTGCTGTCCGGGCCGCTGGACGCGGCCCGGGCCGCCGAGATGACGGCGGCCGGGCGCAGCCTGCTGCCCAGGCTGACCGCATAACCGGCGGCAGCTGAACGCCGCTCGGTACAGTTATCGCACGATGAGAATGCTCGCATTGAGCAGAGGAATCGCAGGAACGCTGGGGAGGGGTCATGCCCGCAGATACCGCAGCCACCGCGGTCCACGACGGCTACCGGTACCAGCCTGGCTTCGGGAACGAGTTCGTCAGCGAGGCGGTGGCCGGCGCGCTGCCGGCCGGCCGGAACTCCCCGCAGCGCGCACCGCTGGGACTGTACGCCGAACAGCTCAGCGGCACCGCGTTCACCCAGCCCCGGGCGGCCAACCGGCGCACCTGGGTGTACCGGATGATGCCGTCCGCGGCGCACCCGAGGTTCAGCCGGATCGGCAACGGCGCGCTGCGCGCCGGGCCGTTCGACGAGATCGAGCCGGATCCGAACCGGCTGCGCTGGGATCCGCTGCCGCTGCCCGACGGCCCGGCCGACTTCATCGCCGGGCTGTACACGATGGCGGGCAACGGGGACACCAGGACGCGCAGCGGGATGGCTGTCCACCTGTACGCGGCCAGCACGTCCATGACTGACCGCTACTTCGTGGACGCCGACGGTGAGCTGCTGTTCGTGCCGCAGCTGGGCGCGCTGGCCCTGCACACCGAGCTCGGCCCGCTGCGGCTGGCGCCGGGAGAGATCGCGGTGATCCCGCGCGGCATCCGGTTCCGGGTGGAACTGCTGGACGGCCCGGCCCGCGGCTACCTGTGCGAGAACTACGGTGCGCCGTTCACCCTGCCGGAGCGCGGCCCGATCGGCGCCAACGGGCTGGCCGGCGAGCGGGACTTCCTGGCCCCGACCGCGGCCTTCGAGCCGGGCCAGGCCCGGACCGTGCAGGTGGTGCAGAAGTTCGGCGGCAACCTGTGGGCCGCCGACTACGACCACTCACCGCTCGACGTGGTCGCCTGGCACGGCAACTACACGCCGGTGAAGTACGACACGGCCAACTTCATGGTCATCGGCACGGTCAGCTTCGACCACCCGGACCCGTCCATCTACACCGTGCTCACCTCGCCGAGCGAGCTGCCCGGCCTGGCCAACGTGGATTTCGTGATCTTCCCGCCGCGCTGGCTGGTCGGCGAGGACACGTTCCGGCCGCCCTGGTTCCACCGCAACATCATGTCCGAGTTCATGGGCCTGGTGCACGGCGCGTACGACGCCAAGGCCGAGGGCTTCCGGCCCGGCGGGGCCAGCCTGCACAACACGTTCACCTCACACGGGCCGGACGTGGAGACGTTCACCCGGGCCAGCTCGGCCGAGCTGGCGCCGCAGAAGATCACCGGCTCGCTGGCCTTCATGTTCGAGAGCCGGTGGATGATCATTCCGACCGGGCAGGCGATGCGGGCCGGGCACCGGCAGGCCGACTACGACGCGGTGTGGGCCGGCCTGCCGCGGCTGTTCGGCGCCGCCCCGTGACCTCCGCCCCGCCCGAGCCGGCCACGGGGCAGGCCCTGCTGGCCATGACGCCGCCGCGGTTCTCCGGCAGCCTGCCGCTGTGGTACCAGCTGGCGCAGAGCCTGCGTACCGCCATCCTGGGCCTGGGCCAGGACGGCCCCACCCGGCTGCCCACCGAGGTGGAGTTCGCCCGGCACTACGGGGTCAGCCTGACCACGGTGCGCCAGGCGCTCGGCTCGCTGGCGGCCGACGGGCTGATCAGCCGGCACCGGCGCCGCGGCACGTTCGTCAACCCGGCCGCGCTGCGCTCCCGGGCGCTGCGGGTGCTCGGCTCGGCCGACGCGGTGATGGCCCAGCAGTCCAGCGACGAGGTGCGGGTGCTCGGCCGGGACCAGGTCGCGGCGGGCGTGGCCCCGGCGGCCCGGCTCGGCATCACCGGGCACGCGGTGCTGATCCGGCGGCTCCGGCTGGACGGCGGTGAGCCGGTCAGCTACGCGGAGAACTACCTGCGCCCCGAGCACGCCGCGCGGATCAGCGACGCGGACCTGGCCGCGGCGCCGGTCACCAAGATCCTCCGGGACGCGCTGGCGCTGCCGCTGACCAGGATCGACAACGAGGTCTCCGCGTGCACCGCGCCCGCCGAGCTGGCCGCGCTGCTGCGGGTGGATGTGCTCAGCCCGGTTTTGCGATCGGAAAATGTGACCTATGCGGCGGGTGGGACCCCAGTGGACGTCGCCCGGATCCACTACCGTGGCGATCGCTTCACATTCGCGATCTCACTGGACATTCCTTGACGTTGCCGACCTTTACCGAGCACACGCTGCCGTACTGCGTGTTCTCGCATGGTGGTGGCCAGCCACGGGTGGGGGCCGGGCTCGGCACGCACATCATCGACCTGGAACGGGCGTTCGGTGACAAGATCTTCGCCGCGCCGTCGCTGAACGGTTTCCTGGCCCGCGGGCCGCGGGCCTGGCAGCGGACCCGGGAGCGGCTGCTCGGCTTCGTCCGGGGCGGCCAGATCACCGGGACCGTGCCGATCGCCGAGGCCACCCTGCACCTGCCGTTCGAGGTGGCCGACTTCGCCGACTTCTACTCCTCGCTGGAGCACGCCACCAACGCGGGCCGGATCCTCCGCCCGGACGACCCTGGCCTGGCCCGGAACTGGCGCGAGATGCCGGTCGGCTACCACGGGCGGGCCGGCACCGTGGTGGTCAGCGGCACCCCGGTGGCCCGCCCGCACGGCCAGATCGCCCCCGGGCACGCCCGGCCCGACCTGGCGCCCACCCGCAAGCTGGACTTCGAGGCCGAGCTCGGCTTCGTGGTCGGCACCGGTTCCGCCGCCGGGCAGCCAGTGCCGATCGACGACTTCGCCGCGCACGTGTTCGGCGTGGTGCTGCTGATCGACTGGAGCGCCCGGGACATCCAGGCGTTCGAGTCCCGGCCGCTCGGCCCGTTCCTGGCCAAGTCGTTCGCCACCACGATCTCGCCCTGGGTCATCCCGCTGGCCGCGCTGGAGCAGGCCCGGGTCGGGCCGCCGGCCCAGGATCCGCCGCCGCTCGGGTACCTGCGGGCCAGCCAGCCGTGGGGGCTGGACATCGAGCTGGCGGTGCACCTCAACGGCCAGCTGGTTTCCCGGCCGCGGTTCGCCACCATGTACTGGACCGCGGCGCAGCAGCTGGCCCACCTGACCGTGAACGGCGCCGCGCTGCGCACCGGCGACCTGTACGGCTCCGGCACGGTGTCCGGGTTCCGCCGGGACGAGATGGGCTCGCTGCTCGAACTGACCGCGGGCGGCCGGGAACCGCTGCTGCTGCCGGACGGCCAGCCGCACGGCTACCTGGCCGACGGCGACACGGTCACGCTGTCCGGGTCCGCGCCCGGGCCGGGTGGCTCGCGGATCGAGTTCGGCTGCGCGGCCGGCCGGATCACCTCGGCGGCGGATCAGCCCGGGCCGGCCGCGTGGAACGCGGCCAGCGCCGCGCCCGGGGTGTCGTAGAACCCGTCCGGCCCGTGGTCGCCGGTCAGCCCGTAGTGCTGCAGCTGGTCCCGCACCGGCTGCACCAGGCTGGTCAGCACGACGTGGATGTGGCCCTCCTCGTGCAGCTGCCCGAAGGCCCGGCTGAGCACGCTGGACGCGGAGTAGTCCACGTCCCCGATGGCCGCGAAGTCCAGCACCAGCCAGCGCAGCGGGTCGCCGTGCCGGGTCAGCGTGATCACGTCCTCCACGAACCGGCTGGCGTTGGCGAAGTACAGGCTGGTGCCGAACCGGTACACGACCAGCCCGGGCACGGTCCGCGCGCCGGGCCTGACCGGGGCGGGCATCCAGTGCCCGGCGGCCGACTTGACCAGCACGTAACTAAGCGGCCGGTAGCTGTGCCGCAGATGGTCGATGATCGACGCGGCGATGGCCACCCCGATGCCGTACTGCACGTTCAGCCCGATCACGGCGGCCGCGGTGACCACCGCCACGGCGAACTCGATGGGCCGGGCGGACCGCAGGCGGTGCAGCCCGCGCAGGTCCACCAGCTGCGCGCCGATCAGGAAGACCACCGCGGCCAGCGCGGCGTCAGGCAGGTAGCGCAGCGGCCCGGTGGCGACCAGCAGCACGACCACCGCGATCGCGCCGGTGGTCAGCGAGGCGAGCTGGCTGCGGCCGCCCGCGTCGTCCACGATCTGGGTCTTGGTCGGGCTGCCGTTGACCACGAACGTGCCGGTGAACGCGGCCGCCAGGTTGGCCGCGCCCAGCCCGGTCAGGTCGGTGTCGGTATCCATTGGCTCGTCGTGCTTGACCGCGTAGGCACGCGCCGTGGCCGCGCTCTGGGCCAGGATGATGATGCCCATCGACGCGGCCGTGCCGAGCAGCGCGACCGCGTCATGCAGCCGCAGCGTGGGCAGGCTGAACCCGGGCAGCCCGCGCGGCACCGGGCCGAGCACGGCCACGCCATGGGCGGCCAGCGGCACCGCCCAGCTCACCGCGATCGCGCCGGCCACCGCGAGCAGCGCGCCGGGGACCCACCGGGTGAACATCTTGGCCGCCATGACCACCGCGATCACGCCGAGCGACACGGCCACCGTGGCCGGGTGGGCGCGGGGCACCGCGGCCACCGTCTCGGCCAGCTTGATCACCGTGTGCGGGCTGGCCGCGGTCACCCCGAGCATGTCCGGCAGCTGGCCGATGGCCACCTGGATGCCCACCCCGGTGAGGAAGCCGAGCAGCACGGTGCGGGACAGGAAGTTGGCCAGGAAGCCGAGCCGGGCCAGCCGGGCCAGCAGCAGCAGCCCGCCGGTGAGCAGCGCGACCAGCCCGGCCAGTCCTACATATGTAGGCGACTGCGGGGCGGCCAGCCGGATCAGCGCCCCGGCCAGCAGCGCGGCGGTGGCCGAGTCGGCCGCCACCACCAGGTGCCGGGACGCGCCCAGCACGGCGAACACGGCCAGCGGCAGCAGCAGCGTGTACAGGCCGGCCACCACCGGCATCCCGGCGATCCGCGCGTAGCCGAGCACCTCGGGAATGCCCAGCGCGGCCAGGGTGACCCCGGCCAGCACGTCCCGGGTCAGCGTGGCCCGGCGGACCGGCAGTACCCCGCGCAGCACCGGCCAGTCCCGCACCGGCGGCATCGACGCCACTGCCCTGCCCCCTTTCGCCACGTCCGGTAATCATGCCCGGCCCAGGGCGGGGCGGAGCGACGCGGGTTAGCGGCCGCGGACCCGGGTGTTGCCCGGATCGAACGGGGGGCGCAGGCTGACCGTGGCCGGGTACAGCTCGCCGCCCACGTTCACCTGGTAGCGGCCGGTGCCGATGAAGTCCCGGCTGACCACGCCGCCGTCCGGGTCGCGCAGGTAGCCGAGGCCGACCGGGCCGCCCACCGCCTCGCCCCAGGCGGCCGAGGTGAGGTGGCCGGCCGGCACCCCGTCGCGGAGCAGCAGTTCGCCGCCCCACAGCATGGGCCGGCCGAGGCCGCCGGCCCCGGCCGGGTCGGCCAGCACCGACACCAGCCGCCGCCGCGGCCCGGCCACCCGCGCCTTCTCCACCGCTTCCCGGCCCAGGAACGGCACCAGCGTGCCCAGCTTGCAGGCGAACAGCAGGCCCGCCTCGACCGGGTTGTACTCCGGGGTCAGCTCCCGGCCGTAGGCCCGGTAGCCCTTCTCCAGCCGCATCGACTCGATCGTGTAGTAGCCCGCGTTGACCAGCCCGAACTCCGTGCCGGCCGCGGTCAGCGCGGCGAACACGCCGGCCGCGAACTCGGCCGGCACGTACAGCTCCCAGCCCAGCTCGCCGACGTAGGTGATCCGGGTGGCCCGGACGGTGAAGTAGCCCAGGTCCACCACCCGGCTGGTGCCGAACGGGAAGCCCGCATCGCTGAAGTCGGCACTGGACAGTGCCCCGAGCAGCTCCCGCGAGCGCGGCCCCATCACGCCCAGCACGGCATACGCCGAGGTCACATCCACAAGGCGGGCGGCCGTCCGCACCGGGAGGCGTTCAGCAATATGGGCTTTATCCCGCTCGGTGGTCGCTGAACTGCTGACCAGCAGGAACTCGTCGGGGGAGAGCCGGGTCACGGTGAGGTCCGCCGCGTAGCCGCCGTTCGTGCCGAGCATCCCGGTGTACACCACCCGGCCCGGCGGGACGGCCACGTCCGCGGTGCACAGCCACTGCAGCGCCTGCTCGCTGTCCGGCCCGGTCAGCAGGTACTTGGAGAACGAGGTCTGGTCGAACAGGGCCACGTCGCGGCGGGCCGCCCGCTGCTCGGCCGCGGACCAGGGCAGCCAGTTGGGCGCGTCCCAGCTGTATTCCAGGACCGGTTCGGCGCCCGGCGGGGCGAACACGTTGGGCCGTTCCCAGCCCATCCGGCTGCCGAACACGGCGCCCGCCGCGGCCACCAGATGATGCACCGGCGAGACGCGCTGCGGCCGGGCGGAGACCGGTTCCCGGTTCGGCCAGGGCACCGCGTAGTGCAGGCCGAGAATCTCGCCGACCCGGTCGCGCAGCCAGCGGGTATTGCCGTGGAACGGGGCGAACCGGCGGATGTCCACCGCGGTCAGGTCCATTCCCGGGTCGCCGGCCAGGATCCACCGGGCCAGCGCCCGGCCCGCCCCGCCCGCGGACGCGATGCCGACCGAGTTGAAGCCCGCGGCGACCCAGAAGTTCCGCAGCCCGGCGGCCTCGCCCACGATGAACTGGTTGTCCGGGGTGAAGCTCTCCGGGCCGTTGTAGAACTTCTTGATGCCCGCCTCGCGCAGCGCCGGGATGCGCCGCTGGGCCTGCTCCATCAGCGGTGCGAAGTGCTCCCAGTCCTCGGCCAGCAGCTGGAACTCGAACGGCTGCGGGATGTCCTCGGGGGACACCCACGGCTTGGCGTCCGGCTCGAAGCCGCCGACCACCAGCCCGCCGACTTCCTCCTTGAAGTAGGTGTAGCCGTCCGGGTCGCGGAGCACCGGCAGGTCCCGGTGTATCCCGTCGATCTGCTCGGTGACCACGTAGAAGTGCTCGCAGGAGTGCAGCGGCACGGTCACCCCGCACCAGGCGCCGACCTGCTTGGCCCACTGCCCGGCGCAGTTGATGACGATCTCGGCCTCGATCTCGTCGCGCTCCGGGTCGGCGGTGCGCACCCCGGTCACCGTGCCGCGGCCGGTCACGATGCCGGTGACCCGGGTCCGCTGCCGGATCGTCACGCCCCGGTCCCGCGCGCCCCGGGCCAGCGCATAGGTCAGGTCGGTCGGGTTGGCCTTGCCGTCGTCCGGCAGCCACAGCGCACCGGCCAGGTCGGACACGTCCATCAGCGGGTACCGCCCGGCCGCCTGCGCCGCGCTGAGCAGCTCGGCCTGCAGCCCGAACGCGTCGGCCGCGGCCGCGGTCCGGCGCAGCTGGGTGAGCCGGTCCGCGGTGCGCGCCACGATCAGCCCGCCGCAGCGCCGGAACCCGGCGGACAGCCCGGTCTCCGCCTCCAGCCGGGCGTACAGCTCGGTGGAGTACTGCACCAGCCGGGTGCCGCTCTCCGACGCGCGGAGCTGGCCGACCAGCCCGGCCGCGTGCCAGGTGGTGCCGCAGGACAGCTGGCCCTGCTCCAGCAGCAGCACGTCGGTGCAGCCCAGCTCGGCCAGGTGATAGGCGACACTGGTGCCGATCACCCCGCCGCCGATGATGACCACCCGATAGCGTTCAGTCATCCTGCACCACGTCGTCTAGCAACTGAGCGAACCGCGGGCTGGTCAGCCCGGCCGCCGCCGATTCGAAACGTTCCATGGCCCAGGCCCAGAAGTCGAACTCGATCGGGCTGCTGGCCTGCTGGATGGCCCCCCACAGGGTCCAGCCGTACTTGCCGACCAGGCCGAGGAGCTGGGCCCGGGCGATCTTGTTCCGCAACGCCCGCCCGTAGTAGTGCCGGACCAGTTCGGCCAGGCCGTCCGGGGGCAGCTGGCATTCGGCGGCGATGTTGCCCAGCTCGAAGCACGGGTCGTTGTTGCCCGAGTACTCGTAGTCGATCAGCCAGATGCGCTCGCCGTCGTCGATGAAGTTGGCCGCCAGCAGGTCGTTGTTGCACGGCACGGTGCCCTCGGCGCGCACGGCCAGGGCGCGCTGGGCGGCCTGGATCTGGGCCGCGAGCGCGGCGTAGCCGTCCGGGATCCGGAAACCGTGCTGCGTGGCCACGGCCAGGTAGCGGCGCTGCACCTGGAACATGTCGAAGTCGCCGGCGAACCGCGGCCCGGCGTGCAGCAGCCGGCAGGCCCCGGCGATCCGGGGCAGCATGGCCGGGTCGGCCACGTCCGCGTTGCCCAGCGTCCGGCCGTCCAGGAAGCCGAGCACCAGCACGTGCTCGGCGGGCTGGTAGGCGAGCACCGGCGCGCCGACCCCGGCGGCGGCCGCCGCGACCGAATTGTGATGCTCGTGATCCCGGTCGATGGCCAGCATGTCGCCGTCCGCCCACACCCGGGCCACGAAGCAGCCGTCCGGGGTGGTCACCTTGTAGTTCCGGTTGGTCAGACCGCCTGGCAGCGGCGTTATCGACCGGGGCGCGCCGGCCAGGCAGGGCACCCGGTCGAACAGGATGCCTGGATCGTCGCGAAGCGACGGCCGGGGGGATCCGGGGGGTCGACCCCCCGGGCCAGCACTTTCCAGATCAGTCATCGGTCGCAGAGTACTGGCCGGTCCGGAAAGGGTCTAGACAGTTAGTTGGCCGGGCTCTTACGATTCGCCTCAACTTGTGCGGCTCATCGCCAGGGGAGGCACCCGATGAGTACCGAGATCCCCGCCGACCAGCACGATCAGCGTGACGCCGCTGACCTGGCCCGGTTCGGCTACAAACAAGAACTCAAGCGCTCGCTCGGGCTGTTCAGCTCGTTCGCCGTGGCGTTCAGCTACATCTCGCCGTCCACCGGCATCTTCACCCTGTTCGCGCTCGGCCTGACCACCATCGGCGGCGTGTTCATCTGGACCTGGCCGGTAGTGGCGGCCGGCCAGTTCCTGGTCGCGCTGAACTTCGCCGAGATGTCCAGCCATTACCCGGTGGCCGGCGGTGTTCCAGTGGACCAAGTACATGTCCAGCCGGACCTACTCCTGGTTCACCGGCTGGATCTACCTGTTCGCCGGCATCCTCACCGTCACCGCGGTGGTGGCCACGCTGCCGATCGCGCTGATCCCGGCGCTGAACGGGCTCGGCTGGCACAGCCTGAACGCGGCCAGCCTGCACACCCAGCTGGTGGTCGCGCTGATCACGCTGGTCGTCATCACGGTGCTGAACATTTACGGGGTCCGGCTGGTCGCGATCATCAACAACACCGGGGTGATCTTCGAGATCCTCGGCATGTTCGTGTTCGCGCTGATCCTGCTGGCCTTCCACAACCACCAGGGCTTCCACGTGGTGACGAACAGCGCCGGGCTGCACGTCGGGCCGGCCTCGTTCCTGGCCGCGATGTTCATGAGCCTGTTCGTCATCTACGGCTTCGACACCGCGTCCACGCTGGCCGAGGAGACCAAGGACCCGCGCCGGCAGGCACCCAAGGCGGTGCTCTACGCGGTCGTCGGGGCGTTCATCATCGGCGGCGTGTTCCTGCTCGGCACGCTGATCGCCATCCCGAACATGCACACCGCGATCACCGGGAACGGCGGGCTGGGCTGGAACCCGGCCAACGTCATCGAGGCCAACTTCCCGTCCGCGTTCGCCACCCTCTACCTGTTCGTGGTGTCGGCGGCCATCTTCGTCTGCTGCCTGTCCATCCTGGCCGCCACCATCCGGCTCTGCTTCGGCATGTCCCGGGACAACACGCTGCCGTTCTCCAAGGTGTGGAGCAAGGTCTCGCCGACGCTGCACACCCCGGTGTTCGCGTGCATCATCGTCGCGCTGCTGGCCGCGGTGCCGTTCCTCAAGTACTCCGGGGCGGGCATCATCGCCATCGCCGCCACCGGCCTGATCTACTTCAGCTACTTCCTCGGCAACCTGGTGATCATGCGGGCCCGGGCGCGCGGCTGGCCGCGGATCAGCGCGCCGTTCAAGCTGGGCCGCTGGGGCATCCTGGTCAACGTGCTGGCGCTGCTCTACGGCGGCGCGATGATCATCAACTTCGCCTGGCCGCGGGTGGCCAGCAACCCGAAGCCCAGCCAGACCGGCGGGCTGCTCAGCTTCGGCATGTCCTGGCTGGACAACATCCCGATCCTGTGGTCGGTGTTCTTGTTCATCGTCATCGTCGGCGTGATCTACTACCTGGCCACGGGACGGCGGAAGGAGTTCGCGCCGGTAGTCGCGCCGGAAGGCGACGACGCGCCGTTGGTGCCCGGATCGGCGGTGCCGTCTGACTGACACCTGGGCTGACTCATGGCGGGACAGCCGCAGCCGCGGCCAGAACTGCCCGCGCTGATGGGCCTGGCCCCGCCGGTCATCGTCCGTCAGCCGGGCAGCACGGTGCACGGCCAGATCGAGGAGTGGCTGGGCGACGCGATCGCGGCCGGCCAGCTGCTGCCCGGTGACCGGATGCCCACCGAGCACGCGCTGGCCGGCTGGCTCAAGGTGAGCCGGATGACGCTCCGGCACGCGCTGGCCAACCTGGCCCGGCGCGGCCTGGTCGTCCGCACGGTGGGCCGCAACGGCGGCACGTTCGTGGCCGAGGGCAAGCTGGAGCAGGACCGGACCACGCTGGCCGGGTTCTCCGAGCAACTGCGCCGGCACGGGCTGGTGGCCGGGGCACGGGTGCTGTCCGCGACGGCGCGCACCGCGGGCCCGGCCGTGGCCGCCGCGCTGGAACTGGCCGACGGCGACCCGGTGGCCGAGATCCGCCGGGTCCGGCTGGGCAACGGGCAGCCGATCGCGGTGGAGCGCTCGGTGTTCCCGGCCGCGCTGTGCCCGGGCCTGCTGCAGTGCCGGCTGGACGGGTCGCTGTACGAGCTGCTGGACGAGAAGTACCAGCTCCGCCCGTACCGGGCCCGGGAGAGCCTGGAGCCGGTCAGCGCGGATGCCCGCGAGGCCGAGGTGCTGCAGGTGGAGCCGGGCGATCCGCTCATGCTGGTCGAGCGGATCGCCTACGTCCGGGACGGCCGCCCGGTGGAGTACGCCCGTGACCTGTTCCGCGGCGACCGGACCCGGATCGTCATGTGGACCTCGGACCTGGCCGACGTTCCCTGATGGCCGGTACCCCGGCGCGGCTGCTCGCGGTCAGCGACCTGCACGTCGCCTACCCGCAGAACCGGGAGATCGTGCAGAACCTGCGGCCCGCCTCGGCGGCCGACTGGCTGCTGCTGGCCGGGGACACCGGCGAGTTCATGGCCGACATCGAGTGGGCGCTCGGCACGCTCAGCGAACGGTTCGGCCGGGTCATCTGGGTGCCCGGCAACCATGATCTGTGGACCCATCCGCGGGACCCGGTCCAGCTCCGCGGCGAGCAGCGGTACCGGCGGCTGGTCGAGGTGTGCCGGAAGCCTGGGCGTGCTCACCCCGGAGGATCCGTTCTGCGTCTGGCCCGGGCCGGGCGGGCCGGCCGTGATCGCGCCGCTGTTCCTGCTCTACGACTACTCGTTCCGCCCGGCCGGGGCCCGGACCAAAGCGGAAGGGCTGGCCCAGGCGTACGCGACCGGCGTGGTGTGCACCGACGAGGAACTGCTGCACCCGGACCCGTACCCGAGCCGGGAGGCCTGGTGCGCGGCCCGGATCGAGCTCACCGAGCGCCGCCTGGCCGAGCTGGACCCGGCCCTGCCGACCGTCCTGGTCAACCACTGGCCGCTGGTCCGCGAGCCGACCCGGGTGCTGCGCTACCCGCCGTTCGCGCAGTGGTGCGGCACCACCCGGACGGCGGGCTGGCACCTCAGGTACCGGGCCAGCGTGGTGGTCTACGGGCACCTGCACATCCCGCGGGCCACCGTGTACGACGGGGTGCCGTTCCTGGAGGTCTCGCTGGGCTACCCGCGGGAGTGGCGGCGGCGCGGCGAGGTGACGATTCCGAGCCAGATCCTCCCATTTGCTGAACGCTAAGCGTCAGTATAGGCTGCCGTTATGCGGGTGACCGGGGTGGCCCAGCGGGACGCCTGGCAGTCCCGCACGATGCCGCTGACCGAGCAGGTCCGAACGGACCTGTGGTCGATCCCGGTGCCGATCCCGGGCAGCCCGCTGCGCTACACGCTCAGCTACCTGATCGCCTGCCAGGCCAGCCTGGTCCTGGTCGATCCGGGGATGAACACCGAGCCGACCTGGCAGGCCCTGCAGGCCGGGCTGGCCGCGGCGGGCGCGGCCGTGACCGACCTCACCGGCATCGTGGTCACTCACGTGCACCCCGATCACCACGGCCTGTCCGGGCGGCTGCGCGACGCGTCCGGCGCGTGGATCGCGATGCACCCGGTGGAACGGGACTCGCTGCCGGCCCGGCTCTGGGACGAGCAGCGCGGCCCCGCGTCCGACCGGGACTGGCTGCGGACCTGCGGTGTGCCGGACGACGTCGCGGCCGAACTGGTCATCACCCCGGAGGGGATCCGCTGGGTGCTGGACATGGTCGAGCCCTCGGTGCTGCTGGCCGACGGCGACCTGGTCCCGCTGCCCGGCCGCCGGCTGCGCGCGGTGTGGACGCCCGGCCATACCCCGGGCCACCTCTGCCTGCACGAGGAGACCGAGGACGTGCTGCTGACCGGGGACCACGTGCTGCCCCGGATCAGCCCGAACATCGGGCTGCAGCCGCACGCGGCCGAGCCGCCGCTGGCCGCCTACCTGGAGTCGCTCAAGCGGACCGCCGGGTACGACAGCGCCGAGGCGCTGCCCGCGCACGAGTACCGGTTCCACGGCCTGGCCGACCGGGCCCGGATGCTGCTGGCGCACCACGACCGGCGGTGCGCCGAGGTGCTGGCCGTCACCGACCGGCTCACCGGCGCCACCGTGTGGCAGATCACCCAGGAACTGTCCTGGTCCCGGGGCTGGGGCGCGGTGACCGGCATGATGCGCCGGGCGGCCCTGGCGGAGACCGCCGCGCACCTGGAGTACCTGTCCAGCGCCGGCCGGATCGCCGCCGCCGCGGACGGTCCCGGCCCGGTCCGCTACCTGCGCCCGCCCAGCAGCGATTGAGAACGATTGCGGGTATTGCCCGGCCATTCCGGGCATTTAGCAGAAAAGCCATCGAAAACGCTCAGCGGAAATTGAGAGCGCTCACAAATCCTCCGTCGCTCCGACCGCTCCCGGCAAGCGCGAAAGCAGCCAGCCCGGGACGGGCCGCGGTTCGGTGAAGCGCACCGAGAACAGCGCCCAGACCGCCTTGCCGGCGTCGGTCGGCGTGGTGCAGCCCCAGGTGTCGCTCAGCGCGTTGATCACGTGCAGCCCGCGGCCGCTCTCGGCCAGGTAGTCCGGGTCCCGGAGCACCGGCAGCTGCCGCCCGGGGTCGGCCACCACGACCAGCACGTGCTGCGCGGGCTGGACCAGCGCCACCCGGACCGGGCCGGCCGGCCGGTGCCGTGCCGCAGCGCGTTGGTCAGCAGCTCGGACAGCACGATCGCGATGTCATCGGTCCGGTCGGCCACCGTCCAGCGGCGCAGCGTGGCCAGGCTGAAGTCGCGGGCCGCGCCGACCGACTGCGCCGTGCCGCGCGACGTGCGGGTAGCCACCCGGGGGTAGCAGGTCCACTCCAGGGCGGCCCGGTCCGCGGCCAGCGGATGGATGCCGTGCACCGCCGCGGCCATCCGCACGGCTGGCGCCAGCCAGTCCCAGCGCACGTCACCGCCCATGGTGCTGGCCAGCCGCAATGGGTGCGCACTCATCGGCTTGTGGGGGGTCCTGTCGTTGTCCGGGGAGGGGCTATCTCGCTGGCACGTATCCTGCCTCATGCACGATTCGTTTGCAACGTCCACTGCACGTTCAGGTGCACGTGCATTTGATCTGTTAGGCTGCCGTGTGCAGGGATCACCCCAGTGCCGGAAGATCCAGCGCAGGCGATTCCTGCGCCGCCGGAACGTGTCTGGCGGTAAGCGTTTCCCCGGTGGCTCAGGAGGAACAGTTGCAGATTCAGAACGGCATCCCGGCTGGTGAGCTCGACGTGCGCTGGCGTAAGAGCAGCATCAGCAACCCCAGCGGGAGCTGTGTGGAGATGGCTGAGCTGCCGGGCGGCGCGGTCGCGATGCGGAACTCCCGGAACCCGTCCGGGCCGGCGCTGGTCTACCCGCGGCCGGCCCTGGCCGCGTTCCTGGAGGCCATCAAGCAGGGCGAATTCGACGACCTTTGACTGGTCGCATGGCCGCGGAAAATCGCGCCATTTTGACCCGGGACAGCGTGCGGGCGCGGTGATATCGTGCTCTGTGTGTCCCGCCCGGGTGGCGGGCCGCGCTGCTGGCAGATCTGCGCGCCCTGACTTCCTCTCGGGCACCGTGTCTGGCATCGGCCGGGGGGTTTAGGTGTGATGGCCGTGATTCCATCGGGTCGGGAGCTGGTATGAACCGGGAGCTGGTATGACTGCCGTGCATCCGGCCGACGACGAACCGGCCGGCGCGCTGGCCGGCAGCCGGGCGGGTGGCACCGTCGTCCGGATGATGCTCGGTGCCCAGCTGCGCCGTCTCCGCGAGGCCGCCGGTATCACCCCGGACGAAGCTGGCTACGAGATCCGGGCCTCCCGGTCCAAGATCAGCCGCCTGGAGCACGGCCGGGTCGGCTGCAAGCTGCGTGACGTATCCGATCTGCTCACCCTGTACGGGGTGACCGATGAGCAGATGCGGTCTGGGCTGCTATCGCTGGCCCGGCAGGCCAACAACCAGGGCTGGTGGACCCAGTTCGGCGACATCCTGCCGGACTGGTTCGAGACCTACCTGGGCCTGGAGGCGGCCGCGTCGCTGATCAGGACGTTCGAGCTGCAGTTCGTGCACGGCCTGTTCCAGACCGAGGGCTACGCCCGGGCGGTCACCATGCTGGGCCACCGGGCCGCACCGGAAACCGAGATCGACCGCCGGGTCAGCCTGCGGATGGCCCGCCAGGACCTGCTCAGCAGCGCGCAGCCGCCGCGGGTCTGGTCGGTGATGGACGAGGCGGCGCTGCGCCGGCCGGTGGGCGGCCGGGACGTGATGCGCGGGCAGCTCAACCGGCTGCTCGAGGTGGCCGGGCTGAACCAGGTCACGCTCCAGGTGGTGCCGTTCCGCCGCGGCGGCCACGCGGCCGCGGGCGGCTCGTTCACCGTGCTCCGGTTCGGCGAGCCGGACCTGCCCGACGTGGTCTACATCGAGCAGCTGACCAGCGCCCTCTACCTGGAGCGGCGGAGCGACGTGGACCACTACATGGAGATCATGAACCGGCTGAGCGCGGAGGCACTCACCCCGGCCGGGACGACAAAGCTGATCAAGGAGATCATCCGGGACACCTGACGCACCCCGGATCGGATCAGCCCGAACTCCACTGTCCCTATCGGCACAGTTGTTTGACCCTGCCCGTCGGGGGCACGTCACGTCCCGGTAACCAAGCCGCGCTATGGTGCAGAGCGGCCGGGGAGTGCAATGGCGGGGCAGGCGGCACACCTATAACCAGGGACGGAAACCGGTGACGCAGGAGGCGTTGGTCTGGCCGGGTGGCAGCTATCCGCTCGGCGCTACGTATGACGGGGTGGGCACCAACTTCGCCCTGTTCTCCGAGGTGGCCGAGCGGGTGGAACTGTGCCTGTTCGACGAGGACGGGACCGAGACCCGGGTGCCGCTGCACGAGGTGGACGGGTTCGTCTGGCACGGCTACCTGCCCGGCATCGGCCCCGGCCAGCGTTACGGGTACCGGGTACACGGGCCCTATGACCCGGGCCGTGGCCAGCGGTGCAACCCGGCCAAGCTGCTGCTCGACCCGTACGCCAAGGCCATCGAGGGCAGCGTGCGCTGGGACCAGGCCGTGTTCGCCTACCCGTTCGGCCAGCCGGACGAGCGCAACGACACCGACTCGGCCTCCTACGTGCCCCGGTCGGTGGTCATCAACCCGTTCTTCAGCTGGGACAACGACCGGCACCCGCGCACCCCCTACCACGAGACGGTGGTGTACGAGGCGCACGTGCGCGGGCTGACCAAGCTGCACCCCGAGGTGCCGCCCGCGCTGCGCGGCAGCTACCAGGGGCTGGCCCATCCCGCGGTCATCGAGCACCTGCACGGCCTGGGCGTCACCGCGATCGAACTGATGCCGGTGCACCAGTTCGTCAGCGATGCCATCCTGGCCGAACGCGGGCTGGCCAACTACTGGGGCTACAACACGATCGGGTTCTTCGCGCCGCACAACGGCTACGCGGCCAGTGGCGCCCGCGGCGAGCAGGTGCAGGAATTCAAGTCGATGGTCCGCACCCTGCACCAGGCCGGCATCGAGGTGATCCTGGACGTGGTGTACAACCACACCGCGGAAGGCAACCACCTCGGCCCCACGCTGTCCTTCCGCGGCATCGACAACGCGTCCTACTACCGCCTGGTCAGCGACGACGAGCGGTTCTACATGGACACCACGGGCACCGGCAACAGCCTGCTCATGCGGCACCCGCACGTGCTCCAGATGATCATGGACTCGCTGCGCTACTGGGTCACCGAGATGCACGTGGACGGCTTCCGGTTCGACCTGGCCGCCGCGCTGGCCCGGCAGTTCCACGAGGTGGACCGGCTGTCCGCGTTCTTCGACATGGTCCAGCAGGACCCGGTGGTGTCCCAGGTCAAGCTCATCGCCGAGCCGTGGGACGTCGGCGAGGGCGGCTACCAGGTGGGCAACTTCCCGCCGCTGTGGACCGAATGGAACGGGAAGTACCGGGACACGGTGCGCGATTTCTGGCGCGGCGAGCACGCCACCCTGCCCGAGTTCGCGTCCCGGCTGACCGGGTCCAGCGACCTGTACCTGAGCGACGGCCGCCGGCCGGCCGCCTCGGTCAACTTCGTCACCGCGCACGATGGCTTCACACTGGCCGACCTGGTCTCCTACAACCACAAGCACAACGAGGCCAACGGCGAGGGCAACCGGGACGGCAGCGATGACAACCGGTCCTGGAACTGCGGCGCCGAGGGCCGCACCGAGGACCCGGCGGTGGCCGCGCTGCGCGACCGGCAGAAGCGCAACTTCCTGTGCACCGCGCTGCTGTCCCAGGGCATCCCGATGCTGCTGGCCGGCGACGAGATGGGCCGCACCCAGCGCGGCAACAACAACGCCTACTGCCAGGACACCGACATCTCCTGGGTGCACTGGCCGTCTGACCACGGGCCGTCTGACCACAGGCCGTCTGACCACGGGCCTTCTGACCACGGGCCGCTGGACGGCGCCGCCGAGGTGCCCGGCTACGCCGGCGACCAGGACCTGCTCGACTTCGTCCGGACGCTGATCCGGCTGCGCGCCGACCATCCGGTGTTCCGCCGCCGCCGGTTCTTCCGCGGCCAGGAAGCGGTCCGCGGCCGGCGCGGAGCGCCGGACCAGCCCGCCGACATCGCCTGGTTCACCCCGGCGGGCGAGGAGATGACCGACGACGACTGGGCGGTCGGCTTCGCCAAGTCGCTCACCGTGTTCCTCAACGGCGACGCGATCACCGAGCCCGACCCGCGCGGCGATCGGATCCGGGACGACTCGTTCCTGCTCCTGTTCAACGCGAGCGAACTGGACCTGGAGTTCACCGTCCCGCCGGAGCGGTACGGGCAGCAGTGGGCCAAGGTGCTGGACACGGCAGTGCCGCTGAGCGCGATGCCGGACGTGGCCGCGGTCAAGCCGGGCGACGCGGTGCCCATCCCGAGCCGGTCCATGCAGGTCCTCGCCCGTGCCTGAGCCTGGCACGGCGCCTGTCTCTACCTACCGGCTCCAGCTGCAGCCGGGCTTCGGCTTCGCGGCCGCCGCGGCCAGCGCCGACTACCTGGCCGGACTCGGCGTCAGCCACGTCTACCTGTCGCCCATCCTGCAGGCCACGCCGGGCTCCCGGCATGGCTACGACGTGGTGGACCACACCCGGATCTCCGCCGACCTGGGCGGCGAGACCGGGTTCCGGGACATGGCCCGCCGGTTCCGCACGGCCGGCCTGGGCGTGATCGTGGACATCGTGCCCAACCACATGGCCATCCCGGTGCCCGAGTCGCTGAACCGGCCGCTCTGGGCGGTGCTCCGGGACGGCCCGGACTCGGAGTTCGCGTCCTGGTTCGACGTGGACTGGGCGGCCGAGGACGGCCGGCTGCTGCTGCCGGTGCTGGGCGGCCCGCTGGACGACTGCCTGGGTGACCTGACCGTAGCCCGGCTGACCGGTCCCGGCGGTACCGAGCCGGTGCTGCGCTACTTCGACCACGTGTTCCCGCTCCGCCCAGACACCGAAACGCTGCCGCTGGCCGGCCTGCTGGCCGAGCAGTACTACCGGCTGGCCGACTGGCGGCTGGCCGCTACCGAGCTGAACTGGCGGCGGTTCTTCGACATCAGCTCGCTGATCGCGGTCCGGGTGGAGGACCCCGAGGTGTTCGAGGCCACGCACGCGGTGATCCTCGGGCTGGTCGCCGAGGGGCTCATCGACGGGCTCCGGGTGGACCACCCGGACGGGCTGGCCGACCCGCGCGGCTACCTGCGCCGGCTGGCCGAGCGGACCGGCGGCCGGTGGGTGTGCACCGAGAAGATCCTGTCCGGCGGCGAGCGGCTGCCCGCCGACTGGCCGTGCGCGGGCACCACCGGCTACGACAGTCTCGGCGCGGTCGGCGGTCTGTTCCTCGACCCGGCCGGGGCGCAGCCGCTGGCCACCGGCTACGTCGATTTCACCGGCGGCCCGGCGGCCTTCGCCGGGGTGGCCGAGACGGCCAAGCGGGCCGAGGCCGAGCAGGCCCTGGCGGCCGAGGTGGCCCGGCTGGCCCGGCTGGTCCGCGAGTCCGGGCACCCGGCGCTGACCGACTACCCGGCCGCGGACCTGACCACGGTGCTCACCGAGCTGCTCACCGCGATGCCGGTGTACCGGGCCTACGTAGTGCCCGGCGAGCCCGCACCGCCAGAATCGGCGGCGATCCTGGACCAGGCCGCCGCGGCCGCCCGGGAACGTCTGCCGGAGCGGCTGCATCCGCTACTGACCGTCACGGCGGACCTGGCCCTGACTGGACCCCCGCCATTCGTGATTCTGTTCCAGCAGGTCTGCGGGCCGGTGATGGCCAAGGGCGTGGAGGACACCGCGTTCTACCGCTGGTCCCGGCTGGCCGCGCTGAACGAGGTCGGCGGCGACCCGGACCGGTTCGGCTGGGAGCCGGCCGAATTCCACCGGTTCGCCGCGCGGCTGGCCCAGGACTGGCCGGGCACGCTGACCACGCTGTCCACCCACGACACCAAGCGCCAGGAAGATGTCCGGGCCCGGCTCGCGGTACTGGCCGAGATCCCGCAGGCCTGGCTGGCCGAGGTGACCCGGTGGCACGACCGGGCCGCCGCGCTGGCCAATGGGCTGGTCCCGGACCCGGACACCGAGTACCTGATGTGGCAGACGCTGGCCGGGGCGTGGCCGCTGGACCGGGAGCGGCTCACCGGGTACCTGGTCAAGGCGATGCGCGAGGCCAAGACCCGCACCTCGTGGACCGACCCGGACGCCGAGTACGAGGCGATGGTGCTCAGCTTCGCCGAGCAGGCGCTGGACGACGACGAGCTGACCGGCCAGCTGGCCGGCTTCGTGGCCGCGCTGGGCGAGGACGCGCGGGCCAACTCCCTCGGCAGCAAGCTGGTCCAGCTCACCATGCCCGGGGTGCCCGACACCTACCAGGGCTGTGAGCTGGCCGGCCTGGCCCTGGTCGACCCGGACAACCGGCGGCCCGCCGACTTCACCCAGGGCCGCGAGCTACTGGCCGCGCTGGCCGCCGGGCGCGCCCCGGCCGGCCTAGCTGGCGAGAAGCTGCTGGTCACCACCGCTGCCCTCAGGCTGCGCCGGGCCCACCCGGACTGGTTCGCGGCCGGCTATCAGCCGCTGGCCGCCGAAGGCCCGGCGGCCGGGCACGCCGTCGCGTTCGCCCGCGGCCAGGCCATCACCGTGGCCACCCGCAGGCCGGCCGGACTGCGCCGCGGCGGCGGCTGGGCCGGCACCGTGCTGCCGCTGCCCGCCGGCACGTATCAGGACCTGCTCTCCGGGGCCACGCATACCGGCCCGCGCCCGCTTCTCGGCACGCTTACCGAACGCCATCCCGTGGCGCTGCTGATCCCAGCCGGATCACCCTGGCCGGATCTCGACGCGGCGGCGTCGCCGGCTGATGATGTTTCCTGAGGTGCCGACGTGAGCGTGTTCCGGGTGTGGGCCCCGGCCGCCGGGGCGGTCGAGGTACAGGTCAGGCTGGCGGCCGAGGCGGACGGCGCAGAGAAGGTGCTGCCGATGCGCCGGGCCGGGCCGCCCGGCTGGTGGGAAGCCAGCGTGCCGGGTGCGGCCGACGGCGCCGACTACGGGTTCCGGCTGGACGGCGGGCCGCCGCTGGCCGACCCGCGCTCGCCGCGGCAGCCGTACGGCAGCGACGGGCTGAGCCGGAGCTACGATCACGCCGCGTTCGGCTGGACCGACCAGGGCTGGCGCGGCGGGCCGCTGCGCGGTGCGGTGATCTACGAGCTGCACGTCGGCACGTTCACCCCGGAAGGCACGTTCGACGCCGCCATCGGCCACCTCGACCACCTCAGCGAGCTGGGCGTGGACATGATCGAGCTGATGCCGGTGGCCAGCTTCCCGGGCCGCTGGGGCTGGGGTTACGACGGCATCCACCTGTGGACGGTGCACGAGGCGTACGGCGGCCCGGACGGGCTGAAGCGGTTCGTCGACGCGTGCCACGCGCGGCGGCTCGGCGTGCTGATGGACGTGGTCTACAACCACGTCGGCATCGGCAACCACCTGGGCGAGTTCGGGCCGTACTTCACCACCGCGCACGTGACGCCGTGGGGCCCGGCGGTGAACCTGGACCAGCCCGGCTCGGACGAGGTGCGCCAGTTCCTGGCCGGCAACGCGCTGATGTGGCTGCGCGACTACCACCTGGACGGGCTGCGGCTGGACGCGGTGCACGCGTTCGAGGACCACCGGGCGCTGCACTTCCTGGAAGAACTGGCCGTCGAGGTGCAGGCGCTGGGCACCCGGCTGAACCGGGAACTGGTGCTGATCGCCGAGTCCGACCTGAACGACCCGCGGCTGGTCAGCTCGCGGGAGGCCGGCGGGTACGGGCTGACCGGGCAGTGGAGCGACGACTTCCATCACGCGGTGCACGCCGCGGTCAGCGGCGAGCGGCAGGGCTACTACTGCGACTTCGGCTCGATGCGGGCCCTGGTCAAGACGCTGACCCGGGTGTTCTTCCATGACGGCACATGGTCGGAGTTCCGCGGCCGCAGCCACGGCCGCCCGGTGGACCTGCTGCGCATCCCGGCCTTCCGGTTCCTCGGCTACCTGCAGGACCACGACCAGGTCGGGAACCGGGCCACCGGGGACCGGATCTCCGCCCGGCTGGCGCCTGGCCTGGTCAAGATCGGCGCCGGGCTGGTGCTCACCGCGCCGTTCACCCCGATGCTGTTCATGGGGGAGGAGTGGGCCGCGGGCACGCCGTGGCAGTACTTCACCGACCACACCGACCCGGAACTGGCCCGGGCCGTCGCGGCCGGCCGCCGGGAAGAGTTCGCCGCGTTCGGCTGGGGCCCGGCCGACGTGCCCGACCCGCAGGACGAGGCCACCTTCTACCGGTCCAAGCTGGACTGGGCCGAGCTGGACCAGGCCGGGCACCAGGACATGCTGGCCTGGTACGCCGAGCTGATCGCGCTGCGCCGGGCCTGGCCGGAACTGACCGACCCGATGCTGGACCGGGTCCGGGCCGACTACGACGAGGGCAGGCGCTGGCTGGTGCTGCACCGCGGCCGGCTGCGGGTGGTGGTCAACCTGAGCGAGCGGGACCAGCGGGTGCCGCTGGGCCAGCCCGGCACCGCGGTACTGGCCGCGTCCCGGACCGGGGTGACCCTGGACGCCGCGGACGCTAACCTGCCAGCGGTATGCCTGGCCGTGCTCAGCACCTGACCGCTCAGCACCTGACCCCCCGGAGGAGACCATGCAGCAGCGCGTCGAGCAGGTGCCGGCCGACGGCGGGACGTTCGACCTGTCCCTCTGGGTGCCGGACCGGGGCAGCGGGCCCGGCCTGCTGCTGATCCAGGAGATCTACGGGGTCAGCGACTACATCCGGGCGGTCGCCAGTGATCTGGCCGGTCTGGGCTACCTGGTCGCCGCGCCCGACCTGTTCTGGCGGATCAAGCCGCATCATCAGGCCGCGCACGACCAGGCCGGGCTGGAGGAGTCGCTGGCCCTGGGCCAGCAGTTCGACGCCGCGCAGGGCGTCCGGGACTGCCTGACCGCGCTGCGCGCGCTGGCCGCGCTGCCCGAGGTGGACGGCGGCCTCGGGGTGATCGGGTTCTGCCTGGGCGGCTCGATCGGCTACCTGGTCGCCGCGCAGGCCCCGGTGGACGTGCTGATCTCGTTCTACGGCTCGGCCGTGCCGGACAGCCTCGACCTGCTCAGCCAGATCAGCGCCCCGGTGCAGTTCCACTTCGGCGGCAGCGACCCGTACATCCCGCGGGACCAGGTCCGCGCGGTGCAGGAAGCGGCCGCCCGGTACCCGAACGTGGAGCTGCACGTCGAGGAGGACGCGGGGCACGCGTTCCACAACCGGATGGCCCCGATGTTCTACCAACCCGATCCGGCCGCCCGGGCCTGGCAGCAGGCCGAGGAGTTCCTCCGCCGCCACCTCCCAGTGCGCAGCGGGGTCAGCTAGCGCAGCGGCGTCAGCTAGCCGGGGTACCGGCCAGCCGGGTGACGATGCGCCGGATCTGCTCGCCGTAGCGGGTGAGGAACTCCTCGCTGGCCGGGTCCATGCCGAACAGTTCCCGGGCCACCTGGGGCATGGCCAGCGGGGCGGCGATCATGCCCATGCCGGCCAGCAGCACCGCGGCCGGGTCCAGGCCGTCCGCCACCTCACCGGCCGCCTGCCGGGCCCGGACCTGGTCCAGATCCGGCTGCCGGCTCCGGCGGCCGCCGGGGGCGCCGTCGTCGGCCAGCCCACGCCACAGCAGCAGCCGCAGCGCGCGCGGGTCGCGGACCGCGTCGGCCAGATATCGGACGACCAGGTCGGCCAGCGGCAGGTCCGGCGGGGCGAAGTCGGCCTCCCGGTCCAGCCAGGCCTGCTGCACGGCCAGGTACAGGCCTTCCTTCGAGCCGAAGTAGTAGTTGATCAGCTGCTTGTTCACGCCGGCGCGCTGGGCGATGTCGGCCACCCGGGCCCCGGCGTACCCGTGCTCGGCGAACTCGTCCAGCGCGGCGTCGAGCAGCGCCTGGCGGGACCGCTCCGCGTCGCGCTGCCGTTCCCCGTCCGCAGGTGAGCGGCGCGCCATCATGCCGGCAGGTTATCAGCTAGCTGCCTGACACGGTTAGTCAGCTAACTGGTTGACAAGATTTGACGTTCGGTTGATAGTGATTTACAGCGGCGGCCCGGTGCTGGGCCGGCAGGGAGGCAGGCCATGTCAGCTGTGATAACAGCAAGTGAGCTGCGCAAGCGGTTCCCGGGTAAGGGCGGGGGCGTCGAGGCGGTGCGCGGGGTCAGCCTGGAGGTGGCCCGCGGCGAGATCGTCGGCTTCCTCGGCCCGAACGGGGCGGGCAAGACCACCACGATGCGGATGCTGACCACGCTGCTGCCGATCGACGGCGGCCAGGCCACCGTGGCCGGGCTGGACGTCCGGCGCCAGCCAGCCCAGGTCCGCTGGCGGATCGGCTATGTCAGCCAGCTGGGCGGCGCGGACGAGCTGGCCACCGGGCGGGAGAACCTGATCCTGCAGGGCCGGCTGTACGGCGGCAGCAAGACCGCGGTGGCCGGCCGGGTGGACCACGTGCTCGGCCTGCTCGACCTGTCCGGCTTCGCCGACCGCCGGGTGCGCACCTACTCCGGCGGCCAGCGCCGCCGGCTGGACGTCGCGCTGGGCATCGTGCACCAGCCCGAGGTGCTGTTCCTGGACGAGCCGAGCACCGGCCTGGACCCGCAGAACCGGGCCAACCTGTGGCAGCACGTCCGGGCCCTCCGCGAGCAGGGCACCACGGTGTTCCTGACCACGCACTACCTGGACGAGGCCGACGCGCTGTGCGACCGAATCATGATCGTCGATCAGGGCCGGGTGGTCGCCCAGGGCACGCCGCGGGAGCTGAAGCAGCAGGTGGCAGGCGACGCCGTCGTGCTGGTACTGCGGGACAGCGCCGCGGCCGGGCAGGCCGCCGCCGCGCTGCGCGGGCAGCCGGCCGTCCGCGACCTGAGCGTGGCCGGGGCCACCGTCCGGCTCTACGCCAGCGACGGCGCGGCCGAGCTGCCCGGGCTGCTCCGGCTGCTCGACCGGGCCGGCCTGGCGGTCCGCTCGCTCGGGCTGTCCGAGCCGAGCCTGGACGACGTGTTCCTGCGGCAGACCGGCCGGTCGCTGCGCGACGCGGGCCCGGCCCAGCCGCTGCAGCCGGCGGCGGCATGAAGACCGCCACCGACGCCGGCCTGCTGTTCCGGCGCTACCTGACCCAGCTGCTACGCAACCCGGCCTTCGTGGTCATCGGCTTCGCCACGCCGATCCTGTACCTCGCGCTGTTCACCCCCTTGCTCCGGCACATCGCCGGCCCGGCACGTGCTCAACCTGTTCCTGCCGGGCGTCCTGGCGCTGCTGGCCTACGCCAGCGGGGCCGGGCCCGGCTTCAGCACGGTCTTCGAGCTGCGCGCCGGGGTCATCGAGCGGTTCCGGGTCACCCCGGTCAGCCGGTTCGCCATCCTGGCCGGGCCGATCCTGGCCGCCATGCTGCTGATGTTCCTGTTCGACCTGGTGCTCGTGCTGGCCGGCTGGGGCTTCGGCTTCCACGTGCACCTGCCGGGGCTGCTCCTGCTCGGCGTGCTGCTGGCCCTGCTGATGGCCAGCATGGCCGCGTTCGCCACGTCGGTCGCGCTGCTCAGCGGGCAGATCAACGGTGTCGCCGCGGTCATCAACGGGCTGAACCTGCCGGTGCTGCTGCTCGGCGGGGTGCTGCTGCCGATCTCGCTGGGACCGGCCTGGCTCCGGGTGCTCGCGCACGTCAACCCGCTCTACTACACGGTGGCCGCGGCCCGGGCGCTGGCGGCCGGGCCGCTCACCGGCACGGCGGTGTGGCAGGCGTTCGCCGTGCTGGTGCCGCTGTGCGCGGTCGTGCTGTACTGGGCCACCACCGTGGTGCGCAGGGCGGTCGCCTGATCAGCCGCCCGGGGTGACGATGCCGTACTCGTGGATCTTCCGGTAGATGGTGGCCCGGGACATGCCCAGTGACTTGGCCGCCTTGACCTTGTTGCCCTGGTAGTCGAGCAGTCCCTGGACGATCGCGTCGCGTTCCATCGACTCCAGCGGGGAGAGCAGGCGCCGGCTCACCGTGTAGCACTCCGGTGGCAGGTCGGCCGGCTGGATGACGCCGGTGCGCCGCTTCTGCACCACCCGGCGCATGGCCTGCCAGAGCTGCTCGATGTTGCCCGGCCACTTGGCCCGGAGCAGCAACTGCATCGCCTCCGGCGAGCAGGTCAGCCGGCCGTGCTGGCCCAGCTTGGCCACGAAGAACGGCACCAGCGTGTGCAGGTCCTCGATGTGATGCCGGAGCGGGGGCAGTTCCACCGTGCTGGGGAAGTGCCGGAGCAGCTTGCTCAGGTCACCGTGCGCCTGGCTGCGGTTGAGCGTGATCGCCACCCACAGGTCTGGCCGGCGGCCCGCCGTCCTGGCCTCCTGCAGCGCGCTGGCCACCGTGTGCTGCTGCCGCGCGGTGAGCAGATGGACATGCCTGATGACCAGGGTGCCCTCGCCGTCCAGCAGCTCACGGCGGGCGCGCAGCAGCCAGTCGGTGTCGGTGGCCTCGGCCGCGTCCATGACGTAGAACCGCTCGGCCGCGTTGCGCCGCTGGTGCACCGCGCGGACCACGGCTAGCTTGCCCACCCCGGGCTCACCCTCCAGCGCCAGCCACTCCCCGGACTCGTAGACCGCCTCCACCTGGCGGCAGCCGCGCAGCCACAGCGCACCGCTGCCAACCAGGCCGGGCAGTGACATGGCGGGCTTGGCCGCGGTGTCGGCGGCCGGGCGGCTGGTCGGCTCGATCAGCTTCACGTGCACCACGCCGCCGGCGATCCGGTCGTCGCCGCGCACCGGGCGGCAGTACATCCGGGCCTGCACCCCGCTGGGCAGCTGCACGGACACGGTGCAGGACTGCCGGGTGGTCAGCGCCTCGGCGGCCTGGCTGAGCAGCAGGCCCTGGTCGCCCGGGTCGAGCACCTGCCGGGCGTGGTCGTTCATCATCACCACGTCGTTGTTCAGCGCCAGCACGATCCCGCTGGTCCGGCGGCAGGCCCGCAGGTACTCCTGCATCAGCTGCAGCTCGCGGGCGCTGGCATCGGCCAGCATGGCCTGGGTGATCTGGTCGGCGGTGGTCTTGGCCAGCGCGATGAGCAGCGGGTCCGCGTCCTTGCGCCAGCAGGTCAGGTCGACCGCGCCGACCGCCTTGCCGGAGATCGGATCGTGGATCGGCACCCCGGCGCAGGCCAGGTCCTCCAGGTCCTCGGCGTAGTGCTCGTGCCCGAACACGTGGGCCGGCTGGCCGCCCTCCAGCGCGGTGCCGATCCCGTTGGTGCCGACATACTCCTCGGCGTAGCTGAACCCGGGGGCCAGCTGCACCCCGTCCAGGTGCCGCTCCAGGTCGTGGTCGGCGGTCATCCTGCTCAGCACCACGCCCGCGGCGTCGGTCAGGATGACGCTGATCGGCTGGCCTTCCAGGTGCTCGCGCAGGTTGCGCAGCACCGGCATGGCGTTGCGGGTCAGCGGAGTGTCCAGGTCAGGGTCGCGGACATAGGACAGCTCGACCCGGTCCGCCGCCACCTTGAACTGCCGGGAGCGCCACCAGGACGCGAGGATGGGGCTCCGGACCTCGTCAGCCTTGACCGGCTCAGCGGTCAGGAACCGCTCACGCGTGGTAGCCAGCCGCTTGCTGGCGGCCGAGGCTAGGTGCACTCCAGTGGGCACGATGGGGCCTCCGTACCTCCCCGGGTTCAGGGACCTACGTACCCAAAATAAGCGCAACGTTACCTGCGCCTGTCTCAAGTTGAGACCGAGACGGCCAGGGCGGTGGAGTTTTGATGAGGGTAACGCCGGATCGGCTGCGCTGACTCGATGCAGGAACCGGAGTTGCCCCATGGATCAAGCAGGTCGGCCCGTCCCCCAGACGTTCAATCCGTGGAGCGTGGTCAACCTGGTTTTCCATCACTTGGCCGATCAGGGGCTGCATCCGGTCCTGGGCGAGTCTGGCGATCCGGGCCGCCCGGCCGCCGATCTGCTGCGGGCGCTGGGGGTCGAGCCGGCCGCCGAAGGCAGCCAGCAGTCATCCCGTGATGTCCAGGACCACCTGGCCGACCTGCGGGACGCGTTCTTCGGTGAGCGCTGATCACCGGCCGTCTCATGTTGGGACGCCGGCCCCCGCTTTTACAGGTTGTTATTCGGCACAAGGACTTTCGTAGGGGAAGGGGTGACCATGAGTCGCCAGAGTGTGGCCAAGGCCCACCAGAAGATCCAGGAACTGTCCTGGGAACCGATGTACCACGAGCCGGTATCGCAGTACGGGACCGACTACTCGTTCCGGAAGGCGCAGAAGAAGGATCCCCTGAAGCAGGTCCTACGCTCCTACTTCCCGATGCAGGAAGAGAAGGACCACCGCGTCTATGGAGCCGAGGACGGCGCCATCCGGGGCAACATGTTCCGTCAGGTGCAGGAGCGCTGGCTGGAGTGGCAGAAGCTGTTCCTGTCCATCATCCCACTCCCGGAGATCTCCGCGGCGCGGGCGATGCCGCTGCTGTTCCGCACGGTGCCCAACCCTGAGCTGCACAACGGCCAGGCGATCCAGATGATCGACGAGGTCCGGCACTCGACGATCCAGCAGAACCTCAAGCGCCTGTACATGCAGAACTACATCGACCCGGCCGGCTTCAACTGCAGCCTCCGGGGCTTCCACGATGACTACTGCGGGACCATCGGCCGGCAGTTCGCCGAGGGGTTCATCACCGGTGACGCGATCACCGCGGCCAGCATCTACCTGACCATCGTGGCCGAGACCGCGTTCACCAACACGCTGTTCGTGGCCATGCCGGCCGAGGCCGCCGCCAACGGCGACTACCTGCTGCCGACGGTGTTCCACTCGGTGCAGTCGGATGAGTCACGGCACATCAGCAACGGGTACGCCACCCTGCTGATGGCGCTGGCCGACGAGGAGAACCACCAGCTGCTCGAGCGCGACCTGCGCTACGCGTGGTGGAACAACCACCGCGTGGTGGACGCCGCTATCGGCACGTTCATCGAGTACGGCACCAAGGACCGGCGCAAGGACCGCGAGTCCTACGCCGAGATGTGGCGGCGGTGGATCTACGACGACTACTACCGCAGCTATCTCGTCCCGCTGGAGAAGTACGGCCTGGTCATCCCGCACGACCTCATCGAAGAGTCGTGGAACCAGATCTGGAACAAGGGCTACGTGCACGAGGTGGCCCAGTTCTTCGCCACCGGCTGGCTGGCCAACTACTGGCGGATCGACCCGATGACCGACGCCGACTTCGAGTGGTTCGAGTACAAGTACCCGGGCTGGTACGACAAGTACGGCAAGTGGTGGGAGAACTACAACCGGCTGTCCCGGCCGAACGGGCACCACCCGATCGTGGCCGAGAGCGTCGATTACGTGTACCCGCACCGCTGCTGGACCTGCATGGTGCCGTGCCTGGTCCGTGAGGACATGGTCATCGATGAGGTCGACGGCCAGGTGCGCACGTACTGCCACGAGGCCTGCCGCTGGACGGACGTGGAAGCATTCCGGCCGACCTTCATGGGCCGGTCCACGCCGAACATGGGCCAGCTCATCGGCAAGCGCGAATGGGAGACCCTGTACCACGGCTGGAACTGGGCCGACGTGGTCTCTGACATGGGCTTCGTCCGGGACGACGGCAAGACCCTGATCGCCCAGCCGCACCTGGACCTGGACCCGAAGAAGATGTGGACGCTGGATCACCTGCGCCGGATGCCTGAGGTGCTGAGCCCGAACGTGCTGCTCAACGAGATGACGCCGGAACAGCGCGCCGCGTTCCAGGCCGACTACAACCGGCAGGGCCCGGCGGGCCGTCCGGCACCGGCCGACGCCTGAGCCAGCGGCAACCGAGACCGGGAGGTGGGCCGCAGCTGGGAAGCTGCGGCCCCCTCCCCTCCACAGAACTATCAAGCACGGGCGCATATTAACCACCGGCGCGATCACGAGGGAGCAATGGCGGAGCAGAAGCATGTCGTCCGGTTCGAGCCGGTCGGCATCGAGATCGAGGTGGCCGAGCAGCAGACGATCCTGCGCGCCGCGTTCGAGCAGGGGATCATGCTCATGCACGGCTGCAAGGAGGGGCAGTGCTCCGCGTGCAAGTCGTTCGTGCTGGACGGCGAGGACATCGAGCTCGATAAGTACTCCACCTTCGCGCTGCCCGACTATGAAAAGGACGAAGGCTACACGCTGCTGTGCCGGGCGCACGCGTACGAGGACCTGACGATCGAGCTGCTCAACTTCGACGAGGAGATGATCCGCTCTGGGCTGCCGATCGTCTCCGGCGTCGCGGAAGTGGTGTCCAAGGACGCGGTCACCCACGACCTGCGCCACCTGGTGCTCCGGCTGATCGAGCCGGCCGAGATCAAGTTCTTCCCGGGGCAGTACCTGGACATCGCCATCCCCGGGACGGACGACGTCCGGTCGTTCTCGATGGCCAACATCACCAGCCGGGAGGGCGGGCTGCTCGAATTCGTCATCAAGGTCTACCCGGACGGCAAGTTCTCCCGGTTCCTGGCCGACAAGCTGGCCGAGGGGGACCGGCTCGACCTGACCGGGCCCTATGGCGTCTTCACCCTGCGTGATGGCGACACCGACCTGGTCTTCGTCGGCGGCGGGGCGGGGATGGCGCCCATCCTGTCCCTGCTGCGCTCCATGGCCGACCGGGGCCTGACCCGCAAGGCCACGTTCTTCTACGGCGCCCGCACCCAGCAGGACCTCTGCTTCGAGCCGGAGCTGCACCGGCTGGAGCAGACCCTGCCGGGCTTCCGGTACATCCCGGCCCTGTCCCACGCGGACGGCGACCAGGACTGGGACGGCGAGCGCGGCATGATCACCGACGTGGTCCGGCAGCACGCCAGCGACCTGACCGGAGCGCACGCTTACGTCTGCGGCCCGCCGCCCATGGTGGAGGCGGCCATGCCGTTGCTGCAGCAACTGGGCGTCGAGGAGAAGCGCATCTACTTCGACAAGTTCACGACCACCGGGGATCCCGAAGGAGAGACCTCATGACAACCGCGCCAACAGAACGCAGTGTGCCGAGGGTAGTCCACACCGACGCGGAAGCGGGAGCGAAGGAATTCCCGGACTCGGACGCCCGCCGGTTCAACTACTACAAGCCGGCCAAGCGCAAGCAGACGCACTACGAGGACGTGACCGTCGAGGTGCAGCCGGATCCGCGGCACTACCTCAGCCAGGGCTGGCTGTACGGTTTCTCCGACGGCCGGGGTGGGTACCCGCTTGACTGGACGGTCCTCAAGGCATGGGGATCGGACCGCCCTGAGCCGGAGCGCTACCCGGGCTCCGGTGGCAAGGGGTATGACTGGCCCGCGCTCGGCTGGCATGAATTCCGCGACCCGAACGAGGAATGGGAGCTCACCCTCTACCGGTACAACGCCAACGTCGTGCGCCAGCTCAACCAGAACATCGACGCAGCGAAGCAAACGAAGGCGTTTGACCAGTGGAACTCAAGCTGGGTGCGGTTCGTCGAGCGGAACGTCGGCGCTTGGATGCATGTCAACCACGGGCTTGGCCTGTACCTGTACGCCAACGCCAACCGCCGGGCGCCGACCAACATGCACAACAACGCGATCTCGGTGAACAGCATGCACCGGATCCGGGCCGCCCAGGACCTGGCGCTGTACAACCTCACGCTCAGCGAGGAGATCGACGGCTTCGACGGCAGCGCGCACATCGAGACCTGGAACAAGGACGAGTCCTGGCAGGGCGTGCGGGAACTGGCCGAGTCGCTGACCGGGATCAACGACTGGTGCGAGGCGATCTTCGCGGCCAACGTGGTGTTCGAGCCGCTGGTCGGCGAGCCGTTCCGGAGCAGCCTGGTGCAGCACGCCGCGCCGCGCAACGGCGACTTCGTCACGCCGACCGTGGTCGGCGCGGAGGAGTTCGACTTCTCCGAGCGGGACCTGCGCTACACCGTGCCCATGTTCCAGCTGCTGAGCAATGACCGTGAGTTCGGTGACCAGAACGTGCGGATCATGCAGGAGTGGCTGTCCAACTGGACGCCGCGCGCGATCACCGCCATGCGCAAGCTGCAGCCCCTGTGGTCGCAGCCGGAGGCCAAGCCGCCGCGGTTCGAGGACGCCCTCGATGCGGCCAAGGCCCGGTTCAGCGGAATCCTGGAAGATCTCGGCCTGGACACCCCGAAGGAGCTGGCGCAGTGACCACGTTCAAGACCGCCGAAAGCCCGTTCAAGTCCAACAACACCGCCTCCAACAAGACCGGCTTCACGCTGATGAACAACCAGGTCGGCGTCGTGGTCGCGGAGGTCATGTCGGCTAAGCCCAACGTCACGGTGACCTTCCTGCCGTCCATGATCCGGGTCAACGCGACCGGGCGGATGGACGTCGTCTACGACGAGGTGTCCGAGGCGCTCGGCGAGGAGCCCGGCTTCTTCGACGCGGCCGAGTTCGAGGAGAGCATGTCCACCCACTACGGCCGGATGATCCATGAGGACGACCGGACCATCATGTTCGCCAACCCGGAGGACGCGGCCGAGTACATCGGCTTCGACCTGGTGGCGTCGAAGTAGCACCCGCCGGAAGCACTCGGTCCGGCCCCCATCCAGCATCCGTCCATTCAGGAGACATGGTGTACGAGAAGAATGGCGAGAAGTATTTTGTGGTGGATAGCCACATGCATTACTGGAACGCTGCTCCCGACAACTGGGTGCCCGGTGCGGAGCAGTACGCCAAAGGCTGGATCGAGTGTTTCCACGCGTACCAGAGCCTGGGCCCGCCCGAGACGCACTGGACCATCGAGCACTTCCAGAAGTACTCCGAGGACGACCTGATGAAGGACGTCTTCGAGGACGGCCACGTGGACGTGGCCATCTTCCAGCCCACCGACCTGAAGGAGTGGTACAAGGAGGGCTTCAACACCACCAAGCGCAACGCGGAGATGGGCCGCAAGCACCCCGGGAAGTTCATTTACAACACGAACTTCGATCCCCGGGACAGCGACGCGGGCCTGGATGAGCTCAAGCGCAACGTGGAGGAGTACGGCTCCATCGGCGTCAAGCTGTACACCGCCGAGTGGAACAACGGCTCGCGCGGCTACAAGCTCAGCGACCCGGGGGCGTACCGCTACCTGGAGGCCGCGCAGAACCTCGGCATCAAGAACGTCCACGTGCACAAGGGCCCGACGATCTGGCCGCTGGACAAGGATGCCTTCGACGTGGCCGACGTGGACCACGCCGCGACCGACTTCCCGGAGCTGAACTTCATCATCGAGCACGTCGGGCTGCCGCGGATCGAGGACTTCTGCTTCATGGCCACCCAGGAGCCCAACGTGTACGCGGGCCTGTCGGTGGTCATCGGCGGCCTGATGTATGCCCGGCCCAAGTTCTTCGCCAAGGTCATGGGCGAACTGCTGTTCTGGGTCGGCGAGGACAAGATGACGTTCGGCAGCGACTACGGCATCTGGGAGCCGAAGTGGCAGGTCGAAGGGTTCGTCGACTGGGAGATGCCGGACGACCCGGACCTGTCCGACTACCCGCGGCTGAACACCGACAGCAAGAAGAAGATCCTCGGGCTGAACGCGGCCAAGCTGTACGGCATCGAGGTACCGGCCGAGTACCAGCTCAAGAACGGCGGCACGCCAGGCGCGCAGGAGGTGCTCGGCCAGCCCGCCGACGCGCACGCGGCTTCGGGAGCATGACCGCTCCAGCCACCAGCCGGGTACGGGCACCGTCTCCAGCCAGCCTGCTGGCCGCGCTGGAGACGGTGCGCGACCCGGAACTGGACGAGCCGATCACCGCGCTCGGTTTCGTCGCCTCGGCTACCGTGTCGGCGGCCGGGGACGCCCAGGTCCGGCTCAGGCTGCCGACCTATTTCTGCGCGCCCAACTTCGCCTACCTGATGGTGGCGGACGCCTACGACGCGGTGACCGCGCTGCCCGGGGTGCGCCGCGCCGAGGTGGTCCTCGACGGGCACTTCGCCTCGGACGCCATCAACGGGGGGGTGGCGGCGCAGGCGGGGTTCGCCAAGTCGTTCGACGGGGAGGCGGTCGGCGAACTACACCAGCTGCGCGCCGACTTCTTGCGCAAGGCGGTCATGGCCGGCACAGATCAGGTGTGCCGGCCTCTTGTTGCCGCCGGCACCGACCCGGCCCGGCTGCGCACGCTGACCCTCGGCGAGCTGCCGCCGTCCCGGCCGCTGGACCGGCTGCGGCAGCGCCGGGCCGAGCTCGGGCTGCCCGCCGGGGACGACGCCGCGCTGCTCATCGACCCGGCCACCGGCCGCCCGGTGCCGGCCGACGCCGTGCCGCTGCACCTGCGCAAAGCCCGGATCACCCGGGTCAGCCTCGACTCGAACGGCAGCATCTGCCGCGGCATGCTGCGGCACCGGTACGACTCTCCCGCGGCGCCACAGAAACCAGATGGCGAGGAGGAACAGCAGTGAAGGCTGTCCGGTTGCACGAGTTTCACGCCCAGCCGCAGATCGACGACGTCCCCGAGCCGGTGATCGGCGGCCCGCTGGATGTCATCGTCAAGATCGGCGGAGCTGGCGTCTGCCGCACCGACCTGCACATCATCGAGGGCCAGTGGGACGAGCGGATGCACACCCCGCTGCCCTACATCCTCGGTCACGAGAACGCGGGCTGGGTGCACCAGGTCGGCTCGGCGGTGACCAACGTCGCGGTCGGCGACACGGTCATCCTGCATCCGACGCCCACCTGCGGGCTGTGCCGGGCCTGCCGGGCTGGCGACGACATGCACTGCGTAAACAGTGAGTTCCCTGGCCTGTCCCGGGACGGCGGCATGGCCGAGTACCTGCTCACCACGGCCCGGGCCTGCGTCAAGCTGGACCCGTCGACCCAGCCCCAGGACGTGGCCGCGCTGGCCGACGCCGGGATCACCGCCTACCACGCGGTGCGCAAGGCCATCCCGCTGCTCTACCCCGGCACCACCTGCGTGGTGATCGGCGCGGGCGGGCTCGGCCACATCGGCATCCAGTGCCTGGCCGCGCTGACCGCCACCAGGATCATCGTGGTGGACCGCAACCCGGACGCGCTCAAGCTGGCCGAGCAGCTCGGCGCGCAGCACACCGTGGTGGCCGACGGCAGCCAGGTGGCCGCGGTACAGGAGCTGACCGACGGGGCGGGCGCCGAGGTCGTGCTGGACTTCGTGGCCGAGCAGGGCGCCGAGATGGACGGCTGGAACATGACCCGGCGGGCCGGCTCCTACTTCGTCATCGGCTACGGCGGCACGCTGCACATCCCGACGCTGGACATCATCTCCACCGAGCGGAACATCATCGGCAACATCGTCGGCACCTACAACGACCTGGCCGAGCTGATGGATCTGGCCCAGGCGGGCAAGGTCACGCTGCACACCAGGACCTACCCACTCGAGGGCGCGCTGGACGCGCTCGCCGACCTGGACGCGGGCCGGGTCCGCGGCCGGGCCATCCTCGTCCCCTGACCGCGCGACCGCACTGTCGAAGGAGGCCTGATGGCTAAGGAACTGCGCTTCGGTCCGGACGCTCGCGACCTGCTGCTCTCTGGCGTGGACCAACTGGCCGAGGCGGTGAAGTCAACGCTGGGACCGAAGGGCCGCAACGTCATCCTGGAGAAGATCAGCGGCTCTCCCGTGGTCACCAACGACGGGGTGACCATCGCCCGGGAGATCCACCTCCGCGACCAGTTCGAGAACATGGGCGCGCAGCTGGTCAAGGAAGCCGCCATCAAGACCAACGACATCGTCGGCGACGGCACCACCACGGCCACCGTGCTGGCCCAGGCGGTGATCCAGCAGGGCATGCGGGCGATCACCGCGGGCGCCAACCCGGTGCTGCTCAAGCGGGGCATCGACATCGCGGTGGACCGGCTGGTCGGCCACCTGCAGCAGGCCGCGCACCCGGTGCAGAGCGAGGAGGACTACCGCCGGGTGGCCGCTATCTCGGCCAACGACGACGAGATGGTCGGCGCAGTCATCGCCAAGGCGCTGCACACGGTGGGCGAGGACGGGATCGTCACCGTGCAGGAGTCGGCGGCCAACGGGATGTCGGTCAACTTCATCGAGGGCTTCGAGTTCGACAACGGTTACATGTCGCCCTACATGGTGACCAACCCGGCCAGCCTGGAGGCCGTCGTCGACGAGCCCTACCTGCTGCTGTGCAGCGAGAAGATCACCAAGGTACAGCAGCTCATGCCGCTGCTCGACAAGATCATGCGGGCCCCCCGGCCGCTGGTCATCCTGGCCGAGACCGTCGAGGGCACCGCGCTCAGCATGCTGGTGCACAACCACGTCAACGGGATCTTCCAGTGCGTGGCGGTCCGCGCCCCCGGCTTCGGCGACCGGCGGCTGCACAAGCTGGAGGACATCGCGACCATCACCGGCGGCGCGGTGTACAGCAGGCACTCCGGGTTCACCCTGGAGACGATGACGGTCGACCAGCTGGGCCGGGCGGCCCAGGTCCGGGTCACCGCGGACAACACGGCCATCATCGGCGGCTACGGCTCGGCCGAGGACCTGGACTTCCGGCTCGGCCAGCTGCGCGCCGAGCTGGACCGGGCCACGTTCGGCGTGGACGAGGACGTGCTCACCGAGCGGATCGGCGCGCTGTCCGGCAAGGTCGCGGTGATCCACGTGGGCGCGCCCACCCCAGCCGAGCTCAAGGAACTGCAGCACCGGGTCGAGGACGCGCTGGCCGCCACCCGGGCGGCGATGGCCGAGGGCATCGTGGCCGGCGGCGGCGCCGCGCTGCTGCACGCCCAGGGCGCGCTGGATGACCTGCAGGTCAAGGACGACTACGCCACCGGGGTGCAGATCGTCCGCGAGGTGCTGACCGCGCCCGCCTACCTGATCGCGGCCAACGCGGGCTACAACGGCGAGGAGGTGGTGGCCCGGCTGGCCCAGCTCGGCCCGGACGAGGGCTTCGACGCGCTGCAGGGCCGTTACGGTAACATGATCGACATGGGCATCATCGACCCGTTGCGGGTGGCCCGGTCCGCGCTGCAGAACGGCGCCTCCGTGGCCGGCCTGCTGCTCACCACCAACACGCTGGTGGCCGAGGAGCAGACCCCGTGGGGCGGCAGCCGGGCGCTGATGACCGAGTTCGGCCCGCTGGACGAGGGCCTGAACCAGCCGTCGCCGGATTCCAGCACCCCGCAGTCGCTCGGCCTCGGCCCGTCGGTGGGCTGAGGCAGCCCGCCCATGGCGGCCGACCCGGCGCTCCGTGTGCCCGCCAGGCCGCCCGCCGCGGGCGCGCACACGCTGCGGCGGCTGCGCTCGCGCGGGCGGCTGCGCGGCGTGGCGGCGCTGCTCGGGCCGGCCTTCGTGGCGTCGGTGGCCTACGTCGACCCGGGTAATTTCGCCACCAACTTCACCGCGGGCGCCCAGTTCGGCTACGCGCTGGCCTGGGTCATCGTGGTCGCCAACCTGATGGCCATGCTGGTCCAGTACCTGTCGGCCAAGGTGGGCGTGGCCACCGGGCACGACCTGCCCGAGCTGTGCCGGGCGCTGTTTCCGCGGACGGTGTCCCGCGGGCTGTGGGTGCAGGCCGAGCTGATCGCGATGGCCACCGACCTGGCCGAGTTCGTCGGCGCGGCGCTCGGCCTCAACCTGCTGTTCCACGTGCCGCTGCGCGCCGCCGGGCCGCTGACCGCGGTAGTGGCGTTCGGCATCCTGGCTATGCAGCAGCGTGGCTACCGCCGGTTCGAGCTGGCCATCGCCGGCCTGCTCGGGGTGGTGTTCCTCGGTTTCGCCTACGATCTCGTCGCGGTCAACGTGGCCCCGGCCGCGCTGGCCCGCGGCCTGGTGCCCGGGTTCGCCGGGCCGGGCGGCCCGCTGCTGGTGGCCGGCATCGTCGGGGCCACGGTCATGCCGCACGTCATCTACCTGCACTCGGCGCTGACCAAGGGCCGGGTGGCCTGCCACGACGACGCCGAGCGCCGCGAACTGCTCCGCTTCCAGCGGCTCGACGTGGTCATCGCGCTCGGTGCGGCCGGGGTGATCAACCTGGCCATGCTGGTGGTCGCGGCCGCGATGGCCAGCCAGGCCGGCGGCCTGCAACTGGACTCGCTGACCGCGGCGCACGCCGGGCTGGGCCGGCTGGTCGGCGGCGGGGCGGCGCTCGCGTTCGCGGCCGCGCTGCTCGCGTCCGGGCTGTCCTCGTCCAGCGTGGGCACCTACGCCGGCCAGGTGGTCATGCAGGGCTTCATCAACCGGCGCATCCCGGTGTTCCTGCGCCGCGCGCTGACCATGCTGCCCGCGCTGCTGGTGCTGGAGCTCGGCCTGCCCACCACCGGCAGCCTGGTCATCTCGCAGGTCGTGCTGGCGTTCGGCATCCCGTTCGCGCTGCTCCCGCTGGTCCTGCTGACCCGCCGGGCGGACGTGATGGGCGCGCTGGTCAACCGGCGGCTGACCACGGCGGTGGCGGGCCTGGTCACGGTGGCCATCGTGGCGCTGAACGGGTTCCTGCTCTACGCCACGTTCCGCTGAACCCGGTACGCTCACCCGCATGGTGACCGAGGCACAGCCCGAGCAGGACTGGGCGATGATGACGGCCGCGCTGGAGCAGGCGCGGGCCAGCCTGGCCGCGGGCGGGGTCCCGGTCGGCGCGGTGCTGGCGGCCGGCCAGGAGATCATCGCGGCCGGCCACAACGAGCGGGTGCAGCACGGCGACCCGGTCGCGCACGGCGAGATCGCCTGCCTGCGCAACGCCGGGCGGCAGTCCTCCTACCAGGCCATGACGCTGTACACCACGCTGTCCCCGTGCCCGATGTGCACCGGGGCCATCCTGCTGTTCCAGATCCCCCGGGTGGTCGTGGGGGAGGCCGAGACGTTCGCCGGTGACCTGGACTTCCTGATCACCCAGGGAGTCTCGGTGACGCTGCTGGACGACGAGCGCTGCATGGCCGTGATGCACGAGTTCCAGCAGCGCTACCCGGCCGTGTGGAGCGAGGACATCGGCGGCCGGTAAGACCGCCCGTAGTGGGATATTTCCGGCACAGATCGGGGATCCGCTGCGCGCCGCTGCGCTGGTGCGGATACTCGGCTTCGTGATCGGCGAGACGTTCCAGGCGGTTCTCGCTGCCGCGCAGGGCGGAGACGAAGGCGCGTTCGCGGCGCTCTGGCAGGACGCCAACCCGGCGCTGCTGCGCTACCTGCGGGTGACCGCGCCCCAGGTGGCCGAGGACGTCGCGGCCGACAGCTGGGTCCACGTGGTGCGCGGCCTGGCCCGGTTCCGCGGCGACGAGTCCGCGTGGCGGGCCTGGCTGTTCACCACCGCCCGCCGCCGGGTCATCGACGATGCCCGGTACCGGGCCCGGCGCCCGGTGAGCCCGGTGGCCGAGATGCCCCTGGCGGCCACCCCGCTCAGCCCGGACACCGCCGACGTGGTGCTGGACCGGCTCAGCACGTCCGCCGCGGTCGCGCTGGTCGCGGAACTGCCCCCGCTGCAGGCCGAAGTGATCCTGCTCCGGGTGCTGGCCGGGCTGGACAACGAGGCCACCGCGCAGTTGCTCGGCCGCAGCCCGGGGGCGGTCCGGGTGGCCGCGCACCGTGGTTTAAGGCGGCTGGCCCAGCTGCTCCAGGCACGGGTGTAACGCATGGCAGCGACCTGGCGTTTCAGGGGATGGCATGCGACATCGTGAGCGGGGCACTCGTACCAGACCACCAGGCCGGGACCAGTCCGGCCCGGAGGCGATGCTGGACGCCCTGCTGGACGGCGGTCCGCTCCCCCGCGGGGACCAGGACGGGCTGCAGCCGGTCGCCGATGTGCTGGCCGCGCTGCGCGCCCCGGCCGCCCCGGCCGAGCTGACCGGGCAGGCCAGCGCGCTGGCCGCCTTCCGTGCCCAGCCGCAAAGCTCCGCCCGGGCGGCTCGTTCCCCCCGCTCTGCCGCCCGGGCGGGCCCAGCCGGCCCGGTGGGCCGGGCGCGGCGGCCCGGCCCGTTGCTCCGGCCCCGGCTCGCGCTGGCGTTCGCCGCCGGGGCCGCGGTGCTGGCCGGTCTGGCCGTCGGCGCCTACGCGGGCGACCTGCCCGGCCCGGTAGAGAAGTTGGCGCATACCCTCGGGGTGACCGCGCCCACGTCCACGGCGGCGCACCGGCACCATCACCATCACCCCAAGCCCACCAGCAGCCTGCCGGCCACCCCGTCGCACCCGCACCGGCACGCCGCGGCCAAGCGCAGCCCGGTGCCGCCCGGCCCGCAGCACAACCACCGGCCGGCCAGCCAGGACGGGCACCACCACGATGGCCAGCAGGGTACCGGCCCGGGATCGCCGGGCGGCCAGGGCAACTCGCCCAGCCCCAGCGCCTCGGCCACGCCGGAACCGAGCACCTCCCCGGCGGTCCAGCCCAGCACGCAGCCGACCCCCTCGCCGCACCAGCACAGCTCGCCGAGCTCGTCTCCCTGACCCACCCGTCGTTCCTGTCGCCGCGGCGGGTGCGGTCTCGCTCAGCGGCTGAAGTCGACGGCGGTGGTGTTGGCCCCGCTGATCACGACGGTGACCAGGCCCCGCGGGCCCGGTGTGAACCGGCCGGACAGCACGGCGGCCAGCGCCGCGCAGCCACCCGGCTCGGCGACCAGGCGGAGCCGGTCCCAGAGCAGTTCCTGCGCGCTGCCGATGTCCGCGTCGCTGACCAGCACCACCTCGCGGACCGCGGCGCGGAGCACGGCGAAGGTCCGCTCGCCGACCCGGCGCGGGGCCAGCGAGTCCACCGCCACGCTGCCCACCTCGGCGTCCACCGGGGCCCCGGCGGCCACCGCCCGGGTCAGCGTCGGCGCGCCAGCCGGCTCCACCCCGATGATGGCGGCCCGGCCCGCATAGCCCGCGCAGATCCCGGCCAGCAGCCCGCCACCGCCCACGCTGGCCAGCACGGCCGTGGCCTCCGGCAGCTGCTCGCGCAGCTCGATGGCCAGCGAGCCGGCCCCGAGGATGGTCTCTTCCTGATCGAACGCCGGCACCTGGAGCGCGCCGGACGCAGCCGCCCAGTCCTCGCTGGCCGCCCGGGCTTCGTGGTAGCTGGCCCCGCCGACGACCAGGTCGGCGCCGTAGCTGCGGATCCGGCTGATCTTGGCCGGTGAGGAGACTTCCGGGACAAAGATCTTGGCCGGCACCCCGACCGCCCGGGCCGCGTAGGCCACCGCCGCGCCGTGGTTGCCGCCGGAAGCCGCCACCACCCCGGCCGGCGGGATCGTGCGCAGCAGCAGGTTGGCGAACGCCCCGCGGACCTTGAACGACCCCGAGTGCTGCAGCTGCTCCAGCTTGAGCGCCAGCGGCCCAGGGGCGAGCCCGAACTCGGCCCGGTCGATGGTGATCACCGGGGTGCGCCGGATGTACGGGCGGATCTGCCCGGCCACTGAGGCGACCGCGGCGGACGTGATGTTGACGATCATCGCGCAGCCATCGTACTCAGCGGGGCCGTGCCGGTACCGTGTGCCCCATGCCCGGCTTTCCAGCAGTTGCGCCCAAGTCCCCGTCGCCCCGGCTGTGGCGGATGCGCCGCGTGCAAGTGGCGGCGGCCGGGCTGGGCGGGGCGCTGGTGGCCGGGGCCGCGGCCGGCTTAGCGGCCGGCGCGCCGGCCGGGGCGGCCGCGGCGGCCGTGGTCGCGGTGGCCGCGCTGGTCACGCTGTGGTTCGTCCGCCGCCGGGTGCGGGCCTGGAGCTACACCGAACGGGACGACGACCTGATCGTGTCCCGGGGCGTGCTGGTCCGCCGCCTGTCCGTGGTCCCGTACGGCCGGATGCAGTTCGTGGATGTCACGGCCGGCCCGGTGGAACGCGCGTTCCGGCTGGCCACCGTGAAGCTGCACACCGCGGCCGCGGCCAGCGACGCGCGGATTCCCGGGCTGGAGCGGGACGAGGCGGCCCGGCTGCGGGACCGGCTGGCCGCGCTCGGTGAAGCAAAGGCCGCCGGGCTGTGACGGACACGGTGACCGGCTGGCACCGGCTGCACCCGCTGTCGCCGCTGGTCCGGTCCGGGCGGACCGCGGTCGGCGTGCTGGCGCTGATCGGGATCACCGCGGCGGCCGGCCTGGGCCAGGGCGGCTCGCACCTGTACGACGGGATCCTCGCCGCCCTGATCGCGGCCGGGGCGGTGGTCAACTGGCTGGTGACCCGGTGGCGGCTGGACGGGGCCACGCTGTGCATCGAGACCGGCCTGCTGCGCCGTGACTCCCGGCAGTTGCCGGTGGCCCGGATCCAGGCGGTCGACGTGGTCCGCCCGTTCCTGGCCCGCGCGCTCGGCCTGGCCGAACTGCGGGTCAGGCTGGCCGGCTCCAGCCACGCCGACGGCCGGCTGGCCTACCTGCCGGAGCAGGCCGCGCTCCAGTTGCGGGCCCAGTTGCTGGCCGCGCACCACGGGCTCGACCCGGCCACCCCGGAGCCGGCCGAGGCGATCCTGGCCCAGGTGCCCACCGGCCGCCTGGTCGGCTCGGTGGCTCTGTCCAGCACCAGCCTGGTGGCCGTGCTGCTGGCCGCCGAGGTGGTCCTGGTCATCGAGTTCCCCCGGGTGCTGGCCGCGGCCGGCAGCATGCTGGCCGTCTGGGTGCTCGGCCTGGCCCCGGTGCTGTGGCGGCGGATCTCCCTGGAGTACGGCTTTACCGTGGCTCAGGCGCCGGATGGCATCCGGATCCGCCGCGGCCTGCTGTCCACCGTGGCGGAAACCGTCCCGCGGCAGCGGGTGCAGGCGGTCCGGATGATCGAGCCGCTGCTCTGGCGCCCGCTGGGCTGGTGCCGGGTGGAGATCGACGTGGCCGGGTCGGCGGCCCGGGACCGCGGCGAGGAAACCAGCCGGACCCGCAAGGCGCTGCTGCCGGTGGGCCCCCGTAGCACCGGGTGGCAGCTGATGCGCCTGGTCATCGGGGCCGAGCCACCGCCGCTGTCGGTGCCGCCGCGGCGGGCCCGGCTGAAGGCGCCGCTGAGCTACCACTTCCTGGCTGCCGGGGCGGACAGCGGCACCGCGATGGGCGTGACCGGCCGGATCCGCCGGGTGACCACCTGGCTGCCGCTGGCCAAGGTGCAGAGCGTGCGGCTGGTCAGCGGGCCGGTGCAGCGGTCGCTGTCGCTGGCCACCGTGCACCTCGACGCGGCCGGCCGCGACGTCCGGGCCGAGTTCCGGGACCGGCCGGCGGCCGAGGCGGCCCGGCTGACCGAGGACCTGGCCGGGCTGTGCCGCACCGCCCGCCAGCGCGCGTAGCCCGCCAGCAGGCCTAGCTCAGCTGCGCCGGGCCTACGCCACCAGCCGGTCGCCGGTGAACACGGCCCACAGCGCCGCGTACCGGCCGTCTGCGTCGAGCAGGTCCTGGTGCGTGCCCTGCTCCGCCACCCGGCCCTGGTCGATGAGCACGATGCGGTCGGCCCGGGCCGCGGTGGTCAGCCGGTGCGCCACCAGCAGCGTGGTGCGCCGCGCGGTCAGCCGCTCGGTGGCCTCGATCACCGCCGCCTCGGTGGCCAGGTCGAGCGCGGCCGTCGCCTCGTCGAGCAGCAGGATGTCCGGGTCAACCAGGTAGGCCCGGGCCAGCGCGATCAGCTGGCGCTGCCCGGCGGACAGGTTGCGGCCGCGCTCGGTCACCTGGTACTGGAAACCACCCGCCAGCCCGGCGATCATGCCGTCCGCGCCGACCGCCCGGGCCGCCGCCACCACCTCGGCGTCGCTGGCGTCCGGCCGGCCGTAGGCGATCGCGTCGCGCACCGTCCCGGCGAACAGGTACGGCTCCTGCGGCACCACGCCGAGCCGCTTCCGGTAGCTGCCCAGGTCGTACTCGCGCACGTCCACCCCGTCCACCAGGACCGCCCCGGCGGTCACGTCGTAGAACCGGGCCACCAGCTTGACCAGCGTGGACTTGCCCGCCCCGGTCTCGCCGACCAGGGCCACCGTCTCGCCCGGGCTGATGGTCAGGTCCACCTCGTCCAGCGCGGGCCGCGGGCTGCCCGGGTAGCTGAACCGCACCCCGCGGAACTCGATCCGGGCCTGGGCCCGGCGGGCCGCCCGTGGGTGGCTGGCCTGCGGGGTGCTGGTCGGCGTGCGGAGCAGGCCGCCTATCCGGCGCAGCCCGACCGCGGCCTGCTGGTACCCGTCGAACACCTGGGACAGCTGCTGCACCGGCGAGAACAGCATGTCGATGTAGAGCAGGTAGGCGACCAGCGCGCCCGCGGTGAGCAGGCCGGCCCGCATCTGCCCGGCCGCGACCAGCAGGACGAGCGCGCTGGCCGCGGTGGACAGCGACTGCACGAACGGGAAGTAGACCGCGATGTACCGCTGGGCGCGCAGCCGGGACCGGCGGTAGGCGGCGCTGAGCGCGGTGAACCGGGACAGGTTGACCGCCTCCCGGCGGTAGGCCTGGGCGACCCGCAGCCCGGCCACGTTCTCCTGCAGGTCCGCGTTGACCGCGGCGACCTTCTCCCGGGCTTCGGTGTAGGCCCGCGACGAGCGGGTCCGGAACATCAGCGTGGCCACCGCCACCAGCGGGATCAGGGTGAGCACGGTCAGCCCGAGCCGGAGGTTGATGAACAGCAGGGCGATCAGCACGCCGAGGAAGGACAGCCCCGAGTTGACCATGGTGATCAGCCCGGTCTGCAGGAAGGAGGACAGCGCGTCCACGTCGGTGGTCATCCGGGTCATGATCCGCCCGGACATCTCGCGCTCGTAGAAGTCGAGGCCGAGCCGCTGCAGCTGGGCGAAGATCTTCACCCGCAGCGCGTACAGCACCCGCTCGCCGTTGCGGCCGACCACCACGGTCTGCACCGCGTTGATGGCCCAGTCGGCCAGCACGATGGCCAGCGCCAGGCCGGAGATGGCCAGCACGGCGCGGAACACCCCGGTCTCCACGCCGTGGTCGATGCCGCCACGGACCAGCGCGGGCATGGCGATGCTGGCCAGCGCGTCGAGCGCGTCCAGCACCAGCCCGATGATCAGGCCGATGGCGAACGGGCGGAGCACCGAGCGCAGCGTGAACCGCGGCGCGGGCTGGCTGGCCCAGCCGACATCGACACCCGGCGTCTCGGTGGCCGGCGGCAGCGCGTCCACCCGGGCCAGCAGCTCGGGCGAGGCCGGGACACCGGCCATCATGCTGGTCAGCCCGGCCCCACCGCCGCCGCCCCGGCCGCCGGTCCGGCCGCGCGCCCCGACGCGCCCACCCGCACGGGCCGCGCCCGGCAGCCCGGCCAGCTGCCCCGGGACGGTGGCGGACGAGGCCGCCGCCGGCGCACCGGCCTGGCTGGGCACCGCAGGCACCGGGACATCCTGCTCGACATAGTCGACGGCTTCCGCGTCGTCGTCGGGCCCGGCGATCAGCTCCCGGTACAGCGGGCAGCGCGCCTCAAGCTCCTCGTGCGTGCCGGAGTCGATCAGGCGGCCGGCGTCCAGCACCGCGATCCGGTCGGCCAGCTGCAGGGTGGACCGGCGGTGCGCGATGAGCAGCGTGGTGCGGCCCGCCATCACCTCGCGCAGCTGGGCATGGATCTCCGCCTCGACCCGCGGGTCCACCGCGGACGTCGCGTCGTCCAGCACCAGGATGCGCGGGTCGGTGAGCAGCGCGCGGGCCAGCGCCACCCGCTGCCGCTGCCCGCCGGACAGGGTCAGCCCCTGTTCCCCGATGACCGTGTCGTAGCCCTGCCGGCAGTTCGGTGATGAACTCGTCGGCCTCGGCGGCCCGGGCGGCGGCGACGATCTCGGCCTGGCTGGCGTCGGGCCGCCCGTAGCTGATGTTCGCGCTGACCGTGTCGGAGAACAGGAAGCTGTCCTCGCTGACCAGGCCGATCGCGCCGCGCAGGGACTCGGTGGCCAGCTCGCGGACGTCGTGCCCGCCGACCCGCAGCGCCCCGCCGGTCACGTCGTAGAACCGCGGCAGCAGCATGCGCGATGGTGGACTTCCCGGACCCGGCCGTGCCGACCAGGGCCACCGTCTCACCGGCCGCCACGTCCAGCGACAGGCCGCGCAGCACCGGCTGGCCCGGCTGGTAGCTGAAGCTGACGTCGGCCAGCTGTACCCCGGCCGGGCCGGGCGGCAGCGGCACGGCGCCGGGCCGGTCCTTGATCACCGGCTCGGAGTCGATCACCTCGAAGACCCGGATCACGCTGGCCCGGGCCTCCTGCCCGGTGGTGACCAGGGCGGCCAGCGCCCGGACCGGGCCGACCAGCTGGATCAGGTAGGAGGAGAAGGCGACGAACGTGCCCAGCGTGATGGACCCCTGGATGGCCAGCCAGCCACCCAGCGCGAGCACGCCGACCTGGCCCAGGGCCGGCACGGACTGCAGCGCCGGGTTGTACCGGGCCATCAGCCGCACCGCCCGCACCCGGGACGCATACAGCAGCCGGCTGGCCTGTTCCAGCCGGTCGGTCTCCTGGTCCTCCTGGCCGAAGCCCTTGACCACGCGCACCCCGGTCACCGCGCCGTCCACCACCCCGGCGACCGCCGCCGCCTGCTGCTGCGCGTCCCAGCTGGCCGGGAATAGCTTGCGCCGGGACGCGACCGAGATGAACCACAGGGCCGGCCCGACGGCCAGCGCGATCAGCGTCAGCGTGGGGGAGAGCACGGCCATGATGACCAGCGACGCCACGAACAGCACCGCGTTGCCCAGCAGCATCGGGACCATGCTGAGCAATGCCTGCACCATGGACAGGTCGGAGATGGACCGGCTGACCACCTGGCCGGTGTGCAGCTCGTCCTGCCGCGCCCCGTCCAGCCGGGACAGTGCGTGGAACATTTCGGTACGCAGGTCGTGCTGCACGTCCAGGGACAGCTGGCCGGCCCGGTACCGGCGCAGGTACAGCCCGCCGAAGCTGATGACGGCCGCGACGGCCAGCGCCACGGCCAGCGGCCATACCGCCTGATGCCCGGGCCCGACCAGGTCGTCCACGATCTGCCGCTGGATGAGCGGGATGACCGCGGCGACCCCGGTGACGACCAGGGTGCCGAACAGGGCGAGCAGTGTGGTGCGCGGATAGCGCCAGCAGTACCCGGCGAGCCGGCGCATCCAGCCCGGGCCGGCTTCGGTGTGTTCGGTCAAACCTTCCCGTCCTCGTTCTTCCTGGCCCGCCGGGTCTCGGTGAGGGCCGAGTCGAGCAGGCCGAGCGCGGCCAGCACGGTGGCTGGCTCGCCGGTCGCGGTCAGCAGGCCGGTGAGCCAGGCGGCGTACGCGGCGTCGGCCCGGTCCAGCGCGGCCTGGCCGGCCTCGGTCAGCGTCAGCCGGACCACCCGGCGGTCACCCGGCTCCGCGGTCCGGCTGGCGTAGCCGGCCGCGACCAGGCCATCGGCCAGCGCGGTCAGCGTGGGCTTGGCCACCGCCAGCCGCTGGGCCAGCCGGGTGGACCGCTCACCGCCCGCGCCGGCCAGCTTCATGATTCGGTACTGCGCGGGGGTCAGCCCCGCATCGACGCAGTCCAGGCCACGGTTCAGCCGGAGGATGACCAGGATGGCCTGGGTCACCTCGTCCGCGTCGAGTATGTGGTGCGTGCTGCTCACAGTTAGGCAGTCTAACCAAATGCGGCTGGTGGCTATTCCGGCTCGGCACCGCCGTGCGCCATGTGATACTCAGCGTGGTTAGCCCCGGACCAGAGGTAGTGAATGAACCGGATGAGGGTGCCTGCCGTCGTGGCCGGGACCGTGGCCGCAGGCACCGCGGCGCTGGTCGCGCTGACCGCGTTCACCGTCGCCGTCCGGCACCAGCACGACGCGCCGCCGCGGCCCGGCCGGCCGGCCGCCCCGGGGCTGGTCAGCCGGCTGGATACCAGCCAGCTGGCCGGGCAGCGGGTGATCTACAGCTACCGGGGGCTGACCCCGCCGCCGGCCCTGCTCCGGCTGATCCGCCAGGGCGAGGCGGCCGGGGTGATCTTCTTCGCGGGCAACATCGCCAGCCCCCGCCAGCTGGCCACGGTGGCCCGGGAACTCCAGCAGGCCAACCTGAGCCCGGCCAACCCGGTGCACCTGCCGCTGCTGCTGATGACCGACCAGGAGGGCGGGCTGGTGCGCCGCCTGCCCGGGCCGCCGGTACGGTCCGAGAAGCAGATCGGGCAGTCGGCCAGCCCGGCCGCGCAGGCCCGGCAGGCGGGCACCGGCGCGGCCGCCAACCTGCGCGCCGTCGGCCTGAACGTGAACCTGGCCCCGGTGCTCGACGTGTACCGGTCGGCCGGCGACTTCCTCGACCAGTACGGCCGGTCCTACAGCCGCGACCCGCGGCTGGTGGCCCAGCTCGGCGCGGACTTCATCACGGCCCAGCAGGCGGCGGCGTGGCCGCCACGGCCAAGCACTTCCCCGGGCTGGGCGCGGCCGCCCGGAGCCAGGACACCGACCTGCGGCCGGTCACCCTGAACGTGCCCCGGGCCGGGCTGCGCGGCGTGGACGAGCTGCCCTACCAGGCCGCGATCGCGGCCGGGGTGAAGCTGGTCATGCTGTCCTGGGCGGAATACCCGGCGCTGGACCCGGCCCGGCCGGCCGGGCTGTCCCCGGCCATCGTCCAGGGTGAGCTGCGGCACCGGCTCGGCTTCCGCGGCGTGACCATCACCGACGCGCTGGGTGCCGGGGCGCTGGCCCGGTTCGGCGGCATCGGGCACCGGGGCCGGCTGGCCGCGCTGGCCGGCCTGGACCTGCTGCTCTGCTCGGACCACCGGGTGGCCGAGGGTGAGCAGGCGCTGGCCGGGCTGGCCGCCGGGTACCGCAGCGGGCAGCTCAGCCGGGCCTCCGCCCGGGCCGCGGTGGCCCAGATCCTGGCCCTGCGCGGCAGCCTGCCCGGCTGACCACAGGCCCGGCTGAGGCAGGCCGGGCTCGACCAGGCCGTGCTCATAGCCGAACACGACGGCCTGCACCCGGTCCCGCAGGCCAAGCTTGTCCAGGATGTGCCGAGGTGGGTCTTGACCGTGCTCGGCGTGACGACCAGATGGTCGGCGATCTCGGCATTGGACTGGCGCGGATGACCAGGTCGAGGACTTCACGCTCGCGGGCGGTGAGCCGGTCCAGCGCCGGGCGGCCGGGCCGGGCGGGGCGGAGGTGAATCGGCCAGCAGCAGGCTGGTACGGGGGACAGCAGCGCGCCACGTGGCGGCGGCGCGCACGCGAGCAGCGACTCCTCGGGTGGCGCGTGCTTGAGCAGGAACCGCAGCCCGGCGCGAAGCGCCTGGTACACGTACTCGTGAGGTATAAGTGGTCAGGATGACCACCGGGCCTGCTGCCGGTGACAATGCGCCGGGTGGCCGTGATCCCGTCAGTACGGCATGATGTATCAGCACGATGTCCGGCGCCCGCTGGACAGACGTACGCTGCTGGCGTGCGCCTGGCGACACGGACAGTCGGGCTGGCTGTCAGCAGCGTGGCCAGGGGTCCGGACAAGGCCTGATCGTCGGCGATGACGACGCTGATAGGCTGTGCGGTATGCCGGGCCACTCCGGCAGGGGCATACGGGAGCTGGCCGGACCGCGAAGCGCGCGGGCTGGGCGCCGCGGTCAGCTGCCGCCGTGCAGCTCGGCCCGTTCGCGCATGCCACGCACGCCACGGCCGCCGGTCGGGCAGTGTGGGCTGGCTGACCGCCGCCCCGGCGGTGCCGCGTTGAGGATCTCCACATTGAGTTGCCCGGCGCGATAATCAGCGTCACCGTGGTGGCCGCGCGCGGCGCATGCCGGGCCACGTTGGCCAGCGCTTCCTGGATGATCCGGTAACCGGAGAGGGACACGCCGGGCGGCAGCGACCCGGCTGGCCGGTGACGGCCAGCCGCACTGGCGTGCCCGCCGCCCGGCTGGCCGCCAGCAGGTCGTCCAGCTCGGCCAGGCTAGGAGTGGCCGTCCGGGGCGGGCTGGCGTCGGGTTCCTGGCGCAGCGCGCCGAGCAGGTGATTCAGCTCGGCTAGCGCCTCACGGGACAACTGCTCGACGGTACCGATGACCGGGTCGGCGGCGCTGGCCGCGGCCAGCCGGGCCGCGCCGGCCTGCACCGCGATGGCGGACAGCTGATGCGCCACCACATCGTGCAGTTCGCGGGCGATCCGGGTGCGCTCGGCCTGGTGCGCGGTCTCGACCACGGCGGCGGACTCGGCCCGCCGGGCACTGGCCGCGTCGCCCAGCACGAACGCGGCACCGAGCAGGGCGAGCGGCGCGCCTTCCATCCGGCTGCCATGCTGGTGGCCACCACGAGCACCGCCGCGGCCAGCGCGGCCAGCCGAGCCAGCGCGCGTAGCGCTGGGCCGCGCACGGTAGCTGCCCAGCCCATACGCGGCCACCAGCACGGCCGCGAACGAGGAGACCAGGTCATGGTGGATCGCGGCGCGGATAGCCAGCACCTGGTGGTCAGCGCGAGCACGGTGAACGGGACTGCCGTCGCCAGCAGAATGGCACCGACATGGCCAGCGTGAGGCCCAGCGCGCCGAGCACCTGCCCGGTGGTGCCAGCGTGCCCGGGTGGCTCCCACCACCACGGCACGTCGGGCAGCCCCCAGAGCAGGAGCCCGCCCGCGATGACAGGTCAACCTGCCGGGACACGGCCAGCTCCGGCCAGCGGGCGGGCGCGAGCGAGTGCAGCATGCCGATGACGGAACTGTAGGCCGGGTCACCCGGAACTCACCCGGTCACGTCGGCCCGGGCGAACACCCACGCGGTTACGGCCAGGCACACGGCCAGCAGGCCGAGCAGGCCGGCCAGGCCGGACAGCGGCCCGGGCGCGGTCCTGCTGGCGCTGATGAACCTGGACCAGAAGTTGGCTGGCAGGAACGTGACCGACGCGAGCCCGGCCGGGAAGCGCATCCAGCTCTGCACCGAGGTGGCCGGGCTCCACCGGCCCAGGCCGGGCCAGGACGCGGCCAGCAGCATCGCGACGAGGATGCCCGCCGTGGCGGCCATGGTGCCGATCGTGTTCCGGGTCAGCGTGGCGCTGAGCAGGCCGATCGCGGCGAACATGGCCAGCACCAGCAGCGCCCGGCCAGCTGAGACGCGGCCAGCGACCAGCCTGGGCTAGTGACTGGTGTGGCGCGGCAGGTGATCCAGCCGGCTGAGCACCGGCCCGCTGACGCCAGCGCCAGCCAGCAGGCGGCCAGCAGGGCCACCCCGGCCAGCCACAGGCTGGTCAGCTTGGCGCCAGCACCGGCCAGCGCAGGCGTGCTGGGTGAGCAGGTTCTTCATCGTCCGGCCGGACCATTCGCCGCCGATGTGCCCGCCCGCCAGCAGCGCGGTGGCCAGCGCGCCGGGCAGCGAGGCCAGCAGGCGGCCGCCTCCGCTCCGGCGGCCACCGGGCTGAGCTGCCCGGCCACGGCAGCCGCGCCGCGCACGGTGGCCGGGCCGCCCGCGCTGGCCACCGCGTTGTGCGCGCCACCCGCCGCGAGCAGCACGCAGAACAGCATGGCCGCGCCGGCCACGCCCAGGTCAGCGGCCTGCTGAGCTTGTCCAGTTCAGCGCGCAGCAGGCGCATCAGCCACCTCCCGACACCCGGGCCGGAACCGGTCATGGCCAGGAACATCTCTTCCAGGCCGGTCGCTGCACGCTGATCTGACGGCCAGATCCGCCGCGGCCCAGCGCCTCGTAGACCCCGCGGCCGTCGGCCGTGTTGACCAGCAGCGCGTCGGCACCGTCGGCCCGCGCGCGCCACCCGGCCAGCAGCCGCTGGGCGGCGGGCTGGTCGGCCGGGCGGAGCACCACCCGCACCGGGCCGCCGGGCGGTCAGCTCGGTCACCCGGCCCTGCCCGGCCAGCCGGCCGTCGTGCAGTACGGCGACCTGGTCGCAGACCTGTTCCACCTCGCCCAGCAGGTGGCTGGACAGGAACACGGTCGTCCCGGTGTCGGCCAGCCCCGGAGCAGGCGGCGGAATTCCCGGATCCCGGCCGGGTCCATGCCGTTGCTGGGTTCATCGAGCAGCAGCAGCGGCGGCTTACGGAGCAGCGCCCCGGCCAGCCCGAGCCGCTGCCGCATGCCCTGCGAGTAGGTCTTCACCTGGTGCGCCGCGACCTCGGCCAGGCCCACCCGGTGCAGCGCGGCGGCCACTGGATCGGCGCGGACGGCCGGCAGCGGCGGGCCGCTCCGGGCCAGGATCTCCAGGTTGCGGCGGCCGGTCAGCCAGGGATAGAAGGCCGGCTCCTCGATCATGGCCCCGACCCGGGCCAGGCCGCCGGGATCGGGGACCGGCCGCCCGTTCAGCCAGGCCCGGCCGGCCGTCGGCCGGATCAGCCCGAGCAGCATGCGCATGGTGGTGGTCTTCCCGGCGCCGTTGCGGCCCAGGAAGCCGAATACCTGGCCGGCCGGGACGGACAGGTCCAGCCGGTCCACCGCTACCGTGTGCCGGTACCGCTTGGTCAGGCCCGCGCACCTGATGACGTCGTTCACCCGGCTGACGATAGGAGCCGCCCCGGCGGCTGTCGTCAGCGCCGAGACGAACCTGGCCTCGTCGTTTCGACGAGGCCAGGGTGAGCAGGCGGGATCAGGCCCGGTCCGGGTTCCGGAACCCGTAGCCGACCGCCGCGCTGATCAGGATCAGCACGAACAGCAGGAACGTGACCACGTGCACGCTGGTGCACCACAGGCAGATGTGGTCCAGGGTGAACAGCTCGGTGTACACCAGGTAGAGCACGAACCCGATGCCGACCACCACCGAGGCCAGCCGGACGATGGCCACCTGCGGGTACTTCGACCGCCAGGCCCACGGCGAGGTGGCCACCGCCATGAAGACGTAGAAGGCCAGGCCGAGCACGGCCACCGGGAAGATGCCGAACACCATGGACTCCGGGCTGGTGGTCACCAGCCCGCAGTTGACCACGCCCTTGTCCGAGCAGGCCAGCGTCACCGCGGTGTCGTAGTGGGTGATGGTCAGGTAGATGGACACGCCGAGGCCGACGAAGGACAGGATCCAGGTGGTCAGCTGCAGCCAGAGCGGCGCGATCCGGGTGGCCGTCGCGGTCGCGGTGGCCGTGGCGGTGGCCGCCGCTCCGCGCCGCGCGCCCGGGCCTGCTGGGCCTGGCTGCGCTGGGCCTGGCGCTGGGCCTGGCTACCCCGCGCCGGCTGGCCCCGGGCGGCCGCCCCGGGTGCCCTTGTCCCGCTTGGCGCCCGACGCGGCCTGCTTCGGCGCGGCCATCAGAGCTTGCCTTCCAGGCTGATGATGGTCGGTGTGCACGCGCTGGACGGCTGGTTGTTGGTCACCTTGCAGATGGCGGCGGTCAGGATGTTGGCCGCCCCGTCCGCGCCCTGCGCGATCGCGCTCGACTTGTCGCTCAGCGCGGCGGCCACCTCGGTCCAGGTCTTGCCCTGCAGCACCTGCGGGTTGTACTGCGCGCCGTGGATCAGGTACTTGCCGCCCAGGTCGATGAACGGGATGGCGCCTTCCTCGCTGGACTGCACGTAGGGCGGGTAGTCGTACTTGCTGAACAGCTTGTCCTGCGCGCTGGTGGGCGTCTGCAGGGTGCTGCCGTCGGTCAGGCCCTGCGTCTCGACCGGGGTGAAGGTCAGGTACTTGCTGGTGTAGTGCGAGCCGTGGAAGGTCAGCGTCGGGGTGCTCGGGTACACGTCGGTGCTGGACGAGTGGATGCCGTGCAGCCCGGAGAACGTGCCGAACCGGCTCAGCGCCTGCACCATGGCCCACCGCTCGGTCGCGCAGTACGGGCAGTACTCGCCGCCCATGTACAGGATCTCGGGCTTGCCGCCCGATGTCAGCGGCGGCGCGCTGACCGGTGACACGGTCTTGGCGTAGGCGCCGCCGCTGCCGAGGGAGGCCAGCGTCGCGGACGGCACCGAGGTGATGTCCTTGATCACGCTGGCCGGCAGCGCGGTGCCGTACACCCCGCCGGACGAGCCGGACGAGCCGCCCTTGTGCAGCGCCTTGATGAAAAGAAGGCGACCACGATGATCACGACGCCAACGATGCTGCCAATGGTCAGGAACATCCGGTTCCGGATTTCCTGTTTCCGCTGCGCAGCCCGCTGGGCCGCAATCTTTTCCCGGGCGCTTGCTTGTTTGACTCTGCTCGCCTTACCCATGTCCCGTCCTCGTGCGTGCGGCCAAGGGCGGCCGGCCAGGGTCCATCGTAGGGCGCATCACGGGATGAGGCTGCCCCGTTGGCGGGCCGCTGGCATGCTTGGTAACGAACCGTTCCCCGCGGCCCAGGCAGCTATCTGGGCCCGCGAGGTGAAGCCCAGCTTGGCCAGGATATTCGCAACGTGCCGGGCTGCGGTAGCTGGGCTGATCACCAGTTCCCCGGCGATGGCCCGGTTGCTGTAACCCTGGGCGATAAGCGCGGTTATTTCGCGTTCCCGGGGCGTCAGTGAGGATTGCGGGGCCAGGCTGGGCAGGCGCTGGGCGCCGCCGGGGCGCCGTTCACCGGCCCGGAGGCCGGCCGGCGTGGGCCGCAGCACCAGGGCCACCGCGGCGTCCGCGGTCAGCCCGAGGCCGCGCTGCCAGTGCTGGCCGAGCAGCTCCGGGCCCAGGCTGCGCGCCGGGTCGAGCTGCTGCTGGGTCCGTTCCGCGGACAGCGCGGGCAGGCCGGCCGCGGCGCGCAGCGCGGCGGCGGCCGCGGTGAGCTGCACGGCCAGCCCGGGGTCGCCGTCCCGGGCGGTCAGCGTGGCCACCGCCTCCAGGCCGCGGGCCACCCCGATCCGGGCGCCGGTCAGCCAGCTCAGCCGCAGGCTCTCGGTCAGGTGCTGCCGGGCCACGTCGAGGTCGCCCTGGTCCAGCGCGACCCGGCCGATGCCGGCCAGCGCGCGGGCGATGTCCGGCCGGGAGTCGATCTCGCGCAGGATCGGCAGCGCCTCCCGGTAGCACTCGATCGCGCCCGCCGGGTCGCGGCGCAGCCGGGCCAGCGCGCCCAGGCCGAGCAGGGTGCGGGCCACCCCCCACTGCTGGTCGATGCCGCGCATCACGGCCAGCGCGGCCTCGCCGAGCTGGCCGGCTTCGCGCAGCTTGCCGTGCGCCGCGGCCAGCGTCGCCTGGGTGCCCAGCGCGTAGCCCTCGTTCCAGCCGTTGCCCGCCGTGCGCGCGGTGGCCAGCGCGTCGGCCGCGCAGCGCTCCGCCTCGTCCAGCTCGCCCGCGTGCAGCGCGGCCTCGGCCAGCACGTTGTACGCGGTCGCGGTCCAGATCAGCTGGCCGGCCGAGCGGCACAGCGCCAGGCCCTGCCGGGCCCAGTCCTGCGCGGCGGCGGGCTGGTTGGGCATGATCAGCTGGGCCCGGCCGACCAGCGCCGCGCCGAGCACCGCGGGCGGCAGCCCGGTGTGGTCCAGGGCCAGGAACCGGGCGAACCACTCCTCGCCCTCGGCGAAGTGGCCGCGGACGATCCAGCACGGCCGGACCGCGGTGCACAGCCGCAGCCCGCTCTGCACGTCCCCGGTGGCCTGGCAGCGGCCGAGCACCTGGCGCACGTTGCCGCTGTCCACGTCGTAGCGGCGGAACACGTCGACCGCGGCCGGCCAGCCGGCCGGGATCACCGCCATGCCGACCGCCTCGGCGTGCTCGCACACGATCAGTGCGTAGTCCCGCAGCCGGAGCTGCACGGCCGCGGCCTCGCCCGCGTCGGCCAGCCGCTGCGCGGCGTAGGCCCGGATGCTGTCCAGCATCCGGTACCGGGCCTGGCCGAGCACCTCCGGCTCGACCACGACCAGGGACTTGTCCACCAGCCCGGCGGTCAGGCCGATGATCTCCTCGGCGGGCAGCAGCCGGTCCGCGCAGACCTGCTCGGCCATCTCCAGCGACCAGCCGGCGAACACGGACAGCCGGCGCAGCAGCACCTGCTCCGGGCCGGACAGCAGGTCGTGGCTCCAGTCGATGGTCGCGCGCAGCGTGCGCTGCCGCGGCGGCGCGGTCCGGTCACCCGGGCCGAGCAGGGTGAACCGGTCGGCCAGCCGGGCCGCGATCTGCTCGGCGGACAGCACGGTGACCCGGGCCGCGGCCAGCTCGATGGCCAGCGGGACGCCGTCCAGGTCACGGCAGATGGTGGCGACCGCGGTGGCGTTGCGCTCGGTCACCGCGAACCCCGGCCGGGCCGCCGCGGCCCGGTCGGCGAACAGCGCGACCGCCTCGTAACCGCCCAGTTCGGCGGCGGCCGGCCGGTGGCCGGGCGGTGGCACGGCGAGCGGGGCGACCTGCCAGACCGCCTCCTGCGGGATGCGCAGCGGTTCCTGGCTGGTGGCCACGATGCGGACGCCGGGGCAGGCGGTGAGCAGCCGCTGGCACAGCGTGGCGCACGCGTCCACCAGGTGCTCGCAGTTGTCCAGCAGCACCAGCACCTGCCGGGCGCCGAGCGCGTCGGCCAGCGTGTCCAGCAGGTTCCGGCCGGCTTCGCCGTCGATACCGAGCAGCGCGGCCATCCGGGACACGATCAGATCCGGCTCCCACAGGTCGCCGAGTTCGACCATGAACACGCCGTCCTGGTACTCCTGGCGGACCGCGGTGAGCAGCCGCAGGGCGAGCCGGGTCTTGCCGATGCCGCCCGCGCCGCACAGGGTGAGCTGCCGCGTCTGGCGCAGCGCCAGCCGCAGATCACTCAGCTCCCGTTCCCGCCCGATGAAGCGGTTAGGCTCCCCGGGCAGATATGTGGAAAGTACCGCCTGCTCCATTTGCCTATAGCTAGGTGTTTACCGCCCGGATCAAGTCTCGCATCAAGCGCCGTCGCTGTCCCACTGAGCCGATCCGCCGGCTCATATGTTGCACGATCTTGATGTTAGATCTTCTTGCGCCGCGCAAGTCACGGTAGCTAGTTTCACAGTCATGGCGCATACCCGTACAGTCACGCTGCTGGTGACCATCTGCGCGGCGCTCGCCGCGGCCGGCTGCGGTTCCTCGTCACCATCGTCGTCCGGCTCCTCGTCCAGTCCGAGCCCGGCGGTTAAGGGCACGGCCAGCGTGGCCTATGCCTCATCCCTGCAGTTCCTGAACGAGAAGGTGGCCGGCCCGGCCTTCACCAAGGCCACCGGCTACCAGTACACCGGCCGGGGGGATGCCTCCGGGGCGCTGGAGGCGGACATCGCCGCCAAGGAGATCACCCCGAACGTGTTCGAGGCCGTGGGCGGTGACAACATCACCCCGCTGCAGCCCAAGTTCACCAAGTGGTACATCCCGTACGCGGGCACCCAGATGGTGGTGGCCTACAACCCGAACAGCAAGTACGCCAGCCAGTTCAAGGCGTACGCGGACGGCTCCAAGCCGCTCAAGGGGCTGTTCACCCTACTGCAGACCAAGGGCCTCAAGCTCGGCCGGACCGACCCGAACATCGACCCGCAGGGCCGCGACTTCATCTACATGCTGGAACTGGCCCAGATGTACTACCACCTGCCCAAGGACACGGTCAGCAAGATTCTCGGCACGTCGGACTGGGGCACGGCCAACTCGTCGCAGATCTACGCCGAGTCCTCGCTGGACGCCACCCTGCAATCCGGCCAGCTCGACGCGTCCAGCGCGTTCATCACCCAGGCCGTGGAGCTGCACCTGGACTACATCAAGCTGCCGCCGCAGATCAGCCTGGCCGACGCGTCGATGGCCAACCAGTACGCTAAGGCGACGGTCACCATCAAGCCACCGGGCCAGCCGAAGACGGTCAAGAGCGGCTCGCCGCAGGTGATCAACATCACCATCATCGGCAAGCCCACTCCGGCCGGCATCGCGTTCGTCAAGTACACGCTGTCGCCCACCGGGCTGGCCCAGTACAAGACGGGCGGGTTCACGATGATCACACCGACCGTGGTCGGGGACAGCAGCGCGGTCCCGGCGGCCGTGCGAAGTGAGCTGGGCGGCTAGCCCGCCGGCCCAGGTCGCTGGGTCGGCTGTCCGCCGGACCCTGGGCTCCGCATCGGCCATCGTCTCGGTGGCCGGTGCGGGCCTGGTCTGGCTTGCTCTGCTCGGCCCGTTCATCGCGCTGCTCGCCAATCTGTCCTGGCACTCCATCGACGCGGCGCTGACCATCCCGGGCGCGCTCGACCCGCTCATCGTGTCGGTGCAGTCCGGGCTGATCACGCTGGCCGTGCTGCTGCTGCTGGGCACCCCGCTGGCCTGGAAGCTGGCCCAGGGGACGCTGCCGTTCCCGCGCATCTGGGAGACCGGCGTGCTGCTCAGCCTGCTGCTGCCGCCGCTGGTGATCGGCCTCCTGCTGATCTTCATGGTCGGCCCGTACACGCCGATCGGGGAGGTGCTCGGGCACTTCAACCTGTCCGCGACCAACACGTTCCTGGCCCTGGTCATCGCCGAGGTGTATGAGTCGGCGCCGTACTACATACTCGGTGCGCAGGCGGCGTTCAGCGCGGTCGAGCCGGGCATCCAGGAGCAGGCCGCGCTGCTCGGCGACCGGCCGTCCTGGGTGTTCCGCCGGGTGACGCTGCCGCTGGCCGCGCCCGGGCTGGCCATGGCGCTCGCGGTGGCCTGGGCCCGGGCCATGGGCGCGTTCGGCGCGGTGGTGATCATCGCCTACCACCCGTACGGGATACCGTTGCAGATCTGGACCACGCTGCAGGAGACCGGCCTGCCCACGGCGCTGCCATATGCCCTGGTCCTGCTCGTGGTCGCGCTGCCGCTACCGCTGGCCGCCTACATCTGGAGCGCGCGTGCTCAACGCCGACGTCGAAGTTGACCGCCGGGACTTCACGGTCCGGGTGGCCTTCGCCGTCGCGCCCGGGGAGCGGCTCGCCCTGTTCGGCCCGTCGGGGGCGGGCAAGACCACGATCCTGGAGGTCATCGCCGGTCTGGTGCCGCCGCGGCGGGGCACCGTCGAGCTCGGTGGCCGGGTGCTCACCCAGACCGCCCCGCCGCGCCGTGCGGTGCCGCCGTGGCGCCGCCGGGTCGGCCTGCTGCGCCAGGACCCGGCCCTGTTCCCGCACCTGTCGGTCCGGCAGAACCTGACCTACGCGCCCGGCGCGGCGGCCCGTGGCGACGAGGTCGGCCAGATCGCGGGCAGGCTCGGCATCAGCGGGCTGCTCGGCGACCGGCCGGCCCGGCTGTCCGGTGGGCAGGCGCACCGGGTCGCGCTTGGCCGGCTGCTGCTGGCGCACTGCGACGCGCTGCTCCTCGACGAGCCGTACACCGGCCTGGACGCCTCGCTCCGCCACGACCTCACCGAGCTGGTCCGTGACCTGGTCGCGGCGCGCCAGGTGCCGGCCGTCCTGGTGGCGCACGAACTGGACGCGGCGCAGGCGTTCGCCGACCGGCTCGCCGTGCTGGACCGCGGCCAGGTCCTGCAGGAGGGCTCGCCGTCCGAGGTGGTCACCGGCCCGGCCAGCCGCCGGGTCGCGGAACTGGTCGGCTACCGGAGCTTCGTGGCCGTGCCGGCGCCGGCCGGCGCCGGCGTCGTGGAGGGCGCGGTGGCCGGTGTGCACCCCGAGCGGGTGGCGCCGGGCGCCCAGCCAGACCGCGGGCTGGTGCTGACCGGCCAGGTCCGGTCCTGCCGCCCGGCCGGGGCCGGCTGGGAGGCGGCCATCGACGTGGCCGGCACCATCCTGACCGTGCGGCTGCCGGACAAGCCGCCGGCCGGCGACGGCGAAGGGAGCGGGCCCGGCCAGATCGTGCTCACCCTGCTCGACCCGCCGTACTTCGGGCCGGACGGCGCCCGGCTGACCGCCCAGGTGATCAAGTGAACAGTGCTGGCCCGGGGGGACGACCCCCCGGAACCCCCCGGGACCGCCGGCTCGGCGGCGACACGCCTTCGGCGCGCCCCGCCTCGCCGGCGGTGTCACTGGACGGCGGGATGCGGCTGCGCGCGTCCCGGCAGGCCCGCGGCTACTCGCAGCAGCAGCTGGCCGGCATGGCCGGCGTGTCCCGGCAGGCCGTGTCCGCGGTCGAGGCCGGTCATTCCGACCCGTCGCTGCGGGTGGCCCTGGCGCTGGCCAGCGCGCTGGGGGTGACCGTGGAGGAGCTGTTCGGCCCGCGGATGCCCACCCCGGTGGTCGGCGCGCGCCCGGTCGCGCCGCTCGGCGGGACCGGCGCCCGGGTCAGCCTGGCCCCGGTAGGGGAGTCATTCGTCGCGCTGCCCATGCTGGCCGACGCGGCCACCCGGACCGGATTCCGCCCGGCCGGCGGCGTGGTCGCGATGTCGGCCGAGGCGGCCCCGGCCACCCCGGTCCGCCCGCTCGGCCCACCCCGGCCGACCCTGGTGGTGGCCGGCTGTGACCCGGCGCTGCCGCTGCTGGAGACGCCGCTGGCCCAGCTCGACCCGCCGGTCGCCTTCAGCTGGTGGCCGTGCGGCAGCGGCGAGGCGCTCCGGCTGGCCGCGGCCGGCCTGGTGCACGCCGCGGGCACGCACCTGCTCGGCCGGTCCGGCGAGTACAACACCGGACCGGCCGAGGAGCAGCTGGCCCGGACCGGGGCCGAGGTGATCGGGTTCGCGTCCTGGCGGGAGGGCCTGGTGCTCCGGCCCGACCTGGCCGGCCAGGTCCGCGGCGTGCGTGACCTGGCCGAGCAGGGGCTGCGCGTGGTCAACCGGGAAGAAGGCGCGGAGGCCCGGCACGTGCTGGACCGGGAACTGGCCGCGGCCGGCCTGCACCCGGAGGCGCTCCGCGGCTACGGCACCCGGGCCGGCGGCCACCTGCAGGTGGCCGCGGCCACCGCGGGCGGGCTGGCCGACGCGGGCGTCGCCAGCGAGCCGGCCGCGCTGGCCTACGGGCTGGCCTTCGTGCCGCTGACCGCGGAACGCTTCGACCTGGTCATCCCGGCCAGCCAGGCGGGCAGCCGGGAAGTGGACGCGCTGCGCAAGGTGCTCGCGTCGCCGTGGCTGCTCACCCAGCTCGGCACGCTGCCCGGCTACGACCCGGCCCGCTGCGGGGAGCATGTCGCCTCGCCGTGAGGCGACCCCGTGCGGCGACCCTGTGCGGCGACCCCCGGGTCAGTGCCCGTACACCGGGATCAGCAGGCCCCGGGCGATCGTGTGGAAGCGCAGGTTGAACCCGGCCACCGCGGGCGTTACCGAGGAATCCACGCCCAGCTTCGGCACATCCAGCGCGTGCACCGCGAACACGTAGCGGTGCGGCGGGTCACCCTGCGGCGGGGCGGCGCCGCCGAAGTCCTTGCTGCCGTAGTCGTTGCGCACCATGAACGCGCCCGCGGGCAGGCCCGGCGCCGCCCGCCGCACCCGGCACCGGCCGCCAGCTCGGTGACCGAAACCGGGATGTCCAGCACCAGCCAGTGCCAGAACCCGGACCCGGTCGGCGCGTCTGGGTCATACAGCGTGACCGCGAAGCTCTGGGTCTCCGCCGGAAAGCCGGACCAGCTCAGCTCGGGGGAAATATTGTCACCCGACATCCCGAAGCTGTTAAAGACCTGCGCGTTGCTCATCTGCTCGCCAGCCGCCACGTCAGTGCTGGACACAGTAAAGGCGGGCACCTGGGGGTGGAAGTCGTACGGAAGCGGTGCGCGATCAGTCATCTTTTCCCTACCTTCTTCAGTGGGCTCAGCGATGAGCTGCATTCTCAGAAGACCTTAACCGTCCCCCGGATCGGAGGCACCGGAGTGCGGCCGGCTTCACTGACATGGCTGCGCCGGGGCTGCTTCGCCGCGATCCTCATCGGCCTGGCTATCGCCCCGGGCCCGGCGTCCGCGGCCCGGCCGTGCGACACCGGGCTCTGCCAGGCCGCCGGGCAGGCCCGGTGGACCGAGCCGCTGCCCGGCTCGTGGGTGGCCGAGCCGGGGCTGGCCGGCACCACGCCGGCCCAGGGTGAGGCGTACGCCGCCATCGGCCGGCAACTGGCCGTCGTCGGCCTCGGCACCACGGTGCAGGCTTACGGGGCCAGTACCGGGACGCCGCTGTGGGTCAGCTCGCTGGCCGGGTTCGGCGCGGGCGCGCAGATCGTATCGGTGCGCAGCTGGCCGAAGGTGATCACGGCCGGGGTGGCCGTGCCCGGCCGATCGCCCGGCGCGGCCAGCACCCGCCGCGAGGTGGTGCTGTCCGCGGCCAGCGGCCGGCTGATCCGGTCCTACCCGGCGGCCCCGTTCGGCGGCGCGGTGAGCGCGGACGCGGCCCGCACCGTGATCATCGGGACCACGGCGGTGACCTGCTACAGCAACCGGACCGGCGCGGTGCTGTGGAGCCTGGCCGACCGGGACCGCCGCGCAGGCCTGGAAGACCGACGGCAACGAGGTCTACCTGACCGTGGCGGCCGGCGGCTACCTGAGCGGGGCGCCGGTTCGTGCGTTGCGCAAGATAAATCTGCGTACCGGGGCGCAGCGGCTGATCCGGCCGCCGGGCCGGTCATTCCAGGGCGTGCTGACCCGGGCCACCGGCGGGGTGCTGGTGTTCACCGGCCCGCGCGGCAGCATCGCCTACAGCGGGTTGACCGGGACGTGGCTGTGGCGCCGGGCCGGGGCGCTGCCGGCCGACGTGGACCCGGTGAACGGGCTGCTCTACCTGTCCGAGGGCAGCGCGCTGTCCGGCGTGGATCCGTGGACCGGCCGCACCGAGGCGCACGTGCCCAGCGGGTCCGTACCGGGGGTGTCCGGGTTCTACGCGGTGCACGACGGCACCCTGCTGGGCCTGGACCCGGGCGGCACCGGGGATGCCTGGGGCTTTGACGTGGCGGCCGGCCGGGTGTTGTGGACCGACCCGGCGGTGCCCTGGCCGCACTTCTTCGTCGACCTGTCCGGCATCGGCGGCAGTGCCGGGCCGTGGTCGTCCGCGGTGCTGCTGGCCATCTGCGGGCAGACCGGCGCGGCCGTGCCGGGCGGGTCCGGCCAGGTCTGCCTCAAGCCGGAGCTGACCGCGCTGAACTGGTGAGCGCGCTGAACCGGTGCGCGCGCTGAACCGGTGCACCAGGATCAGGGAGGGGCCCGCCGGGCCTGGCCGCAGCGGCCGGCCCGGCGGCCCCGGATGTCCCGCCGGGACCTGGTTCCAGTGGAACCGGGCAAGGGGGCCATCCCGGCGGAACCGGCCTGCGGTTCCTAGTCCTGGCGGAACTCGTCGACGGTCTCGACCGGAGTCAGCCCCATTTCGTCGGCCTCCGCCTTGCTCAGCTGACGGCCGGGGTACACGGCCGGGTCCACGCCCGGCCATGGGCACCTCGTCCATCTCCTCGGTGGTGACTACGGTGGCTGGCCGGCACCGCGGCCCGGCGGCGCCGCTTCCGCGGCTCACCACGGTGCGCCGAGGGGGTCACTATCCGGCGGCGCAGCCAGCCGTAACCGCGCCGCGGCACGAACATCCCGGCCAGCCCGATGACGATCAGCACCCAGCCCGCCGCCTGCAAATTCAGGCCGCTCGGGTGGGCGGTTACGGCAAAAGCGAGAATGGCCCCCACAGCCACGAGCCCCAGACCAGCGCCCGTCTTCATGCCTGTCTCCTTGTCTGCGTACGCCCCGGGAGGACCCGGCACGCCCCCTTCGATGCCCGCCATGGCCGAGATAAACATCCGCCGCTGCGTTGGCCGGACGGCCGGGAACGGTCGGCGGCATGATCCGCCGGGTGCTGGCGTTATGCAAAAAGAGAGCATTGATAAGAGGTGAGCAGAATGTGGCGGCGTAACCAGCGCCAGGCAGCGGACCGGGCCGGCCCCGGGTGATCGTGGTCGGGGCCGGCTTCGCCGGGCTGGCCGCGACCGGCCAGCTGGCCCGCGGCGGCGCCGACGTATTGCTGATCGACCGGAACGCGTACAGCACGTTCCAGCCGCTGCTGTACCAGGTGGCCACCGGCGGGCTGAACCAGGGTGACGTGTCGTACCCGGCCCGCGCGTTCACCCGGCGCTACGGGGCCCGGTTCCGGCTGGGCGAGGTGGCCGGGGTGGACCCGGCGGGCCGCCAGGTCACGCTGGCCGATGGCGGGCAGTTCGGGTACGACTACCTGGTGCTGGCCACCGGGGTGTCTGCCGCCTACTTCGGGGTGCCCGGAGCGGCCGAGCACAGCCTGGGCCTGTACACCCGGCGGGACAGCGCCGAGCTGCGCAACCACATCATGGCCCGGCTGGAGCGGCTGGACATCGCCGGCCCGGGCGCCGAGGTGAACTTCACCGTGGTCGGCGGCGGGGCGACCGGGGTGGAGCTGGCCGGCGCGCTGGCCGAGCTGCGCAGCACCGCGCTGGACGCCGCGTTCCCCGAGGTGGACCTGGCCGCGGTGCACATCCGGCTGGTCGAGCAGGCGCCGGAGCTGCTGCTGCCGTTCCATCCCCGGCTGCGCGACTACGCCCGGCAGCAGCTGGCGAGCCGGGGCGTCGAGGTGCTGACCGGCACCGCCATTCAGGAGGTGCGCAGCGATCGGGTGATCCTGGCCGGCGGCACCGAGCTGCCCAGCGACGTGACCGTGTGGGCGGCCGGGGTCAGCGGGCCCGCCGAGCTGGCCGGCTGGGGCCTGCCGCAGGGCCCGGGCGGGCGCATCCTGGTCGGCCCCGACCTGCGGGTGCGCGGCCACGACCGCATCTTCGCGCTCGGCGACATCGCGCTGATCGACGGCCAGCCACTGCCGCAGCTGGCCCAGCCGGCGCTGCAGACCGGGCGGCATGCGGCCGGGCAGATCCAGCGGCTGGCCGCCGGGCAGCCGGCCGTCCCGTTCCAGTACCACGACAAGGGGATCATGGCCACGATCGGGCGGCGGTCGGCCGTGGTCGAGCTGCCGGGCCGGATCCGGGTCCGCGGCACGCTGGCCTGGCTGGCCTGGCTCGCGCTGCACCTGGTCACCCTGCTCGGCCACCGGAACCGGATGGCCGCGCTGCTCAACCTGTCCTGGCGCTACCTGACCTGGGGGCACGGCGGCGGTGTCATCGCGGGGGACGATCCGCTGCCGCTGCCGGAGGGCTTGCTTACTATGAAGCATGTCCCCAGCCAGTGAGACGATCCCAGCCGGGGCGAGGCCAGCCGAAGAGGTGCGTTCCGAGCATCTAGTGCTGCGCCGGGTGCAGGAGGACGATGCCGACGCCATCGCCACCGCGGTCGGCGCCAGCCTCGACTACCTGCGGCCGTGGATGCCGTGGGCCACGCTGGAGGCGGCCGAGCCGCGCACCCAGCGGATCCGGGTGGCCGAGGCGGACGAGTTGTGGGAGGCGGGCACCGACTTCATCTACTCGGTGCTGCTCCGGCCGGAGCTGACCGTGATCGGCGAGATCGGGCTGCACCAGCGGTCCGTGGATGGGCGGGCCGGCGACGGTGGCATGGAGATCGGCTACTGGATCGACACCCGGTACTCCGGTCGCGGCCTGGGCACCGAGGCGGCCGGCGCGCTGACCGACCTGGCCCTGGCGCTGCCCGGGGTGACCCGCACCGAGATCCACTGTGACGTGGCCAACCAGGCCAGCGCGGCCATCCCGCGCAAGCTCGGCTATGAGCTGGACCGGGTGGAGCAGCACCCGCCGGAGGCGCCCGGCGAGCAGGGCCACCGGATGGTCTGGGTGCTGCAGGCGGCCGGATGAGCCGGATGAGCCGGGCGGCCGGCCGCGGGGACGGGTGGTCCTGGGTGGACTGGCACCGCGACTACGACGTGCCCGGCTCACCGCTGGCCCAGCGGCTGGCGGCGGTGCAGGCGCAGATCGCCGCCACGCTGGACCAGGCGCCGCCCGGCCCGCTGCGCGCGGTCAGCCTGTGCGCGGGCCAGGGCCGGGACCTGATCGGCGTGCTGGCCGGGCACCCGCGCGGCGCCGACGTGACCGCGCGCCTGGTGGAACTGGACCCGGACAACGCGGCCACCGCCCGCGAGCTGGCCGCAGCGGCCGGCCTGCCGCAGGTCGAGGTGGTGCTCGCGGACGCCGCCGAGCCGGCCGCCTACGCCGGCCTGGTCCCGGCCGACCTGGTGCTGGCCTGCGGCGTGTTCGGCAACATCACCGACGAGGATGTGCGGCGGACCATCCAGTGCCTGCCCCAGCTGTGCGCGGCTGGCGGCACCGTCATCTGGACCCGGGGCCGCTGGGCGCCGGACCTGATCCCGCAGATCTGCGACTGGTTCGCCGAACTGGACTTCGAGCCGCTGTGGGTGTCCGACCTGGCGCTGCCGTTCGGGGCCGGCGCGCACCGGTTCACCGGCACTCCCGCGCCGCTGGCCGCCGGGCCGCGGCTGTTCACCTTCATGACCGACGCGGAGATCAGGCGGGCCCGCGGCCTGCCGCCGCGCCGAGTGCCCGGAGAGCTAGTGCCCGGAGAGCTAGTGCCCGAACAGGGGCGCGTGCACCAGCTGGAGATTGAGCCGGCACTGCCGCGCCTTGACCACGAGCTCGGTGGCGGGCGTCCGGACGCTGGTCGCGCAGCGCTGCATGGCCGGCCCGCTGGCCCCGATCAGCAGGGTGCCGACCAGTCCGGCCAGCGCGGCCGGGAAGAACAGGATGGCCTTGGCCCGGGTGGACAGGTGCGGGACGCGGCGCCGCACCGGGCTGGCGCGCCGGGACAGCCAGCTGCCAAACCGGGCCAGCCGGGCGCGCACTTCCTCGATCCGGGGCATGTCCTCGTCCCGGGTGAGTCTGGTGAAAATGGCGAACCAGGAGTGCAACACCGGGTCCGAGGCGATCAGCTTCCGCTCGATGCGGTCCAATTTGCGCTGCTGTCGAGTGGGCAGGCTCACGGCTGATCTCCCAATCCGGGCCGGTGGTTTCCCCCAGGCTACCGGCCGGTGTCAGCGGCCTGCCGGGCACCTTGGCAGGTCCGTAATCACTGTGTCAGATGCTTGACCGGCACCGTGGTGCCAGGTGCTTGACAGCCGCGGTGTTTGGGTCTGAAGTAAGTGGTAGAAACTGTGTGAAACCGTGCAAACCTGGTGGGCAGGATGTGCGCTTCTGGTTCAACCATGCCATTCCGGCGTGTCCCGCTGATCCTGGCCAGCCTGCTGAGCCTGGTCATCGCGCTGTGCTTAACCGACGTCGGGTTAACCCAGCCGGCCCACGCCGCCGTCACGGCGACGGCGGCCCGGACGGCCGGCCCGGCGCAGCGCGGGGGCATGGCGTCGGGCAGTGACTCGTCCTGCCCGGCGGCCACCACCGCCGCGGCCGGCTCGGCCACCGTCTCCGCGCCCACCGGCGCACGCGCGATCCGCGGCGACGGCTCGGCCACCGTGCTCTGGTGCCCGCCGGCCAGCGGCGCCGGGTCGGTGGTCAGTTACACGGTGACCTCGTCCGGCGGCCAGTCGGTCACCGCCACCGTGCCCGACGACTGGGCCATCGTCGACGGCCTGACCAACGGCACCGCGTACACGTTCACCGTGACGGCCAACACGGCCAGCGCGTCAGGACCGGCCGCACCCGCCACCGCACCGGTCATCCCGGCGAAACCTGCCCCGCCCGGCGGCGTGCTGCACAACGGCCCGTCCCAGCAGGTCAGCGTACGACGCCAGTTCGCTGCTCATCGGCGGCAAGCGGGTGTTCATCACGGCCGGCGAGTTCGACCCGTGGCGCACCCCGTCGCCGTCGCTGTGGCTGGATGACCTGCAGAAGATGAAGGCCGACGGGTACAACGCGGTCACCGTCTACTTCGACTGGGACTACACCTCCCCGTCGCCCGGCGTGTACGACTTCACCGGCGTCCGGGACATGAACCTGTTCCTGAACATGGCCCAGCAGGCCGGCCTGTACGTGATCGCCCGGCCCGGCCCGTACATCAACGCGGAGACCGACGGCGGCGGCATCCCGTCCTGGGTGCTCAACGCGCCGAACGGGTACCGCACCGACACCCAGCCCTACCTGTCCGCCGCGCTGCAGTGGTTCTCCGAGATCGACTCGATCATCGCGCCGCACCAGATCAGCAACGGCGGCTCGGTGATCCTGTACCAGATCGAGAACGAGTACACCGGCCGGTCCACCGCCGACCTGCAGTACCTGGCCGACCTGGAGCAGCAGGCCAAGGCGGACGGCATCGACGTGCCGTTCACGTTCAACCAGTGCTGCGGCGGGCCGTTCTACACCTCGGGCACCGGCGCGGTGAACATCAGCGGCCCGGACAACTACCCGCTCGGCTTCAATTGCGCCGACCCGTCCAGCTTCGGCCAGCCGTACGGCTACCCGGTCCAGTCCGGCGAGCCGCTCTACCTGCCCGAGTTCCAGGGCGGCTCGTTCGACGGCTGGGGCGGTTCCGGCTACGACAACTGCTACAACCTGACCGGGCCGGACTTCGAGAACGTCTATTACAAGAACAACATCGCCCAGGGCGTGACCATGCAGAGCAACTACATGGGCGTGGGCGGGACCAACTGGGGATGGCTGCCTGACCCCGGCGTTTACACGTCCTACGATTACGGCGCGGCCATCCGGGAGACCGGCGAGATCGGCACCCCGGCCAATCCCAACTCGATCGTCGGGCTCCAAATTCGGCGAGAACAAGCTGATCAACGACTTCGAGACGTCGGTCGCCCCGCTGACCAATACTCAGCCGGTGGCCGCGCCGGCCGCGGACAACCCGGCGGTGACCACGCTGGCCCGGGCCAACCCGTCCGACGGCACCCAGTTCATCTACGTCCGGCAGGCCGACGCGACGTCCACCGCCACGGTCAGCACGCACCTCGCGCTGAACACCGACCAGGCCGCGGGCTACACCTACGACGACGCCGACCCGGCGCTGACCTACACCGGCAGTCCTGGACGCACGCCAACACCAGCAACAGCAACTACACCGCGGGCGACTACGACAGCACCGAGTCGTGGAGCACCCAGGCCGGCGCGGCCATGTCGGTCACGTTCACCGGCACCGCGGTGCAGTGGATCGGCCCGAAGAACACCAACGGCGGCATCGCCGACGTCTCCATCGACGGCACCCAGGTGGCCACCGTGGACACCTACGCCGCCGCGGGCAAGGAGTTCCAGCAGGTCCTGTTCAGCCAGACCGGGCTGTCCGCGGGCAGCCACACGCTGACCATCACGGTCAGCGGGAACCAGAACCCGGCGTCCTCGGCGGACACCGTGGTCATCGACGCGATCAACGTGCCCACCGCGGCCGAGCAGGCCGACTACTACCCAACCGTGCCGCAGAGCGGCACGCTCACCCTGGACGGCCGGGACTCCCGGCTGCTGCTGGCCAACTATGACTTCGGCGGCGGCGAGCAGCTGGTCTACTCGACCTCCGAGCTGATGACCCAGGGCGACATCGGCGGGCAGGCCACCGCGGTGCTGTACGACCCGGACGGCACCGACGGCGAGACCGTGCTCCGCTACACCAGCCAGCCGGTCGTGTCGGTGCTGTCCGGTACGGTGCAGACCACCTGGGACGCCAGCCGCGGCGACCTGCGGCTCGACTACACCCACCACGGCCTGGCCGAGGTGCAGATCACCGAGGGCGGCGCGCCGCCGCTGCGGCTGCTGATCGCCTCGACCGACGTGGCCGAGGAACTCTGGCCGGAGTCCACTGAGTCCACCGAAACCAACGGGCCGGCGATGTGCTGGTCCAGGGCGGCTACCTGGTCCGCACCGCCGCGGTCCGCGGCGGCACGCTGGCGCTGACCGGCGATACGTCGCAGGCCGGCCCGCTCACCGTGTGGGCGCCGGCCAGCGTGCACTCGGTGACCTGGAACGGCCAGCCGGTGGTCACGACGGCCAGCCAGGACGGCTCGCTGACCGGCACCGTGCCCGGCCCGGCCGCGGTCCAGTTGCCCACGCTGACCGGCTGGAAGTTCAGTACCGAGACCCCGGAGGCGCAGCCCGGCTTCGACGACAGCTCGTGGACGCTGGCCGACCATCCGGTGTCCAACGCCAGTTCCCCGTCCACGCCGGTGCTTTACGCCTCCGACTATGGCTACCAGCACGGCTTCACCTGGTACCGCGGCCACTTCACCGCCACCGGCAGCGAGACCGGCATCAAGCTGACCGCCGACGGCATCTCGCCGACTGGCGCGTACTCGGCCTGGCTGAACGGCGCGTTCCTCGGCTCGGCCAGCGCCGCCGGGGCCAGCACCCAGACGTTCACCTTCCCGGCCGGCGCGCTGCGCACCGGCCAGGACAACGTCGTCGCGGTGCTGGTCGAGAACACCGGCAACCCGGAAGGACCGACCGGCGAGAAGACCGGCCTGTACAGCGCCACGCTGACCGGCGCGGCCACGCCCATTACCTGGCGGCTGATGGGCGCCCCGGGCGGCATCAAGCTGCAGGACCCGGTCCGCGGCATCATGAACGAGGCTGGCCTGTACGGCAGCGACCACGGCTGGGACCTGCCGGGCTACCCGGACGCCGGCTGGCAGCCGGTGACGCTGCCCGACTCGTGGGCGTCCCGCGGCGTGCCGCCCGGCATCGGCTGGTACCGCACCAGCTTCGCGCTGAACCTGCCCCGCGGCAGCTACGTCCCGGTCAACGTGCAGATCGGCGGCCCCGGCCCGGGCGCAGGCAGCGCCGACTACCGGGCGTTCATCTATGTGAATGGCTGGCTGATCGGCCGGTACGTGAACAACGTCGGGCCGCAGCACCAGTTCTACGTGCCGGCCGGCCTCCTGAACGACCAGGGCGGCAACACGCTGGCCATCGCGGTGTGGGGGCTGGACGCCACCGGCGGCGGCCTGGACCAGGTCAGCCTCGTCGCCGCCGGGAACCAGGCGGGCGGCGTGCCGGTCCGCCCGGTGCTGTCGCCGGGCTACTCGGCCGCGGTGTACGGCCCGCCGTCCAGCCCGCAGCCCACGCTGGCCGCCATCCCGTCCTC
>CAWHSW010000017.1:0-286818 GCA_963832095.1 uncultured Actinomycetes bacterium
TCCCGAAGGACGTGCCCGGCGGCATCCTGGTCATCCTGGCCCCGGTGGAGATCCTGCAGTACGTCCTGGTCCGGCCGTTCACCCTGGCCGTCCGGCTGTTCGCGAACATGTTCGCCGGGCACCTGCTGCTGCTCATCTTCACCCTGGCCACCTGGTACCTGCTCAGCCTGAGCATCAGCCTACTGTTCAGCGTGACCTCGTTCGTGCTGACCATCGTGATCACCGCGTTCGAACTGCTGATCCAGGCGTTGCAGGCCTTCATCTTCACCATCCTGACCGCCCAGTACATCGGCGGTTCGCTGGAAGCGGGGCACTGAGATGATCCGCTCCGGCACTGGACGGCGGAGCGCGCCAGGCGGCGCGCACCCCACGAGCCCACAACCGCCGGCTGAGACGGCCGGCCCGATGGAAAAGGAATGCGTACATGCTTGACGTCGCACATCACGTGCTGGCCGCCTCGAGCAGCCCTCAGCAATTCATCATCAACTTCGGCGCGGTGGCCTACGGTCTCGCCGCCATCGGCCCCGGTGTCGGCATCGGCCTGATCTTCGGCCACGGCGTCGAGGCGATGGCCCGGCAGCCCGAGGCGCGCGGCCTGATCCAGTCCAACATGTACATCGGCTTCGCGCTGACCGAAGCCCTCGCGCTGATCGGCATCGTGGTGCCGTTCATCTTCCATGCCGCAGGCTGACCCGCGGCGTGACCAGGTAACGTCGTCCAGACAGGAGGCCGGGCAGTGATTCCCCTCGCCGCGACGCCGGTCGAGCCGCCTTCGAACCCGCTCATCCCGGAACTGCCGGAGCTGATCATCGGGGCGATCGCGTTCCTGATCGTCTTCGGCGTGCTCTACCGGGTGCTGATGCCGCGGATCCAGCAGACCCTGACCGCCCGCACCGAGGCGATCGAGGGCGGGATCCAGAAGGCCGAGGACATGCAGGCCGAGGCGGACCGGGTGCTGGCCGAGTACCGGCAGCAGCTGGCCGAGGCCCGGCAGGAGGCCGGGCGGCTCCGGGAGAAGGCCCGTGAGGAGGGCGCCCAGATCATCGCGGAAATGCGCGAGCAGGGTGAGGCGGAACGCCGCCGCCTGGTCGAGGCAGCGCACGCGCAGATCGAGGCCGACCGCCAGCAGGCCATCAACTCGCTGCGCAACGAGGTCGGCACGATGGCCGTCGAGCTGGCCAGCCGGGTGGTCGGCGAGTCGCTGGAGAACGAGGCCCGGCAGCGGCGCATCGTCGAGCGGTTCCTGGATGACCTGGAGCGGGAGAGCGCCGGGGGCGAGCATGCGCGGAGCTAGCCGGGCGTCGCTCAGCGAGGCCCGGGACTGGCTGATCGCCGCGGTGCACGAGCCGGGCACGGCGGCTCAGCTCAGCGACGAGCTGTTCGCGTTCGTCACCCTGCTCGACGCCCAGCGGCCGCTGCGCCGCGCGCTGACCGACCCGACCCGCCCGGCGGCCGACCGGACCAGGCTGGCCAGCAGCCTGCTCCAGGGCAAGGTCAGCCCGGCCACGCTGGACCTGCTGGGCAAGCTGGCCGGGGCGCGCTGGTCCTCGCCGGCCGACCTGGCCACCGCCACCGAGCAGCTCGCCGTGCTGGCCGCGGCGGCCGCCGCGAGTGAGGCGGGCCAGCTCGACGACGTGGAAGACGAGCTGTTCCGGTTCGGCCAGCTGGTGGCGGCCAACCCGCAGCTGCGGTCCGCGCTGTCCAGCCCGGTGGCCCCGGCTGAGCTCAAGCGCCAGCTGCTGGACACCCTGCTGGCAGGCAAGGTGACCGACACCACGTTGCGCCTGGTCACCCAGGCCGCGGTGCACCCGCGAGGACGTAGCCTGGATGCGAGCCTGACCGAGTACGGGCGCCTGGTGGCCGAGTGGCGGCAGCGGCTGATCGCGCTGGTCCGGGTCGCGGTGCCACTCAGCGAGAGCGAGCGGGACCGGTTGGCCGCCGCGCTGGCCGCGGCGTTCAGCCACGGCATCCACCTTGACGTCCTGGTTGATCCTGATGTGCTAGGTGGCATATCCGTCCGTATCGGGGATGAATTCATCGACGGCAGCGTGGCGAGCCGGCTCGCGGCGCTGCGGCGGAAGCTGGCCGCCTGACCGCTCGCGGCGTGCGGCGCCAGCCAGCCGGCACCAACAGACCTGATTTACCGAACTACAGAGAGACACGAGGACCATGGCGGAGCTGACAATCCGGCCCGAAGAGATCCGGGACGCGCTGACGAGCTTCGTCCAGGCGTACGAGCCGGACGGGGCGTCTAGGGAAGAGATCGGCATCGTGGCCGAGGCCGGCGATGGCATCGCGCGCGTCGAGGGGCTGCCCTCCGCGATGGCGAGCGAGCTGCTCGAGTTCCCGGGCGGGATCCGCGGCCTGGCACTGAACCTGGACGAGCGCGAGATCGGCGTCGTCATCCTGGGTGACTTCACCAAGGTCAACGAGGGCATGCAGGTCCGGCGGACGGGCGAGGTGCTGTCCGTCCCGGTGGGCGACAACTACCTCGGCCGGGTGGTGGACCCGCTCGGCAACCCGCTGGACGGCAAGGGTGACATCACCGACACCACGCTCCGCGAACTGGAGCTGCAGGCGCCCTCGGTGGTGCAGCGCAGCAAGGTGAACGAGCCGCTGCAGACCGGGATCAAGGCGATCGACGCGATCACCCCGATCGGCCGCGGCCAGCGTGAGCTGATCATCGGTGACCGGCAGACCGGCAAGACCGCGATCGCCATCGACTCGATCATCAACCAGCGGGAGAACTGGGAGTCGGGGGACCCGGCCCGCCAGGTCAAGTGCATCTACGTGGCGGTCGGGCAGAAAGGCTCGACCACCGCCCAGGTGCGCCAGTCGCTGGAGGACAGCGGCGCCATGGAGTACACCACGATCGTGGCCGCGCCCGCATCCGACCCGTCCGGGCAGAAGTACCTCGCCCCGTACACCGGCTCGGCCATCGGCCAGCACTGGATGTACCAGGGCCAGCACGTGCTGATCGTGTTCGACGACCTGTCCAAGCAGGCCGAGGCGTACCGGACGATCTCGCTGCTGCTGCGCCGGCCGCCGGGCCGCGAGGCCTACCCGGGCGACGTGTTCTACCTGCACTCGCGGCTGCTGGAGCGGTGCGCCAAGCTGTCCAAGGAGATGGGCGGCGGCTCGCTGACCGGGCTGCCGATCGTGGAGACCAAGGCCAACGACATCTCCGCGTACATCCCGACCAACGTCATCTCGATCACCGACGGGCAGATCTTCCTGGAGACCGATCTGTTCAACTCCGGTGTCCGGCCGGCCATCAACGTGGGCCGCTCGGTGTCCCGGGTCGGCGGTGACGCGCAGATCAAGGCGATGAAGAAGGTGGCCGGCGGCATCAAGCTGGCGCTGTCCCAGTACCGGGACCTGGAGTCGTTCGCGTCGTTCGCATCCGACCTGGACGCGGTCTCCCGGGCCCAGCTGGACCGCGGCGCGCGGCTGACCGAGTTGCTCAAGCAGCCGCAGTACAGCCCGTTCCCGGTGGAACGGCAGGTCGTGTCCATCTGGGTGGGCACCAACGGTTACCTGGACGACGTGCCGCTGGAGGACGTCGGCCGGTTCGAGAGCGACTTCCTCGACTACGTGCAGCGCAACCAGCCCGGGATCTTCCAGGCGATCCGGGAGACCCAGCAGCTGTCCGACGACACGGCCGCCGCGCTCAAGGAGGCGGTCGAGGAGTTCCGGCAGACGTTCGAGATCACCGGCGGCGGGCTGCTGTCGCCGGAAGACGACGACGAGGGCAAGCCGATGAGCGGCGACGAGGTCGGCCAGGAGAAGGTGGCCCGGCGGGTGCCGCCGGAGAAGCAGGACTCCGGCCAGCCGGCCTCCGGCCAGCAGAGTTCCGGCCAGCAGAGTTAAGGCGGAAGGCCCAGCATGGCAGCACAGCTTCGCGCCATCAGGCAACGGATCCGGGGTATCCAGTCCATTGCCCAGATCACCCGCGCCCAGGAGCTGATCGCGGCGTCCCGCATCATCAAGGCCCAGGCACGGGTCCGCGCCGCCGGGCCGTATGCCCGCGAGGTGACCCGGGCGGTCGAGGCGGTGGTCAGCCGGTCACCGCAGATCGACCACCCGCTGATCCGCCAGCCGGAGCACCCGGAGCGGGCCGCGATCCTGATCCTGACCAGCGACCGCGGCTTCGCCGGCGGCTACAACGCGAACGTGCTGCGCGAGGCGCAGCGACTGCGCACGCTGCTCCGGGACCAGGGCGTCGAGCCGGTCACTTACGTGTCCGGGACCAAGGGCATCGCCTGGCACCGGTTCCGCGGCATCGAAACCGCGGGGGAGTGGCACGGCTTCTCCGAGACGCCACGGGACGCGAACGCCACCGAGATCACCAACACGCTGTTCGAGGCGTTCGACAAGCCAACCAGCGAGGGCGGGGTGGACCAGATCCACATCGTCTACACCGAGTTCGTCTCGATGCTGACCCAGAACGCGGTGGTCCGCCGGATCATCCCGCTGGTCATCGAGGAGACCACCGAAGAGTCGCCGGAGGGCCCGCTGCCGCTGTACGAGTTCGAGCCGTCGCCGCAGGTGGTGCTGGACGCGCTGCTGCCCTGGTACGTGGAGAGCCGGATCTACCAGGCGCTGCTGGAGTCGGCGGCGGCGGAGATCGCGGCCCGGCGCCGGGCCATGAAGTCGGCCACGGACAACGCTAACGATCTGGTCGAGCAGTTCACCCTGGAGGCCAACAAGGCCCGCCAGGCTGAGATCACCCAGGAAATCAGCGAAATCGTCGGCGGTGCCAACGCGCTGGCCGAGAGCATCGCAGGGAAAGAGTGAGTGCCATCATGACCGCAACCGTCGAAAACCCCGCCTCCGGCGGCGAGGCCCAGACCGCCGAGACTGGCCGGGTGGCGCGCATCACCGGGCCCGTGGTGGACGTCGAGTTCGCTTCCGAAGAGATGCCCAACATCTACAACGCGCTGCAGGTGGACGTCACGCTGGGCGGCGAGACCAAGACGCTGACCATGGAAGTCGAGCAGCACCTGGGTGACAACACGGTGCGCGCCATCTCCATGCAGCCGACCGACGGTCTGGTCCGCGGGGCCGAGGTGACCGACATTGGCGGCCCGCTCGAGGTGCCGGTCGGCGACGTTGTCAAGGGGCACGTGTGGAACGTCCTCGGCCAGGCCCTGGACGTGGACACGGGGTCGCTGGAGATCACCGAGCGCTGGGGGATCCACCGCGATCCGCCGCCGTTCGACCAGCTGGAGCCGCGGACCCAGATCCTGGAGACCGGCATCAAGGTGCTCGACCTGCTCACCCCGTACGTCCAGGGCGGCAAGATCGGCCTGTTCGGCGGCGCGGGCGTGGGCAAGACGGTGCTCATCCAGGAGATGATCACCCGGGTGGCCAAGAACTTCGGTGGTGTCTCCGTGTTCGCCGGGGTGGGCGAGCGGACGCGCGAGGGCAACGACCTGTTCGTCGAGATGACCGAATCCGGCGTCATCAACGACACCGCGCTGGTGTTCGGCCAGATGGACGAGCCGCCGGGCACCCGGCTCCGGGTCGGCCTGGCCGCGCTGACCATGGCCGAGTACTTCCGCGATGTGCAGGGCCAGGACGTGCTGCTGTTCATCGACAACATCTTCCGGTTCACCCAGGCCGGCTCCGAGGTGTCCACGCTGCTCGGCCGGATGCCGTCGGCGGTGGGCTACCAGCCCACGCTGGCCGACGAGATGGGCCAGCTGCAGGAGCGGATCACCTCGACCCGCGGTCACTCGATTACCTCGATGCAGGCGATCTACGTGCCCGCGGACGACTACACCGACCCAGCCCCGGCCACCACGTTCGCCCACCTGGACGCGACCACCGCGCTGTCCCGGGCCATCACCGAGAAGGGCATCTTCCCGGCGGTGGACCCGCTCGCCTCCACCTCCCGCATCCTGGACGCCAAGTACGTCGGCCAGGAGCACTACGACGTGGCCCGTGAGGTGCTCCGGATCCTGCAGCGCTACCAGGAGCTGCAGGACATCATCGCGCTGCTCGGCATCGACGAGCTGTCCGAAGAGGACCAGGTCACGGTCCGCCGGGCGCGGCGCATCGAGCGGTTCCTGTCGCACCCGATGTTCGTGGCCGAGCAGTTCACCGGGCAGCCGGGCGTGTTCGTGCCGCTCAGCGAGACCATCTCCTCGTTCAAGGCGCTCACCGAGGGCAAGTACGACAACTTGCCCGAACAGGCGTTCTTCATGGTCGGCGGGGTGGATGACCTGGAGAAGAAGGCAGCGGAACTGGAGAAGCAGTGAGTTTGCGGGTTGAGCTGGTCGTGCCGGACGGCGAGATCTGGTCGGGTCACGCCCGCATGGTCATCGCCAAGACGCTGGAAGGCGACGTCGGCATCCTGACCTCGCACCCCGACGTGCTCGGCATCCTGGTCGAGGGCAGCGTGGTGCGGATCCTCGACCCGGAGCAAGGCCCGGCCGGGTCGGCGGGTGAGGTACGGGCCGCAGTGAGCACTGGCTTCCTGTCGGTGCACGACGACCGGGTGTCGATCCTGGCCCGGCAGGCGGAGCTGGGTACCCAGGTGGACCGGGCCGCCGTCCGGGCCGAGCTCGACGTCTCGGCGACCGAGGCCAGCCCGGGCGAGGAAGAGACGGCCGAGGTGAAGTACTCCCGGGCCCGGTTGCGCGCCGCCGGCGACGGCTCCTGACGCGGGCCGCACGGAGGCCCCGGGATGAGCGGAGATCTGGCCTTCGACGCGGCCTGGATCTTCGCTGTCTTCCTGGTCATCGTGGTGCTGCTGGCCATCGGCATCACGCTGCGCAGGTACCTGCTGGAACGGGGCGGCGGCACGGTGGAGTGCGCGCTGCGGATGCCGGGCGGCCCTTGGCGCCTGGGCGTGGCCGGCTACCAGCCGGATGAGCTGAGCTGGTTCCAGGTGTTCGGCTTCCTGCTCCGGCCCAACAAGGTATTCAGCCGCCGGACGCTGATGGTGCTGACCCGGCGGGCTGCCGAGCCGGCCGAGGTGGCCACCCTGGGCGAGGGGACGGTGGTGGTGCGCTGCCAGATCGTCGAGCGCCCGGGCACGGTGGAGCTGGCCATGGGCGAAGCGGCGCTCACCGGCTTCCTGGCCTGGCTCGAAGCGGCACCGCCGGGCTCTTACCTGGGCCGGGCGAGTTAACCCCGCTGCGGCACGCTCAGCGCTCCCCGCCGGGCTTCCAGAGCACGTCGCCATGCTCCTCGTTGGCCCGCCGGGCCAGGATGAACAGCAGGTCGGACAGCCGGTTCAGGTAGGTAGCGGTGAGCGGGTTCATCGAGTCGCCGGACACGCCGAGTGCGGCCCAGGTGGTCCGTTCCGCCCGCCGGGTGACGGTCCGGGCCATGTGCAGCAGCGCGGCCCCCGGGGTGCCGCCGGGCAGGATGAAGCTGCGCAGCACGGGCAGGCCCTCGTTGCTGGTATCGCAGTCCCGCTCCAGCCGCTCGATGTAGTCCGGGGTGACCCGCAGTGGGGGGTAGGCCGGATTCTCGGTCACCGGGGTACACAGGTCGGCGCCCACGTCGAACAGTTCGTTCTGCACCCGGGACAGCAGCGCCGTGCTGGCCGCGGGCAGGCCGCCCATGGTGATCGCCAGCCCGATGGCGCAGTTGGCCTCGTCCACGTCGGCGTACGCGGCCAGCCGGGGATCGGTCTTGGGCACCCGGCTCATGTCGCCGAGCGCGGTGCTGCCGTCGTCCCCGGTGCGGGTGTAGATGCGGGAGAGCACGACGGGCTGGTCGCTGCGGTCAGCTGGCATGGGTCCACGGTAGCGGCCGGGTCCGGTACGGGCGCCAGGAGGCTGAGCCGGGCGGAATGATCAATGTCCTGACCTCGGGGTATTCACATACTGACCACAATGTGGCATCGTATAAGAGCGAAGAGTAACCAAGCGGCGGGCTGACCGCCGCACCGGACACGCGGCCACTGCCTCTGGTGCCTGGCGGATCTCGGGGGCCCGCCAGAGCCCGCGGTGGCCCTGGGAGAGCGCGCTCCCGGCCAATCCGGCCGGGAGCGCGCTCAGCATGCCACGCCGGTGGTTCCGGCACGAGTAGGGTGTCCGCTAAGTCCTGTCCCGCCGATCTTGGGACACGGCTCCGGTCCCCGAAACGTGCTCGCGAGGTCCCCTGTGTACGACTACGTCATCGTGGGCGCCGGCAGCGCCGGATGCGTGCTGGCCGCCCGGCTGACCGAGAATCCCAGCACCCGGGTGCTGCTGCTGGAAGCCGGCCCGCCGGATGACGCGGACGAGATCCATCTCCCGGCCGGGATGAACATGCTGTTCCAGAGCCAGTACGACTGGAACTTCCAGACCGTGCCGCAGGAGCGCGCGACGGCCCGGTCCATCTACTGGCCGCGCGGCCGCACGCTGGGCGGGTCGTCGTCACTGAACGCGATGATCTACATGCGGGGCAACCGGCTGGACTACGACACCTGGCGGGACGACTACGGCTGCGCCGGGTGGGGCTACCCGGAGCTAGTTCCCTACTTCCTCCGGGCCGAGGACAACTCCCGCGGCGCATCCGCCTACCACGGCGTGGGCGGCCCGCTCAGCGTGCAGGACCTCAAGCACAAGTCCGCGCTGACCCGGGCCTTCGTGGCCGCGACCCGGGAGTGCGGGCTGCCGGCCAACGAGGACTTCAACGGGGTGACCCAGGACGGCACCGGCTTCTACCAGGTCACCCAGCGGGATGGGCGGCGCTGGTCGGCGGCCGACGCGTACCTCCGCCCGGCGCTGGGCCGGCCCAACCTCACCGTGCACACCGACGCGCTGGCCACCGGGGTGCTGGTCGAGGCGGGCCGGGCGGCGGGCGTGCGCTACCTGCGCCGCGGCGCCGAGGAGGAGGCCCGGGCCGAGGGGGAGGTCATCCTGTCGGCCGGCGCGATCGGCAGCCCGCAGCTGCTGATGCTGTCCGGCATCGGCCCGGTGGAACAGCTGATCGAGCACGGCATCCGGGTGGTGGCGGACAGCCCCGGGGTGGGCGCGAACCTGTCCGACCACCCGGTCGTCACCGCGATGTGGCACACCCCGAAGGACACCGGGCTGTGGGAGCAGGCGGGCCCGGTCAACCTGGCCCGCTGGCGGTACCTGCACTCCGGGCCGCTGACCTCGAACATCGCCGAGGCGGGCGGGTTCACCCGGACGATGCCGTCGCTGCCCGCGCCCGACCTGCAGTGGCATGTGCTGCCCGCGCCGTACCAGCGGCAGGGCCTGGCCGACCCGGCCATCCGCGCCGTCTCCATCCTGATTGGCCTGGTCAGCGTGGCCAGCCGGGGCGCGGTCCGGCTGCACAGCGCCGACCCGCGGCATAAGCCGGCCATCGACCCCGGCTACCTGTACGCCACCGAGGACATCGAGCCGCTGGTCAGCGGGCTGCGGATGGCCCGTGAGTTCGCCGCGGCCGGGCCGCTGGCCAAGCACTGCACGGTGGAACTGGCGCCCGGCCCGGACGTGCGCACCGATGCCGAGCTGCGTGAGTTCGTCCGGCGCGACCTGGGCACGCTGTACCACCCGGTCGGCACGTGCGCGATGGGCGGCGACTCACGGCTGGCGTTCAGCAAGCTGACCAGCGTGGTCGACCCGGAACTGCGGGTCAGGGGGGTGGACGGGCTGCGGGTGGTGGACGCGTCGGTGATGCCGGTGGTGCCGCGCGGCAACACCAACGCCCCGGTCATCGCGATCGCCGAGCGCGCCGCCGACCTCATCTGCGGCCGTGCCCCGCTGGCCGCGATCGACCCGGTCCTGATCCCCGACCCCGCCCCGGCCGGCGGCTCCCGCTAGCCCGGGCAGCCGCGCTGCCCGGGCGACCGGCGGGTCAGCGGTAGCGCCTGCCGTGCAGCAGGGTGACCATGCGGAGGACGCGGTTCATGTCCTTGTCGGAGCGGTTCAGCGTGGTCAGGTCGGCTACCGGGCGCATCCGCTGCCTGGTGATGGCCTTGGCCCGGGAGAACTCGCGCAGCCCGTCGGCGCCGTGGATCCGGCCGAACCCGGAATCGCCGCTGCCGCCGAACGGCAGCGCGGGCACACCGGCGAACGTGATGACCCCGTTGATCGACGTCATGCCGCTGCGCAAAGCGCGGGCCACGCCGAGCGCCCGCCTTGTGTTCCTGCTGAACACGGCCGAGCCCAGCGCGTACCGGCTGGCGTTGGCCAGGCGCACCGCCTCGTCCAGGTCGGCGACCCGGGTCACGGTCAGCGTGGGCCCGAACGTCTCCTCGGACACCGCCCGGCTCTCCTCCGGCACGTCGGTCAGGATGACCGGGCCGACATAGGGCCGCCGGATGCTGCTCAGCCCGCCGACCACCGGGCGGGCGCCACGGGCCAGCGCGTCCGCGACGTGTTCCTCGATGACCTCGATCTGGCCGGGCAAGGTCATCGGGCCGTAGTCCGCCTCCCGGTCGTCGCCGGGGCGGACCGCCGCGGCCCGCTCGGCCACCTTCTCCAGGAACGTGTGATACACCTCGTCGGCGACATACGCCCGCTCGATGCCCACGCAGGTCTGCCCGGCGTTGGACATCGCGCCCCAGGCGGCCGCGTCGGCCGCGGCGTCCAGGTCGGCGTCCGACCCAACCAGCATGGCGTCCTTGCCGCCGCACTCGGCCACCAGCGGGGTCAGGTTCTCCGCGCAGGCCGCCATGACCTTCTTCGCGGTGGCCGCCGACCCGGTGAAGGCGATCTTGTTAACCGCGCTCTGGGCCAGCGCCTGGCCGGTCTCACCGCCGCCGGTGATCAGTTGCAGCACCGGCTGCTCGGGCACCACCTCGCCGAACGAGCTGACCAGCCAGCCGCCGACCGCCGGGGTGAGCTCGCTCGGCTTGAACACCACCGCGTTGCCGGCCGCCAGCGCGTAGGCGATGGAGCCCAGCGGGGTGAACACCGGGTAGTTCCACGGCCCGATCACGCCGACCACGCCCAGCGGCTGGTATTCCAGCAGCGAGGCCTGGTTGATCGCGATCAGCCCGCTGCGCACCCGGCGTGAGCCGAGCACCTTCCGCGCATTCTTCGCGGCCCAGTCGATGTGCACAATGGCCAGCAGGATTTCCAGCTGGGCATCGGCCAGCGGCTTTCCCGTCTCGGTGTGCACGAGCTCGGCCAGCCGGGGCAAATAGCGGGTGAGGTGCGATTTCCAGGCCAGCAACCGGGTCCGCCGCTGCGCGTAGCCGAGCCCGGCCCACCACACCGCGGCCTGGCCGGCCCGCTCGACGGCCGCGTCCACCTCGCTCCGCCCCTGCACCGGGAAGGTCCCGATGACCTCGGAGGTAGCCGGATTGACTGAGTCGAAATTCGACGCGACCCAGGACTGGCCCTGCTCCCATACCGACGTGCCCATTACCCTCACCCACGCGTTGCGGCCACTGCCCGCGATCGGCGCAATTCCGCCCGGCTCGCGTGCTTTGCCGCACAGTAAATCATCGCCTCCCGCCCGCCAGGTAGCGTGGGAGCAGCATTGGCGGCGCACTGGCCTCCCAACCGGAGCACTTTCATGACCGAACGCCCGTACGTCGTGCTCAGCTGCGCCATCTCACTGGACGGCTGCCTGGACTCGACCGGGCCGGATCGCCTGGTGCTGTCGTCCGAGGCGGATCTGGACCGGGTGGACGGCGAGCGGGCCGAGGCCGACGCGATCATGGTCGGTGCGGGCACCATCCGCCGCGACAACCCCCGGCTGCTGGTCCGCTCGGCCCGCCGCCGGGCCGCGCGGGCCGCCCGGCGGCTCCCCGAGAACCCGGCGGCCGTGACGATCACCGCGAGCGGCGATCTCGACCCAGCGGCCCGGTTCTTCGTCCCTGACTGGCCCGGTGCTGATCCCGCAGCCACCGGGGCGCGGCCCCAGCGCCTGGTGTACTGCGCGGACCCGGCCGTGGCGGCGCTGTGCGCCCGGCTGGGCGACCGGGCTGACGTCGTCCCGGCTGGCGACTCGCCACGGCTGGCGGGCGTGCTGGCCGACCTGGGCCGGCGTGGCGTCGGCCGGCTCATGGTGGAGGGTGGCGCCCGGCTCGGTACCGAGTTCCTGACCAGCGGCCTGGTAGATGAGCTACATCTGGTCATAGCCCCGTTCTTCGTGGGCGACCCAGCCGCCCCGCGGTTCGCCGGCCCAGGTAACTATCCGGGCGGCGGGCTCAGCCTGGCGGAGGTGCGGCGGCTGGGGAATGCGGTGCTGCTGCGTTACCTCTGCACCAGCGGTCCTGCGCTGGAAGGCAAGCTAGCCCAGGTGAGCCAGGTCAACGATGACTGACCCCGAACTGGGCCCGGCTGACCTGAAGCCCGGGCCGGATGGCCAGCTGAATGCGGCCGACCGGCACTGGCTGGGCCAGGCCATCGAGCTGTCCCGGCGGTGCCCCCCGTCGGCGTCCGCGTACTGCGTCGGCGCGGTGCTGGTGGGCAGCGACGGGGCGGTGCTGGCCACCGGCTTCTCCCGGGTACATGACCCGCACGATCACGCTGAGGAAGCCGCGCTGGCCCTGGTCGACCCGGCCGACCCCCGGGTCGGGCCGGCCACCCTATACAGCTCGCTGGAGCCGTGCCGGTTCCGCGCCTCGCGGCCGGTGCCCTGCGCCGAGCTGATTATCCGGGCCGGGCTGCGCCGGGTGGTGGTGGCCTGGCTGGAGCCCCCGGTGCTGGCGCCGGGCGGCGGGGCCGAGCTGCTCCGCGAGCGCGGCGTCACCGTGCTTGACGTCCCGGAACTGGCCGCCGAGGCCCGGGCCGTGAACGACGCGGTGCTCGGCGGCGCGGCGCGCGGAGAGGACTGAGCGTGGGCTACCAGCTGCGGATGTCCGGCGAGATCCACGACTGGCTGGAGCAGCTGGGCACCGCCGATCCGGCCCGGGCCAGGCTGGTCGCGGAGGCGCTGGCCGCACTGGCGGCCGGCGGGGCCAGCCTGGGGCCACCACTGGTCCGGCCGGCCGACCCGGACCACCCGGGGTCCGCCGAGACGGAGCTGGATCCCCGGGCCCAGCTCGACCAGGCCTACCAGGACCAGCTGGAACAGCTGGCCGTGCTGCGCCGCCGCGTCGCGGACGCGGCCGCGCTGGCCCGGCAGTTCAGCACGCAACTCGGCGACCTGGGCTCGCTGCGGGTCCGGCTGGCCGAGCAGCGCGAGGAAGCCAGCGCGGCCGGCGACGCCAGCCGGGCCGAAACGGTGCAGCAGGCCATCGCGGACGTGGACCGGCAGGTGGCCACGCTGCGCGACCGGCTGCCCCAGGTGACCTCGGCCGAGCAGGCCCTGGCCCGGCAGAGCTACCAGCGGCAGGTGCGCAGTGAGGAGCTGCGGATCAGGAAGGAAACACTCAAGGCGCGGTACACCGCGGCGGAAGGCGAGTCCATGGTGGCCCGGGCCACCGCGGCCCTGGATGCCGACCTGAACGGCGAGCCGGACCCGGACGGCGAGCCGGACCCGGAACGCGGCGCCGGCCAGCCGGGAACCCCCGCCGCGGCCGCTCAGGCCAAGCTGCAGGCGATCGCCGCCCAGATCGAGGACGAGCTGCGCCAGCCTGGCCAGCCGTCCGGCGTAGCTGGGTTGCCTGCCTTGCTGGAGCTGCGGCCCGGGGTGCCCGCTCAGGATGACGCGAGCGGAGCAGAGACGAGCATCCTGTTCGTCGTCGAGCCACCAGGCACCGCGCGGCTGATCGCCGTGCTCGATGGTGACGAAGCGATCCGGGAGCACCACGGCGAGGCGGTCAGCGCAGCCCGGGATGTGCTCCGGCAGGCCCGGTCCAGCCAGGACGCGGAACCAGCCGGGCACAGCTACCCGGATGCCGCCGCGGTGCTGGCCGCGTTCGGGTCAGCCTGACGCGCCCGCGAGCTGCGGATCCTGCAGAGCGGCGCCGTAGCGCACCGCGGCCAGCTGGCCGATAGCGGTCTGCGCGCCGAGCGGCTGGGCCGTCTTCATCCCAATCGCGTCCGCGACCGCGGACAGGTCGAGATGGCCGATCTCCGGGCCGATGACGCACGGCGCCAGGGCCAGCCCGGCCACGCCCGCGTCCATCAGGCGGCCTGCGGCGTTGCGGATGCTGTTCGCGTCGCCGAATGAGGCGGCCGCCACCGGGACCGCGAGCCGTGCGGCCAGTAGCACGGCCACCGTGCCCGCGGCGGCCACCGCGTCCTCGCCGTGCGCGGCCACCAGGAGTCCCTCGGCCGTGGTGGTGGTGACGATGCTGATCCGGCCGATCCGGTCACCACGGGCCAGGCCCGCCTCGGCCAGCCGGGCGTGCAGTGCCCCGGCCAGCAGCGGGTGTACGCCGAGCGGCTCGGCTTGCAGCACCGGTACCGGCGCGGCCGCGATGGTGGCGGCGATCGCCGCGGTGACGTCCGGCTGGGGGCAGATGAGCAGCGGCACCACGACCGCGGCGGGCAGGCCCTCCGGGGTCTGGCAGTCGGCCAGTACCGCGCTGAGGCTTTCCTCGCGGCCTTCGGTGAACCCGGCCCGGACGGTGACGCCTCGGCAGGACTGGGTGGCCACCTCGATGACGCCGGCCGCGATCTCGATGCTGCTCTCGGTGACCGCACCGGGCACGGCCAGCACCAGCGCGGGCGCGTCGGGCGGCACGGACAGCCGGTCCGGGCTGCGGTGCCGTCCTGGCGGCCGGGTGCGCGTGGTGCGCATCGGCAGTGCTGAACCACGGGACGGCAGCCCGGAACCACGGCTGGGCAGCGGCGTCTCGCGGGCGGGCAGCGCGGAACCACGGCTGGGCAGCGGCGTCTCGCGGGCGGGCAGCGCGGAACCACGGCTGGGCAGCGGCGTCTCGCGGGCGGGCAGCCCGGAATCACGGCTGGGCAGCGGCGTCTCGCGGGCGGGCAGCCCGGAATCACGGCTGGGCAGCGGCGTCTCGGGCGCGGGCGGTGGCGTCTCGCGGGCAGGCAGCGCGGAATCACCGGACGGCAGCCCGGAATCACGGCTGGGCAGCGGCGTGTCGCGGGCCGGCAGCCCGGAGTCGCGCTTAGGCAGGCCGGAGTCGCGCTTGGGCAGCCCGGGATCGCGCCGGGGCAACCCTGGATCGCGCGCAGGCAGGCCCGGCTCGTCGCCGGGAAGGCCAGGTGCGGGGTCCTGATCAATACCCATAACCGGGCTATCGTAACCAGCCGCGACGCCTTTTGCCCGGAGTTGCGGACATCGCGAACCGTCTTCCCGGCTATCCGCGGCCGATCCGGACGGCCCTGGGTTGCGTGCGTTCCCGGCTCAGAACAGGCGCAGCGCCCCGTCGTCGGTGCCGCGCATGGCGTCGTAGTCGAGGATGAGGCAGCGGATGCCGCGGTCTTCGGCCAGCACCCGGGCCTGCGGCTTGATCTCCTGGGCGGCGAACACGCCCTGCACCGGGGAGAGCAGCGGGTCGCGGTTCAGTAGGTCGAGATAGCGGGTGAGCTGCTCCACGCCGTCGATCTCGCCGCGCCGCTTGATCTCGATGGCCACCGAGCACCCGGCGGCGTCCCGGCACATCAGGTCCACCGGGCCGATCGCGGTCGGGTACTCCCGCCGGACCAGCCGCCACCCCTCGCCGAGCAGGCCCACCTGGGCGGCCAGCAGTTCCTGCAGGTGGGCTTCCACGCCGTCCTTGACCAGGCCGGGATCCACGCCCAGGTCAAAGCTCGTGTCGCTGAAGATCTCCTCGAGGGTGATGGTCAGCGTCTCGCCGGATTTGCCGGTCACCACCCAACGGCCGGGTTCCTCGGCCAGCCGGCAGGGCGGCGACATCCAGTTCAGCGGCTTGTAGCTGCCGCCGTCGGAGTGCACCAGCACCGAGCCGTCCGCTTTGATCATGATGAGCCGGGTGGCGGGGGCCAGCCGGGCGGACAGCCGGCCGGCGTAGTCGACGCTGCACCGGGCGATGACGAGACGCACGGAAGCCAACTGTAGTGAGTTATCCGGGGCGTGGGCCGCCCAGCCCGGCCGGGTGCACCGGGCTGGGTAAGATCGCCCCGTGGCTAAGCGCAGTGCCGCCCTGCTGGTCTACCGGCTGAGTCCCCGGGAGGGGCTGGAGGTTCTGGTCGCCCATATGGGCGGCCCGTTCTGGGCGCGGCGGGACGCGGGGGCCTGGTCGGTTCCCAAGGGGGAGTGCGAGAACGGCGAGGATTCGCTGGCCACTGCCCGCCGCGAGTTCGCTGAGGAGATGGGCGCGCCCGCCCCGGGCGGTGAGCCGGTGTACCTGGGCGAGTGGCGGCAGCCCAGCGGGAAGATCATTATCGGCTACGCGGTCGAGGGCAATTTCGACCTGTCCGGGTTCCGCAGCAACACGTTCAGCCTGGAGTGGCCCCGCGGATCAGGGGTGGTCCAGGAGTTTCCCGAGATGGACCGGGCCGAGTGGATGACCGTCGAGCGCGCCGCCAGCAAGCTGGTCAAGGGGCAACTGCCGATCCTGGCCGCGCTCCAGCAGCACCTGCCGGGCTGACGCCCACCACGCCGTCAGGGCCGGGCGAGCGTGTTCGACACACCGAACCGGAACGCGGCCATGGCCGGGGCGTCGCCTTCCAGCCGCCAGTCCTGGTGCAGGATGCCGTCGTCCTGGTCCTTGTCGAACCAGACCAGGCCCAGCGTCCCGTACTGGTGCATCCCGGCGAACAGATCCGGGATCTTGGCGAACGGGTTGGACCTTGGCCCGACCGCGGTCTCGGACAGCAGCACCGGCTTTTTAGTGAACGTCCGTACCTGCTTGATGGTGAGGCCGAAGACGCTGGTGAACGTGTCGGACGGCGACAGGTAGTAGCCATCGATGCCGACCCAGTCCACGTACCGCTGGCCGGGCCACCAGGCTTTGATCGGCCCGGTGCCGGGGCGGTCGTCGTTGATCGTCCACAGCCAGGTGACGTTCTGTGCGCCCTGAGCAGCGAACAGCGCGACGATGTGCCGCCATGCGGCCACGAACGTAGCTGGCTGCACGTGGCCGTAGCCCCAGGGATACCAGGAGCCGTTCATTTCGTGCCCGAACCCGATGACCACGGGATGGCCGAAACTCCGCACGCTGTCGGCATAGGAGCGCAGGTAGTCGTCGTAGGCGCCGTCGGCGATCCCGGACATGGAGGCGAACAGGGGATCGATCTGCACGAAGGGGGTCGCGCCATGCTTGTGCACCAGGTCGGCGAACGAGATGTTGAACCGCTCGGCCCACCCGCTGTAGTACCCGACCAGGTTCGGCGGCCGGCCCGCCATCGCGCTGAACTTGGCCACCGGGCCGTAGCCCGGCGGCGATCCCGGCTCGAAGACGCCCAGGTAGGAAGACAGCTTGGGGGTCAGTTTCTCACGGACCACCGGCATCGAGTACCGCAGGTGCAGCGTCTGGCCGGTGATGGCGATGATGGTCACCGCGATCACGAAGCCGAGCAGCGTCACCAGGCGGGCCCTCATGCCGCGTTCCTTCCGGGGAAGATGACCCGGCCGACTACGGCGAGGTTGAGCAGGCCGAAACCCAGCAGGACGGTGAACTGGCCGGAACCTGGTGTCACCGAGCGCCAGATAGCCAGCAGGACCCAGAGCACCGCCATGCCGCCGCTCCACCAGTTCACAGCCAGCCGGAACCGGCGCAGTGAACTGCCCGGTGTCCGGGTCGGCTGCCAGCTCATCGTCTTCCCCCAGGCGCCGTCCCAGAGCGCGAACACATGGGCCCAGCCGCGGGCGATGCCCAGCGGCCAGACCGAGGGCCGGTAACTCGAGTGGTGCCACAGCGCGTACAAGACGAAGCCCGCGAAGGCCGCCGGGAGCAGGATGACGAAGTTCCGCAGCCGGATCTGGCCGGGCAGGAACGCGAGCATGACGACCGGGATGAGCGGCCCGACGAAGTTGAGCAGCCCGGTGTAGGCGTAATAGAAGAAGCCGGACAGGAAGGTGAGCCGGGCCGCCACCGACATCCGGATCCCCCACAGCCGGTGCGAGAACACGATGCCGGCGTTCCCCGTGCACCACCGGTACTGCTGCCGCACGAACGAGTCCAGGTTGTCTGGGCAGATGCCGGTGGACAGCAGCAGCGGCACGTACCTGATCGACCAGCCGGCCAGCCGCACATCGAGGCCGGTGTGCACATCTTCCGCGTACGGGATGAGCGTCGCGCCCTTGACCGGCTCCAGGGCCACCCGGCGGTAGACCGAAGACGTACCGGTGCAGATGGCTGCGCCGAACCGGTCCCGGGCCACCTGGATGGACCGGTAGAAGACCTCCTGGATGGCGCCGGCCGCGTTCTCGATCCAGGTCTGCTCGGGGCTCTGCCGGAAGTACTGCGGGGTGACCACGATGCCCAGGTCCGGGTCGTCCAGATAGGGCAGGGTCTCGGCCAGGAAGTCGGGCCGCGGCGCGAAGTCGGCATCGAAGATGACGATGAACTCGCTGCTTGTCCGGGCGAACGCGTAGCGCAGGTTGCCGGCTTTCTTGTGCACCCGCTGGCCTGGCCGCCGGATGTAGTTCAGCCCGATGGCCCCGGCCACGGCCTGGGCCTCGTCGGATGGCCCGTCATCCAGGACGAACGCCTGGGCCGCCCCAGGGTAGGCGGCCAGCAGCGCGGCCACCGCGGTCCAGGTGTTGTGCAGTACCTCGATGGGCTCGCCGCAAATCGGCAGGAAGATGTCCACGTCGGGATAGCGGGACGGGTGCCACGCCGCAATGCGCGCCTGGTGTGCGGCGAAGTCGAAGCCGCGCCCGGTGAAGTTCACCGGCAGGCCGGTCACCAGGTACAGCACATACGTCGCGGTGAACAGCATGAACGGCCACATCGCCGGGTCGTGCAGCTCGAACCGGATCTGGCTGATCGTCAGGCAGGCGGCGCTGATGACGATGGTGGTGGTCAGGAAGGGCAGGTTCCGCTGCAGGTAGGAATACTTCTCGGTGTCATCCGGGGGCTGGGGCAGGACCAGCCGGGTACGGCCAGCCGGGCGCGGTGCGAACGCGGCCCGGCCAGCCCGGGGTCTCGGGGTGTCGCGCGTGGTGGTCACTGTGCCGGTGCCCTGTATCGCCAGATGACGTAGGTGCCGGTCAGGTCGGTGCCGCTGGTGCCCGGCGGGTTGTACGGGACGACCTGGATGATGTGGTAGTGGCTGCGGGCCAGGTCGGCGCGGATCTGCCGGTCGAGCGCGGTGGTATCGCTGAAGTTCAGCGCCACGATCGAGAAGTAGCCCTGGCTGATGTACCGGGCGAACAGGGCCGGGTTGCCGCCGGCCACCACGTCGGCCCGGGCCGGACCGCCGGTGCTGGCCCCGCTGGGCAGCACGATGTTGCGGGTGGACGACCAGCGCCGCCACTGACTGCCGGACGGGAGGTAGTAGCGGGCCGGGCCAGGCGTCTCGATCAGCAGGTTGCCGTGTTCGGAGAGTGGCCGGAGGATGGCGACGAAGCTGGCCGAGTTGGGCCACGCGGTGGCGAACGTCCAGGACTGGGTGAAGGCGAAGAAGGCCGGGAAGGCGAGCGCGAGCACACACCCGGTGGCCGTCAGCAGCCGGGAGCGGCCAGCCGGCGCGGCCGCGATGAACGCGTCGGCCGCGTAGCCCGCGGCGATCGCGGCAAACCAGGCGCCTAGGTCGGTGTGCTTGTTCAGCGAGGCAGAGGTATGCAGGCTGGCCTGCTCCAGCGGGCCGAGCAGGCCAGCCACCGCCAGCACGGCGAGCAGCCAGGTCAGCCGGCGGCCGCGCCGGTACGCCCAGCTGGAGAACACGCCACACCAGGCCAGCACGAGGACCACGCCGGTCCAGGACCAGGCGTCGCCGAGCACAGACAACACCGGGTCACTGCCCGCCGCCCGCTCCACCGTAGTCTCGGTGATCCCGGTCAGGTAGCTGCCGCCGCCGAGCAGCAGCCCCGCGACGAGCAACGCGACGGTCACCGTCAGCAGCGTCGCGCAGCGCCGGATCACCACCCGCCGCCCGGCCGGCCAGGCGACCAGCGCCGCCACCGCGATCACCACCGGGTCGAACAGCGCGGTGGAGTAGGCGGTAGCGTTGGCCAGGGCCAGCGCGACTCCGCCGATCGCCATCCGGCTGGTCGCCTCGCCGACCTCCCCGGCCCCGGCCACACACCAGGTGGCCAGCGCGAGCAGGAACATGGACATCGCGTCGTAGGTCGCGAACGCCCCCAGGTGCAGCGTCGGGCCTAGCAGGGCGAACAGGGCCGCGGCGAAGAACGCGGCGCGCGCACCGAACAGCCGCCGGGTCAGGTCCCACAACAGCAGCGTCGAGCCCAGCATGAAAGCCAGTGAGAGCAGCCGGGCCCCGATCAGCCCGCCGGCGCTGTCGGCCAGCGCGCCCAGCGGCGGGTAGATGACCGGCGCGCCAGAGAAGTACGTCGGGAACGGCGGCACTGACGCCCCGTGCAGCAGCGCAGCCCACTCCAGGTGCCCGGCCCACAGGTAGGTGGCCTCGTCTTGAAACGCGGTATCAGCCCACAGCAGCCGGACCGACAGCAGTGTCTGCACGACCAGTACGGCCAGCAGCGGCAACCACACCGGCACGGGCCGGCCCGGTGCGGCATGAGCCACCCGGTCCGGCCTGGCCGGTCCGGGCTCGCCCGGGCTAGGCTCACTCGCACTGTGCCGCCCAGGCGCCTCGCCAGTTTGCGGCTCTGCTCGGGCCGGGCCGGACGGCGAAAACAGCTCCCAGCCTGTTGGGCTTTCCTCCATACGCGCACCCGCCTGCGAGCGCAGGCCGCGAGTAGTCCCCCCTCGCAACCCGCGCGAACTCACCCCGACGTACTGCCACGTCAGCGTCTCGGTGTGCGATCTCCCCCCAGAACGGAAGTACCGCATAGGCACGGTACTGTCCGGCTCTGGCCCGATGTGGCGTGTTTACCGATTTGCCTGACCAGCCGGTGGCCGACGTGAATATGGTGGCCGGATGAAACACCGGCGGGGGGAAACGGTGATGGCGGCCCAGCCGCCCGCCGGGGCGCCGGCCTCGCACCACTTGCCCAGGCCGATCATCGTCGTCGGTGCGGTGCTGCTCGTGCTGGCGGCGATCGCCGTTGCCGTCGTCCGCGATCTGGGGTCGTCCGGCCCCCGGGCCCAGGCCATCATCCTGCCCACCGCACCCCGGTCGTACCTCGGCCTCTACGAGCGCAGTACGACCAGCGGCTACGCGGGCGTCGATCAGTTCGCCAGCAGGATCGGGAGGCAGCCCAACCTCGTTTCCTACTACAGCGGGTGGGGCGAGGCGTTCCAGACCGGGTTCGCCACCCGCGCGGCCCAGCACGGCGCGGTACCGCTGGTGCAGCTCGACCCCACCAACATCCCGCTGAGCGCGATCGCCAGCGGGCGGTATGACGCCTACCTACGCAGCTTCGCCACCGCCGTCCGCGGCTACCAGCGCCCGGTGGTCATCGGGTTCGGCCACGAGATGAACGCCTGGTGGTACTCGTGGGGCTACCCGCACGCGTCCGCGGCGTCGTTCGTGGCCGCCTGGCGGCACATCGTCACCCTGTTCCGCGCCCAGGGCGCCTGGAACGTTACCTGGCTGTGGACCGTCAACGTGATCGGCCAGCAGCAGGCCCGGGCGGTCCGGCCGCCGCGCCCATGGTGGCCGGGTAGCTCGTACGTGACCTGGGTCGGCATCGACGGTTACTACTTCGAGCCGTCCTGGACGTTCGCGCCGCTGTTTGGGCCGACCATCAAGGCGGTGCGGGCGCTGACCCACGACCCGGTGCTCATCTCCGAGACCGCCGCGGGCACCACCGAGAACCAGCCGGCGAAGATCGCTGACCTGTTCGCCGGCACCCGGGCCTACGGCCTGCTCGGCTTCGTCTGGTTCAACGTGGACAAAGAGCAGGACTGGCTGGTGACCGGCCCGGCGGCGCTGGCGGCGTTCCGCCGCGGCGCCCAGACGTACCACAGGCCCCGGCCGTGACCGGCCGCTGCTGACCGGAGGCATCAGGTGCCGCCCAGGCTCAGTGTCGTCATCTGTTCCCGCGATGGGGCGGCCGGCGTGGACCGGTGCCTGCGCGCGCTGTCCGTCCAGACGATCCGGCCTGCCCTAGAGGTGATCGTGGTAGATGACGGCTCGGCCGACGGCACCGCCAGCGTCGCCCGCGGCCATGGCGCCATCGTGCTCCGGCACGAGACCAGCCGGGGGCCGGCCGCCGCCCGGAATACCGGCGCCCAGGTGGCCAGCGCGCCCGTCCTGGCCTTCCTTGACGACGACTGTGAACCGGAGCCGGGATGGGCTGAGCAGCTCGCCGGGGCGTACCACGGCGATGTGATCGGGGTCGCCGGGGCACTGCTGGCTGGCGGCCGCCCCGGGTTCATGCTCGGCTACCTGGCCCGGCACAACCCGCTGGAACCGCAGGAGCTGAGCCTGGCCCGGAGCAGCCGGCTCTGGTACCGGCTGTACCTGTACCTGGTCCGGCAGTGGGCGCCGCCACGGACCCGCGGGCCGCAGGATATCTACTCCTGCGCGGCAGCCAACATGTCGGTCCGGCATGGCGCGTTCGATGAAGTCGGCGGCTTCGACGAGCGCATCCGCTTCGCTTCGGAGGACGACGATCTGTGCCGGCGGCTGCGCCAGGCGTTCCCGGCCGGCCGCCTGGTCTTCGCGCCCGGGGCCAGGGCGGTACATCATTTCAGCCCGTCACTGTGGGACACGCTGCGGCGGCGGCTGGCCTATGGCCAGGGTGCCGCCCGGATGCACCGGAAGTGGCCCGACGTGCCGCCCATCGTCTTCCCGTGGCCGCTGGCCATGCTGACCATGCTGGTCCTGTCGGTCTTCTTCCCGGTGCTGCTGGCGGTCACGGCGCTGGTGCCGCAACTGCTCTACCCGTCCGGGCTGCGCGCCGCGGTGCGCGAGCGCCGCCCGGGCTGCCTGCTGGACAGCTACCTGCAGCTGGCCGAGGAGTGCTGTGCCGACGTGGGCTTCATCGAGGGATGGTGGCAGTTCCGGCGCCTGGTTCCGGACGCCGCCGAGAGCCAAGCGCCCGCTGGCCAGCGGCGGCTAGCCCAGCCAGCCGCCCGGCAAAATACGCGGTGAGCATCGCCCCATCCACCGCGACCGCCGGTGCGACCCGGCGCCACTCCGACCGGGGGGTGAGAAACCGGCTCCGCACGTGCTGGGCGCTGACGGCCAGCATGAAGCCAGCCGGGATAGCCACGCCCAGCAGCGGGCGCCGGGCCCGCGCGGTGAGCAGGCCGGCCGCCAGCGACACGGCGAAGGCGCCGGCCGCCAGGTCCGGCTGGCGCACCTGGCGGTACCTGAGCAGCTGGCGGGTCGCACCCTGCCCGGTGTCGAACAGCCAGTGCAGTGAACTGCCGAACGACTTGCATTCGCGGTGCTGGACCAGCAGGCCCGGCACGGTCGCGGCGGACAGTCCGTGGCGCGCCATGGCGTGGTTGAGCGCGCTGTCCTCGCCCTCGCGCAGTGCCTCGTCGAAGCTCACCTGGTCGAAGACGCCGCGCCGGTACAGTCCGTTGTTCCCGGTCACCGTGGTGGTCGAGGTCACCACCCGGGGATCCAGCCCGAACCGGCGGTACACGTAGCCAACGTCGCCATCCGGCACCGCCGTGCCGCCGACCGCGTCGTGGCCGGTGAGCGCCGCGCGGGTACGGTCCAGCCAGTCGGCGGGGAGGATGATGTCCGCGTCCACGGTGGCGATGAGGCCGCCGCGCGCGGCGGCGATTCCGGTTCGCCGGGCATGACCCCGGCCCCGGTTGGCGGGCAGATCGATGAGCCGGATCCGGCGATCGCGCCGGGCCAGGCGGGCCACGATCCGGCCGGTGCCGTCCCGGGAACCGTCGTTGACCACGATGATCTCGTACCGGCCCAGGCCGGCCAGCCCGCTGATCGAGGCCAGCGTCGGGCCAATGTTGGGCGCCTCGTTGTAGGCGATGACCACAAAGCTGATCAGTTCGTCCGGCACGCGTCTGCCCTATCACACCCCGGTACTGGCCGCGGCGACATAGCCGAATATGGCGGATATGCCAGCACGAGCCCCCGGGCACTTTTAGACTCGCGATGTCTGTGCCTGGGGGAGGGTGGGTCATGCCGGCATCGCTGCTTCGCCTGGGCGGCTGGCGCAGCGTGGGCGCCCTCGTGGTGGTCGCTGCGGCGGCCACTGGAATTGGCCAGACCGGAGCTGGGCACGCACTACTGGAAAAGGCCGACCTGATTCAGCGGCCGACTGGCTATACCGCGCTTTACTTCGGGGATCCGACGCGTCCGGCGGTGCTGAACACCAAGGTGGGCAAGCGCGTGCGCTACACGCTAAGGTTCCTCATCCACAACGCTCAACCCCGGTCGCAGGACTACCGCTGGTCCCTGCTCCTGGTCCAGCGTCCGGGCCACGCCCGGCCACTGAAGTCACGACCTGTCACCGTCGGGCCCGGGAAAACGGCCTCGATTCCGCAAGCTGGAAAGTTCACCTGTGACCCGGACCATCGTGTGGAATTTATTGTCCAGCTGGCCGGGCGGGATACGCATGAGGCGATCCATGCCTGGACCACCTGTCGGCGCAGGAGCTGAGCTGGTGCGACAGCTCCCGGTGGTCGCGGTCGTGTGCGACGTGATCTACCCCTACTCGCGCGGCGGCCGGGAGCTGCGCAACCAGGAACTGCTGCCCCGCCTGGCCGCCCAGGCTGACGTGCACGTTTACACCATGCAGTGGTGGGACGGGCCGCCGGTGCGCCGCGAGGCCGGGGTCAGCTACCACGCCATCTCCCGGCTGCACCCGCTGTACCGGCACGGCCGCCGGTCGATCCGGCAGGCGGCCTGGTTCGCGCTGGCCAGCCTGCGCCTGCTGGGCTGCCGGTTCGACGTGCTGGAGGCCGACCAGATCCCGTACGTCCAGCTGTTCGTGCTCCGGCTGGTGGCCACGGTCAAGCGGACGACGTTCACCGTCACCTGGCACGAGGTGTGGGGCCGGGAGTACTGGCGCGAGTACCTCGGCCGGGCTGGCTGGGCCGCTTGGGCGGTGGAGCGGCTGGCCATGCGACTGCCGGACATGATCGTCGCCGCATCGCCGCAGACGGCCGGGCGGCTGCGCCAGGTGCTCGGGAGCGGCGCTCCGGTCACCACGGTGCCGAATGGGATCGACCTCGGCGCGATCCGCGCCGCCTATCCCGACGCCGACCCCACTGACCTAGTCGTCGTCGGCCGGCTGATCGAGCACAAGCGGGTGGCCATGGTGCTCGACGTGCTGGCCCGGCTGCACGCCAGCGGGCGCAAGGCCACCTGCCGCATCATCGGAGACGGGCCGGAGCGGGCCGCGCTGGAGCAGCGGGCGCGGGCCCTGGGCCTCGGGACGGCGGTGGAGTTCCGCGCCGACGTCGGCGAGCAGAAGGAGCTCTACGCCCTGCTCAAGTCGTCCCGGCTGTTCGTCTCCCTGTCGGTCCGCGAGGGTTTCGGCATGGCCGTACTCGAGGCCATCGCTTGCGGCCTGCCCGTGCTGACCACCGCCGCTCCCGACAATCACGCACAGCACCTGGTGCGGGAGTACTCGCGGGGGACCGTGTGCGAGCCCGGCCTGGACGCGGTGACCGCCGCGGTGGCCAGTCTGCTCACCAGCCCGCCCGCGGCCACGCGTGACCTGACCAGCCCAGCGGATACCTGGGTGGACGGCTACGACTGGTCCGCCATGGCCGACAAGCTGGCCGGGGTCTACCGCCGGTGACCATTACCGCGCGGCCGCGGCCGCAGGCAGCACCGCGGGGCCTGGGCGGCCACCCCCGCGGCACGCCGCCCCGGCCGTCCGCCGCGGGCTCGGCGCGTACAGCGCCGCGCTCGCCCTGGTGGCCGTGCTGGTGCCGCTGCACCGGTGGTGGGCGGCCCAGTTGCTGCTGGTGCCGCTGCTGCTCATCGTCCCTGGCTCGATCCTGCTCCAGGCGCTGCGGATACCCAGCCGGGTGGTGCGCTCGTTCCCGGTCTACGTCCCGTGCGCGTCGATCATCGTGCTGTTCGGCTCCGGTCTCGCCGTGGACTTCCTCGGGCCGCTGGTGGGCGTGGCCGAACCGCTGCGCGCGCTGCCGTTGCTGATCGGGTTCGAGGTCATTTGCCTGGGCCTGCTGGTGGCGTGCGCCAGCGCGCCGGCCGACGTCACGATCGAGTGGCGGTCACCGCGCCGGCCGGTCCGGGTGGCCGTCCCGCTGCTCATCCCGCTGGCCGCGGCGGCGGGCGCGCTCCGGCTCAACACCGGCCACGGCAACGCCGTGGCGGTGGTGGCGGCAGTGGCCATCGTCGGCTCGCTCTTCGTGGCCGCGGCGCTGTCCGCGCGGCTGGACAAGTCCCTGCTCGAGATGGTGCTGTACAGCGCGGGCCTGGCCATGATCTGGGCATGCTCACTGCGCGGCGACCCGCTGTATGGCTTCGACATCAGCGCCGAGTACCAGCGCCTGGAGCAGGCCGTGCACACCGGGGTGTGGCACGCCGCACACCCGGGCGACGCGTACGGTGCCATGCTCAGCGTCACCGTCATGCCGGCCGAGCTGCACGCGCTGTCTGGGATACCGGCGCTGCTGATCTTCAAGGTCGTCTTCCCGATGATCTTCGCGCTGTTCCCGGTGGCGATCTTCGGCCTGGCGCGCAAGATCCTGATCCGGCCGTGGGCCTTTATCGCCGCCGCGTTCACCATCGGCCAGTACGCGTTCACCGAGCTGGCCACCCTGGCCCGGCAGGAGATCGCCCTGGTACTGTTCGCCGCGCTGATCGCGGCCATGCTGGACAGCCGGGTCCGGCGCGGGCCGCGGTGGCGGCTGGTCGCCCTGCTCGGCGTGGCGCTGGCTCTGTCGCACTACTCCACCACGTACCTCGCCGTCACGCTGCTGGGCCTGATGCTCCCGCTGCAGTTCGGGCTGTCCTGGATCCGCCGGGTGCCCCGGGTGACCGGAGCGGTCGCGGTGGGCTTCGTGGCCACACTGGCCGGGGCGGTCATCTGGTACGGCCCGGTGACCCACTCGGAGTCGCACCTGGTGCAGGTAGCCCAGACGGTGGAAACCCAGGGCCTGGACATCCTGCCCAACCGGGTGCCGGGCGGCAGCCTGCTGTCGGCCTACTTGCAGGGCAACAGCCGGACCACGATCAACGCGGATGTGTACGCCCAGCGCATCGCGTCTTACTACCACCGGACCAGGAGATACGTGCGCCCGCTGCCGACCGCGAAAGAGCGGCGGTACGAGCTGCAGAACACCACCGTGCCGGACGCACCAATCCGCTGGCGGGCCGGGTACACCGTGGTCACCCTGTCGATGCTGATCATCGAGCAACTGGCGAACCTGCTCGGCGCGGTGGGCGCGCTGCTGATGGTGCTGCGGCGCAAGGCGTCGCTGCTCACCCGGCAGATCGGGCTGGCCGCGCTGGCCGCCACCTTCTTGCTCGCTCTCATCCGGTTCAGCGGCACCCTGGCCGCGGCGTATGGCCAGGAACGGGCGCAGCTCCAGGCTCTGGTCCTGCTCGCGGTGGCCATGTGCTGGACGTTCCAGGCGCTGACCGGGCTGCGCCGGGGCTGGCAGACGCGGATCCGGGTGCTGGCTTCCGGCTGCCTGGCCGTGGTGTTCGTCAACACCGTCTACCTGGTCGGCGCGGTGCTCGGCGGCGCCACCTCGGTCAACCTGGCCAGCAGCGGCCCAGTGTTCGAGTACTTCTATGTGACCGCCCCGGAGATCGCCTCCGCCCGCTGGCTGGGCAGCCAGTTCCGGGTCGGCGACCTAGTGTACGCGGACGAGTATGGCCAGGTCCCGCTGGCCGCCGGGACCAACATCACGGAGGGCCTGATGACTGACTTGACCCCGCGCACACTGGCGGCGCAGGCGTGGGTCTACGCCAGCCGGGCCAATGTTCAGGACAACCGGGCCTTCGCGTTCTACAACAACCAGCTGGCCACCTACAAGTTCCCAGCCCCGTTCCTCGATGCGAACTACGACGTCGTCTACTCGAACGGCACGTCGGAGGTGTTCCACGGGTGATTTCCGTCGTCATCATCAGCAAGGACGAGGCCGGCCTGGACGCGACCCTGACCGAGGTGACCGCGCAGGCCCAGGCGTCCGGCCCGGCCGAAGTCATGGTGGTCGACGCGTCCGGGTCGCGGCTCGACCACATCCGGCACCGGCACGCGGGCCGCGTCCGGTGGATCCCGTTCGAGCCGCCGGCCGGGGTGCGCGTCTCCATCCCGCATCAGCGCAACGCGGGAGTGCGCGCGGCCCAGGGCGACATCATCGCGTTCACCGACGCCGGCTGCCAGCCCGAGCCGGGCTGGCTGGACCGGCTCGTCGCGCCGCTGCGGCAGGATGAGCACGTCGCGGCGGGCCTGACATTGGCTACGCCGGGCAGCAGCGGGCTGTACGACGAGTCGGCCGAGGCCGCCCGGGGCATCCGCTACCTGGCCGAATGCCCCACCATCAACCTGGCCTTCCGGCGCGCCGCGTTCGATGCGATCGGCGGGTTCGACGAGAGCTTCGCCTACGGCTCCGACGTGGACTTCAGCTGGCGCCTGGTGGACCGCGGTTACCGTATCCGGAACGTTCCCGAGGCGGTCATCCGGCATGACTGGGGTGGCTGGCGGCGCCAGCTACGCCGCTCCTACGTGTACGGCCAGGCCCGGGCCCGGCTGTACCGCAAGCACCCGTCCCGGCTACGCCGCGTGCTTCGCACCGAGCCCATGGTGGTCGCCTATCCGGCCTTCCTGCTCGGCCTGCCGCTGACCCTGGTCTTCCCGCTCTATCCGGCGCTGCTGCTCATCCCGGCCTGGCGTAACCGGTCCAATGGCGCGGTCCGGGTCCTGGCCGACCACCTCACGTACGGGGCCGGCATCCTGTCGGAGCTGCTCCGGTGATCCGGATTCTGGTGCTGCCCAGGGATCCCAACCCGTATCAGGGCCTGCTCTACAGCGCCATGGACCGGCTCGGTGTGCAGGCCAGCTACCTGGGTGAGCTGACCCGGTCGCACACGGTCAACCTGCTGCTGCTGCCGGCCCAGCTGGCCTGGCAGCGGATGGCCGGGGCCCGCGTGGTCCACCTGCACTGGGTGGCCGCCACGTTCGCCCTGCCTGGTGCGCGCCGGTTCCCGGTGCTGCGCCGGCTTGGGCAGGCCTGGTTCCTGGTCTGGCTGCGGGCCTGCCGGGCACTCGGCCTGCGGCTGGTCTGGACCGCGCACAACGTGCTCCCGCACGAGCAGGTCTTCGCCGACGACGTCGCGGCGCGGCGGGCGCTGGTCCGGGCCAGCGACCTGGTGCTGGCGCATTCCGCCGCGACGCTGGACGCACTAGCCGCGCTGGGCGCGGCGCCGCGGCGGAGCGTGGTCATCCCGCACGGCCCGCTGCCCCCGGCCCGCCCGGCCGCCGCGCTGCGCCGGCCGGGTTCGGTCGGCGGCCCGCGCCAGTTCCTGTTTTTCGGCCGGGTCCAGGACTATAAAGGCGTCACCGACCTGCTAGCCGCGTTCGCCGCGCTGTCCGCGGCGGTGCCCGCCGAGCTGACCGTGGCCGGGCCATGCCCGGACGGGCAGCTCCAGGCGGAGCTGCGGGCACTGGCCGCAAGCACCGGTCACCAGGTAACGCTGCGCCTGGACCGGATTCCAGATGATGCGGTGACTGACTTGCTGGCCACGGCTGACGTCGTCGTACTGCCGTTCCGCCGGGTCACCACAAGCGGCAGTGTCATCCTGGCGCTCTGCCACGGCCGCCCGCTTATCGTGCCGGATCTGCCCGGGCTGGCTGGCCTGCCCGGGCCAGCTGTGCTTCGCTACGACGGCGGCATCCCCGGGCTACGCGGTGCCCTGACCCGGCTAGCCGTCGCCGACCCGCAGACGCTGGCCGACATGTCAGCCGCCGCGCTGAGCTACGCGGCCGGGCTGGGCTGGGCGGATATCGCGCAGTGGACTCTGGCCGAGATCACCTCGGTACTCGGCCCGGTGCGGGCTGGCCCAGCGCGGCAGCCGGCCAGCACGCCATGACCCAGCGGGCCGGGTCGGCCAGCCTCCGTTCCCGGGTGCGCGGCGGCCTGCGCGGCCTGGCCGGCGACGCGCTGTATCGCGGGTCCCTGTTCCTGCTCATCAATGCCGTGGCCACGTCGGCCATCGGGTTCGTGTTCTGGGCGCTGGCGGCGCGGCGCTACCCGCCGGCGGCGGTCGGCGTGTTCGCCAGCGTCACCTCCGGAGTCGGGCTCCTCGCGGCGATCGCCGCCCTCGGCCTGTCGAATACCATCATCCGCCGGGTCGCCGGGGCGGTGAACCCTCGTGAGCTGGTCGCCGTGGCCGTGGCGGCTATCGCCACTGTCGGCACAGCGCTGTGCCTACTCACCGTTGTGCTCCTCGGGCCGCTGCTGCCGGCCGCGCTGCACCTGCAGCAGCACGGCCGGATGGCGTTCCTGGTCACCGCGCTGGTGGTGTTCACCGCGGTGGGCAGCACGCTGGACGCCTGCCTGATCGGCATCCGGGCCAGTCATGTGGTGCTGGTCAAGAACGTGCTGGGCAGCGTGGCCAAGGTGGCCGCCCTGGTGTTGCTGACCGCGCTTCGGTTCTCCGGGCTACTGATCGCCTACGGGCTCGGGCTGATCCTGGCCACCATGCTGAGCGGGCTGGTGCTGAGCACGCGGCTGCGTGGCCGGCGGATCCGGCTCAGCTCGTTCCGCGCCCTGCCCCACTATCTGTCCATGACCTCGGGCAACTACCTGGCCACCGTGCTGGGGATTGTGCCCACCAGCATCGTCCCGGTGGAGGTGCTCGTCATCCGGGGTGCCGCGGAAACGGCCCGGTTCGCGGTCGCGTTCCTGATCGCCACCTTTCTCAACTTCATCCCGTCCACCATCGCGCAGGTGCTGTTCGCCGAGGCGTCCCGGCCCGGGGTGACGCTCGGCGGCCAGCTGCGCAAGGCCGTCCGGGGGGTCTACGGACTGGTGGTGCCCGCGGTGGTAGTGGTCGTCACGGCCGCGCCGCTCCTGCTCCGCATGTTCGGGATGTCGTATGTGCCGGCCACCGGGTGCCTGCGCGTGCTGGCCCTGAGCGCGCTGCTCACCGGGGGGACGTACCTGGTCAACTCCCTGCTCATCGCCCGGGACCGCACCCGGGCCTATGTCTTCATGAACGGCGCCAACGCCGCGCTGGTGGTCGGCTGCGTCGCGATGGCGCTGCCACACGGGCTGACCGCCGCGGCCGCAGGCTGGGCGCTGGCCCAGGGCCTGTCCCTGCTGCTCGGCCTGGCCGTGCTGGCTACCGGGCGGAGCGGGCGGCACCATTCGCTACCCAGCGCCGCGGGTCGGCAGGCCGCGGGTTACTCCCGGTCCGCACCCGCGGTGCGCAGCAGGTTGTAGACGAAGAAGCTCACCAGCGACACCACGAAGCAGGTCTCGCCGAACGTGTCCTCATGCGGGAAGCTGGCGAAATGGGTCAGCTGGAGGCCCAGCGTGCGTGGGTGGACCAAGGCGACCAGCGCGATGTATACCCAGCCCGCGAAGCCGTACACGGCCAGCGTCTTGCTGGCTTGCAGCGCGATCCGGCGCCTCATAGCGTGCGTCCCTTCAGCGCGGACGGCCACCCCAGCGCTAACTGGCATCTTGCGGGCCAGGGACTTTCTTCTTGCGAGCCGGGTCGAGACGCCAGGCATCGATCGGCACGACATCGAGCCCCACGGGATGGTCACGGTCGGGTACCGGGTCGGCGAACGCCACGGCCAGCCCGGGGTGGGCCGGGCCGAGCTGGGCACCGGCCACGCCGTCGCCGCCCGCCAGCAGTACCGGCTGGCGAACCCGGCGAATGCCCAGGATGCTGAGGAAGAACGTGCCCAGGATCACCTGGCAGCTCAGCACCAGGGCGGTCAGTGACGGCACGATGATCCGGACCGTGCTCTCGCCATGAATCAGGCCCGCACCGGTCCCGTGCCAGCCGGGCACGGACAGGGCCAAGCCGGCCAGCCCGGCCACGGCCAGCAGGCCGCCGGCGAAGAGGCCGCGCTCCAGGCTGCACGCGGCGAGCAGCCGGTCCAGCCGGGACCGCTGCTGCAAGAAGCCTTCCGTGTTGGCGTAGACCTTGGTGAACAGGGCGAATTGGATGGCCTGGAACCCGATCACGGTCATCGCGGAGGCCGCGACGAGATCGTCCAGGATGGTGGTGGGCGGGACGCCCGGTGGCGCCGTAGGTCCGGCGGCGGCGCCGAAGATCAGGCCGGATAGCAGCAGCACCGTACCCGGGATGAGGAACAGCCAGCGCGGGCTGAACAGCAGCAGGAAGCGCAGGTGCCGCCACCCATCGCGCCAGCGGCGCAGGTGCGGCGGGCGGCTGCGCCCGTCCTGGTACAGCCTGGTCGGTACCTCTTCGACCAGCTGCCCAGCCAGGGTGGCCTTGACCACCATCTCGCTGGCCAGCTCCATCCCAGACGTCTGCAGGGCGAGCTGCAGCACGCTGTCCCGGCGGAACCCGCGCAACCCGCAGTGGAAGTCCCCGACCCGGCTGCGGAAGAAGAGCCGGCCAAGCGCGCTGAGCACCGGGTTTCCCAGGTAGCGGTGCAGGGTGGGCATCGCGCCGGGGGCGATGCCACCGCGGAACCGGTTGCCCATGACCAGCTCGGCACCGGCCCGCAGCCGGTCCAGGAACGGCATCAGCGCGGTGAAGTCATAGCTGTCGTCGGAGTCGCCCATGATGATGAACCGGCCCTGGGCCAGTGCGATGCCGCCCAGCACCGCGTTGCCGTAGCCAACATCGGCGACGGTGATGACCGACGCCCCGGCGTCCCGGGCCAGCCGCTGGCTCCCGTCGGTGCTGCCGTTGTCCGCGACGAGCACCTCGCCGTCGATGTCGTACTCGCCCAGGAACCGCCGCGCCTTGCCGACACAGGTCGCGACGGTCTCCGCCTCGTTGAGGCACGGCATAAGGACGGTAAGTTCCACCTGACGCCCCCCTCAGCGACACGTCGCGCGGTCACGGCCCAGGCCTCTGGTACGCCGTGACGCCGCGGCGGAAGGCGGCCACCGCCCGTGGGCTGGTGACCTGCCAGTTCTCTTCTTTATCGACGTTGAACCAGATGAAGCCGAGCAGCCCGTAGGCCCGGGTGCCGGCGAACAGGTTAGTGATCTTGGTGGGCTGGTCCGCGTCGCCCGCGGCGGTCTCGGAGATCAGGATCGGGTCACGGGTCAGCGCGCGCACGGCCTTGATGGTCGGCCCGAACAGCGGCGCGAAGGTCCAGGACGGCTTGTAGTAGTAACCGTCGATGCCGACCCAGTTCACGTAGGAACTACCCGGCCACCAGGGGGCAGGCGGTTCGATGCCTCCCGTGATGTCGACGATGTTGATGGTCCACAGCCAGGTGACGTTGGACGCGCCCTGGGCGCGGAACACGGTGACGATGTGCCGCCAGGCGGCGACGAACGACTGCGCTGTCGCGTGCGAGTAGCCCCAGGGGAACCAGTTTCCGTTCGGCTCGTGCCCGAAGCCGATGATGACGCGGTGCCGGTAAGACCGGACCGCATTGGCGAACTGGCGCAGATAGCCGTCATACCGCCCGGCGGCGATCGCGGCCAGCTGCACGTGGGCTGGGTTGATTTGCACCAGCGGCGCCGCGCCATGCTGGGCCGCGGCGGCCGCGAAGGCGGTGGCGAACGGTTCTCCCCACGAGCTGTAGTACGGCGCCAGGTCCGGCTGCTTGCCGATGGTCCGGCCGAACTGGTCGATGCCGGCGTAGCTGGCCGGCACCGAGCGCTCGTACACGCCCAGGTATCGCACAGGCTCCAGGGCAGCCGTACGGCTGGGTCCGCTGGACAGCCGGGTGATGGCGAACACGACCGCCACGGCCAGCACCGCCACCACGCAGATCACCGCGGTGGCGTGCCTGCGGAACCAGCTCACCCAGCGGCCGCGCACGGCGGCATCGCCGGATCCTGGATCCGGTTCGGTCACGGCAGTCCCCCCGGGGGCGGCCGCGGTGCTGTGTTTCATTGGCGCACCCTGCCTGCGCTAACAGGCCTGCTGGCAACCCCTCACCTGGCCTGCGCGAACTCACGCTGACGTTCTGCCACGGCAGCGTCTCGGTGCGATCTCCCCCCATACCGGAAGCCCGCATAGCAGAAGGTACTGAGCTAACCGGCACATTGTGGCGTTTTTGCTGATTTAGTTACCAACCGCCGAACAGTGTCGATCTGTAGCTATTTGATGACTGTACGTGATGCAGCTTGAAATGTAACTCACTGTGTGCTCCGCTGTAGCGCAGTTGAAGGCGTCCCGCTCACGCCTCCAGGGGGGTTGACGCATGCGCGAAAGCAGCCGCGTCCCGCCGTCTCGGCGCTCGCCGGACGGCGCGGACCGGCCCGGGGATGAGGCGCTGGCGGCATCGCCAGCGCCGGGAGAGCCGAGTCCGGAAACCGCCGGCCCGGCTGATGCGAGCCAGGCTGGCCGGGACGAGCCGGCCGGGCTGCCACACCGCGTCCGTGGCAGCAACGGGCTGCGGCCGCCGGTCCGGGTGGACCGGCCGACGTTCTCCGATTCGATGCTGGAACGGGTGCGCGCCGCTGTGGCCGCGGAAACGGACGGCGATCCAGATGAGCCCGCACCATCTCCGGAGCCGGCCGAGCACGTCGATCTTTTCGGCTCGCCCGGGCCGGCCGAAGCTGCCACTGAAGCGGCCCAGGAAACCGTCCAGGAAACGGCGGCACCGCCCGCCCGGCCGCTCGGTGCAAAGGGTGCCGAAAAGCCACTTGAGGCGGTTGCCCCGTCATTTCCCTTAAAGGGTTTTGAAGATCTTTCTGAAGCCCCTGAGGACACTACCCAGCCAATTCCGGCAATAACCCGTGGACTGGGCAGAAAAGGCGGCGAAACTCGCCCGCCAAGTGAGGGGGAGACCGAAAATGTAGCAACTGCCCCACCCGCACCAGCCGCGCAGCGGCCACCTGCTCGGACCGCGGTCCATAGCAAGCGGCCGGCCAAGCCGAAGGGGCCCAGGAAAGCGCCGCGGAGCGGGCCGCAGAAGACCGGGACAGGCCGGGCCTACCGGGTGGCTGGCCTGCTGGCTGTTGTGCTGATCGCCATGGGCGCTGGGGCATTCCTTTGGGTGCACTACAGCCACCGGCCGGTGGCCAGCGCCGTGATTAGCTCGGATGACCTCCCATTGGCCACCCGGAACAGTGCCGCGGCCTGGGTGGCCGGCCAGGTCGCCGCCGGGGACGCGGTGGCCTGTGACCCAGTGATGTGCCACGCCCTGGAGAAAAATGGTATGACGTCGGCCCGGCTCCACCTGCTCTGGCCTGTCGGCCCGGACAGCCTGGCCGGCGTCGCGGTGGTGGTGGCCACGCCGGCCGTGCAGAGCCACCTGGGCGCCCGGCTGGACACCGTGGAGGCGCCGGGGATCATCGCCCGATTCGGCGCCGGGAAGCGGCAGATCGTGATCCGGGTAATGGCCCCGCGTGGGGCGGCGGCCTACCGGTCCGCCCTGGCCGCCGACCTGTCCGACCGGAAGAGCTCGGGGCAGGCCCTGGTCAGCACGTCGTCCATCCACTGGTCGGCGGTCGAGAAGGGCCAGCTGGCCGCGGGCCAGGTCGACGTTCGGTTGATGGTGGCCATCGTGGATCTCGCGGCCAGCCAGCCCGTCCAGGTGGTGGCGTTCGGTGATGGCGGCCCCGGTGTGCCCAGCGCCCCGCTGCGGTCGGCCGAGCTGGCCTACTCCGGCAGCGCGGCCAAGAAGGCCCTGGTAGATGGCCTGGCCGCGGTCGCCGCTAACAGCCCGGTGTACCGTGCGTCGCACATCATTCCGGTGCGGCTGCGCACGGGCCAGACCGTGCTGCAGGTCGAGTTCTCCGCGCCGAGCCCGCTCGGGCTGCTCGGCGGTGGCTCCTAGGCGGTGCACGGCCGGCTGGCTATGGCCGGCCTGGGCGGTAGGGTCACCGCCATGAGGAAAGACCGGGCATGAGCCCGCGCCGGGCGCGCCGTCATACTGGCGAGACCCCGCGCCGCGGCCGCCCGGGCGCTGCGCCTGGTGCGCCGCGGTCCGGCCGCGACGGAGGCGATCCGGCCGCGGCCGGCCCGGAGCAGATCGAGTCGTGGCCGGACGGGGACTGGGTGGTCCGCCTGGTGCCGGGCGCGGCGTCGGCCAAGAGTTATCGTTGCCCGGGATGTGATCAGGAGATCCCGGCTGGCACCCCGCACCTGGTCGCCTGGCCCAGCCTGACCCCCGGCCCGAGTGAGCGGCGGCACTGGCACCGGCCGTGCTGGGACCGGCGGGCACAGCGCCGCCCCGGGCGCCGGGTCGGCAGGTAAGAGACAGAGGACAGGATGAGCGAGATCAGGGCGGCCACCGTGCTGCCGGCCCGCCGGGAAACCGTCACGCTGCACACCGCGGACGGCCTGGATCTGGTCGCCGAGCTCGCGCTCCCGGCCGACCGGGACCCGGTGGCCACGCTGATCTTCCTGCATCCGCTGCCCACGCACGGCGGGATGATGGACAGCCACCTGCTGCGCAAGGCGGCCAACCGGCTGCCCGCGCTGGCTGACCTGGCCGTGCTCCGGTTCAACACCCGGGGCACCGTCTCCGAGCAGGGCCGCAGCCAGGGCGAGTTCGGCGAGGGCCAGGCGGAGCGGCTCGACATGGCCGCGGCCATCGCCTGGTGCCAGGCGGCCGGCCTGCCCAGGCTGTGGCTGGTGGGCTGGTCGTTCGGTACCGAACTAGCCCTGATGTGGGGCGCCGATCCGGCCGTCGAAGGAGCGATCCTGCTGTCCCCGGCGCTGCACCGGGCCGGTGACGCCGACCTGGACACATGGGCCGCGTCGGGGAAGCCGCTGCTGGTCCTGGTTCCGGAACTCGATGACTACCTGCGCCCGGACGAGGCACGCCGGCGGTTCGCCCGGGTACCGCAGGCCGAGCTGATCGCGGTAGACGGGGCCAAGCATTTGTGGGTCGGCGAGCCCTACGTCCGTATCGTGCTGAACGAGATTGTGCGCCGGGTCAACCCTCCCGCCGCGCCGCTGCCCACCGAGTGGAAGGACTGACCGTGCCGCTCTTCGACCTGACTGGCAAGAAGGCTTTCGTGACCGGCGCATCCCGGGGGATCGGCCAGGTGATCGCGGTAGCGCTGGCTGGCGCGGGCGCCGACCTGGCGCTGGTGGCCCGGAGTGAGGATGGGCTGGCCGACACGGCCGCGCAGATCAGCGTGCTGGGCCGGAAGGCCTTTGTCATCCCGGCCGACGTGACCGAGCAGGAGTCGGTGGCCGCCGCGGTGGCGACCGCGATCGACCAGCTTGGCTGCCTGGACATCGTGGTGAACAACGCGGGCGGGTCCAGCTTCATGGTGCCGTTCCTGGACCTGCGGCTGACCGGCTGGGACAAGCTGCTCCGGCTGAACCTCGACTCGGCCATGTACGTCTGCCACGCGGCCGGCCCGCACCTGGTGGAGCGGGGTACCGGCTCGGTGATCAATGTGGCCTCGGTGGCCGGGGTGAGCGCGGCGCCGTTCCTGGCCCCGTACGGGGCGGCCAAGGCCGGGCTGGTGTCGCTGACCAAGTCGCTGGCGGTGGAGTGGGCTGCGCTCGGCGTCCGGGTCAACGCGCTGTGCCCGGGCTGGACCGCGACCGAGCTGAACCGCAACCTGTGGGAAGACGAGACGGCCGGGCCGGCCACGGTGGCCAGCGTGCCGATGCGCCGCTGGGCCCAGCCGGAAGAGATGGCCGGCGCGGCCGTGTTCCTGGCCAGCGCGGCGTCCTCCTACATGACCGGCCAGGTCCTGGTCCTCGACGGCGGCCAGACCGCACTGGCCTAGGCGCAGCAAGCAGCGGGGGCCGGCGCAGCTAGCGCCGGCCCCCGCTCTGCCTGGAGCAGTAGTTATTCGGTCCACCACTCGTCGTCGTTGTTGGCCTTGTTGGCCTTGGCCGAGACCGGCTGCTTGGCCGGGGCCTGCTGGGTCTGCTGAGTCGGCTGACCCTGCGCGGGCTGGGCCTGCCGCGGCTGGGCGGCCTGGGTGGCCGGCGGAGCCTGGGTGGGTGCGCTGGCCCGCGGCGCCGGAGCGGCCTGGGTCGGCGGAGCGCTCTGCGCCGAGCCGACCGCCTTCTGCGGGGCGCTGCCGCCCACGGCGGGCCGGCCCGCCCCCGCGCCGCCTGGCTTAAGCGCGTCGGCCAGGCCGCCCATCTGGGTGCCGAGCAGCTGGCTGATCTGGGCCAGGTGGCTGGAGATGCTCTCCTTCTGCTTGCTCAGCTCGTCAACTTCGCGCTGCGCGCTGGCCCGGTGCCGCTCGATCTCCGACTTGGTGTCGGCCAGCAGTTGCTCGGCCTGGGCCTTGGCCTGGGCGACGATCTGGTCCGCGTTCTTCTTCGCGTTGGTGACCAGCTGCCGGGAGTGCTGGTCGGCCTCGCGCCGGGTCTGCTCGGCCTGCGCGCTGGCCTTGGCCGCCCGCTGCTCAGCCGTGGCGGCCCGCTGCTCCGCCTCGCTGACCAGCTTCTGCGTGGCGGACTGGGCCGCGGCCAGCCGCTCGGCCTCCTGCCGCTCGGCCTCCTCGCGGCGGGACGCCAGCTGGATCTCGAACTCGGCCTCGGCCTGGGCGCGCTGTGCCTCGCTCTCCTCCAGGATGCGCTGGGCCTGGCTGCGCATCTCGTCGGCCTGCCGCTTGGAGGTGGTGAGGATCTCGTCCCGCTCCCGCTTGGCGGACGCCTTGAGCTGCGCCACCTCGCGCTCGGTGGTGGTGCGCAGCTTGGCGATGTCCCGCTCGATCGCGGCCCGCTTCTCGGCCACCTCGTGATCGGCGGTGGCGCGCAGCTTGGCCACCTCGCGCTCGGTGGTTGAGGTCAGCTCGTCCGCCTCGCGCCGGGCGCCGGTCTTGATCGCGTCCGCCTCGCGCTCCGCCGATCCCCGCTGCTCGTCGGTCTCCCGCTTGGCGTTGGCGCGCAGCTCCGCAGCCTCGTTCTCGGCCGCCGCGCGCACCTCCGCCGCGTCCACCTTGGCCGCCGCGTTCAGCTCGTTGGCCGCGGACCGGGCTTCCTGGGCGATCTCGGTGGCCTGCTCCTCGGCCAGCCGGAGCAGCTGCTCGATACGGGAACCGAGGCCGGCGTAAGTGGGCCGCTCCTGCTCCCGGATCTGCCGGTGGGCGTCGGACAGCTCCTGCTGCAGTGCCTGAACCTGCTCGCGGTGCTGGCGGACTTCACCGTCAAGCTGCTTGAAGTATTCGTCAACCTGATGCGGGTCGTAGCCCCGCATCACCCGGGCGAACTCGCGGGGCGTGGTTTCCTCGAAGAAGTTGCTGAGCTGAGCGTCAATTTCAGGCTGCATGTGGCTTGATCCTGGGTAGACGAGGGTGACATGCGGGGGCGAACAGGGCATAGCGATTCCGCTCCGCAGGCCGGGGCGCCAGCGCAGACCGCCCCGAAACCCGGCAGGCGCGGAGAGTGTGCCGCTAGCCCGGTGCCTGGCAGCGTACTCCTAAGACGCACCCATTAGCGGCGGCTTCTCGTTTCCTCTTGGCACGGATCCGGGCTTTTTGGCGGCATTGGTGCCGGCCGGACCGGCGTGGGCCGGGGCGGGCGAACGTGCCGCACCGTTAATAGCGTACATATCGGGATACTCCCGGACGACTGACCCCCCGGGGGCGAGGCTGGGGCCCGGTCCGGTGGTGCTCCCGCCGGGGTGGCCCGGCTCAGCCTGCGGCCGGCTCGACCAGTTCGGTCAGCACCCCACCGAGATCGGCCGGATGCAGGAAGGCTATCGCGGCGCCCATCGAGCCGTGCCGCGGCCGCTGGTCGATGAGCCGGAATGGTTTCGGCGCCAGCTCGGCCAGCGCCGCGCTGATGTCGGCCACCGCGTACCCGACGTGATGCAGGCCCTCGCCGCGCCGGGCCAGGAACCTGCCGACCGGAGTATCCGGGCCGAGCGGCTCCAGCAGCTGAACCCAGGACGCTGGGCTATCCGGGAACACTGGGCTATCCGGAAACACTGGGCCGTCCGGCTGGCCGACCCGGAGCATCGCCTCCCGGACCCCCTGCTCGGCGATCACCTCCCGGCTGACCACGGTCAGCCCGAACGCCTCCTGGTACCGGGCCACGGCCGCGTCGAGATCACGGCAGGCAATCCCGACATGATCGATCCGGAGCAGCACGCACGCCTCCAGCCTGGGCAGGGTGTTTCCCTGGGTTATCGTGGCAGACATCCAGCCAGGGCGTCGCGGAGGGCAGGCATGCGGGAAGCAGTGATCACCGGAGGAGCCAGGACCGCTATCGGCCGCCTGCTCGGCTCGCTCAAGGACTTTCCGGCCGCCCAGCTCGGCGGCATCGTGATCAAGGCGGCGGTGGAGCGCTCCGGCCTCACCGCTGACCAGGCCGACTACGTGATCATGGGCCAGGTGCTGCAGGCAGGGGCGGGCCAGAACCCGGCACGGCAGGCCGCGGTGGCGGCCGGGCTGCCGATGTCGGTGCCGGCCATGACGATCAACAAGGTGTGCCTGTCCGGGCTGGAGTCCATCGCGCTGGCCGCGCAGCTGATCCGGGCGGGCGAGTTCGACATCGTGGTGGCGGGCGGCATGGAGTCCATGACCGGGGCCCCGCACGTGCTGCCCGGGGCACGCGCCGGGTACAAGTATGGCTCCATCGAGGTGCTGGACAGCATGGCCCGGGACGGGCTGACCGACGCGTTCGACCAGTCCCCGATGGGCGAGCTGACCGACCGGCACAACACCCGGCTGGGCATCGGCCGGGCCGAGCAGGACGAGTTCGCCGCGCGCTCGCATCAGCGGGCCGCGGCCGCGGCCAAGGACGGCCTGCTGGCCGGCGAGATCGTCGGCGTGCCGGTGCCGCAGCGGCGCGGTGAGCCGGTCATCTTCGACGCGGATGAGGGCATCCGGCCGGAGACCACGGCCGAGGCGCTGAGCGGACTGCGGCCGGCCTTCACCCCGGACGGCACGATCACCGCCGCGTCCGCCTCGCAGATCTCCGACGGGGCCTGCGCGGTCGTGCTGATGTCGGCCGAGGCGGCCGCCGCACACGGCGCCCCGGTGCTGGCCACGGTGGGCGCACACGGCACGGTGGCCGGGCCGGACACGTCGCTGCAGTCCCAGCCGTCGGCGGCCATCCAGCGGGCCCTGGCTAAGGACGGGCGGAGCACCGCCGACCTGGACCTGGTGGAGATCAACGAGGCGTTCGCCGCCGTCGCCATCCAGTCCATGCGGGAGCTGGGTATCGGCCCGGACCTGGTCAACGTCAATGGCGGGGCCATCGCGCTGGGCCACCCGATCGGCGCGTCCGGCGCGCGGATCACCCTGCACCTGGCCTGCGAGCTGAGCCGCCGCGGCGGCGGCTTCGGCGCGGCCGCGCTGTGCGGCGGCGGTGGGCAGGGCAGCGCGCTGCTGCTGGACGTGCCCGCGCCCAGTGAGCGGGGCTGACCTGGGCCCGCGCGGCCAGGAGCCGGGCCCGGGCCTGGTCAAGCGGGCGTGCGACGGCGACGTGCGGGCCCTCGGACGGCTCATTTCCCTGGTCGAGAACGGTGCGCCGGAACTCCGCGCCGTGCTCCGCGAACTGGCCCCGCTGACCGGGCAGGCCCGGGTGCTCGGCCTGACCGGCGCGCCCGGGGTAGGCAAGTCCACGGTCACCGGCGCGCTGGTGGCCGCCTACCGGGAGCGCGACCTGCGGGTCGCGGTGCTCGCGGTCGACCCGACCTCCCCGTTCACCGGCGGCGCGCTGCTCGGCGACCGGGTCAGAATGCAGCAGCACGCCACCGACCAGGGGGTGTTCATCAGGTCGATGGCCAGCCGCGGGCACCTGGGCGGGCTGGCCGGGGCGGCGCCGCAGGCGCTGCACGTGCTGGACGCGGCCGGCTTCGGGGTGATCCTGGTCGAGACGGTCGGGGTGGGCCAGGCCGAGGTGGAGATCGCCGCGCTGGCCGACTCCACCCTGGTCATCGTCGCGCCCGGGCTGGGTGACGCCATCCAGGCGGCCAAGGCCGGCATCCTGGAGATCGGCGACGTGTTCGTGGTGAACAAGAGCGACAAGCCGGGCGCCCAGGAGACGGTCCGCGATCTGCGCGGCATGATCGCCATGGCCCAGCGCGGCCCGGAGGACTGGAAGCCACCAATCGTGCGCACGGTCGCATCGGACGGCGAGGGCATCGCCGAGCTGGCCGCCAAGCTCGACGCGCACCAGACCTGGCTGGACTCTTCCGGCGAGGGGGAGCGCAGGCGGCTGGCCCGGGCCCGCGGTGAGATCACCACGCTGGCGCTGGCCGAGCTGCGGCAGCGGATGGGCGGGCTGCCCGGGGATGCGGCCGTGGACGAGCTGGCCCGCCGGGTGGCGGCCGGTGAGCTGGACCCCTACAGCGCGGCCGACGAGCTCATCGCGGCGGCGAGCTAGCCGGCCCGGCCTCGGCTGGGGCCGGGGCTGGGGCCGGGGCTGGGGCGGCGGCCGGGGCCGAACCCGGGCCGGCGGCGGCCGGGCCGGCGTCGCCGTTGGCCGCCAGAGCCGGACCGGCGGGGGCCGCGTCGGCAGCGGCCGCGTCGACCGCCGCCTGCATGATCGATTCACTGCGCAGCCGCGCCTCGTACGCGGCTTTGCCGCCGCGCACCCCGAGCAGCCGCTTGGACAGCACCAGGTAGGCCAGCAGGGCCACGTTGACCAGGAACGCGGTCAGCCGGAGTGCGGTGACCTTGGCGGCCAGCTCGTAGAGCTCGTACGGGATGCCCACCGAGGTGACCACGAACGCGAAGTACTCGCCCCAGCGGTGCAGCCCCCACAGCGCGATCGCTTCCAGGAACTCCACCACCGTATAGGCGGCCGCCCCGATCGCGAGCCAGGTCAGGGTGCGCTGGTCCAGGGTGAACGTGTGCCGGATCAGGCCGACCAGGCCCGATCGGTCGATGTTGTAGCCGAGCTCGTGCAGCAGCGATCTGATCTCGGGATACTCCCGGTTGAACGTGTGCTCGACGGACAGCCGCGAATACTTGAACCGCCAGATGCCGTAGGCGATGAAGCCGAACAGCACCCCGCGCAGGAACCGTTCCACCGCGAAGGCCCGCAGGATCAGCGCGCTGCGCAGCTCATCGTCCCGGCGCACCCGCGGCGCGGCGGCGGCTGGCCCGCTGGCGGCGGGCGGCCCGGGCACGAACGTGCCGCAGCGCAGGCAGCGCCAGGCCTCGCCGGCCGGGGTCTCGGCACGCAGCCGGGCGCGGACCGCCGGCTCGGCCGGCGCGTAGCTGACATGCGGCCGGACCGCGCACGTCAGCAGGTTCCAGTTCACCCAGGCAGCTTATGGGAGCGCTTCTGTGGGCCCGCTGAGCTAAGGCCTGTCCCGGGACAGGCCCTAGCCGCCGGGTTAACTCCCGGACGATGATCCCGTCGGCCAGGGTCAGCACCTCGTCGCAGGCCAGCGCCAGCGCCGCGGCGTCGCCGCCGATGGCGATGATGGCGGTGTCCCGGCCCAGGTCACGGATGCTGTCCGCGACGCTGGCCGCTTCCCGCGGGCCGAGCCCGTCGAGCAGACCGTCGAGCAGCAGCAGTTCCGGCTCGTGCACCGCGGCGGCGGCCAGCCTGGCCCGGCGGGCGATCACCGCCGGCGCGGCCCGGACCGGCACGTCGGCCCACGGGGTCAGCGCGAGCCGGTCCAGGATCGCGGCGGCCAGCACCTCACGGTCCCGGCCGGGCAGGTTGGCCAGCCCGGCGGCGTGCCCGACCAGGCCGCGCACCCGGCGCACCGGCTGCGGCCGGGCCGACGCGCGGGCGATGCCGACGTAGCGGCGCACCGCCGCCCGGCCCTGCGCGGTGGTCAGGTCCTGGCCGAGCACCCGGAGTTCGCCGTAGGCCGGCCGGGCCAGCCCGCCGAGCAGGTCGATCACGGCCGACCGGGCGGCGTCTTGCTGCACCGCGATGCCGACCGCTGGGCGGCCGGCGGCGGGCAGGTCGAGGCGGAAGCTGGCGGCGCGCAGCACCCAGGTCCAGCCGTGCCGGGCGCCGACCCCCGCGGCCAGGACCGGGGCCATTCCGGTGGTGCCATAACTAGACCGCACATGCACCCCCGTCGCTACCCGGGTAGCGTCTCAGCAGGCAATATAACTCCTAGATACTCTATTGTCACGCTAGGTAACTAGGCATAATTAGCCAGCCGCGGGGGACAGCCGGCCACCCGGGCCGGCTGCCGCTGGGCCGGCTTCCCGGGTACCGTGACCCTGTGTCGAAGCCGCTGGAACTGCCGTTCGATCCGATCGCCCGGGCCGCCCAGACCTGGTCGGAGCGATTCGGCCCGTCCGGGGCGATGGCCGCGGTCACGTCGATCATGCGCGTGCAGCAGATTCTGCTGGCCCAACTCGACGCGGTGCTCCGGCCGTACGAGCTGACCTTCGCCCGGTATGAGGCGCTGGTGCTGCTGACGTTCAGCAGCCGGGGCACGCTGCCGATGCGGGTCATCGGCGAGCGGCTGATGGTGCACCCGACCAGCGCGACCAACATCATCGACCGGCTGGAGGGCCAGGGCCTGGTCGTCCGGCGGCCCAACCCGCAGGACGGCCGGGGCAAGCTGGCCGAGATCACCGAGCGGGGCCGGGAGGTGGTCGGCCGGGCTACCGCCGACCTGATGGACGCCGAGTTCGGCCTGGCCGGCTTCGAGCAGGCCCAGCGGGAGCAGCTGTTCGACCTGCTCCGCGGGCTGCGCGTGGCGGCCGGCGACTTCGTCCCCGCCTCAGCAGCGACCAGCTGACCCAGTGCTTAGTTCGTGATCATGAGATTGGTGCCGTCCCAGCGCAACGCCGCTGACTTAAGGCCATCGCCAGCCCCCGGCCACACCGCCGGCGCCAACTTTTCACGTGTTTGGCCCGCTAGAACCGGGATAAACCGGACAGGAGCCGAACCAGATACGTGAAGAGTCGCCACAGCGCATGATCGATGTGCCTGATGGGGCTGAAGTTGGCAGGCCGGGGCCAGCGCATGGGGAACGTCCAGACCGTTAAGTCAGCGGCGTTGCGTCCCAGCGACACTGAGGTCATGATCTCGACCGCGGGACGGCGGGGGAGTCGCGGGGCAGCGGGGGTGTTGGGGCCGGGACGGCGCGCCGGGGCAGGGGAGTCGCGGGCACTGGCGTTCGGCACATTAATTGACCGGCGATTCGTGCCAGGTCGCGCCGCCGTCGTAGGTCAGCCATACGGCGTGCACCGAGGTATCGGCGGGCACGGCGACCCCCTGGTCCGCCGTGGTCATCCCCACGTAGCTGAACCCGCCCAGCGGCAGCGCGCCGCGGGCCGCGGTCCAGGCCGCGCCGCCGTCCGTGGACACCTCGAGGCCCGCCGTGGTAGCCAGCACGATGGACCCGGTGCTGGTGCCCGCGACCGAGGTGGCCGTGCCTGCGGCGGGGGCGAGGCCGGCCCGCTGCCAGGTGTGGCCGGCGTCGGTGGAGGTGTAGACGACCCGGCCGGCGGCGGCGTCCGGGCAGACCAGGACCAGCCCGCTGGTGCCGGCCGCGGCCAGCAGCGCGCCGGACGGCTGGCCGTCGGCCTGGGCCGCGCCGGGCAGGCAGGGCACCGCGCTGCCGGTCACCGGCGCCCAGCCGCCCGCGTTGCTGACCGGCCCGGACACCAGCACGCCGGACGGCGGCAGCAGGTAGCCGCGGCTGCCGGTGAGCATCAGCGCGGCGGCGCTGGCTGTCCCGTTCAGGTTGAGGCTGGCCGCCGCGCCCGGCACCGGCGCCCACCCGTTACTGCCCGGGGCGGCCGAATACAGTGCCTGCCCGGTGCAGCCCGCGGCCCAGTTCGCGCCGGTACCCGAGCACTGCGCCCAGACCGCGAAGACCCGCTGGCCCGCCGTTTCCAGCGCGGTCACCCGCAGCCCGCCGGTGCTGATCCGCTGCCAGCTGCGCCCGCCGTTGTGGGTGGCCCACAATTGCGGGCCGAACGCCCATCCGTCGCTGGTGTTGTAGAACCGGACCTGGCTTACCCCGTTTGACCCCTTTGCCGCGCCGGTCACCGGCGCACTGACGCCGTGCCAGGTCTTGCCGCCGTCGTCGGTGCCTGCCAGCGACGTGCAGATGTACGGCTTCGGCGGGCCGCAGTGCCCCGGGGTGCCGGCCTGGCCGAGCAGGTACCCGGTGGCCGTGCCGACGAAGGTGACCGAGGTGGCGGCGAAGTTGGGCGGCGCGGGTGGCGGAGCGGTGCTGGGCGTGGCGGTGCCCGGGCTCGGCTGCGCCGTGGCGGACGGCTGCTGCCGGTGATGATGGTGGCCCGCCGCGGAGGTCTGGCCGACCTGCGCGCCGCTCGCGGCTGGCCCGGGGCCGACATCCAGCTGGGTGATGACCAGCCGGGGCACGGTGGCGATGACCGCGATGACCGCGGCCGCCCCAGCCGCCGCGGCGGCCGCCCGGGTCATCTTGCGCCGCCGGGCGCGCTTCCTGATCAGCTCAAACGTGCCCGGCGGCGGTGGCAGCGGCTTGATCTGGGCGTGCATCCACGTGTCCAGGTCGTCGCGCGGATCAGCCATCTGATTCCCCCAGCGCGGCGCGCAGTCGCGCCCGGGCGTGGAACAGGTCAGCCTTGATGGTGCCCTCCGGCCGGCCGAGCAGCGCGGCCACGTCACGGACCGGGAAGCCCGCATAGTAATGCAGCAGGAACGGGCTGCGCAGCCGGTCGGGCAGCGCCTGCAGCAGTTCCCGCACGTGCACGTCCTGGGCCGGGTGGTAGGCCGGGTCGGCCACCGCGGTGGCGCTCACGCTCTGCAGCGCCCGGCGTTCCCGGCCGGTCTTCCGCCAGTGGTCCCGGACCAGGTTAGTGGCGATCATGTACAGGTAGCTCTGCGGGTTCTCCAGCCGGGACCACCGGCCGAGCAGCCGGGTGAACGCCTCGGCCGCGATCTCGTGCGCGGTGTCGTCATCATCGACCAGCCGCCGGACCCAGCCGGCCAGCCGTGGATAGCACGCGTTGAACAGTTCCTCGGCGGCGGCGCGGTCGCTCGTGCGCAGCCTGTCCACGGAACCCCCTCGGCTGGCGGTTCCCGCCGGCATGCTCCACGGCCTGGCCTGAGTCAGGGTGTCACCCGCGGCGCTGGCCCCGGGCCCGTCCACGGCTAGGGATTGCACAGATCTACCACACCTTCAGTCATGATGCGGATCTCGTCGCAAGGGCGTGCCCCCGCAATGCCCCTGCGCCTCTGAGACGGCGCGGCACGGCATCAGGTTGTGCCGATATCGACCTGTTACCTATGCGTGATCCGGGCGCTATATCGGGTGCGCATGACCTGCCGCTGGGGCCGGCCGGTCCGGGCGGGGTACAGTGGAGGTAGATAGTTGGACGTCCTAGTATCTGGCTGGGCTGAGCCCAGCGGGGAGGACCGGCATGGACGCGGAGCGGGACGACCTGGCTGCGGGGCGGGAGCGCTGGCAGCGGCGGTTCGCTGACTCGCGGGTCCGGGCGGCCGACTTCAGCACGCTGTCCGGCCTGGACGTGGATCCGGTGTACGGGCCGCCACCCGGTTCGGTGGTCCCGGGCTTCGAGCGGATCGGCTGGCCGGGTGAGTACCCGTTCACCCGCGGCCTGTACCCGGCCGGGTACCGCGGCCGGGCCTGGACGATCCGGCAGTTCTCCGGGTTCGGCAATGCGCGGCAGACCAACGAGCGGTACCGGATGCTGCTCGGCGCGGGCGGCACCGGGCTGTCCGTGGCCTTCGACATGCCGACGCTGATGGGCCGTGACTCGGACGACCCCCGGTCGCTCGGTGAGGTCGGCCACTGCGGCGTGGCCATCGACTCGGCGGCGGACGTGGACGTGCTGTTCGACGGGATCCCGCTGGCCGACGTGACCACATCGATGACGATCAGCGGCCCGGCCGTCCCGGTGTTCTGCATGTACCTGGCCGCGGCCCAGCGGCAGGGCGCTGACCTGGCCGCGCTGAACGGGACGCTGCAGACCGACATCTTCAAGGAGTACATCGCGCAGAAGGAGTGGCTGTTCCCGCCGCAGCCGCATCTGCGGCTGATCGGCGACCTGATGGAGTACTGCGCCGCGGAGATCCCGGACTACAAGCCGCTGTCGGTGTCCGGGTACCACATCAGGGAGGCCGGCTCGACGGCCGCCCAGGAACTCGCGTTCACCCTGGCCGACGGGTTCGGCTACGTGGAACTCGGGCTGTCCCGCGGGCTGGACATCGAGACGTTCGCGCCGGGCCTGTCCTTCTTCTTCGACGCGCACATCGACTTCTTCGAGGAGATCGCCAAGTTCCGCGCGGCCCGGCGGATCTGGGCCCGGTGGCTGCGCGACCGCTACGGCGCGACCACGCCGCGGGCCCAGTGGCTGCGCTTCCACACTCAGACCGCGGGGGTGTCGCTGACCGCGCAGCAGCCGGACAACAACGTGGTTCGCACGGCCATCGAGGCGCTGGCCGCGGTGCTCGGCGGGACCAACTCGCTGCACACCAACGCGCTGGACGAGGTGCTCGCGCTGCCCAGCGAGCGGGCCGCCGAGATCGCGGTGCGCACCCAGCAGGTGATCATGGAAGAGACCGGGGTGGCCAGCGTGGCCGACCCGCTGGGCGGCTCGTGGTACCTGGAGGCGCTCACCGACCGGCTGGAGGCCGAGGCCGAGGAGGTCTTCACCCGGATCCTGGCCATGAGCCCGGACCAGACGATGACCGGCGGGATCCTGCACGGCATCGAGACCGGCTGGTTCTCCGCTGAGATCGCCGAGGCCGCATTCGCCTACCAGCAGAAGGTGGAGAAGGGCGATAAGAAGGTGGTCGGGGTGAACGTGTACACCGGCACGGTCGGCTCCCCGGTCGAGATCCTCCGGGTCAGCCACCAGGTGGAGCGGGACCAGGCGGCCGAGCTGGGCCGCCGCCGGGCGGCCCGGGATCAGACGGCGGTGGACGCGGCGCTGGCCAGCATGCTGGACGCGGCGCGGTCCGGGGCGAACATGATCCCGCCGATGCTGGACGCGGCCCGGGCCGAGGCCACGCTGGGTGAGATCTGCGGCGCGCTGCGCGCCGAGTGGGGCAGCTACTCCGAGGCGCCCGCGTTCTAGGCCGTCAGAGGTGCGCGAGCTGTTCCCCGATCGTGCCCAGGACAGCCGGATCGCCGGGATCGTCCAGCAGTTGCAGCGCGTGCCGGAGGCGGAAGGCCGTCTGCACCGGGCGCGGGTCGGGGTCCAGCCCGCGCACCATGGCGTAGCCGCGCCAGCCGCGGGCCCACAGGGCACTGAACTCGCGGCGGTGCCGCCGCCACAGCCCGGTACCCCACTCGCCCAGGTCGAAGTCCCAGAACGGATGGTCCACCCGGGCCGTCTCCCAGTCGAGGATGCCGGTCAGCCGGCCGTCCTCGGCCAGCAACTGGTCCTCGTGGATGTCGCCGTGCACCAGGACCGGCGGTAGCCGGGCGGCGCTGGCCAGCCGGTCGGCCCACGCCGCGGCCCGGTCGGGCCGGCCGAGCCTTTCGGCCGCCTCAGCGGTGGCCGCGGCGCTGGTAGCCGGGTCCAGGGCCCGGCGCAGCCAGCGATGATGTGCGGCCTGGTGGTGCTGCGGCGGCCGTGCCCCGGCCAGCGGCGGCGGCTCCAGCTCATGCCAGCTGGCGATGGCCCGGCCCACCTGCTCCACCAGCGCCTCGGGTTCGGCTGGCACCTGGCCGGGCAGGCGGGTGACGGCGGCGAACGGGAACGGGTAGATCTCCGGCTCCTGCCAGTAGCTCAGCAGCCGCGGCACGACGGCCAGCCCAGTCTGGGCCAGCGCCCGGTACGCCGCGATCTCGCGCTCGAACCACTCGACCCCGGCCGCCGCGCGCGGGAACAGGAACACCCGGTCCCGGTCGAGCAGAACCAGCTTGTTCCACCCGGCCACGTTCAGCACCAGCCGGTCCAGGTCCGCGCCGGTGAGCGCCGCGAACCGCGCGGCCTGCGGCGGCACCAGCACCGCATTGACCGCCCGTCCCACCAGGTCGCCACCCACGCGCACAGTATGGCCTGGGTGAGGGGTCAGGCCGGGCTGGCGGTCGGCAGCCCGGCGTCCCGGGCCGCCGCCAGGAGCCGCTTGTCGTAGGCGACGAACGCGGTGAGATCCGGTCGCAGGATCAGTGCTGAGGCGAGGTGTATGGCGTCGAGGTCGCGGAGTATCGCCGGCCGCACGCTAGCAGCTTTGCTGAGCACACTATCGGTGACCTCAATTTCTGTGATGCGCCGAATGACCTGGTAGCTCTCGGGCAAAGCTGACGGGTCGGTCCGCCAGACGGCGCGTGGCACCTCGGCCCGGATCAACGAACTGGACACCAGAACCAGATTTGGCCGCTCGGCAAGCCAGTTGCGCAGGCTCGCTGACTCGGCTTCAGTGATGGCCAGTTTCACCAGCGCAGACGAGTCGAGGTAGAGCACTACAGGCGGTCCTCCCGCAGTTCCTGCAGGATCTCCGAAGCCGTGGGCTGGCCTTCCGGCACAGGTGGGGCCGGTTCGATGTCCAGCAGGCTGCCGGGATCTTCGGCCCGTTGGAGGACGCCCGCCGCGATCAGCCGTTCCAGCGGGCTCTCCGGTTCCCCGGCCGGGATGAGGCGGGCTACCAGGCGGCCCCGGTTGGTGATGTCCACGGTGTATCCCTTCTCTGCAAGATCGACGTAGACGCTGGCGTGCTGGCGCAGCTCGCGGATGCCGATGGTCCGCTCGGCGGCCTGCGCCGACGCGCGATGTCCCTGGTATGTACCACCCATGGGACTACAGTAGCACAAACATGCTACATTAGGCCGGGCCAGCGATGGGACGGGCGGTCAAGGCATAGCAAGGATGCGGCAGGATAGAGGTATGCAGCAGCCCCGGGACTTTTCTCTCTACGGCGCTGTTGACCTGGGTGCGCGGCAGGCCGCCGCGCAGCGCAGTCAGCAGGCCGCGGCGCGCGCCGGCGGGCAGGGTGGCTCGCCGGACGGCAATGTCATGGACGTGACCGAGGAGACCTTCAACGTCGACGTCGTTGAACGGTCCCGGTCGGTGCCGGTCATCCTGGACCTCTGGGCCGAATGGTGCGAGCCGTGCAAGCAGCTCAGCCCGGTGCTGGAGAAGCTGGCCGGCGAGGCCGACGGCGACTGGGTGCTGGCCAAGGTGGACGTCGACGCGAACCCGCAGTTGCGGGCCGCGCTCCAGGTGCAGAGCATCCCGATGGTGATGGCGGTGGCTGGCGGCCAGGTGGTGGACGGCTTCCTCGGTGCCATGCCGGAGGCCCAGGTACGGCAGTGGCTCGGCCAGGTCATGCAGGTGGCCGGGCAGCTTGGGCTGCCCGGCGGGGCCGGCGAGGCTGGCGAGGCCGGCGATGAGCCCGGCAACGGCCAGCCGGACGGCCGGCCGGGCATGCCCGGTGGCCCCGGGCCCGGCATGGCGGCCGACCCGGCCTTTGAGGACGCCCAGCAGGCCATGGAGCGCGGCGACCTGGACGCCGCGGCGGCCGCGTTCGAGCGCGTGCTGGCGGCCACCCCGGGTCACCCGGTGGCCACCGTGGGCCTGGCCCAGGTAGACCTGATCCGCCGGGTGACCTCCTACGACGAAGGGCAGGTCCGGCGGGACGCGGCCGAGCACCCCGGCGACGTGGACGCGCAGGCCCGGGTGGCCGATCTCGACGTGGCCACCGGTCGCACCGACGAGGGCTTCGACCGGCTGCTCGGCGCGATCCGGCGCACGTCGGGGGAGGACCGGGAACGGGCCCGGGTGCACCTGGTCAAGCTGTTCGACGTGTTCCCGCCCGGCGACCCGACGGTCAGCAAGGCCCGCGCCACCCTGTCCAGCCTGCTGTTACTGACCAGCCCACCCGGCTCGGCTGGACGGCCGGGCCTGGCGCCCCGTGTGGTGATCATGGGATCGGTGCCGCCCCAGCGACAGCAAACCCATGATCACCAACTGGCGTTCAGGAGAATGGGGCTTTTGGCTGGGTCAGCGTACGCCGGGGTCGGGCGGGGTGGCGTCGGCGAGCTGCTCCAGGGCGGGCAGCGCCGCGATCAGCGCGGCCAGCTGGTCCGGGCTGAGCGTGCGCAGGCTGCCGGCCAGCATGATGGTGCTCTCCTGCCGGATCCGTTCCAGGATCGCGTGCCCCTCGGCGGTCACCGACAGCGCGGCGGCCCGGGCGTCGCCGGGCACTGCGCCGCGCCGCACGTAACCCCGGTCCTCCAGCACGGTGACCAGGCGGGTCAGCGTGGATGGCGCGATCTTCTCCGCGGCGGCGAGATCACCGAGCCGGAGCGGCCCGGCCTTGTCCACCGTGGACAGCGCGGACAGCTGGGTCGGGGTGAGCCCGGCCAGTTCGTGCCGCCGCAGGCTGCGGGACACGCGAGCGATGGCCACCCGCAGCCGGGTCACATCGATGGGCGGCCGGCCAGCGTCGTCCGGGGCGGCCACGGTGGCCGCGCTGGCGGCCGATCCTGCGTTGGACACACTTGCAGGGTACGTGGCCGCGGCCCGGCGCGCGCCGCCGCGCGGTGACCTGGGCTCGGGCCAGGTCAGCCCAACCCAGGTGGCACGATTGGGGGCGGCACAATGGCTGGGCCGGGAAGGCGGGAGTTACGTGTCGGTAGCGCCGAGCGTGTCCTATTCGATCACTGTGCGGCTGGAGGTCCCGTCCCGCGGGCGGGCCGTCAGCGAGCTCACCCACGCGGTGGAGCAGAGCGGCGGCGCGGTCACCGCCCTGGACGTCACCCCGCTCGGGCACGAGCGCCTCCGGGTGGACGTGACCTGCGCGGCCCGGGATACCGAGCACGCCGAGGCGATCGTGCAGGCGCTGAGCACCATCGCCGGCGTGACGCTCAGCAAGGTCAGCGACCGGACCTTCCTGCTGCACCTGGGCGGGAAGATAGAGACCGCGGTCAAGGTGCCGCTGCGCAACCGGGACGACCTGTCCATGGCCTACACGCCCGGGGTGGCCCGGGTCTCCATGGCCATCGCCGGCCACCCCGAGGATGTGCGCAGGCTGACCATCAAGCGGAACAGCGTCGCGGTGGTCACCGACGGCACCGCCGTGCTCGGCCTGGGCAACATCGGCCCGTACGCGGCGCTGCCGGTGATGGAGGGCAAGGCCGCCCTGTTCAAGCGGTTCGCCGGGATTGACGCCTGGCCGGTGTGCCTGGACACCCAGGACACCGACGAGATCGTGCGCACCGTGCAGGTGATCGCGCCCGCGTTCGGCGGCATCAACCTGGAGGACATCAGCGCCCCGCGGTGCTTCGAGGTCGAGCGCAGGCTGCGCGACCTGCTGGACATCCCGGTCTTCCACGACGACCAGCACGGCACCGCGATCGTGGTGCTGGCCGCGCTGACCAACGCGCTGCGGGTGGTGGGCAAGAAGCTGGGCACGGTCCGGATCGCGATGTCCGGCGCGGGCGCGGCCGGCACCGCCGTGCTCCGGCTGCTGATCGCCTCGGGCGCCTCGGACGTGGTGGTCTGCGACGAGAAGGGCGCGGTCTACCCGGGGCGGCCGGGCCTGGACGACAGCCTGCGCTGGGTGGCCGAGCACACCAACGAGGCCGGCTACGACGGCGACCTGGCCGGCGCGCTGCGCGGCGCGGACGTGTTCATCGGGCTGTCCGCACCGCACATCCTGCGCGGGCCGGACATCGCGGCGATGAACCCGGACGCGATCGTGTTCGCGCTGGCCAACCCGGACCCCGAGGTGGATCCGGACGAGGCGGCCGAGCACGCTGAGGTGGTGGCCACCGGGCGCAGCGACTACCCGAACCAGATCAACAACGTGCTCGCGTTCCCCGGGGTGTTCCGCGGCCTGCTGGACGCGCAGAGCCGGACCGTCACCGATGACATGCTGGTAGCCGCGGCCCGGGCGCTGGCCGGCGTGGTTTCCACGGCCGAGCTTGGACCGCACTACATCATCCCGTCGGTGTTCAACCCGAACGTCACCGCCGCGGTGGCGGCGGCGGTCCGGGACGCGGCCGTTGCGGCGCGCGGTGGCGTGGCCACCGCGGCTACGGCGGACGCCGCGGACGCCGCGGTCCGCGGCGATCAGGCCCGGTCCTGAATTGGGCGGCCTCGGGGTCTGCTGATCTCCGCTATGTCGGCCAGAATGGAGGCATGGAGGAGGACCTCTCGGGCCGGCTGCTGGTTGCCACACCGCTGCTCGGTGACCCGAATTTCCGGCGCGCCGTCGTTCTCGTGGTCGAGGACGAACCAGAGGAGGGCACGCTCGGCGTGGTGCTGAACCGGCCGACGGAGGTGCCCGTCGGGCAGGTGCTGGAGTCCTGGACCGACCTGGTGACCGGGCCGTCGGTGGTCTTCCGGGGTGGTCCGGTCGCGCCGAACAGCGCGCTGGCCCTGGCCATCGTGCCGGGGGACGCGGAGCCGGTCGGCTGGCGGGCGCTGGACGGTTCTGCGGTGATGTCCCGGGTCGGCCTGGTCGACCTGGACGCGCCGCCCCAGTTGCTGGCGGGCGGGATCGCCTCACTCCGGGTATTCGCCGGCTACGCGGGCTGGGGGCCTGGCCAGCTGCAGGCGGAGATCGACGAAGGCGCCTGGTACGTGCTGTCCGGCGAGCCGGCCGATGCGTTCATGGCTGAGCCGGAGCAACTCTGGAAGGCGGTGCTGCGGCGGCAGGGCGGCAACCTCGCGATGGTGGCCAACTACCCGGACGACCCGTCGCTCAACTAGGCCGCGCTGGGCCTGCCCGGCGCGGGCCGCCCGCCCGGGCGCCGGAGCGCTTGCCCGGTCCGGGGCGCGCAGTAGACTCCGCTCTCATGAGCGAGTCAACCGAGGTTCTTCCTGATACCGGCACCCGCGAAGACACCGGCACCACGCCGGATATCCGCCCCGGCGACGGCGACCACGAGCGGTTCGCGCACTACGTCGAGAAGGACAAGATCGTTGACAGTGCGGTGACCGGCACGCCGGTGATCGCGCTGTGCGGCAAAGTCTGGGTGCCGAGCAGAGATCCGAAGCGGTTCCCGGTGTGCCCGGACTGCAAGCGGATCTACGAGTCGCTGTCCGAGGACTGACTGCCGCCCGAGGGCTGAGCGGACCAGTGCTCGATGGGCGTGCCGGTGACGGTCACGCCTGCCTCACGCATGGCCCGCAGGGCTTCTTCGGTGGTGGTGGGGTCCACCCCGGCGGTGAGCCAGAGCAGCACCCGGGTGGTGAAGCCCGCCCGGGCGGCCGACAGCGCGGTGGATCCGACGCAGTAGTCGGTGGCGATCCCGGCCACCTCCACCTCGGTGATGCCGCGGGCGCGCAGCCAGTCGGCTAGCGGCGTACCCGCCTCGGTCGCTGCCCTCGAACGCGCTGTAGGCCGCCTCGCGGGCGCCCTTGCTGAACACCGCCTCGATCCGGCTGGTGTCCAGGTCCTGGTGGAAGTCCGCGCCCGGCGTGCCGGCCACGCAGTGCGGCGGCCAGGAGTTCGCGTAGTCCGGGCTGGCCGAGAAGTGGCTGCCCGGGTCGACGTGGTAGTCCCGGGACGCCACCACGTGGTGGTAGGCACCATCCGCGATGAAACGGCTGATCGCCCGGGCCACCTCGCCGCCGCCGGCCACAGCCAGCGAACCGCCTTCGCAGAAGTCGTTCTGCACGTCTACGATCACCAGCGCGCGCACAGCCTGAGCGTACGGCATCGCCTGCCCAGCCGGCCTAATCGGCGTCGGCGCCGATGTCGGCGGGGGTGCCGTTGGTGATCCGTACCAGCTCGGCGAACGAGGTGGGGAACACGGTGTGCGCGTGCCCGGCCGCCGCCCACACCACGTCGTACTTGTCCAGCCACACGTCCACCACGGTGCGCAGCGGCTGCGGGTGGCCGACCGGGGCGACGCCGCCGATCACCTGGCCGGTGCTGGCCCGGACGAAGTCCGGGTCGGCCCGGCGCACCGGCCCGGTGCCGAGCAGCGCCGCCACCCGCCCGGTGTCTACCCGGTGCGCCCCGCTGGTCAGGATGAGCAGCGGGGCGCCATCGGCCCGGAACACCAGGCTGTTCGCGATCGCGCCGACGTCGCAGCCGAGCTGGGCGGCGGCGCTGGCCGCGGTGGGTGCGGGCTCGGGCAGCTCGGTCACCTGGCCGGTCACGCCCAGGACGCGCAGCGCCGCGGCGACCTTGACCGTGCTGGGATGCATCCGGCCAGGTTAGCGGCGGGCGTGCCCGCCCGAGAAACGCTTATCCGCGGTGGGCTCGTGCGCCAGCAGGCCCGAGGTGCGGAACAGGAATTCGGCGTAGTCGTCCGGCGGCTTGGCCCCGCCGTCCAGCATGAACCGGTCCGGGCTGAGCTGTAGCTCGGCCATCCGGCGCTGGGCCCGGTTGCACTCGGCCAGCGTGGCCGCCACGGCCCGTGCCGCCCGGCGGACGGCCCCGGCCAGCTCGTAAAACACGTCCCCGCCCCCCCGACGGGCGTCTGGTGAGTTGTGGTCGTTGCGAGTCATAGGTTCAGTTTGCCCGGCCCGGCGGCCGCCTACCAGTGGCAGCCATGACAGTTGACGGCAAGATCCTGCCACCGCATGATAGGGACCATGTTGCGCAATGTGGCGGTCGTGATCCTGAACGGGTTCACCCCGTTTGAGCTGGGCGTTGTCTGCGAGGTCTTCGGCGTGGACCGGACCGATGACGGGCTGCCCAGGTACGACTTCGCGGTGGTCGGCGGCGAGCCGGGGCCGCTCGAGTCGTCGGCCGGGTTCTCCCTGCAGCCGGACTTCGGCCTGGACCGGCTGGCCGCCGCCGACCTGGTGGTGGTCTCCGCGGTCGGTGACCGCCGGCTGTACCAGCCAGCCGGCCCGGAGTTCCCGGCCGCCCTGATCGAGGCGGTGCGGGCCGCGGTGGCCCGCGGCACCCGGGTGCTGAGCGTGTGCAACGGCGCGTTCGCGCTCGGCGCGGCCGGCCTGCTGGACGGCCGGCACTGCACCACGCACTGGCGGCACGCCGCCGAGCTGGCCAAGCGGTACCCGGAAGCGATGGTCAACCCGGACGTGCTGTACGTGGACGAGGGCCTGGTCATCACCAGCGCGGGCACCGCGGCCGGCATCGACGCGTGCCTGCACATCGTGCGCAAGGAGCAGGGCACCCGGGTGGCCAACGGGATCGCCCGGCGGATGGTCGTCCCGCCGCACCGGGACGGCGGCCAGGCCCAGTACGTGGACCAGCCGGTGGCCGTGCCGTCCTGCGACACGCTGGGTGAGGTCATCGGCTGGATGCAGCGGCACCTCAGCGAGCCGCTCACCATCCGCCAGCTGGCCGGGCGGGCGCACATGTCCGAGCGCACCTTCGCCCGCCGGTTCGTCCAGGAGACCGGGACCACCCCGCTGCGCTGGCTCACCGGCCAGCGCATCCTGCTCGCCCAGGAGCTGCTGGAGGAGACCGACGCGTCTATCGACCTGATCGCGGACCGGGCCGGCTTCGGCAACGCGGCCACGCTGCGGCATCACTTCCGCAGCTGGCGCGGCACCACCCCGCAGGCCTACCGGCGGGCGTTCTGCCCGGACGACCGCCCGCCGGACGGCGACGGGCACGGGCCGGACGGCGGGCGCGCGCTGGACGACGGGCGCGCGCCGGACGGCGGGCGCGCGATGGACCGTGGCGGGCGTGCGCCGAACCGCAGCCCGTCATCCGCGCTGGACGGCCCCCCGCGGTCGGCGCCGGGTGGCTACTCGTCTTCGTCCAGCGGCCGGAGCACGGTCGGGATGGCCGGGTAGCCCCGCGACAGCTGCGTCGCGTGCACCGGCAGCTCGGCCAGCGTGACACGGTGCCGCTCCCGGGCCGCCGCCAGCGGCTCCCGGCCGACGATCTCGCCGCCCCGCACCAGCTGCCGGAGCAGCGGCCGGGCTGGGTGCCGGGCCAGCGCGTCGTCGGCGCCGTTCGTGGTGATCACCTCGGCCACCGCGGTGCCGGTGTCATCGAGCCGCCGGGCCGCCCACTTGCGGCCGCCCCGGCCCGGCTTGCCGACCGACCGTTTGGCTACCGGGCGCAGCTCCCCGTCCCCGTTGCCCTCCAGCGCCCGGGCCACCAGTTTGTAGACCAGCGCCGCGGTCGGCGCGCCGGACCCGGTGACCAGCGAGGTGCCCACCCCGTACCCGTCCACCGGCGCGGCGGCCAGGGCGGCGATCGAGTACTCGTTGAGGTCGCCGCTGAGCACGATCCGGGTCTGGGTCGCGCCCAGCTCGTCCAGCAGGGCGCGGACCCGCCCGGTGACCCGGGGCAGGTCGCCGCTGTCGATGCGCACCGCGCCCAGGTTCGGCCCGGCCAGCTCGATGGCGCTGCGGACCGCCTTCTCCACGTCGAACGTGTCCACCAGCAGCGTGGTCCCGCTGCCCAGCGCGGCCAGCTGGGCGGCGAACGCGTCCCGCTCGCTGTCGTGCACCAGGGTGAACGCGTGCGCGCTGGTGCCGCTGGTCGGGATGCCGTACTCGCGCCCGGCGCGCAGGTTCGAGGTGGTCGCGAACCCGGCGATGTAGGCGGCCCGGGCGCTGGCCACCGCGGCCATCTCGTGGGTGCGCCGGGAGCCCATCTCGATGATCGGCCGTTCGTCGGCCGCGGACACCATCCGGGATGCCGCGGAGGCGATCGCGGAGTCGTGGTTGAGGATGGACAGGGCCAGCGTCTCCAGCACGACAGCCTCGGCGAACGGGGCCTCCACGACCAGGATCGGCGAGCCGGGGAAGTAGCAGTCGCCTTCCCCGTAGCCCCAGATGTCCCCGGTGAACCGGTAGGACTCCAGGTAGCGCAACGCCCGCTCGTCCACGATCCCGCCGTCCCGCAGGAACGCGAGTTCCCCGGGGCCGAACGTGAACTGCTCCAGGGCCTCGAGGAACCGGCCCGTCCCGGCGACCACGCCGTACCGCCGCCCATGCGGCAGCGCCCGGGCGAACACCTCGAAGACGGCGCGCCGTCCCGCGGCGCCGCTGCCCAGCGCCGCGGTCAGCATGGTCAGCTCGTAGCGATCCGTGAGCAGGGCTGTGCTCGAGTTAACCGTCACGAGCAGCAAGACTACGGTTGCTGCCCAGGGGTGCCGCCGCCGGGCGGATTCAGCTGACGTTGCCCGGACCCGCAGCGCAGGTTTGGCCGGGCCTGATGTACTGGATACACCGGCAGCCGGGCGCTGGCCGGGCGGCCTGGCAACGGCGGCCAGCCCGGGCTGAGAGACTAGGGGACAACCATGCCGGGAGGTGAGCGCCGGTGAGCGTGGCACCAGCAGAGGTCGAGCGGCCAGAGGTACGGGAGGAAGCCGTCCCGGACACGCCCTGGGTCACCATCGTGTGGAACGACCCGGTCAACCTCATGTCCTACGTGACCTACGTGTTCCAGCAGGTATTCGGGTACTCGCGGCGCAAGGCCGAGAAGCTCATGCTCGACGTCCATCACAAGGGCAGGGCGGTGGTCTCGGCGGGCACCCGGGAGTCGATGGAGCAGGACGTGGCCGTGCTGCATGGCTACGGCCTGTGGGCCACGGTCAGCCACGACAAGTGAGCGGACCGGACCCGGACAGCACGGGGGAAGCAGGCGACTTGATGGGCGGGTTCCGCGCGCGGCGCAGGGGCGGGGTGACCGCCCGTTTCGCTGCGTCGCAGGCGAGCATCATCCGGGCCCTGGTCAGCCAGGTCGAGGAGCTGGTGGCCGGCCCGGCGGGCGAGGGCGGCACCGCACCAGGCCCGGGCGGCAGTGCACCAGGCCCGGGCGGCGCCGCGGCGGGCCTGGGCGGCCCGCTCGACGACGTGGCCGCGCTGCTCGGCAGCCCCGGCTCGGCCGTCCCGCCGGACGACCCGGTGCTGGCCCGGCTGCTGCCGGACGGGTACCGGGACGACACCGAGGCGGCGGGGGAATTCCGCCGGTTCACCGAGCAGGAGCTGCGCTCCGGCAAGCTGGCGGCGGCCCAGACCGTGCTGGACACGCTGCCCGAGAACGGCGGCCGGGTAGAGCTGACCGAGCAGGACGCGCAGGTCTGGCTGCGCGCGCTGAACGACGTCCGGCTGGCCCTCGGGGTGCGGCTGGACATCACCGAGGACACCGCGCAGCGCAGCCAGGATCTCGACCCGGCCGATCCCCGGTCGGCCTACCTGTGGGTCTACGACTGGCTCACCTACCTGCAGGAGACGCTGGTACGCGCGCTCTGGTAATACCCTCTGACACATGCTGACGCTCCACCCCGCGCTGCGGGACAAGATCGTGTCGCACGCCCGCGCCGACCACCCGGATGAGGCGTGCGGGGTGATCGCCGGCCCGGCCGGCACCGACCGCCCGGAGCGGTTCATCCCGATGCTGAACGCGCAGCGCTCGCCCACGTTCTACGAGTTCGACCCGATGGAGCTGCTGCGGGTCTGGCGGGAGATGGACGACCGGGACGAGGAGCCGGTGGTCATCTACCACTCGCACACCGCGACCGAGGCCTACCCGTCGCGTACCGACATCACGCTGGCCCAGGAGCCCGGCGCGCACTACGTGCTGGTGTCCACCCGGGAGCCGGACGAGGCGGAGTTCCGCTCCTACCGCATCGTGGACGGGGTGGTGACCGAGGAGGAGGTCCGGATCACCGCCGACGCGGCCGGGCCAGCCGTGGAATGATCCCCCGGGACGCCGGTGTTGGCACCCCGTAGACGACCGCCCGACTCTGGAGAGTTCCACATGGCCATCGAAGTCCGGATTCCGACCATCCTGCGCACCTATACCGGCGGGGCCAAGGCGGTGGAGGGCTCAGGGACGACACTGGAAGAGCTGTTCGGCGACCTGGACACCCGCTACGGCGGGCTGCGCGAGCGGCTCCAGGACGAGTCCGGGCTGCGCCGTTTCGTCAATGTGTACCTGAACGACGAGGACGTCCGGTTCCTCGGTGGCCTGAAGACCCCGGTCAAGGACGGTGACACGGTGACCGTGCTGCCGGCCGTGGCAGGCGGGGCACGCTGACCCTGCGGGGACACTGATGCGTTACGACTCGCTGCTCGACTCGCTCGGCGGAACCCCGCTGGTCGGGCTGCCGAGGCTGTCTCCCGGGCCGGACCAGCGGCTGTGGGCCAAGCTGGAGGACCGTAACCCGACCGGCTCGGTGAAGGACCGGGCGGCGTTCTTCATGATCGAGCAGGCGGAGAAGGACGGCCTGCTCGTGCCGGGATCCACCATCCTGGAACCCACCTCGGGGAACACCGGGATATCGCTGGCCATGGTGTCCAGGTTGCGTGGCTACCGGATGATCTGCGTCATGCCGGAGAACACCTCGGCCGAGCGCCGCCAGATGCTGGAGATGTACGGCGCCCAGGTGATTTCCTCGCCGGCCGCGGGCGGGTCCAACGAGGCGGTCCGGGTGGCCAAGCGGCTGGCCGAGGAGCACCCCGACTGGATCATGCTGTACCAGTACGGCAACGAGGCGAACAGCCGGGCGCACTACGAGACCACCGGCCCGGAGATCCTGGCCGACCTGCCCGGGATCACCCACTTTGTCGCTGGGCTCGGCACTACCGGGACGCTCATGGGGGTCGGGCGCTACCTGCGCGAGCGCGTGCCGGGCGTGTCCATCGTGGCCGCCGAGCCGCGGTACGGCGAGCTGGTCTACGGGCTGCGCAACATCGACGAGGGCTTCGTCCCGGAACTGTACGACGAGTCGGTGCTGACCAGCCGGTTCTCGGTCTCGTCGGCGGACGCGCTGCGCCGGACCCGGGAACTGCTGGACCAGGAAGGTATCTTCGCGGGCATCTCCGCGGGCGGCGCGCTGCACGCCGCGCTGGGCATGGCGGCCAAGGCCCAGGCGGCCGGGCAGCGGGCTGACATCGCGTTCGTGGTCGCCGACGGCGGCTGGAAATACCTGTCCACCGGCGCGTACTCCGGCACGCTGGAAGATGCCGAGGACCGTCTGGAAGGGCAGCTATGGGCGTAACGCCCGTGCCCGCGCACTGTGCTCCCGCGGGCGCGCGGACTTACCCGCGGTGAGCGTGTTCGACGAGGCCACCGCGGTCCGCCAGGTGGGGGAGGGGCGGTACGAGGTCAGGCCGGATGACCGGTTCGCCATCGCCGGGGCCGTCAACGGGGGAGTGCTGCTGGCCAGCATGCTGCGCGCGGTGCTGCACACCGCGCCGCATCCGTACCCGATCGCGACCAGCGCGCACTTCCTCCGCGCGCCGCGCCCGGAGCCCGCGCAGGCCGAGGTGAGCTGGCTGAAGCAGGGCAAAGTCGCGGCCACCGCCCGGGCCACCCTGGTACAGGACGGCCGGCCGGTGCTGGAGACCACGGTGACCACCGGCACGCTCGGCGATCCGGCCGACACCGTCGGGCTGTCCTGGACCGGCGAGCCGCCCTGGCTGCCGCCGATCGAGGAGTGCCGGGGCGCGCGGGACGCGCCGCACCGGGTGTTCAGCGGCTACGCCAAGCAGGTGGACCTCCGGCTGGACCCGGCCACCGCGGGCTGGACCCGCGGCCAGCCGGCCGGCGTGCCGGAGATGCGCGGCTACTTCCAGCTGGCGCAGCAGCGGGACCCGGACGCCCTGCTGCTGGCCCTGGCCGTGGACTCGCTGCCGCCGGTGGTGTTCGGCCTCGAGGTGGTCGGCTGGTCCCCGACGGTCGAGCTGACCTGGTACATGCGTGCGGTGCCGGCCCCCGGGCCGCTGCGCGTCGCGGCCCGCTGCCGGCACGTCAGCGGCGGCTGGTTCGACGAGGAAGCCGAGGTCTGGGACAGCGCGGGCCACCTGGTCGCGCAGAGCCGCCAGATCGCCCTGGTCGGCCGGGGCCAGTCCGGGCGTCGCTAGCGCCCAGCCACGCCAGCCCGCGTACCCTTGATCATCGTGCGCCTCACCGTGGTTGGCTGTTCCGGCTCCATCCCCGGGCCGGATAGCCCGGCGTCCTGTTACCTGATCGAGGACGAGGGGTTCCGGCTGCTGCTCGACCTGGGCAGCGGCGCGCTCGGCCCGGTGCAGCGGTACCTGCCGCTGGCCGGCATCGACGCGATCTGCCTCAGCCACCTGCACGCCGACCACTGCCTGGACCTGTGCCCGCTCTGGGTGGCCCAGATCTATGCGCCGGACGGCCCGCGGCCGCGCATCCCGGTATCCGGCCCGGAGGGCACCCCGGAGCGGCTGGCGCAGGCCTACGGCTTCACCGAGGAACCCGGCATGACCGGGGCATTCGACTTCGGCACGCTGCGGCCGGGGACCCGGCAGATCGGCCCGTTCGAGATCACGCTGGCCCGGATGAACCACCCGGTGGAGACGTACGGCTTCCGGGTCGCGGCCGGCGGCCGGGCCATCGCCTACTCGGCCGACACCGGGCCGTCTGATGCCCTGGTCAGCCTGGCCCAGGACGCCGACCTGCTGCTCTGCGAGGCGACGTTCCTGGACGAGCCCGGGCAGCCGGCCAACCTACATATGTCGGGTAAGCAGGCGGGCGAGCACGCGGCGCGGGCCGGGGTGGGCCAGCTCGTACTCACCCACCTGGCGCCGTGGCACGACCGGCAGCGCAGCCAGGCCGAGGCGGCGGCGGTATACCACGGCCCGCTCGCGCTGGCCACCTCCGGGCTGGTCGTCAACCTGGGCTGAGCCCGCCCGGGGGGCGCTTAGGATGCTCAACCATGCGGGTACTCGTGACCGGCGGCGCCGGGTTCATCGGCTCACATCTCACCGACGGGTTCCTGGCCCGGGGCGATGAGGTCACCGTGGCCGACGACCTGTCCGCGGGCCGGGCCGGCCGCCTGGACGGCCAGGTCCCGCTGCACAAGGTGAGCATCGCCGACGCGGCCGCGCTCACCGCGCTGGTCCGGCGGGTCCAGCCCGAGCTGATCTGCCACCTGGCCGCGCAGATCGACGTCCGGTCCTCGGTCAACGCCCCGGCCGAGGATGCGGGGGTCAACGTGGTCGGCACGGTCAACGTGCTGGAGGCGGCCCGGGCCACCGGCGCCCGGGTGCTGTTCGCCTCCTCCGGCGGAGCTGTCTACGGCCGCGATGCCCCGATCCCGTCCCGGGAGGACGTGCTGGCGCTGCCCGAGTCGCCGTGCGGCATCGCCAAGCTGTGCGCGGAGCAGTACGTCGGGCTGTACAACCGGCTGCACGGGACCCGGCACTCGATCCTCCGGCTGGCCAACGTGTACGGGCCGCGGCAGGACCCGGCCGGCCAGGCCGGGGTCATCCCGATCTTCTGTGGCTGCGTGCTGGCCGGGCGGGATGTGCCGATCTACGGCGACGGCACGCAGACCCGCGACTACGTGTACGTCGGTGACACGGTCAGCGCGTTCCTGGCCGCCGCGGACGCGGGCCGCCCCGGGACGTGGAACATCGGCACCGGGGTGGAGATCAGCGTGCTGGACATCGTGGCCATCATCGGGCAGGTGGCTGGCCGCCCGGTGCCGCCGCGGTTCGGCCAGCCCCGCCCCGGTGAGCTGCTGCGCAGCGCGCTCGCGGTCGGCCGGGTGGGCCGGGACCTGGGCTGGCGGGCGCAGACCCCGCTGGCCGCGGGCATCAGCGCGGTGTACCACTGGATCGAGTCTGGCACCCCCGACAGAGTTGGCTACTGAGCTGCCGGTACCTGGCGCATAACCGGGTTGACTGTCCGCTCAAGCTACGCTGTCCCTCATGTCCCGACCCGATGGGCGCAGCAATGCCTCGCTGCGCGAGATACGGATGACCCGCGGCTGGCTGGAGCACGCGGAAGGCTCGGTGCTGGTCGAGTTCGGCGGCACCCGGGTGCTCTGCGCGGCCAGCGCGACCGAGGATGTGCCGCGCTGGCGGCGTGGCAGCGGCCTGGGCTGGGTGACGGCCGAGTACGCGATGCTGCCCCGGGCGACCAACACGCGCGGCGACCGGGAGTCGGTGAAGGGCCGGATCGGCGGCCGGACGCACGAGATCTCCCGGCTGATCGGCCGTTCCCTGCGGGCCTGCGTGGACGCCAAGGCGCTGGGCGAGAACTCCATCGTGATCGACTGCGACGTGCTGCAGGCCGACGGCGGCACCCGGACCGCGGCCATCACCGGCGGGTTCGTGGCGCTGGCCGACGCGGTGGCCTGGCTGCGCTCGCGCAAGCGGTGCAAGGGTGACCCGCTGGTCGGGTCGGTGGCCGCGGTCAGCGTGGGCATCGTGGACTCGCAGCCCCGGCTGGACCTGTGCTACGAGGAGGACTCGGCCGCGCAGACCGACATGAACGTGGTCTGCACCGGCGACGGCGAGTTCGTGGAGATCCAGGGCACCGCCGAGCGGGAGCCGTTCAGCCGCGAACTGCTCACCGAACTGCTCGACCTGGGCGTGGCCGGCTGCGCCGAGCTGACCCGGATCCAGCGGGAAGCGCTCGGCTGGTGACCAGCCGGCTCGTGCTGGCCACCCGGAACCCGGCCAAGCTGGCCGAGCTGCGCCGGATCCTCGAAGCCGGGCAGGTCCCGGTCGGGGTCGGGGACCTGGGGGAGTATCCCGGGATGCCCGAGGTGGCCGAGACCGGGCTCACGTTCGCGGAGAACGCGCTGCTCAAGGCGCGGGCGGTGGCCGCGTTCACCGGGCTGCCCGCGGTGGCCGACGACTCCGGCCTGTGCGTCGACGCGCTGAACGGGATGCCCGGCGTGCTGTCCGCCCGCTGGTCCGGGAAGCACGGCGACGACGAGGCCAACCTGTGGCTGGTGCTGGGCCAGATGTCCGATGTGCCGCCCGGCCGCCGCGGCGCGCACTTCACCTGTGCCGCCGCGCTCGTCCTGCCGTCCGGCGCCGAGCAGGTCACCGAGGGGGTGCTGGCCGGGTCGCTGACCCGCGACCCGCGCGGCAGCAACGGCTTCGGTTATGACCCGATCTTCGTCCCGTCCGGCGGGGAGTTCACCACGGCCCAGCTCAGCGCCGAAGAGAAGGACAAGATCAGCCACCGGGGCCGGGCGCTGCGCGCACTGGCCCCGGTCATCGCGGCGCTGCTCGCCTAGCCCGGCAGGCAAAAGCCCGCCGCGCCCCGGGCTGCTGCCCAGGACACGGCGGGCCGTTGCGTGGTTGGTCAGACCGCGTTACTCACCAGTGTGTCGGCGCACTACTCGCCGCGGGGGTGGCCCCGGTGGCCGGTACCGTGCTGGCCGGAGTCGCCGTCATCCCGGTGCTCGGCGTGGTGGGCGTGGCCGCCATGGTCGGGGTCGGCGTGGCCGTCACGGCACCCGTGCCGGGCAGGATGAAGACCACCGTGGTGGACGGCATCGCGATGTGCATCGGCTGGTTGAACGAGGTGATGTTCAGCGTGATGGTGAACGTGGTGTTACCGGCCACCGCGATCAGCTCCAGCTTGCGCACCATGTGCGACGGGTCCACCCAGGCCCGGAACCGGGTCAGCGTGATGCCGCTGTTCATCCAGGACTGCACCATCGGCTGCATGCTCGAGGACAGCTTGCTCAGGATGTCCGCCAGCACGAGGTGGCCGCCGTACTCACGCATCCGGAACCCGTCGAAGCGCGAGAAGCCCATGAAGCGCATGTTCGACCCGAACGGGAACATCTGGGTCTGCACCAGCGGGCTGCTGCCCTCCAGGAGCGCCAGCAGCGGCCCGAGGTTCAGGCCCGAGTTGCTGCTCATGCTGGACATCGAGCTCTCGATCCACCGCTTGCCGTAAGCGCGCTGGAAGAACGGGCTGCGCAGATAGGCCAGGCCGTTGCTCAGAATGATCTTCACGTTACCGAGCTGGCCGGCATTGGCCACGATGGAGATCGTCGGCGAGGTGGGTGTGGTGGCCACCTCGTTCATGGTGCCGAGCAGGTTGGCGCTGGTCCCGCCGGTCGCGGTGATCTGCACGCTCGCCGAGAACGTGTTCACCTGCTGGGCCTGCTGGGCGGCCAGTGTCAGGACCTGGGCCACCGACGACGATGACGCCGTCGTGCCGACGCTCGAGCCACTGCCAGACGACGTGCTGAAGCTACTGGGTTTGCACCCGGCAAGGGTCACTGCTGCCGCCACCGCCACGGCCGCGAAGCCGAGCGGGCGAACGACCTTCAACTGCGGGAACACGCCTGGTCCTCCTAGGGTTGGCGATTGCTGTATCGCTCGCAATCCCCCGCCACCCGTCCGGGACTCTACGTTCGTCCCGCGGCGATCAGGGCATCCGGACACTCCCGGTAAGGGGGACGTAACATCCGTTCACATCTGGCAAGCGCGGCCGGTAACGTGGGTTCGGCTAATCCGGAGGGAGCATCGTGACCGACCAGAAACTGGCGCCCGGAGATGTGGCGCCGGACTTTTCCCTGTCCGACGCGGATGGGCAGACAGTAACGCTGTCCGGGCTGCGCGGGCAGCGGGTGATCGTGTATTTTTACCCGGCCGCGATGACCCCCGGCTGCACGAAGGAAGCGTGCGATTTCCGGGATAATCTCGGCGTGCTGGCTGGCGCCGGCCTGACCGTGCTCGGCATTTCCCCGGATAGCCCGGAAAAGCTCGCTAAGTTCCGGGACAAGGAATCGCTGAACTTCACCTTGCTCGCCGATCCCGACCGCGAAGTGCTGCGCGCTTACGGCGCCTATGGTGAGAAGATGAACTACGGCAAGAAAACGGTCGGCGTGATCCGCTCGACGTTCGTGATCGGCGCGGATGGCCGCGTCGAGCAGGCATATTACAACGTCCGGGCGACCGGGCATGTCGAGCGGCTGCGCAAGGACCTGGCCGCCTGATCCACGGGGCCGTAGCCCAACGGCAGAGGCACAGGACTTAGGATCCTGCAAGTATGGGTTCAAATCCCATCGGCCCCACTAATACTGACGCCCCGGGGACCGGGACTCTGGCCGACAACCACGTTCATTCGCAGTGGTCGTACGACACCGGCCCGCAGGCGTCCATGGCCGCGGCCTGTGCCCGCGCCGTGGAGCTTGGCCTGCCCTCGGTGGCGTTCACCGAGCACCTGGATTTCACCGAACCCGGCCCGGATGACCCGCTCGCCGCGGCTGGCATGAAACGCCACGACGCGGGCGGGATCCGCCCGCTGGACGTGCCCGGCTACCTCACCGGGCTGGCCGAGTGCCGCGACCGATTTCCGGCGCTGCGCATCCTGTCCGGGGTGGAGGCGGGGGAGCCGCACCTGTTCGCGGCCAGCGCCGCCGCCACGGTGGGGTCGGGCCGGTTCGACCGGGTGCTCGGCTCGGTGCACGGGGTGCGCACCGGAGGCCAGCTGGTGTATTCCGGGTGGCTGCTCCGCCGGGATCCGCCGGCTGAGGTGATGCGCCGGTACTTCGCCGAGGTGGTCGCCATGATCGAGGGCAGCGGCCTGTTCGAGGTGCTGGCCCATCTGGACTTCCCGCGCCGGTACTGGCCCGCGTCGGCCGGGGAGTACACCGAGGCGGCGTTCGAGGAGGAGTACCGCGCGGTGCTCCGCGCGCTGGCCGCCTCCGGCCGGGTGCTGGAAATCAACACGGCCAGCCCGCTGCTCTCGGTCAGCGTGCTGCGCTGGTGGGCCGGGGAAGGCGGCGCGGCGGTGTCCTTCGGCAGCGACGCCCACCTGCCCTGGCATGTCGGTGCCCGGTTCCAGCAGGCGTCCGCGATCGCCGCCGCGGCGGGCTTCCGGCCCGGCCGGGACCCGTCCGGTTTCTGGCGCCGCTAAGGCCGGGACAGGCCCTAGCCTGCCGCCAGTTCGGTGACGATGCGCGCCACCTCCCCGGGCGGGATGGCCAGGGTCATGTCGCCCACCGACAGCTCGACCCGCTGGGTCTCCGGGTCCGCCGTGCTGGCTGACTCGGGCCAGGTCCAGATGCCCTGGTCCTTGGCCAGCCGGACGGCCGCGGCGCGGAAGCCGGCCGCGCTGGTGCTCAGCAGCAGGTGCATCATCGGGGTCTGCGGCGGGTCCGGGACCACCTGGACGCCGGGCACGCCGCGCAGCGCGTCCGCGATGGCCTGTGCGTGGGCCAGGTACCGCGGCATCAGCGGCAGCCGCCGGTCCAGGCAGGTCAGCGCCGAGGCGGCGTTGGGCCACAGCCCGAACAGCGTGCCGCCCATCCGGTGCCGCCACTCCCGGACCTGGCCGATGACGCCGTCCGGGCCGGCCACGCAGCAGCCCGGCAGCGCGCCGAGACCCTTGTAGAACGACACGTACACGGTGTCGAACAACCCGGCGATGTCGGCGGGCGGCCGGCCGTAACCGGCCGCCGACTCCCACAGCCGGGCCCCATCCAGGTGAGCCGCGGCGCCCTGCTCCCGGGCCCAGTCCAGCTGAGCCGCCAGGTCGTCCCAGGGCGGCTGCTGGCCGCCCAGGTCACGCTGCGGCAGTTCGAGCACCAGCGCCGCGGGCGGCTCGGCCACCGCGGCCAGGTCCGCGACGCTGAGCAGCCGGTGCCGATCGCCGGCCGGGCGGCCGGTGAGCTGATGCAGCCGCTGGTAGCCGCGGCCTTCGTGCACGTCGATGTGGCAGCACGGGTGGAACAGCACAGTGCGGCGCTGCCGCTGGTCGGCGTGCACCCGGAGCACCGCCTGCTGAGCCATGGTGCCGCTGGGCAGGAACACCGCGGCCGGCTTGCCGAGCAGCGCCGCGATCCGGCTCTCCAGGTCGGCCACCACCCCGCCCTCGCCGTAGCGGTCCGGCACCGTGTCGGCCGGCACCGTGGCCAGCAGGTCGGCCACCCGGACCGGCCCGTGGTAGTGCAGGAAGCGGGTGCACTGGTCGCGCAGCGCGGTCAGTTCCGCCGCGCTCTGTTTTTGACCACGGGGTTCTTGGTCAGCAGGCATACCGCCATTCTGGTACTGCTGGGGGATGACCAATCCCGCGCAGGACGCCCTGGCAGCGGCAGGCATCCGGTACCGGCTGATCAGCCACGGTCCGGTGGGCAGCCTGGCCGAGGCGGCGCAGGCGCGCGGCGTGCCGCCCGCCGACGTGGTGAAGACCCTGGTGGTCCGGCGGGGGCCCGATGATTTCCTGTTCGTGCTGGTGCCCGGCGACCGGTCCATCTCGTGGCCGAAGCTGCGCGCGCTGCTCGGCGTCAGCCGGCTGTCCATGCCGGACGCGGCCACCGCGCAGCAGGCCACCGGCTACCAGCGCGGCACCATCACCCCGTTCGGGTCGGCGCATGCCTGGCCGGTGCTGGCCGACGAGCGGATCGGCGGACGGGAGATCACCCTGGGCGCGGGCCAGCCGGGCCTGGCCGTGGCGCTGGACGCGGACCAGGCGGTGCGCGCACTGGGCGGCACCATGGCCGACCTCAGCGACCCCGCCGGCCCGCTGACCAGCCCGGGCTGACGGGCTCAGAGCAGGTCGGTCTCGGTGATGCCGGGGCCCTGGCCGTCCCGGATGAACCATTCGGTACCGAACGCGACCCGGAACTGCTCGTCCGGCATGGCCAGGAAGAACGACTGCTCGCTGATCTGGCTGGCGTGTGCCCGCATCGCGCGCCGCTTGGCGTCCAGGTACGGTGTGACGTCCACCGCGGCGGTGATCACCGACTCCGGCAGGCCGAACGTGTCCGGGTCCCGGTCCGGGAACTCGACCCCCTCCGCCGCGTCCTGCGCCGCGAACTGCCGGATGCTGCGCTCGATGTGGTCCCGGTTGATCGTGCTCTGGAAGACCCGGGCGGGCCGGCCAGTTCGGCCGCCCGCAGGCCCACCCGGTGCACCTGGATGTGATCCGGGTGCCCGTACCCGCCGTGGGCGTCATAGCAGGTCAGCACGTCGGCCTGCTCCGCGCGGAGCAGATCCGCCAGCCGCTTCGCGGCTTCCTCGACCGGGGTGGTCCAGAACGAGCCGGGCCGGTCGTTGGCCGGGGCGCCCATCATCCCGGAGTCGTGGTAGCCGAGAAACTCGACGCGCTGCACACCCAGGATGCCCGCGGACGCCTGGGTCTCGGCCACCCGGCGCTGCCACAGTTCCTCGCCATCGGCCAGCAGGCCCCCGGGAATCTCGCCCTCCTCGCCGCGGGTGGCGACGACCAGCACGACCCGGTGCCCGGCGTCGGCCGCCTTGCGGATCACCCCGCCGCAGGCGATGCACTCGTCGTCCGGGTGGGCGTGGAAGGAAACCAGCGTGGACATGCTGGCGACGCTACCGGACCGGCGCTGACCAGGCGTCCAGGTGGGCGGGCAGGTCAGCCAGCCGGGTGATCACCGCGTCTGGCACGGCGCTGTCGTAGGCCGGCACCGCGCTGTGCGGGATGAGCACCGCGCGCATCCCGGCGCGCTGCGCGCCGTGCACGTCGTCGTAGGGCCGGTCGCCGACGAACACGCAGCTGGCCGGGTCGGTCACGCCGACCGCCGCCATCGCCGCGCGGAACGCCTCCGGGTGCGGCTTGGCCCAGGGGATCTCGCTGCTGTACACCGCGCCGTCGAACAGGTGCAGCACGTTGTCCCGGCGGAACACCCGCTCGTGCGCGCTGCGCGGCCACATCGTGTTGGACAGCACCCCGGTCTTGATGCCCCGCGCACGCAACTCGCCGAGTAGCGGAACTACATCCGGGTCGGTGAACGTGTGCGGGTCCCAGGCGGTGAAGTACGTCTCCAGCAGACTGTCGGTGGGGGTCACCCCGGCCCGGTCGAACACGTCGGCCAGCGTGGCGCTGCGCTGCGACTCGTCGCTGACCTCCCAGAGCGCCAGCTCGGCGGCCAGGATGGCCGCGGCCACCTCGTCACCGCGGCCGGGAAAGTGCGGCGTGCACACCTGACGCCAGAGCGCGTCCTGATCGACCGAGTGCCAGGGCGTGAGCGTGCCGCCCCAGTCGAAGATCACCGCGCTGATGGCCACAGCTCGCATGCTATGCGAGCGTCGGCCCGCCGTCGCGCCAATAACCGCTGGCCAGCCGTCCGCCAGGCCGCAGCCATAACCCCGTTACCGGCCGTCCGCCTGGCCAGCGCCGTTGGCGCAAGATTTGGCCTGCGTTTCCTTTTCCTCCACCCGGGAATTCGGCCCTTGTCCCTAGGGTCACCGGCAGGGCTGCCCGGCGTTCACCCCGGGCGGGGAAGAGGGAGGATCGATGCCACATCACCCAGGCCGACGGAGGCTGGCTGTGCGTGCCGCCGCCGTCACCGGATGCGCCTCGTTGCTGAGTGTTTTCGGGCTGGCGGGCGCCGCGCCCGGGGTCGCGGCCACCGGGCAGCCCTTAGCCCGGGCCAGCCAGCACACAAGTGCCGGGAATGGCTGCCATCTGGGCAACGGAATACAGCATGTGGTCGAGATCGGCTTCGACAATGTGCACTTCTTCCGGGACAACCCCAATGTGCCGTCCGATCTCCAGCTGATGCCGAACCTGCTGAACTTCATCGAGGACAACGGCACGCTGCTGTCTAACAATCACACCCCGCTCATCGCGCACACCGCCGATGACCTGCTGACCACGTTCACCGGCCTGTACGGCGACCGGGCCGGCATGCCGGTCAGCAACGGCTACCAGACCTACAACCCGGACGGCACGACCGACCCGGCCAGCTCGTTCGCCTACTGGACCGACCCGGTCTACGACACCGCCGCCACGCCGGCCGCTGGGCACGACACCAACCCGTCCCTGGTCTACTCGGCCACCCCGCCGGCCACCACGAACCCCGCGCCGAAGCCGGACAGCATCACGCCCGCGCCGTGGGTGCCGTTCACCCGGTCCGGCTGCAACGTCGGCGACGTGTCCACGGTGGACCAGGAGCTGGAGAACACCTCGGTGGACATCCCGAAGGTGTTCGGCGCCAACTCGCCGGAAGAGCAGCAACTGGTCAACGACCCGGACTCGTACAAAGACGCCGAGACCGCGGACTACGTCGGCCTGGCCGTGCACTGCGCCCAGGGCAGCACGTTCTGCGCCAGCGCCGAGGCGGTCAAGTACGGCCAGACCAGCCCGAGTCACACCGCCGTGCCCGACGTGCTGCCCAACGAGCCGGGCGGGTACACCGGCTACCAGGCCCTGTTCGGCCACCGGTACATCGCGCCACAGCTCGGCGCCGGAACCTCGAACCTGACCGAGAACGGCTACCAGGTGACCAACGCCGCCGGCAACCTGGTCGACCTGAACGGGAACCAGATCAACGGGGCTTACCTGACCAACCACCCCGGGTTCCCCGGCTTCAGCACGATCAACGCCTCGCAGACCCTGGCCTACATGGCGGACATGCTGGAAAGCGGCGTCCCGGTGGTCAACGGGTACATCTCGGACCTGCACGGGAACGAGGACATCCCCGGCCTGTCCGCGTGCGCCACCGCGCCGGACGCGCTGGGCAGCGGCAGCGCCTGTTACATCGAGCAGGCGCAGTACTACAACCAGGCCTTCGGCACCTTCTTCAAGCGGCTCGCCGCGGCCGGGATCACGCCGAAGAACACGCTGTTCATCTTCAGCTCGGACGAGGGTGACCACGAGGCCGGGGCCAACGTCGGCCGGGCCATCCAGCCCACGCCGGCCAGCTGTGACGGCGCCACGGTCAGCGGTGACACGGTGACCCCGGATGTGGAGTGCAGTTACCCGGCCGGCTCGTTCGGCGAACTGGACGCCAACGTCACCGGGCTGCTGGCCACTCAGGAGCACAACACCGTCCCGTTCAGCCTGGAAGCCGACACCGCGCCGGAGTTCTACGTGACCGGCGATCCCGGGCCGGACGCGTCCTCGGTGCGCACCCTGGAACACGGTGTCGCGAACATCACCGCGGCTAACCCGTACACCGGGACCACCCAGAAGATCGACAACTACATCGCCGATCCGGCCGAAGAGGCCATCCTGCACATGGTGAACGCCGATCCGGCCCGGACACCATCGTTCGCCATGTTCGCCAAGCCCGACTACTACCTGGACACCGGCCCGGCCACGTGCAGCGGGTCGTGCGTGCAGCAGGACACGGGCTACGCCTGGGACCACGGTGACTACGCCGCGGAGATCAACACCAACTACGTCGGCTTCGTCGGCCCCGGGGTCAAGCACCTCGGGCTGGACGGCCCCACCGCCAGCCAGGGACCGAGCTCGGCCGGTGCCGACAGCGGGCAGATCACCGTGTCCGACGAGCACCTGCCCGGGCCGTGGGTGGACGAGACCGACATCCGCCCGACGCTGATGTACCTGACCGGGCTGCGCGACGACTACGAGCACGACGGCCGGGTGATCACCCAGATCCTGGCCAACCCGAACCGGGCGCTCAGCGACCCGGCGGTGACCGCCCTCGGGGAGTGCTACAAGCAGCTCAACTCCAGCGTGGGCCAGTTCGGCGCGGCCACCCTGGTCGCCTCGACCAACGCGGTGGACAGCACCAGCCCCGGTGATGCCACCTACATCGACATCAACCAGGCGCTGACCGGGCTGGACAAGGTCCGCGACGCGCTGGCCCTGCGGATCAAGGGCGAACTGGAAGCGGCCGCGTTCAGCGACACCCCGGTGCCCGGCGCGGGCGTCCAGATCGCCGCCTGCCGGGCCATCATCGCCTCGGCCCAGCACCTGGCGGCCACCAGCTGACCAGGCCGGGACAGGCACGGTCCCCGGCGCATACCGCGCGCCGGGGACCGCTGCTGGTCAGTCGCCCTTGACGTTGACGATCTGACGAAGCTCATGCTTGATCTCAACCAGGTCGGCGGCGTCGCGCATGACAACCTCCACGTCCTTGTAGGCAGCTGGGATCTCGTCCAGGAACGCGCTGGTCCGCCGCCACTCGATGCCCTGCATGGCGGCGTCCAGTTCGGCCCGGCTGAACGCCTTGCGGGCCGCGTTCCGGCTGTACTCGCGGCCCGCGCCGTGCGGCGAGGAGTTCAGCGACAGCCGGTTGCCCTTCCCGGTCACCACGTACGACCGGGTGCCCATCGAGCCCGGGATGAGGCCCGGCTTGCCCGCGGACGCATCGATAGCGCCCTTACGCGACAGCCACACCTCCTTGCCGAAGTGCTTTTCCCGCTCGGTGTAGTTGTGGTGCGTGTTCACCGTCTCGCTGGCCTCGACCGGCTGCCCTAGCCAGCCCGAAAGGCAGCCGGTGACCCGGTCCATCATCTCGGCCCGGTTCAGCAGCGCGAAGTGCTGGGCCCAGCGGAGATCGCGCAGGTAGGCCCAGAACTCGTTGGTGTCCTCGACCAGGTAGGCCAGGTCCGGGTCGGCCAGCGGGATCCACCACTTCCTGGCCAGGTCCTGGGCGACCTTGATGTGCGTCCGGGCCAGCCGGTTCCCCACCCCGCGCGACCCGGAGTGCAGGAACAGCCAGACCCGGTCCTCCTCGTCCAGGCTGACCTCGATGAAGTGATTGCCCGAGCCAAGGCTGCCCAGCTGCAGCCGCCAGTTCGGGCTGGCCTGCTCGGCACTGTCCGCACCGTCCAACTGCTCCAGCTCGGTGATCCTGTTCGCGGTGTGCCCGCCGTGAATGGCGGTGTTGTACTGCCCAGCCGACAGCGGAATGACGTTCTCGATGGACTCGCGCAACGCCCGCAGCTCACCGCGCTCACGCATATCCTCCGCGGTGAACTGACTCCGCACCGCGATCATCCCGCAGTTATGTACGAACACTCCTGCCGCCAAGGCGAAGTTATGGTACTTCTCTACCTGGAGGCAGAACACGTCGGCGCGCTTAGGAATGAACTCCACCGCAATCACTTTGTGGTTGTAGCCGTGTTCGCGATGTTTGTGCCAGCGCAAAGCGGCTGGATTGGCCATCTCGCTACCGCAGTCGTCGCAGACACGTGGTGAGGTGTTGAACCGGATTAGGTACTGGGCGCCCCTACGGCCGTTACCCGAAACGGATGCCTGGAAATGTTCCGGGCGTTCGGCCATGTACCGAATGATGTTCCTGGAGCCCACGTCCGCCATCTGCGCCTGACGTGCTGGGTCCGCGACTGCCTGGCGTATCCCGGCTAGGCGCTTTGCCTGGAACTCCGGAGAACCGTTGTCGAACGACGGCCTGGCGCGCCGGTGGTGGCTGGAGTGGGCACTGGCTGCCAGCAGTTCGAGATTCTCCGGGGTGTTGTCGAAGTGCACGTGATTCCGGTGGTGCACGACGTAGCCACGAGGAACCCGCCTGTTCAGCGCCTCAAACACCAACGTGTGTGTCTGCCGCCAGGTGCCCTTGCCTGTGCCGACACTCTCGTATCCGTCACGAGTCTGCCACCTGCGGTAAAGCGGCATCAGGCTGTCGTTGAAGCGGAGGTCCCGCGCTTCCCGGTAGCTCCCGTCGATCATCATGAACGGATGATCCGGCGTGCAGATAATCTCATCGCCGCCAGAAACGGTCACCTTGACCAGTTCCGCGTTGACCCGGGTCGGCAGCGCGATAGCGCGCCCTGGAACAATCCGCTTCTGGTCGTCGAGTGAGTAAACCCAGTACGGACCCCCGCCTGCGGCGAGATCGCGCAGGGATCGCTGCGTTCCGTCGAGCAATGGTACCCGGGTATCGCCGTGGAAGCAGCCGATATCGACTCCTACCGCGGCGGGAATTAGGGTGCCTAGGGTAGGGATGACTGACCCGACGCTACCGCCTTTTCCGAGGTGGGCGTCGGGCATCAAGGCTACCCAGGGGTGAATGAATGGCAGCTGGGCAGTGCGCAGTGCCTGTTCTCGGGTTGCATCGTCCAGGATCGATGCCCAGCTCATCAGCTTCTTGCTGAGCCGCTCCATGGCTGATCTCCCTGTTGCACCGGGTAAGGGTCCCCAGCGTAATGCGGTTGCTGTTGTCATGCATCACAATTATCAGTGACTACCGACAAATCTCACCGGGCCACGGTCGTTCCATTGTGCGGGTACCGAGGCTATGGCGCGTTCGTGCTTATCCAGTGGCGGACCAGGCTAGCGGGAGGGACTCGACGCCGTAGATGCCCTCGACGTTGCCGAGCTGGACCGGGCCGGCCGGGCGCAGGCCGGGCATCCGGGCGGGCAGGAACGTGAGCGCCTCTTCCAGCTCGGCCTGGGCCAGGTTGGAGCCCAGGCAGAAGTGCGGGCCCGCGCCGAACGTGAGCAGCCGGTCGGCCGAGTCCCGGCCGATGTGGAACTCGTCGCCGCCCGCCATGTCACGGTTGGCCCGTTCGGCGCAGATGGCCACGATCGAGCCCGCCGGGAAGGTCACCCCGCGGTGCTCGACCGGCTCCAGGCAGATCCGCGCGGTGAACGGGGTGATCGGCTCGAACCGGAGCACCTCGTTCAGCGCCGCGGGCACCAGCCCGGGATCGCGGGCCAGGTCGGCCCACTGCTCCGGGTGGCTGGCGAACAGCCGCAGCGCGTGCGACAGCTGGGCCTGGGTGGTGTCCACCCCGCCGGCCACCACGTCGAGGACCAGGTTGACGCACTCGGTGTGGGACAGCCGGTCGCCCTCGGCCTCCGCCGCCAGCAGCGTGCTGATCAGGTCGTCAGACGGCTCGCTGCGCCGCTTCTCCAGCAGCGCCTCGACGTAGTCGTACAGCTCCTGGACCGCGCGCTCGATCCGGTCCGGCTCGCTGGCCAGCGCCCGGATGTCGAACTGCCGCTGCACCCAGCTGGACCACTCGTGCAGCTGCGGCGCGTCCGCCGCCGGGGCGCCGAGCACGGCCGCGATGGCCAGCGAGGGATACGGCTTGGCGAACGCGGCCACGAACTCGCAGTCCGCCGCGCCGCCCAGGTCCTGCCACAGCCCGGCCAGGAAACCGCGCATGGCCGGCCGCCACCGGTCCGCGGCGCGCGGCGTGAACGCGGGGCTGACCAGACCGCGCAGCCGGCGGTGCCGGTCCCCGGTCTGGTTCAGGATGTTGGCGTCGATCATCTCGCGCAGCCGGCCGCCGGTGATCCCGAACAGATCGGCGATCTCCCGGCCAGGGAACGCGGTCTGCCGGGCGCGCAGGAAGAACTCGCCCGATTCCCGGTCCAGCACCACGTAGCTCAGCGGGGACCGGGCCAGCCAGCCCTGCTCACGTACCGCGGCCAGCCGCTGGTGGTACACCTCGCCGGTCAGCCCGGGCTCGGTGTAGTCGAAAACCGGCAGGTCGAGATCGTCTGCCACCGGGGACGGCATGGCTGGTCCTTTCGCCGACTGCCCTGACCCTACGCCGCCGGGCTACTCGCCGGTAGCCACCAGCAGGCCGGGGTGGGGACAGCCGCCGGCTCCCGGCCGGTAGCTACCAGCGGGGCAGGTGGGGGACAATTGCGACACCCGGGCGGGCCAGGCGTGCGCCGGGCGGTCATGCCTGGTTGACTTACCGGCAACGGATCCGTGCCGAGAAGGGATACCAGCAATGGCCGAGCCGAACGGCACGGTCGCGGTTCGCGACCCGGACGCGCTGCTCAAGGAGATCGAGGCGACCCGGGAGAACCTGGCGCGCACCATCGACGCGCTCACCGAGCGGACCAGCCCGGCCAACATCGCCCGCCGGGCGGTGGACCGTGCCCGGGAGCAGCTGGACCGCCCGGAAGTGCGGATGTACGGCGGCATCGCGGCCGCGGTGGTGGCCGTGGGCGGCATCGCTTACCTGGTCCGCCGCCGGTTCCGCTAACCCAACCTCGTTAGCCGAACGCCTGTCCCTCGCCGCGGTACGTCGGCACGCTCCCGGTGACCGCGGTGCCGTCGATCAGGTGCACCTCGTTGAACCGCTCGCAGAGTTCACCGGCTTTGGCGTGCCGGAACCAGACCCGGTCACCGATGCGCAGCCCATCGGCCGCCGCGCCGAGCAGCGGGGTCTGCACCTCGCCCGCGCCTTCCTGGCTGTCCAGCCGCAGCCCGGCCGGCCGGAATGGGCGCGGCAGCCGGCTCGGCTGGGCCGGGCCGGACGCGACGAACCCGCCGCTGAACGCGGTGACCACGCCCCGCCCGGGCCGGCGCACCACGGGCAGCGCGAACAGCGCGGCCGGGCGGCCGGAGAACGCCCGGTAGCTGTCGAACAGGGTGGGCTGATACAGCCCGGAGCCCGCGCCGATCTCGGTGACGCCGGGCTCGGCCGCGGTCCGCTCGATCGACCCGGTGCCGCCCCCGTTGACGAAGCGCAGCGGGGTCACCGCGCGCACCGCGCTGACGATGGCCGCGCGGCGCGCCGCCAGCTCGGCCGCGGACCGGCCCTGCATCAGGTGCACGGCCAGGCCGTACAGCGGCCGTCCGGCCGGCTTGTCGCCCACCCCGGCGATCTGCGCCTCGTAGGCCATCAGGCCGGTGAGCCGCAGCGCGGGCCGCGCCGCGATGTCCCTGGCCAGCGCGGTCGCGTCGGCCGGCGTGCGGACCGGGGAGCGGCGGGCGCCCGCCCGGAGCAGCCCGCCCAGCCCGCGGTAGGACGTGTCGATGTCGATGCACACCTGTACCGGGGCGGGGCCGGGCACGGTCGCGGCCGCCTTCTCGATCAGGTCCAGGTGGTCCGGGCTGTCCACCATCAGGGTGATCGCGCTGGCCGCCGCCGGGTAACTGGCCAGCCGGGCCAGCGCGGCCCGGTCGGTCGTCGGGTAGGCGACCACGATGTCGTCGGTGACGCCCTGATCGGCCAGCCAGAGCGCCTCCGGCAGGCTGAAGGCCAGGATTCCGTGGAACCCGTCCAGCGCCAGCACTTCTTCGAGCAGCGCCCGGCAGCGGACCGACTTGCTGGCCAGCCGGATCGGCTTGGCCGCGGCCCGGCGGGTCATGTCCGCCGCGTTGGCCCGCAGCGCGGCCAGGTCCACCACGGCGAACGGGGGCTCCAGGTGCGCGGTCGCAGCGTTGTAGCGCTGCAGGTCGTCCTGCCCGGGCTGGCCCGGCGGGCCGCCGCGAGAGCTCATTCAGCCTCTTTGGTCAGCGCGGTGTACTCCTCGGCGGTGAGCAGCCCGGCCGGCTCGGCCTCGTCGGCCACCCTGATCCGGAGCAGCCAGCCTGCGCCGTAGGGGTCGGTGTTGACCAGGCCCGGGTCGTCGTCGATCTCCGGGTTGGACTCGATCACCTCGCCGTCCACCGGCGCGTAGATGTCCGAGACCGACTTGGTCGATTCCACCTCGCCGCACGGCTCGCCCGCGGTCACCTCGGTGCCGGTGGCGGGGACCGAGACGTACACCACGTCGCCGAGGGCCTGCTGGGCAAAGTCGGTGATCCCGACCGACGCGACGGTGCCCTCGATGGCCACCCACTCGTGCTCCGCCGTGTACATCAGGTTTTCCGGGATGCTCATCGAAGTCGCTCCTGTGCAGGTTGGTGGTCCCCGGGCCCGGGCCGTCCAGGCCGCCCCGGCGGCAGGTCATGTCCGGCTGCTGGTCCGATGGTAGAAGGGCAGCGGGGTCAGCCGGGCGGGCTCGGCGCGACCTCTGACGTCCACGGCCAGCCCGCCGGCCGCGGTCTCGGCCGCGCTGGCCGCCGCGGGCTCCAGGTAGGCCATGGCGATCGGCACGCCGAGCGTGGGGGAGGGGGCGCCGCTGGTCACCTCGCCGCGCCGCTGGCCATCCCAGAGCACCGGGTAGCCATGCCTGGGCACCCGCCGGGTGCCGCCGAGCAGGCCGACCAGCACCCGGCGCGGCGCGGCCTGGGCCGCCGCGGCGAGCGCGTCCCGGCCGACGAAGTCACCGGGCTTGCCGAGCTTCACCACCCGGCCCAGGCCCGCGTCGAACGGCGTGATGGCCGGGCCAAGCTCGTTGCCGTACAACGGCATGCCCGCCTCCAGCCGGAGGGTGTCCCGCGCGGCCAGCCCAGCGGGCACCAGGCCCGCGCCGGCTCCCGCCTCCGCCAGCGCGGACCAGATGTGCTCCGCGTCCGCCGGGCTGGTAAACAACTCGAAACCATCTTCGCCGGTGTACCCGGTCCGGGCCAGCAGGATGTCCCGGCCGGCCACCGTGATGGGCTGGCTGGCGTAGTACCGCACCCCGTCCAGCGGGACGCTGGCCAGCGGGCCGAGGATGCCCGCCGCGGCCGGCCCCTGGATGGCGATCAGCGCATAGCCATCGGTCTGGTCGGTGACCTCCGCGTCGTGCCCAGCCGCCCGCTCGGTGAGCGCGGCCAGCACCACCCCGGTGTTGGCCGCGTTCGCCACCACCAGGAACTCCTCGGCGGCCAGCCGGTACACGATCAGGTCGTCCAGGATCCCGCCGTCGGCGGCGCAGATCATCGTGTACCGGGCGCGGCCGGGCGGCACCGCGGACAGCTCACCGACCAGCGCGTAGTCCAGGGCGGCGGCCGCGCCTGGGCCGCGGACGCCAATCTCGCCCATGTGCGACAAATCGAACAGGCCGGCCGCGGACCGGACCGCCTGGTGTTCGGCGGTCTCGCTGCGGTACCGCAGCGGCATCAGCCATCCGGCGAATTCGGTCATCGACGCGCCCAGGCGGTCGTGCACGCCGCGCAGCGGCGTCTCCCGCGGCTTGGCGGGATCAGGCGTGGTCATCGGGTGCGCTCCAGGGCCTGCCCAGGATAGGGCCCGGCCAGAATACCGGCTGTCAGCACCTGAGCTCGAACGCCCCCGCGGCCGAAACCATCACGCAAAGTGACAGGTTTCATACCCGGGGGAGTGCATTGTCAGCGTCGGCGCGTTCCGCAGCCGTTTAGCCTGGGTATGCACTTTTGCTAGCATCACGGCGCTGGCCACGGCCGGCATTGAACCCCTAGTGGCCCGTCCTTCGCGGGGCGGGCCCGGTTGGCGGGACCTGGTGTCCCGTCCGGAACCGAGGGGGGTTCGACCATGGCGCTCAGCGCCCGGGCGACGGTTCGCCGCCTGTGCACCGTCGCGGCCGTCGTCATCATTGCCATCGCACTCGGTAGCGTCTCGGCGGCTGGGCAGGCCAGCCACCCAAGCCCGCGGCCGGCCGGCCACACTAGCCACCTGCCACCGGGCATGCGGCCGGCGTCGGTCAGCCCGCGAGGTGCGTTCGGCAGGATTCTCAGCGCGGCGGAGGCGGTCACGGCGGCGCAGACCTGCGCCCGCTACGCGACCTCGGCGGGCTGGGCCAATGCTGCGGGCTCGGTCAGCACCCTGGTGGTGGCCAGCGCCATCTGCGTGGCCGAGTCGGGCGGCCAGGCCACCGTGTACTACTGCAACCCGACCGGGACGGACGGTTATTACCCGCCGGTTAACTGCACCGGTCTGTACGACCGTGGGCTGTGGCAGCTGGACAGCCAGGCCTGGGCGGCGATCAGCAACGAGTGTGCGTTCACGCCGAAGTGCAACGCGGACGGCGCGTACGGGATTAGCCAGGACGGGGAGAGCTTCACCCCGTGGGCCACCTACACCAGCGGGGCGTATGACAGCTATCTGAGCGCGGCGCAGGCCGCGGTCGGCGCGCTGCGGCACGGCACCGTGCCGGGCGGCGTGCCCGGGGTCTGCCTGTCCCGGGTGAAGTACGCGGCCAACGCGGCCGCGGTCATCGCCCGGTGCGGCAGCGGGGCCCGGCGGATGGACTGGCGGATCGCCGGCCCGGCGATCAAGGACGGCGAGTTCTGCCTGGCGGTCGCGTCGGCCGGTGCCACGGCGGACGTCCGGCTGCGCCGCTGCAACGGCTCGAAGTACCAGCAGTGGACGGCGCTGGGCACGGGTCTGCTGCGCAGTGCCCTGGCCGGGCGCTGCCTGCGTGACCCGGGCGGGTCGGACGTGCTGGGCACGGCGCTGAACGTGGGCTCGTGCAGCCAGGTCAGCTCGCGTGTCTGGTGGCTGCCCTGAGCACGGGATTAGGCTGACCGGACATGGACCTGCTCTCGGACACCGACATCAGTGCGGAACTCGCCAGCCTGCCGGCCTGGACACGGGCCGGGGACAGCATCACTTGCGAGGTCAAGCTGGCCGATTTCAAGGCCGCCATGCTGTACACCGGCGCGGTGGCCTACCTGGCGGAACAGGCGAATCATCACCCGGACATCCTGATCCAGTGGAACCGGGTGACGCTGACCCTGTCCACGCACTCGGCCGGCGGCCTGACCCAGGCTGATTTCGCCCTGGCCCGGAGCATCAGCGCGCTGTCCTGACGCTCACGCCCGGGTGCTTGCGCCAGGCGGATACCTTCGTCCTGGGCGGCGCCACGCCCCCGGGTAGCGCCGCCCAATGGACGAAGGTCCCCCTCGGCTCGCTCGCGCCTGCACCGGCCCGGCCCAGCCGCGGCTGCCGGACGCACCGCCCGGGGCGCGCTGGCTGGCCTGGCTGGACCGGGCGGCGACCCCCTCCTCGACGCGCGGTCCCCCCGTAAAGCCGGGGGTTCTAGTTATACACTCTGCGTTCTAGTAATCACAGTTCGTTACCAGATTGAGGCCAGCCGCGAGGTGTGCGGCTAGCTCGCTCCGTTAGCCATCCCGCTAGCCCACCCTTGTGAAGTCGCAGTCCAGGTGCTTGATCCCGTTGATGAAGCTGGACAGCAGCTGGTCCGGCGGGCCGGCCGCGTGGATATCCGGGATGCGGCCGAGCAGCTCGCGGAGTGCCACGGTGATCTCCCGCCGGGCCAGGTGCGCGCCGAGGCAGAAGTGCGGGCCGGCCGCGCCAAACCCGACATGCGGGTTCGGCGACCTGGTGATGTCGAACCGGGCCGGGTCGGCGAACACCGTCTCGTCCCGGTTGGCCGACCAGTAGAACAGGCCCACCTTGTCGCCGGCCCGGTAGTCCTGGCCGTTCATCGTGTAGTCCTGGGTCAGCGTGCGGCGCATGTACATCACCGGCGAGGCGATCCGGACGATCTCCTCGACCGCGCCGGCGATCCGCGTCTCGAAGTCGGCCAGCAGCAGGGCGCGCTGCTCCGGGTGGTCGGTGAGCAGCACCAGCGCGTGCGAGATGGCCGTGCGGGTGGTCTCGTTCCCGGCCACCACCAGCAGGATGAAGAACGACGCCAGCTCCGCGCTGGTCAGCTGCTCGCCGTCGATGTTGGCCGTGACCAGCGCGGTGATCAGGTCATCCGCCGGGCTGGCCAGCCGGCTGTTACCCAGGTCGGTGACCAGGTCGGCCAGTTCCTGGCCCGCGGTGAGCAGCTGCAGCACCGCCTCGTCCGGGTCCTCGCTGAGGAAGTCGGGGTCGGCGCCGGACAGGATGATGTTGGTGTCCCGCAGCACCATCTCGTAGTGGCTGTCCGGGACGCCCATCATCTGGCAGATGATGGTCAGCGGCAGCCGGGCTGCCACGTGCTGCACGAAGTCACATGGGCCCGTGCTGACCAGGTCGTCGGCGATCTGGGCCGCGACGCGCTGCACGTCGTCCTCGAACTTCTTGATCATCCGCGGGGTGAAGGCCCGGGACACGATCCGGCGCAGCCGGGTGTGCCGTGGGTCGTCCATGTTGATCATGCTGCCGAAGAACTCGTTGAACTCGATGGGCAGGTCGACGATGCTGGTCGCGCCCCGGCCGGAACAGAACACGGCCGGGTTCCGGCTCGCCTCGACCACGTCGGCGTGCCGGACCAGTGCGTAGTAGCCATGGCCGGGGTTCGGGAACGGCGTCTCCGGCTCGGCGAAGAACGGCGGCGTGGGCCGGCCGCGCAGTTCGGCGAACGCGGCGTGCCGCTGGGCCAGTGGCAGGCCCCAGAACTCGGTGTCGGACAGATCTATGCCGGTCATACCGGGAGGCTCGGCGGTGACCACGGGACCACCTTAGGGTCGGCTCGGTGGGCAGCTCGGCAACTAGAATCGCGTTCGGTTCCATCGTGGCATACCTGACTATCTGGGGGAAGTGCGGCGGCGGCCGTCCCGGCTTACGCTGCCGGTACCGGGTTGGTGGCCGCCGCGCTGGGCGCCGGCGAGCTGGCCCGCCCGGCCGGCCCGGCCGGCAGGACGCCCTGGAGACACGATGAACGTGCTGGTCAAGGCCGCGGCGGTGGCCGTCACCGGGCTCGCCGTGCTGCTCGCCGCGGGGTGTGCCACCAGCCGCCCGGCCCCGGCTAACGGGTCGGTGCAGGCGTGCATCGCGTTCGGCGTCCGGGCCATTGACGAGCACCGCACGGTGACCCAGGTGCCCGCCGCCTGCCGCGGGCTGAGCCGGGCCGAGGTCAACTTCGCCCTTGCCCGGGCCATCTACCTGGTGGCTGGGAGCGGGCACCACAAGGTCGCCTGGCGGCGCGACGCGGCCGTCGTGGGCACCCGGCTGGCCCGGCTGATCACCACCGCAGTGGCCCAGTCGCCGGGCGGATCGGTGGCTGGTTCCAGCAGCGCGGGCAGCCGGCCGGGGCCGGTGGACCGCCGCCCGCTCGGCGTGGCCACGCTCATCGCCTGGCTGCTGACCATGGCCGCCGGGGGATACATGCTGCTGCGGTTCGTGCTTGGCGGCGGGCTGCGCCGGCAGCGGGCCGCCGGGGACCGCACCAGCCCGGCCGTGGTGCTCACCCATTTCAGCCTGGCCTCGACCGGGTTGCTGCTGTGGGCGCTCTACCTGGCGACGAGCTGGCTGGCGGTGGCCTGGGTCGCGGTGGCGCTGCTGCTGCCGGTGATCGGGTTCGGCATGGCCACCCTGATTGTCTGGACCACCGGGACGTCCCGCCGGACGTCCCGGATGCCGGCTGCCCCGGATGAGACGTCCGGTCCAGCGGCCGGGACGTCCCCTGGCCCGGGCGAGACGTCCCCTGAGCCGGCTGGGACGTCCCCTGAGCCAGCCGGGACGTCCGTCGCGCCGGCCGGGACGTCTGGTGCGCCGGCTGGGACGTCTGGTGCGCCGGCCGGGACGTCCCCGGGCGGTGCACCAGGCCAGGTCCAGCTGGCCGAGGCTGCTGACCAGGCATCAGCCGCCCACGCCCCGGCCACCCCGGTGTCCAGCGGGCGGCCGTCCCGCTGGCTGACCGTGGTCATCCCGATCGGCCACGGCCTACTCGCGGCGACCACCATCCTGCTCGCCCTGCTCACCGCACTCGGCGCCACCTAGACGAGCAAATGCGTTAGTGCGGTGCGTTTTACCTCGCCCCGCGAGGCACAATGCACCGCGCTGAGCCGGTGCCGAGTGGTTGCCATGCTGGCGGGCATGAATGATGCTGGTCAGGCTGGGCAGAGCAGGTGCGCCGGTGCTCCAACGCCCGGTGAGCGGAGCCTGACCATGACCGAGATGCTGCCCTTGTTCCCGCTGGGCACCGTGCTCTATCCGGGGCTGCCGCTGCCGCTGCACATTTTCGAGCCGCGCTACCGGCAGCTGGTCCGGGATCTGCTGGACGGGCCGCAGCCGGGCCGGTTCGGCGTCATCGCCATCCGCAAGGGCCGCGAGACTGGCGTGGACGGGGTCTCCGGGCTGTACGAGATCGGCTGCACCGCCACGCTGCGCCAGATCGCCAAGCACGAAGACGGCCGGTTCGACATCGTCACCGTAGGCAGCCAGCGGTTCCGGCTGACCGGGCTGGATGACTCCAGGCCGTACCTGCAAGCCGAGATGGAGCTGCTCGAAGAGGGCACTGGGGACCGGGCCGCGGCAGCGCTGGCGGCCGGGGCGGTCCAGCGGGCGTTCGGCAGCTATATCGAGGCGCTGCGGCAACGGGAGGGAATCGAGGGCAGCACGCCGGAGCTGCCGGACGAGCCGGTCCTGCTGTCCTACCTGGTAGCGGGGTCGATGATCCTGGACCTGCCAGCGCGGCAGGCGCTGCTGGCCGAGCCCGACGCGGTGGGCCGGCTGACCAGCGAGCGGGCGCTGCTGGCCCGGGAGATCACCATGCTGCGTTCGCTGACCGCTACCCCGGCGCCGGAGCTGCGCAACTCGCCGTACAGCCCGAACTGACCGGGCTAAGCCTGGCCGCGCCGGCAGCAGGGCGCTGAGCGTGCGGCCGAGCGGGGCGTCAACGGTGAGCAGTGCTTCCGGGTCGCCCCGGGTCGGCCCCTGGTTGACGATGGCTACCGGGACGCCGAGCCGGGCCGCGTGCCGGACGAACCGGTAGCCGGACATCACCGTCAGCGATGAGCCGAGGACGACCAGGGCCCGGGCGCCGCTCACCAGCTGGAAGCACGAATCCACCCGGGCCCGGGGGACGTTCTCGCCGAAGAAGATGACATCCGGCTTGAGCACGCCGCCGCAGGCAGTGCAGTCCACGACCTGGAAGCGGGCCTCGGCCCCGGCGGACAGCATCGCGTCGCCGTCCGGGTTGAGCTGGCCGGGCTGCGCATCCCAGCCGGGGTTGGCCGCGCGCAGCCGCCGGTCGAGTTCGGTCCGCGCGGTGCGCTGGCCGCAGCCCAGGCAGCGCACCCGGCTCAGGCTGCCGTGCAGCTCGATCACCTGCTGCGCGCCCGCGGCCTGATGCAGGCCGTCCACGTTCTGCGTGATGATCCCGGCGAGCTGGCCGTGGCGCTCCAGTTCGGCCACGGCCTGGTGGCCGCTGTTCGGGGCGGCCGCCGCGATGGCCCGCCAGCCGAGGTGACTGCGCGCCCAGTACCGCTGCCGGGCGGCGGCACTTCCGGTGAACGTCTGGTACGTCATCGGCTGCGCGCCCCGGGCCAGGCCGGTCGGCCCGCGGTAATCCGGGATGCCGGACTCGGTGGACAGCCCGGCCCCGCTCAGGATGGCCACCCCACCCGCCGTGATCAGGCCGGCCAGCGCGGCCAGCCGGCTGTCCTGCACCGTCTGTGTCACGCATTCATGCTGCCTGACGGCTGCGGGTGCCGCAGCCATCGGCCCGGCCCCGGTTGGTGACCCCTCCCCCGGGGGGGATGGTGGGGGAGGGGTCGCCGCTCAGCCGTGGATGAGGGGCTTGCCCAGCGGCAGCGCCGGACCGCCAGTGGCCTGCGTGGTCGCGTCGTAGAACAGGTAGACGCCCACTGCGGCGAACGCGAACACTACCCAGCCGCCGGCCTTGAGCAGGCCGGTGGACGCCTGCGTGGTGCCCAGCAGGACCAGCAGCAGGGCCACGTCGACGAGCCCGAACAGCACGGTGAAGGCCAGCGGCAGCCGCACCGTGGCCAGCGTGAGCAGCACGATGACGACCAGCCACGAGACCAGGAACAGCTCCTGGACCGAGACGGCGTTGACGATGGTGCCGAGGCCGAACCAATTGTGCACCAGCCCCAGCACCAGCACCGCGTAGCTGAGCCAGAACCCGGCGAAGATGCCGAACACGCTGGCCACCGCGCTCTGGCCGACGGCCGCGGCCCAGATCGTGGCCAGTATCAGCCCCACCGAGGTGGACGCCAGGATGATCGGCAGGGACGCCCCGACGGCCACGGCCGGCACGACGCCGACCAGGACCATACCCAAGGCGAGCGACCCGACGATGAAGACCGGAAGCCCCAGCAGCGCTGGGTTGCCGGTCAGCGGGGCCGGTACGGCGGCCGGTGGGGCGGCGGCTTCTTCTCGGATGGTGGCGGAGTCACCGGTGGTCGAGGTCATCGCAGCTCCTTCGCAGGAGAACAGCCCGGGCCAGGTGACGCGGGCCCTCCTCCATACGTACCGCTGCGGCTCTGGTGTGGCGTTTCTCAGTTTGAGCCACCGTCGCGATCACGACGCCGGGGATCCGGTCCGATGCGGGTACTTTGACTGGTATGAGCACGGTTGAACAGGACCCGTACGCTACCGCGGCGGACCTGGTGGCCCGGTCCGCGGCGGCCTACGCGGCCAGCGTCCCGGAGGACCCCGCGGACGAGGGTTTCTTCGGCCCCGGCAGCATCGCGTGGCGGGTGAGCACGGACCTGTCCAGCCCGGTCGCCGGGCTGCGGGCGCTGCTGCTGCAGGCGCTGCACCCGCTGGCCATGGCGGGCGTGGACCAGCACAGCGACTGGCGCCGCGACCCGGTCGGCCGGCTGGCCGCGACGTCCGCCTACCTGGCCACGATCAACTTCGCCGAGCGGGCGGTGGCCGAGCGGGCCGCGGCCCGGGTGCGCCGGATCCATGAGCGGGTCACCGGGCTGGATACGGTGACCGGGCGGCGCTACGCGGCGGGCGACCCCGCGCTGCTGCTCTGGGTGCACAGCACGCTGGTCGAGTCGGGCATCGTGGCCGCAGCCCTGTTCGGCACCCCGCTCAGCCCGGCGGACAGCGACCGCTACGTGGCCGAGATGGCGGTCGCGGCGGAACTCGTCGGCGTGCCCGCCGGCCGGGTCCCGGCCAGCGTGGCCGAGCTGGACGGCTACCTCAGCTCGGTGCGGCCGGAGCTGCGCTGCACGCCCGCGGCCCAGGAGTCCATGGCCTACCTGCTCGACCCCCCTGGCCTCGACGAGGACATCGCCGAAATCTGGCAATTTATCCGTAACGCCGCTGTCGCGTCACTGCCGTCCTGGGCGCGCGGCATGTACGGCTACCCGGAGCCGGAACCGCTCACCGACAGCCGCCGCGCCGAGTTCCGGCAGGCGCTTGGTGTGCTGGACACGGTCTTTCTCGGCGAGCCCGGTGTGCTGGAGGCACGGCAGCGGATCGAACTGCGGGTGCGCGCGGCGCGGCGCCCGTGAGGCGGCTGGTCAGAGCGCTCACGATCGGGGGATTGATTGCAGCGGTAGTCGTGCTGGGCCGCCGGCTGTGGCGGGTCGGCCCCGCTGGGACAACCCGGCTGCGGGTGGAGCGGGGGCGGGCCGCGATCCAGCTCGCGGTGCGCGGCGGCGTGCGCTACGCGAGCAGCGCGCCCCGGTTGTTCGCCGCGGCTGGCGAGCACCGCCAGCAGTTGCGCACCGACCTGGCCCTGCAAACCGCCGAGGACGTGGCCAGCACGCTCGGCGCGATGAAGGGCGTGCTGATGAAGATCGGCCAGATGGCCAGCTACGTGGACGACGGCCTGTCCCCAGCGGTCCGCCGCACGCTGAGCCGCCTGCAGGACAGCGTGCCGCCGATGAGCGCCGAGCTGGCCGCCCGGGTCGTCACCGAAGAGCTGGGCCAGCCGCCGGAGCAGGTCTTTGACCGCTGGGACCCGGAGCCGATCGCGGCCGCGTCCATCGGCCAGGTGCACCGTGCGATCACCCGGGACGGGCGGGCGGTCGCGGTGAAGGTGCAGTACCCGGGCATCGCCGAGACCATCGCCGCCGACCTGCAGAACGTGGCCATGCTGCGCCGGATGCTGAAGATCACCGCGCCCAGCCAGGACGTGGACGCGCTGATCGCGGAGCTCCGCGACCGCGTCCTGGAGGAACTCGACTACCGGCGCGAGGCAAGCAACCAGCGGACGGTCGCGGCGCACTTCGCCGGCCATCCGACCATCCACATCCCGGGCATCGTCAGCGAGCTGTCCACCCGGCGGGTGGTGACCAGCGAACTGGCCGACGGCGCGCGGTTCGCCGAGCTGGCCAGCTGGTCGCAGCAGGAGCGCGACCTGGCCGCCGAGACGCTCTACCGGTTCACCTTCCGCAGCCTGTACGGGGCGCACCTGTTCAACGGCGACCCGCATCCGGGCAACTACCTGTTCCATGGCGGCGGCCGGGTCACCTTCCTCGACTTCGGCCTGGTCAAGTACTTCAGCCCGGCTGAGCTGCAGCCGCTGATCGACATGGTCCGCTACCTGTGCGTGGACGAGGACCCGGAAGGCTTCCGGGCCGCCATGGTGCGGGCCGGTTTCCTCGTCCCCGCCGCGCCGGTGAGCACGGATACCGTCGTGGAGCACATGGCGGTGTTCTACGACACGGTGCGCCGGCCCGGCCCACGGCAGATCACCGGGGACTACGCGTCGGCCGTCGTGCGCCGGTTCTTCGACGTGCGCAGCCCGCTGGCCCAGTACGTCAGCGTGCCCCGGTCGTACGTCATCCTGCAGCGGATCAATCTGGGCCTGTTCGCCGTGCTCGGCGAGCTGGGCGCCACCGCGGACTGGCGGGCCATCGCCGAGGAGATCTGGCCGTTCGTGCAGGGGCCGCCGGCCACTCCGATGGGCGAGGCCGAGGCGGACTGGCGGGCCAGCCGCGGCGGGACGGAACGGCTGCCCGCCTGAGACCGGTAACGAGATGATCATCTCGTTACCGATCTGTGAAGGTGCAAGTATGCCGCGTGTCCATGCAGGGAACGCCTGATAGGGCGCATACTGGTAGTGATGAAACCTCCCCACGCCGCGACCCGGCGTTACCTGCCCGGAAGTCCCTTCAACACCCCGCCTGTGGCCCGGCCGGTGAAGACCTTCGAGCCGCAGGAGCTGGTCACGCACGACCGGTACGGCCTCGGCCGGGTCATCAGCACCGACGAGTCCGGTGTGCTGGTGGATTTCGGTACCCAGCAGGAGCGGATCGTCGCTCCGTACACCAAGCTGACCAAGCTCTGAGGTCAGCTCACCGCACTGTGCCGTCCTAGGCTGTCGGCGGGCCGTCCCAGGCTGCCGCTCGTCCCGGCTGGGCGGCCAGACGGCTCGTCCTGTTTGGGGCCGGTGTCCTTGCTGGCACCGTGCCCGCTCTCCGCGGGACCATCGGCCTCGCGCTCGTCGCCCGCGGGCCAGGTAGCCAGTGCGATGGCGACCTGGTACGGCACGCCGTCGAGGGCCGCGACCGTGCAGGCCACGGTGATCTTCCCGGCCCGGACCCGGGCCCAGTCCGCGTCGCGAGCAGCGTCCAGCCGCGGCGACGTGCCACTGGCCCAGCCGGCCGCGGCCAGGCACCTGGTGATGGCCCGCAGCCGGGCACTGGCCGCGTTCGGCTGCCCGGCGTAGCGCTCACGCAACTGCCCGGCGAGTTCCTCCAGCCCGGCCACAGCATCCCGCTTCTCGATGGCGTGCGGCGCGGTCGTCTCCCAGTGGCAGGCCACCGGCATGCTGGCCTGCGCGGTCAACTGGAAGCCGGCCAGTGGGCCGGTGCCGGCCGAGGTATCCACCCAGGGCAGGCCGGTGGACGGAGCCGGCGCGCCGGGCCCGGGCAGCCCGCAGTGCAGGCTGATCCGGAGCGCCGGATCGAGGCCGAGTTCCGCGCTGCGGCCCTCGATGGCGGCGGCGAGCAGCGTGGGGTGCCAGGGGGTGCCGGTCGCCAGCCGGCCCGCCTCGCGCAGCCGCAGACCAGTCAGCGTGAGCACCGGCCGCCCGTTAGCGTCGGCTGCCGTCACCTGCCAGGTGCCCGCCGGCCCGGTGTGGTCAGGCCCGGTGTTGTCAGGCCCGGTGTTGTCAGGCACTGTGTTGTCAGGCACTGTGCTCTCAGGCTGCGGGGTCCGCTCGGCGCGCACCTGAACCGCGCCGCACACCTCCTGGCCGGTCAGCGTGAGCGAACGGAATCCGGCCGGGAGCACCCGGCGGTCCGGGACGCAGGCCTGCAGCATGTGCATGACCGCGTCGTTCAGCCCAGGACTGCCCAGGATCAGCGTGCTGTCCGGCCGCTTTGCCGCTGGCCCGGCTGGCCTGCCGGTCCCGGTGGGCGCGGGAGTGAACCAGGGGCGGTCGTCGGCGCCGCGGATCAGCGCACGGCAGGACCGCGCGGTCACCTCGGTCAGGAAGGCGACCCGGCGGAACGCGCCGCGCTGGAAACAGATCGAGCCGTACACATCGGTCCCGTCCACGATGCTGCCCGGTACGGCCACCGCGAGGCCGAGCCGCTGGGCACGGTCGCCGGACGCGCCGCCGCCCGGTGCGCCGTCCGGCCCGGCAGACGGCGCGGCGGAGTCCGCACCGGAACGCAGCGGGAAGAACGCCCGGATGTGGTCGAGGCTGAAGCCGGTGCCCGCGGCACGCAGCACCGTCTCGACTCCGTCGTTCCGGAGCAGCGCGCACACGCGCAGCGTCGTCTCCCGGTCGCCCGGGGGCAGCACGACCGGCGCCTCCATCGAGACGTCAGCCAGGTCGCGTAGCGGCGCCGGCCAGCGCCGCGGCCGCCTGCGCCATCGCTTCGAGCCCGATCGCGGGCGGTAGCACAGTGCGCCCGTCGAGCAGGTAGTCAGCCAGGTAAGGGTCGGTCCGGGTGGACACCCGGGCCTCGGCCACCAGTTCCACCCGCGGGCAGTGCACCCGCACCGTCTCCAGGAAGCGGCCGCCGGGCTTGTCTCCGCGGTCCGTGCCGGTGCCACGCCCAAGCCGGCCGTGGATGGCGATCCGGGTGGCCGCCGCCTGGTGGGTCAGTGTGTTCATCAGCAGCCGGCCCAGCTCAGCCGGGGCGGCCGGGCCGCTACCGGGCGGCCAGGGCAGGTCGGCGTGCAGCACCCGGCAGCCAGGCAGGCCCTGGCCCAGCCGCCGGGCCTGTTCGGCCAGTGCGGCGGCGGACAGGCTGGCCGCGCCGTGCCGGGCCGCCCCATACCGGGCGGGCAGGGCGCTGACCGTCAGCAGCAGCCGCAGCCTGGCCGTGCTGATCGCGCCGAGCAGGTTGCTCAGCCCGTCGGCCTGAGCCGAGATCAGCGCGCGTACCTGGCCGGCGGGCAACTCGGTGCACCCGGCCCGCAGGCTGCTGCTGGACTGGTAGCACACCGCGGTCACCGGGCCGGCCTGCTCCTCGATCCGGGCGACCACCGCCTCGGCCTGGTCCGGATCGCTGATGTCCGCCGTCGCGTAGCTGACCACCGCGCCTGCGCGGCGCAGGCTGGCCAGGGCCAGGTTGACGGCGGTGACCTCCGCGGGCCTGGCCGGCCCGCCCACCAGGGCGAGCCGTGCGCCGGAGCCGGCCAGCAGTTGGGCCGTGGCCAGGACGTCGCCCGGCTGCCCGCCGCTGACCAGCACGACGTCGGACCGGTCGAGAGCCACCCCGGCGGCGCGGCCGGGCGGCTGGCTGGCCGCGCCGCCGTCCGGCCGCGGCGGGGTGCGGTCCGGGGCTGGGGTGGCCACCATGACCGGCTCCCGCGGTGCACCCACCGCGTCCAGCACAAGCTCGCGGAACCGGCCCGGCTCGGTGGCGGCGAACCGCTGTGCGGCCAGCAGCCCGGCCATGCTGTCCGCGGTCCGGATCAGGGTGATGCCCAGCGACGGATGCTCGGCCTGCAGGCTGGCGCAGAAACCAGCCAGCCCGGCGGCAGGCGTGATCACTACCAGGCTGCCCGCAGCGGCGGCTTCGCGGGCCGCCGCGATCAGCGTGCTGCTCCCGTCCGGATCGGCCAGGTCACCGATGACCGCCAGCACGCCGGTCGCGGCCGGATCGTCCTCGAACACCTCGGCCGCCATCCGGCCGAACGGCTGCCGGGTGGTGGCGTGCAACCGCCACGGCTCCTCGTCCACCGGCTGCTCCGGCCGGCTGGGCAGGCGGAGTTCTTCGCTGAAGCAGCGGACCCACGGGCCGACACCGGGGTACGGGTCCGACCCGGCGGCCGCGCTACTGGAGTCTGCGGAGTCAGCGGACCCGGCGGAGTCGGCACTAGTGCTCGTGGCGCGGTCGGCCGGATTACCGGCGGCTCTGTCCTGGGCGGCCGGGTCGCCAGCGGCCGAGTCGCTGACGGGCGGGTCGCTGGGGGGTGGGTCATTGGCGGCCGGGTCGTCAGGGGCCGGGTCATTGGCGGCCGGGTCGCGGGCAACGGCGCTAGCTGTGGCGGCCCTAGTTGCGGCCGCGCTGATCACCTCGGCGCACGGGTTGGTGATGAATATCCGGGGCCGGCGAATATCGATCTGGCGTGACGGCCGCCCAGCCAGCAGTGGGGCCAGGCTGGCCACCGCGCCTGCGGCGAACAGGGCGGCGGCAACCGCCGGGGCCGCCGGGCTGTCCGGGCCAGCCGCGAGGCTGACCGCAGGTACCGGGCCGTTGCCCGCCGCCAGGCCGGCCATCGCCTGCCCTGGCCCGGTGTCCAGGAGCAGGTCCACCCCGGTCGCCACGGCGCGCAGCGCTTCAGCCAGCCGCACCGGCTCGGTGATCTGGTCGCACAGCAGCCGCCGGATGTCCGCTTCTGGCGTTATCTCCCGGCCGGTCACCGCCGAGATGAGCCGCCGGGCCGGGGCGGCGAACGCGGTGTCCGCCAGCACCTCGCGGAGCGCCGCGGACCGGTCCGCCCGGCTGCCCGTTGCCGTCAGCGCGGCGGTGCGGGCGGCGATCAGCCGCAGCGCCGTGGTCTCGGCCAGGCTGCCCGCCCAGACCAGCGCGGTGATCTCGCCCACGCCCTGGCCGACCCCGGCGGCCGCGCGCAGGCCGATGCCGTCCAGCCACCGAAGAGCGTTCAGGGAAGATTGTGCGATCGCGGGCGCGGCGAATGGGCCCGGCGGTTCCTGGCCCGCGCCGCTCGCCACCACCTCGCCCGGGAAGAGCAGCGCGACGCGGCCGGCCGCGCGATCCGCGGCGAACAGGCCGGCCCGCGTGGTCAGCTGCCCAGTGCGCAGGCTGGGCAGCAGGGTGACTGCCGTCCGGCTGAGCCGGCTCAGCTCGTCCTGATCGGTGGCGACCAGCGCGACCCGGACCGGGCCAGGGTCGGCTTCCCGGCCGGACTGGCAGGCCAGGTCGCTGAGTTCGGCGTCGGACAGGCCCGGCGCGGCCACAGCCACCTGGGACAGCAGCGCGGCCAGCGTGGCCCGGTCTGGCCCGCTGAAGGTGAACGCCTCGGGCCGCGGCGCGCTCGGCACCGACCAGGCAGCCAGGATCCGGCCCTCGGGTCCGGCTGCGGCCGGCTGTCCGCCGCCGGGCTGCTCAGCGGGGCTGGGCCGCTCGGTGGGGCTGGGCCGCTCGGTGGGGCTGGTCTGCTCAGCGGAGCCGGGCCGCTCGGTGGGGCTGGGCCGCTCGGTGGGGCTGGTCTGCTCAGGGGAGCCGGGCCGCTCGGCGGGGCTGGGCCGCGGCGCGGCGCTGGGCGGCTGGGCCGGGCCGGGGAGCTGATGGCGTTCCCGGCGGAGCACCAGGTGCACGGTGCAGCCCGACGGGTCGATCGAGCTGACCGCGGCCAGCCTGGTCCGGCCGGGCCATGATTCGGCCGAGCGGGGCACCCGGAGCACCGCGCCGGAGTCGCGGAGCAGCGGATGCGGTCGCTCGCAGCCGGTGACCGGCGGGATGACCCCGGCGTTCACCGCCAGCGCGGCCTTGATCAGGCCGGCCGCGCCGGCCGCGGCCTTCGTGTGCCCGATGTTGGCCTTCACCGAGCCGAGCGCGGCGGCGGCCGCCGCCCCGGCCCGGATGGTGCTCAGTGCGGTCAGTTCGGCCAGGTCGGCGTCGGCCGTGCCGCGACCGTCGCCCTCGATGAACTGGACATCACCTGGTGCCACGGCGGCCCGCCGGTAGGCCCGCTGCAGGGCCAGCAACTGGTTGCTGGGCAGCCCGGCCGACGACGTGCCCCAGCCCACGATGTCCGCGTAGCTCGGCATGTCGGCGACCCGGGCATCGGCCGCCCGCATCAGCGCGATGATCCCGCAGCCTTCGCCGGGCAGGAACCCGGTCGGGCTGGTGTCATAGATCCGCATCGGCCCAGCGGTCAGCAGGCCGGCCTGCGCGAGACCACCCAGCTCGAACGGGTCCAGGCTGATATCCACCCCGCCGGCCAGCACGAAGTCGAGCTCGCCCGCGGCCAGCAGGGCGCAGCCGGTGGCCACCGCGAGCAGCGCCGACGAGTGCGCGGCGTCCACCGCCTGGCCGCCGCCACGGAACCTGAAGTGACGGCAGATCCGGTCGGCGATGGCTCCGGGCTGGCTGCCGGCCAGCGTGGCCGGGCCGGGCTCCGGGAACGGCGCGGCGAACGCACCGGCCGCGTGCCGCAGCACCCCGGGCCGCCCGGCGGGCGGCACCGCCCCGGCGGCCAGCGCGTCCGCCAGGACCGTGGCCACGAACGGCCACTGGGTGCGCAGCGCCGCGGCCCGGGAGACCTCACCGGTGAGTGTGTTGCCGAGCAGCACGCCGGCCCGGTCGCCGGCCAGGCCCTGCCCACCGGGGAAGCCGGCGTCGGCTAGGGCACGGCCCGCGGTCTCCAGGGCCAGCCAATGCGCTGGGTCGGCGGCCTGGTACGCGACCTCGGCCACGCCGAACGCGGCCCGGCTGAACTGCCAGCCCTCAAGCAGGGCAGCCCGGGGCGGCTGGCCGTCAGTGGCCGCCACGCCGAACCGGCCTGGCGGCAGGCGGCGGAACGAGCGCCGTCCGGCCAGCGCGCTCTCAAACAAGGTCAGCGGATCATCCGCATCGGGGAACCTGCAGGCTAGGCCGACGATGGCGATCGGGGTTGCGCGTTCTCCCTCAGGCGTCGGCGCAATTGGTTCTGCGATCGTATGCACTAGCCATTATCTCTTTCTTGGTCACGGGAACTGCTGCTCGTCCCGCAACGTCCATTTTTAACCCAGTGGCTGATTTAACGGCCTCGTCAGGCGCATTGCCTGGCGCCGTACCCGGCTGAGATCTGCCCAGCCTGGCGGCCACCCAGGAGGCAGCTGCCGTGATGGCCTGGACGACCTTAGTAAGGTTCCGTTCCGCCGGTCAATCTCGTTAGCGGGACATGTGATTATGTGTGACTAGGCCCATTTAAGGGCAGTATTGCCCGCTCCGGTCCGGGCGTATAACGTGCGCCGGAATTATGCCGGACCGGACGGGTGCGGGCGATGCGGCCGGCCCGGGTGCCGGGGCCGCCGGGCGGCAGGCGATACTCAGGGGTGCCGGGCGGCACCTGGTGTGGCTGGGCAGCGGGCCGGCGCCTCATCCGTACCGCAGCGTTGCACGGAGGTGCCGTCATGGCAGCGGGCCTGATCACCCTGGAGAGCGCGTACTCCGCGGCGGAGACGATGGACCGGCTCGCCGACAGCGTCACCAAGGCCGGGCTGCACGTCTTCGCCCGGGTGGACCACGCGGCGGGCGCAGAACAGGTCGGCATGGCGCTGCGGCCGACTCAGTTGCTCATCTTCGGCCAGGCCCGTGGGGGCACGCCGCTGATGCAGGAGAATCAGACGGCCGGCATCGACCTGCCGCTCAAGGCGCTGGCCTGGACCGACGCGGACGGGAAGACCTGGCTCAGCTACAACGACCCGGAGTGGATCGCGCAGCGGCACGGTCTGGGCGAGCCGAGCGCCCAGGCGGTGCAGACGATGCGCGGCGCGCTGGCCAAACTGGCCGGCGCCGCGGCCGGGACCGCCCCGGTAGCCAGCTAGCACAATTCGCTGGACTGGGTGCGCTACCCTTAGGGCATGCGTCCTGCCCGGCTGTTCCTTACTTAGCCGCGCCGACCGACCACGTCGTTCGTGCGCGGCTGCCCCTCGTGAGCGGGGGGCTTTTCTGTTGCCGGAGCCGGATCGACCACGTGCCGAAGGAAAACCCATGACAGCCGCCGAAAGTGCCGAGCGGGCAGCCCACTACGATCCACGCGTCGTCCAGGAGAAATGGCTGGCGCGCTGGGATGAGCTGGACCTGTTCCGGGCCAGCGATGACCCCGCGGACAGCCGGCCCCGCCGCTATCTGCTGGACATGTTCCCGTACCCCTCGGGCGACCTGCACATGGGGCACGCCGAGGCCTACGCCATCGCGGACGCGATCGCCCGGTATCACGTGCAGCGCGGCGAGAACGTGCTGCACCCGATCGGCTGGGACGCCTTCGGGCTGCCCGCGGAGAACGCCGCGATCCGGAACAACACCCATCCGGCCGACTGGACCTACCGGAACATCGAGACACAGGCGGCCTCGTTCCGCCGGTATGCGGTGTCCTTTGACTGGTCGCGGCGGCTGGCGACCTGCGACCCGGACTACTACCACTGGAATCAGTGGCTGTTCCTGCGGTTCTACGAGCGCGGGCTGGCCTACCGCAAGGACGGCTACGTCAACTGGTGCCCGCACGACCAGACCGTGCTGGCCAATGAGCAGGTCATCAACGGACGGTGCGAGCGCTGCGGTACCGAGGTGATCCGCCGCCTGCTGACCCAGTGGTATTTCAAGATCACCGAGTACGCCGAGCGTCTGCTGGCTGACATGGAGCAACTGGACGGCAAGTGGCCGGACCGGGTGCTGCTGATGCAGCGGAACTGGATCGGGCGGTCCGAGGGGGCCGAGGTCCAGTTCGTGATCGAGGGGCGGGACGACCCGGTCACGGTGTTCACCACCAGGCCCGACACGCTGTACGGGGCCACGTTCTTCGTGGTGGCGGCCGATTCGGCGCTGGCCGCCGAGGTCTGCGCGCCGGAGCAGCGGGACGCCCTGGAGGAGTACCTGGGCCAGGTAGGGAAGCTGACCGACATCGAGCGGCAGGCCGCCGATCGGGAGAAGACCGGGGTGTTCCTGGGCCGGTACGCGATCAACCCGGTGAACGGGGAGCGGCTGCCGGTGTGGGCGGCCGACTACGTGCTGCCCGACTACGGCACCGGCGCGATCATGGCGGTGCCCGCGCACGACCAGCGCGACCTGGATTTCGCCCGGAAGTTCGGCCTGCCGATCCCGATCGTGGTGGACACCGCCGAGCCGGACCCGGCCGAGACCGGGCTGGCCACGCACGGCGATGGCACGCTGATCAACTCCGGGCCGCTGGATGGGCTGCGCAAGGCGGACGCGATCGCCAGGATCATCGAGATCCTGGAGGCGGACGGCCAGGGCCGGGGGGCGGTGAACTACCGGCTGCGCGACTGGCTGCTGTCCCGGCAGCGGTTCTGGGGCACGCCGATCCCCATCCTGTACTGCGAGTCGTGCGGCGAGGTCCCGGTCCCCGACGAGCAGCTGCCGGTGGTGCTGCCTGACCTGCGCGGTCAGGACCTGGCGCCGAAGGGCGTCTCGCCGCTGGCCGCGGCGACCGACTGGGTGAACACGGAATGCCCGAAGTGCGGCGGCCCGGCGCGCCGGGACACCGACACGATGGACACGTTCGTGGACTCGTCGTGGTACTTCCTGCGCTACTGCTCACCGCACTACGAGCATGGCCCGTTCGATGTCGCCGCGGTGCGCGAATGGTGCCCGGTCGACCTGTACGTGGGCGGTGTCGAGCACGCCATTCTGCACCTGCTGTACAGCCGGTTCTTCGTCAAGGTGCTGCAGGACATGGGCATGGTGGACTTCGGCGAGCCATTCACCCGGCTGCTGAACCAGGGCCAGGTGATCAACCGGGGCCGGGCCATGTCCAAGTCGCTGGGCAATGGCGTGGACCTGGGCCAGCAGCTGGCCGCGCACGGGGTGGACGCCATCCGGCTGACGATGATCTTCGCGAGCCCGCCCGAGGATGACATCGACTGGGCGGACATGAAGCCGGAGGCCCAGGTCAAGTTCCTGGGCCGGGTGTGGCGGATCGCAGCCGACGTCGGCGCGGCCGAGCCGTCCGGTCAGGCCGACGTGGCGCTGCGCAAGGTTACCCACCGGACCATCGATGAGGTCACCCGGCTGATCGAGGCCTACCGGCTGAACGTCGCCGTCGCCCGGCTGATGGAGCTGGTCAGCGCGACCCGGAAGGCCATCGACTCCGGCCCGGGCGCGGCCAACCCGGCGGTGCGCGAGGCGGCGGAGACACTGGCCGTGCTGCTGTCGCAGTTCGCGCCATATACGGCCGAGGAGTGCTGGGAGCTGCTGGGCCGCCGGGCGTCGGTGGCGACGGCCGGCTGGCCGGCCGCGGACCCAGCGCTGCTGGTCGAGGACCTGGTGACCTGTGTGCTGCAGGTCGGCGGCAAGGTGCGGGACCGGCTGGAGGTCCCGCCGGGCATCAGCGATGACGAGCTGCGGGCGCTGGCGCTGGCCGCGCCGGGCGTGGTCCGGGCGCTGGCCGGGCGGCCGACCCGGACGGTGATCGTCCGGGCGCCGAAGCTGGTCAACATCGTGCCAGCCTGATGGCTGGCTTGACCGGCGCAGCCTGACGGCTGGCTTGCGGGCCAGGCGTTCCTTCCGCCCGGCCCGGCACCAGCTCAGACGCGGCGCAGTACGGCGACCACGCGGCCCAGGATGGCGGCCTCGTCGCCAGGTATCGGTGCGTACGCCGGGTTGTGCGGCATCAGCCAGACATGCCCGCCGGAGTGCTTGAACGTCTTGACCGTCGCCTCGCCCTCGATCATCGCGGCCACGATGTCGCCGTTCTCCGCAACCGGCTGCTGCCGGACCACGACCCAGTCACCGTCCGCGATGGCGGCGTTGATCATGGAATCCCCGACCACCTTGAGCAGGAACAGCGTCCCCTCGCCGACGATCTGCTTGGGCAGCGGGAAGATGTCTTCAATGGCTTCCTCGGCGAGGATGGGGCCACCAGCGGCGATCCGGCCGACCAGGGGCACCATGGTGGCCTCCTGGGAGGGGATGTCCAGCGGGGTGTCCTCATCCAGTTCGGCCTCGGGCCGGATCGCTGGCTGGCCAGGCAGCCGGATCTCCACGGTGCGCGGCCGTCCCGCGTCCCGGCGCAGGTAGCCCTTGCTCTGCAGGGTGGACAGCTGGTACGACACGCTGGACGTGCTGGTCAGCCCGACCGCCTCACCGATTTCCCGCATCGACGGCGGGTAGCCCCGGCGCTGCACGGAGTCCCGGATGACCTGGAGCACTTTGCGCTGCCGCCAGGTCAGGACGTGATCTGGATCGGGCCGGTCTGGCATCTCAGTGACCACTGTCGGGATGCTCCCTTTCGGCTTGCGTCCTGGCCGGCCTTTCGGGCGGGACGCAGGCGCGCCGGTCTGGTGGCTGCCCGGCGCGCCATCGTCGCCGGTGGTGCTGTCCATCGATAGACCTCCCGATCTGGTGGCTGAGTCCAGAGCAGACGCTAGTACCTACGCCCCAGTATCTCAAACAACTGTTCGATGGACGAAAAAAGTGTCGTACCCCTGCGCTACACCTGTACCGTACAGTCATTCGATCGAAAGCACAATCGATCGAACAGGTGTACTGTAGAACGTGAATTCGACACTGGAGGCTGGCATGAGCGTGATGAGCACGGGCCGGCGGCCCGGGGCGGGCGCCCGCCGACTCAGTCCCGAAGACGCATACCTGCTGCCGCGGCGGCCCGGTTCCGCGGGCAGTAATCCGGCCGCCGCCCGGCGGCCGGGGCGCCCCCGGCTACGCCTGGTTCCGCCGTTGCCTGCCGGGCCGGCGGAGAACCTGTCCCCAGCGCCGCCCCGGGGCCGGACTTCCGCGTCGGCCGACGCGCGGGTTCCGGCCCCGCGGGCGGGTTCCGTTCCGCCCGCGGCCCCCGCGCCGAAGGCGCCGCCGGCCCCCCTGACCGCCCCGGGCTGGGCTGCCGCCCCGGGCCGGGCTGCCGCCCCGGGCCGGGCTGCTGTACCGGCCCGCGTTGTCCGCCCGGCCGGCGCGCTAGCTGACCGCAGCCAGGTCCGCCGCCGGGTGCGGCTCACCCGGCGGGGCCGCCTGGTGGTCTGGGCCCTGGCCACGCTGACCGCGGCCGCGGTGCTCATCCCGGTGTGGCTGCTCGCCGCGGCCGGCGCGCAGGCGGCCAATCACGGCCTGCCACCCGCCGCAGTGCATGCTGGGCTGCGGCAGGTCATCGTCCGGCCCGGGCAGACCCTCTGGTCGATCGCCCTGGCGGCCGAGCCGACCGCCGACCCACGGGTCGTCACCCAGGAGATCATGCAGGTCAACGCTCTGAGCAGCCAAGTCCTCGTGCCGGGCGAAAGCCTGTGGGTGCCGGCGAACTAACCAGCGGGCGGCGTACGGCTGTGGCTGGGGTGGCGTGACCGTATCGCTGAGGCCCACTCCCGGGCCGCCGGAGGAAAGCCGGCGGAAACTTGCCGGGCCGGCGCGTTGACGCTTGCACTCGATGCGGTGTCTGCTCTACGGTAACCACAACATATAGTAGTTACATAGCTGTAGTTCATGCACAAGTTGTGGTGACGGCGGCTGCGTTCCGTGTTGGCCGCTGGTGGAGGTGATCACGTGTTCTGCCCGTACTGCAAGCACGCGGAGAGCCGGGTCATCGACAGCCGTACCGCCGACGACGGGGCCGCGATCCGGCGGCGCCGGTCCTGCCCGGCGTGCGGGCGCCGGTTCACCACTCAGGAGACGGTGATCCTGATGGTGGCCAAGCGCAGCGGGGCTACCGAGCCGTTCACCAGGGAGAAGATCGTCCGTGGGGTGCGGCGGGCCTGCCAGGGCAGGCCGGTGACCGAGGATCAGCTGGCGATCCTCGCCCAGCAGGTAGAGGACACGATCAGGGCCCGGGGGTCCGGCGAGGTGGCGTCCCACGATGTGGGGCTGGCCATTCTGGGCCCACTGCGCGCGCTGGACGAGGTGGCATATCTGCGCTTCGCCTCGGTATACCGCGGTTTCGAGTCACTGACCGATTTCGAGGCAGAAATCAGCGCGCTCCGGGCCGCCCGGGACGAGGCGGCCGCGCTGACACGGTAAGCGGTACGGGGCCAGCCAGCACTGGACCGAGCTGGACAGCACTACTTCATTTTCGACGGATGGGCCTGGCCGGGCCCGCGAGGATCCCAGTGGATCCCAGAAGGGGGAGTGACATGACGGAGACGGTGAGCGGGACCGCGCCGCGGGGCGGCAAGGGCTCGCGGAAGGGTCTCACGATCGGGCGGATCTACACCCAGGAGGGTGTGCACCCGTACGACGAGGTCACCTGGGAACGCCGCGATGTCGTCATGACCAACTGGCGGGACGGCACGGTCAACTTCGAGCAGCGCGGGGTCGAGTTCCCCGACTTCTGGTCGGTCAACGCGGCCAACATCGTCACCACCAAGTACTTCCGCGGCGCGGTGGGCACCCCGCAGCGCGAGTGGAGCCTCAGGCAGCTGGTGGACCGGGTGGTCGGCAGCTACGCCAGGGCAGGCCGGGAGAACGGCTACTTCGCCACGGCCAAGGACGCCGAGATCTTCGAGCACGAGCTGGCCTACGCGCTCATCCACCAGATCTTCGCGTTCAACTCCCCGGTCTGGTTCAACGTCGGCACCAGCTCCCCCCAGCAGGTCTCGGCGTGCTTCATCCTGGCCGTGGACGACACCATGGACTCGATCCTGGACTGGTACAAGGAAGAGGGCCTGATCTTCAAGGGCGGCTCCGGCGCCGGGGTGAACCTGTCCCGGATCCGGTCCAGCAAGGAGCTGCTCACCTCGGGCGGTACGGCCAGCGGCCCGGTCTCGTTCATGCGCGGCGCGGACGCGTCGGCCGGCACGATCAAGTCCGGCGGCGCCACCCGCCGGGCCGCCAAGATGGTGGTCCTCGACGTCGATCACCCCGATGTCGGTGAGTTCATCGAGACCAAGGCGCGCGAGGAAGAAAAGGTCCGGGTCCTCCGCGACGCCGGGTTCGACATGGACCTCGGCGGCAAGGACATCGGCAGCGTCCAGTACCAGAACGCGAACAACTCGGTCCGGGTGTCCGACGAGTTCATGCGCGCCGTCGAGCAGGGCGGCCAGTTCGACCTGCTGGCCCGGCTCACCGGCGAGACCGTCGAGACGATCGACGCCAAGACGCTGTTCCGCAAGATGGCCCAGGCCGCCTGGGAGTGCGCCGATCCGGGCATCCAGTACGACGGCACGATCAACGCCTGGCATACCAACCCGGAATCGGGCCGGATCACCGCAAGCAATCCATGCAGTGAGTACATGAGCCTGGACAATTCGTCGTGCAACCTGGCCAGCATCAACCTGCTGAAGTTCCTGCGCGACGACGACACGTTCGCGGTAGAAAAGTTCCGGCAGATCACCGAGCTGATCATCACCGCGATGGACATCTCGATCTGCTTCGCGGACTTCCCGACCGAGAAGATCACCCAGACCACCCGGGCCTACCGGCAGCTCGGCATCGGCTACGCCAACCTGGGCGCGCTGCTCATGGCCACCGGCCACGCCTACGACTCCGACGGTGGCCGGGCCATCGCGGCCGCCATCACCTCGCTGATGACCGGCACCGCCTACCGCCGGTCCGCGGAACTGGCCGCCGTCGTCGGGCCCTACGACGGATATAAGCGCAACGCCACCGCGCACAAGCAGGTGATGCGCAAGCACGCGGACGCCAGCAAGCGGATCAGCACGCTCGGCGGGATGGACGAGGAGATCCTCGCCGCCGCCAACAAGGCCTGGGACAAGTGCCTCACGCTGGGCGAGAAGAACGGCTACCGGAACGCGCAGGCCTCGCTGCTCGCGCCGACCGGCACCATCGGCCTGATGATGGACTGCGACACCACCGGGGTGGAGCCGGACCTGGCGCTGGTCAAGTTCAAGAAGCTGGTCGGCGGCGGCTCGATGCAGATCGTCAACCAGACCGTGCCGCGGGCCCTGCAGAACCTGGGTTACCAGGCGGAGCAGATCGAGGCGATCGTCGAGTACATCGCCGAGCACGGGCACGTGGTCAACGCCCCCGGCCTGCGGCCGGAGCACTATGAGGTGTTCGACTGCGCGATGGGTGAGCGGGCCATCAGCCCGATGGGGCACGTGCGGATGATGGCCGCGGTGCAGCCCGCACTGTCCGGGGCCATCTCCAAGACGGTGAACCTGCCTGAGTCGGCGACGGTCGAGGACATCGAGTCCATCTACCTGGAGGGCTGGAAGCTCGGGCTCAAGGCGCTGGCCGTCTACCGGGACAACTGCAAGGTCGGCCAGCCGCTGTCCGACGCGAGGAAGAAGACCGAGGTGGCGCCGGCCGAGGCGGACGCTTCGCCGCATGAGTCCCGGCCGGTCCGGCGGCGGCTGCCGAAGAACCGCACCGCGACCGTGACCCGATTCTCGGTGGCGGGCGCCGAGGGTTACATGACCGCGTCGGAGTACCCCGACGACGGCGTGGGCGAGCTGTTCCTCAAGCTCGGCAAGCAGGGGTCCACGCTGGCTGGCGTGATGGACGCGTTCTCGATGGCGATCTCCATCAGCCTGCAGTACGGGGTGCCGCTGGAGAAGTGGGTGGAGAAGTTCACCAACATGCGCTTCGAGCCGGCCGGCATCACCGACGACCCGGACATCCGGATCGCGAGCTCGGTGCTGGACTACGTGTTCCGGCGGCTGGCCCTGGACCATCTGCCCTACGAGACCCGGGCCGACATGGGCATCCTGTCCGCCAGCGAGCGGACCGCCCAGCTGGCCGGGGAGGACCCGGACGCGCTGGCCGAGGAGCAGGACCTGGGGGAGATGGCCCAGTCCGCACCGGTGGAGCGGCCACAGCCCCGGCACCAGGACCAGCCGGACCCGCCCTCGGCCGGGCTGGCCAGCCAGCCGCACAGCTCCACCGAGCTGATCGAGGCGCAGCAGGGCCGCACCGCGGATGCCCCGCTGTGCCTGACCTGCGGCACCAAGATGCGCCCGGCGGGCAGTTGCTACGTCTGCGAAGGCTGCGGCGCCACCAGCGGCTGCAGCTGATCACGAGTCTGGCCAGCACGGCTTAGCCGTCCAGCTGGGTCCCCCGGCCACGGGGGGACCCAGCTGCATGTAGCGCAGCGGCCAAACCTTTCTGTCTAGACTGTCTAGATAGACCGGTTGGAGGTGTCATGCCTGATCATTGGCAGCTGCAAGAAGCCAAACAGCGCTTCAGCGAGGTCATCCGGTCAGTCGAGGCCGACGGGCCCCAGTTCGTCACCAGGCACGGCCAGGAGGTGGCGGTGATCATCAGCATCGCCGAGTACTGGCACCTGCGGAGTGCGGGGCAGGACTTCAAGGAGTTCCTGCGGTCCGCCCCTGACGCCGACCTGGAAATCAGCCGATCAGCCCAGCCTGCCCGGCGCGTCGAGGTGGGCGAAGAGTGAGCTTCCTGCTCGACACCAATGTGGTGTCAGAGATCCGGAAGAAGACGCCCAACCGAGGGGTCGTCACCTGGTTCGCGTCTGTTCCGGCTGACCGGCTGTTCCTGAGCGTGCTGGTACTCGGTGAGATCAGGCAGGGCATTGCCCGGCTGGCTCGGCGGGACCCGGCTCAAGCTGTGAGCTTCGAACACTGGCTCAGCCGGCTGGCTGACGGCTATGGCGACCGCATTGTCCCGATCACCGTCCAGATCGCCGAGGTCTGGGGACGTCTCAACGTCCCGGACCCGGTGCCAGTCGTTGATGGCCTGATGGCGGCAACCGCACTGGTTCATGATTGGACGCTGGTCACCCGCAACGTCCACCATGTTGCCTCCACCGGGACGCGTCTGCTGAATCCTTTCGCTCAGGAGAATGAGCCGCTTGCTGCCGCTCGGCGCGCAAGGTGAGCGTGTCGCTGCCCGAGGACCTCACCGCCGCTGTCCAGTCGCGGGGTCGGGCCGGGCAAGTTCGGCCAGTACGTGACCGAGGTCCTCTGCGGCGGCACACGGGACGCGACCGTGCACCGCGTCCTGTTCAGGATCACCGTCCTGCCGGTGACTGCCCAGATCGCACGGCGCGCTAGTGAACTGCTCGGCGCGGCCGGGCTGGCCGGCCACCGGTGCGCCATCGACGCGATCGTGGCCGCGACGGCCCTCGGGCTGAAACCGCCAATCGTGCTGCTCGCCAGCGATCTGGACGACATGAGGAAGCTGACCGGGGAACCAAGTCGCCCAGCAAAGTAGCGGATCGCGGTCGTACGGGTGTGAACCCTCCGCTGTCCGCGCACCGGGCGTGCGCGCGTAGTGATTAAGGACTAGTTCAGTCAGGGCGAACGGCCTAATCAGCTACGGAGGCACGATAGTGTCGGGACGTGCGGTGGCGGAGCCGCAGATTACGGATGAATGATCTGTCCGCTGTTTCGCCGGTGTCGCCGGCCGTGGACGGCCAGGCTTGCGACACAGTGATTAGGCCGTCCCGGTGCCCGGCTGGCTGCTGGCCGCAGCAGGCTCACCTCCCACCGTGCCGCGGTACCCGCGCGCTCACCGAGCAACGGTGCCGTGAACCATCGGCGGCGGGCGGCCGGGTCGGCGCCCCGCGGCCGGACGCGTGGCTGGGACCGCACGCTGCCCGGAAGGAGTGAGATGGCACCGACCCTGATGACCCCAGACGGCCTGTCGGCCGGGCCACAACTGCGGCTGGATGAGCCGCACGCGGGCCACCCAGGCTGGGCACCGGACACGGTGGTCTGGGTATACGCGATCACCGACCAGCTCGGCCCGGGCCGGCTCACTGGCCTGACCGGGGTGGGCGGGGAGCCGGTCCGGCCGGTCAGCGAGGTGGGCCTCAGCGCCGTGGTCGGCACGGTTGACGCCGAGGCGTTCGGCGAACAGGCGCTGTCCAGCCTGCTGGGCGGCCTGGACAACATCGAGCGGGTCGGCCGCGCGCATCATCGGGTCATCGCGGGCACCGCGGCGGGCGGCGGCCCGGTACTGCCGCTCCGGCTGGCCACCGTGCACCCGGACGACGAGACCGTGCGGGCGCTGCTGGCCTGGCGCCGGGACGAGTTCGCCGGGATGCTCGACCGGTTCCGCAACACGGTCGAGTGGGGCGTGCAGATATACGGTGCGGCTGGCCCGGCGGACGCGGTCGAGCGCGCCGAGGACGTGGCCGACGCGATCGACGCGGCGCTCAGCGACTTCGCCGTCGATTCCCGGCGGCAGCCCGCCGAGGACCCCCGGTTCACCGAGCGTGCCGAGTGGCTGGTGCTGAACAGCGCCTACCTGCTGCGCGCCGACATGGCGGCCGAGTTCGCCGCGGTCGCGCACACGCTGACCGGGGTGGACGTGGGGATGCGGGCCGAGGTGAACGGCCCATGGCCGCCCTACTCGTTCGTGGACGGCCTGGAGGCCTGACGCCAACCGGGCCGTATCACGCCGGCCACGTCAAGCTGGTCACACCACACAGGTCACACCACGCCCACTCCGTCGTTACCTCATCTGGCCAGAGAAAGACCAGGTCAGCGGCACCTTGATGATCGCTGAGCGGCGCCAGTAACGGCGCTCAGCGCCAGCTGGCCATTACCCTGGCATGGTCGGCGGCGCCGACCACAACTAGCCACCAGCCGCCACCGCTGGGGCCGGCGGGACAGAATCTGGCCTGGCCATTCTCTGCTGGTATCTGGTTGTGTGTCGCTGTAAGCGCGTGTGGTAATGCGCTATACAGGGAACGGCACGAGGGAGCGAGATGCGGCCAGACGACGGGTCTCTGCCTGGCAGGCGAATGGCGCAGGAACGGCTTGCGCGCGCCCGCCAGGCCATCGTCGCAGCGCCACTTCCGGTGAAGATCCTGCTGGTCATAGCCCTGTTGATCATCGTCGTGCTGGGCTTCAGCCTCGGCCCCCGGGTGCTCGACCTGCTCCTCCTCGTCGCCATCGGCTACGGCCCGGTCGCGGTCTGGCGGGGCAGCACGTCCGTGGTCGCCTCGGTGTTCGTGGCCGCCTGGGGCCTGGCCGCGGTGCTCGTCGTGGGCGGCGTGACCAACCGGCTCGGCGCCGGGATCGTGCCTCTGCTGCTGCTGCCATGCGCGGCCGCGGCCGCCGCACACATCAAGCCGCTCGCCCGCCAGTACGTGCCGTGCCGGACGGTGGCCTGGATCATGGCCTGGTCGCTGCCGCCCGCGCTGCTGGCCTGGTGGGCGGCTCCCAAGCTGCCGGTGATCAGCTACGTCCTCGCCTGGGCGCTCGGCCTCATCGTGCTCGGCTGGCGGTTCGGCAAGGCGCAGCAGGAAGCCCGGGCGCTCAACCGCCAGCAGAGCCGGACCAGCGCGCTGGCCGCGCCGTACCTGCCCGGCGGCGGCCCGGCGGTGGCCACCCGGCCGTCCCGCCGCGCTGGGCCATCAGGCACGGGCCAGCCCGGAGCCGCCCGCAGGGGCACGCCGCCCGGCGATCCGTCCCGGGTGCTGCAGACCGCGGAGGGCGCGATGCGCCCGGCTGAGGGGGCGGCCAGCTGGGACCGGTCCGGCGCGGACCCGCAGCAGCCGGAGATCACCCTGGCCCAGGCCATGGCCGAGCTGGACAACATGATCGGCCTGCAGTCGGTCAAGGACCAGATCCGGCAGATCACCGCCTCGGTCGAGGCGGCGCGCAGGCGCGAACTGGCCGGCTACAAGGCCGAGAAGCCGATGCAGCACTTCGTCTTCCTGGGCCCGCCGGGCACCGGTAAGACCTCGGTGGCCCGGGTCATCGCCAAGATCTTTTACGCGTTCGGGCTGCTGGACACGCCCGCGGTGGTGGAGGCGCAGCGGGCCGACCTGGTCGGCGAGTACCTCGGCGCCACCGCGATCAAGACGAACGAGCTGGTGGACCGGGCGATCGGCGGTGTGCTGTTCATCGACGAGGCGTACAGCCTGATCAACGACAGCGAGGGCCAGGGTGACCGGTTCGGCCACGAGGCGGTCCAGGCGCTGCTCAAGCGGGCCGAGGATGACCGCACCGAACTGATCATCATCCTGGCTGGCTACGAGAAGCAGATGGAGACGTTCCTGGGCAGCAACCCCGGGCTGAACTCCCGGTTCGGGCTGCGGGTGAAGTTCCCCAGCTACTCGCCGGCCGAGCTGATGGCCCTGGCCGAGCTGGACCTGGAACAGCGCGGCGAGATCCTCGAGCCGGACGCCCGCCCGGCGCTGTGGCGGATGATGGAGGACATCGGCCGCCGCCGGCTGGCCGACGAGCTGGGCAACGGCCGGTTCGTGCGCAGCCTGCTGGAGAAGGCCGGCCGGGCCCGCGACGTCCGGGTGATGGCCGGCGGCGCCGAGCCCACCCCGGCGGAGCTGGTCACCCTGGAGGAAGCCGACCTGAGCCAGGCCGGCGCTGAGCTGACCGCCCGGTTCCGCGGCTACACCGAGGCGCCCACGCTGGAGAACGCACTGGCCGAGCTGGACGAGCTGGTCGGGCTGGAGCCGGTGAAACGGCAGGTGCACGAGATCGCCGCACAGCTCCGGGTGGCCCGGCTGCGGGAGCGGCAGGGGCTGGCCAGTCAGCCGCCGGTCCGGCACTTCGTGTTCACCGGGCCGCCCGGGACCGGCAAGACCACGGTGGCCCGCATCCTGGGCCGGATCTTCACCGCGCTGGGCCTGCTGGTCCGGCCGGCGGTGATCGAGGCGCACCGCGCCGACCTGGTCGGCGAGCATCTCGGCTCCACCGCGATCAAGACCGGGAAGCTGATCGACTCGGCGCTCGGCGGCGTGCTGTTCATCGACGAGGCCTACTCGCTGTACAACACGGGCTACTCGGGCGGCGACGCGTACGGCTCGGAAGCGGTGGCCACGTTGCTCAAGCGGGCCGAGGACGACCGCGACCGGCTGGTCATCGTGCTGGCCGGCTACCCGGCCGACATGGACCGGTTCCTGCGCAGCAACCCTGGGCTGGCGTCGCGGTTCAGCACCCGGATCGGCTTCCCCAGCTACTCGCCGGACGAGCTGTGCAAGATCGCTGGCGTGATCGCGGAGCAGCACGGCGACAGCTTCGAGCCGGAGGCGCTGCCGGTGCTGGAGGAGATCTTCACCGAGGCTTCTCAGCACGGCAAGATCGACGAGCTGGGCAACGGCCGGTTCGCCCGCAGCCTGTTCGAGCGCGCCTGCGCGGCCCGCGACCTGCGGGTGGCCGACCTGGAGGAGGCGGCCACCCAGGCCGACCTCACCACCGTGTCCGCGGCCGACCTCCGCGGCGCGTTCCGTGAGCTGGCCGGCCCCGGCACCGCAGCAGGCTGAGCACACCCAGCTTTCCGAACGCCAGCTGGCCCACTGGCCTGAGCCGGTGCGGCACAGTGCCGTTCAGAGTGACAGGGCCGCTCAGAGTGGCGGAGCGGGCGGCAGGTCGCGCAGGGCGGCGATCAGGCTGGCCGGGTCGCTGCCCGCGTCCCGGATCGCGTACATCAGCGTGTGCAGCACCGCGTGCCGGTCTTCGCCCAGATCGAGCAGGCGCTGCGCGGCCTCCCACAGTTCCGGCGGGTCGCCGCGCCAGAGCCGGTCGGCCAGCACGAGGTGCCGGTCGATGTGCAGCGGGCCACTCGGCCGCCCGTTGACGTCGTTGTGGTCGGCGGCCAGCAGGGTGCGCCGGTCCCGCTGGGTGGCTGGGTCCAGCGTGGCCAGGTCGATGCCGCCGAACATGCCGCGCAGCACCGGGAAGGCGAACGCCCGGCGGGGCAGCGCCTCCAGGTCGCCGTCCGGCAGCAGCCGGGCCACCAGCGCCGCGTCCAGGCCGAATGACGTCGGATCGTGATAAACCTGGGCGAACTTCCCCATCGAGTCGAAGACCGCGTCGAGCGTCTCGGCAATCATCTCGGCGGCTACGCCCTGGCGGCGGCCGGCCCAGCGCACCCAGGCCGCCAGCACGTGCGGCATCGCGTGCTGCTCGGCCGGCAGCAGCAGCACCTTGCGTGGCAGCCAGTCCAGCAGGAACGCCGCTACCTTGGCCGGGCTCATCCGGAGCGGCCGCCCGAAGTCCTGGTCGCAGCCGTAGTCGATGATGTGGTCCGCGCAGCGGCTGGCCGCCTGGGTGTCCGACAGATCCTCGGCCTCGTCCGAGGCGAGGAACTCGGCGACCAGCATGGCCCGGCGGTCCCGGGTCCAGGCGTGCCGCCGGGTGGTCGCCCCGCCCCAGCCCGAGCCGTGCCCGTCGCCCCACGGGGCCGGGCCGCCACCCCGGGCGCCGCCGTTGGCCGCGCCACGACCGGCCCGGGCCGGCGGCAGCGTCCGGATCCGGGACCGGATGAACGCGTGGTACGACGCGAACGACTCGCTGGGCGGCGGTCCCTTGGCCGCCTCGGTGACGGCCAGCGCGGTCTCCAGCAGCCGCCGCGCCTGCGGCGCCTCGACCTCGCTGAACGATGCCCGGGCGGGCTGCCCGCCGGCTCCGGCGCTGGCCGCGCGGCAGCGCTCCAGCAGCCGGTCCACCTGGGAGGTCACCCAGCCGTCGCGGAGCATCCCGGCCGCGTTGTAGTCCACCACCATGACCAGCGCGTGCGGGTCCTCGCCCGCGTAGCTGTACACGCAGACGACCTCGTCACGGTCGCCGAACAGGTCGGAGTTCACATAGCAGTCGCCGGCCGTGACCGCGCCCACGTGCTCGGCCCACGGCGGCCGGACCACGCCCCGCTCGATCAGGGCCAGCGCGGCCGCCTCGGCCTGCATGGCCTGCCGCGGCGTGCCCAGGCAGGCGATACCGGACAGCAGCGCCAGCGCGGCCGGGCTGCGCTGGCCCGCCGCGTAGCTGACCAGGCCCTCGCCGACCAGTTCCTCGACATCGCCCTGGGCACTGCGCGGCGGGCGCTCACCCCACCAGGTGCCGAGCAGTTCGCTGACCATGAGCTCGGCGTCCAGCGGGCTGCGCACCGCCAGCAATTCCCGGGCGGCCCGCAGCATCTCGGCAAAGAGCGCGTTGGGCGGCGCGGGGCGGGGCAGCACCGAGCGCGCCCCCTTCCCATGGCCTGGGTGGCCCGCCCCGCCTGGGGGCTCTCGTCGTCGGCTCTGCGGGCTCACATGGACAGCTTTCCAGATTCTCGCGGCGCCGTGCCATGTCCGCGCCGGATGGTGGACATGTTTCCGCGTGTGGCAGATATTACGGGCATCCCGGTGCAGTAGCGGGTGACATTCCGGTCATTTAATAGCCCGGCCGGCCTGCCTGCCACGTCTTTCCCGCTGGCTGAGTCGCCGGGATGCCCTCCGGCCGACGTTAAATCGCCTAGGATGTGGGAAGCTCGCCTGCGTGGCCACTGTGGGTGTCCGCGGTATCCGGGACGCGGCCGTATGCATAGGCGTGGCACTGCGCTTGTGCGTTATTGACCGCGGGCGTTGCCGCTAGCCTGCTTGTGTCCCCCGTGAGCAGGAAGGAGCCGTTGCATGGCGCAAGCAACGGGACTGGAGTGCGGGCGATGAGCACTGACACCTCCGTGCCTCAGCCCCGGGTATCCGGGCTGGACGTCTCCGACTCGGCGCTGCTCGCCACGCTGCTCCGCGAGGCCCCTATCGGGTTCGCATTCTTCGGGCCGGACCTGCGCTTCCGGCGGATCAACGAAACCCTGGCCGGGCTGGACGGCCTGGATCTGGAAGCTCACGTCGGGCTGCTGCCGTCCCAGGTCTGGCCGGGCTCGCTGGCCTCCCGGGCCGAGTCCGCGGTCCGGCACGTGCTGACTGAGGGCCAGCCGCTGTACGAGTCCAACCAGCCGGTCACCCCGGCCGAGGCGAGCGCGGGCCCGGCCGCGGAAGCAACAGCGCCACCTAGCGCGGCCAACGGTGCCCAGCGCGGCACCGACCAGCCCCGTGACGACAGGCCCCGTGATGATAGGCACTGGGCGTTCTCCTGGTTCCCCTCGCACGACCCGGAGGGCAACATCGCCGGGGTCGCGCTGATCGCCGTGGACGTCACCGACCGGCAGAACTCCCAGGAGGCGGTGCGCCGCAGCGAGGAGCGGTACCGCTCGCTGGTGCAGGCGGGCGCCCAGGTGGTCTGGGTGACCACGCCGACCGGGCAGATCGCTGAGGACTCCCCGGAGTGGCGCTGGATCACCGGGCAGACCCTGGAGGAGTACCTCGGCAACGGCTGGCTGGACGCCATCCACCCGGAGGACCGGGAGCGGGTGGAGCGGGAATGGCGCGAGTGCGTCCAGGCCGGCAAAGTGTTCGACAGCCGGTACCGGGTGCGCACCAAGACCGGCGCCTACCGGCACTACGACGTGCGCGCGGTGCCGATCGAGCGGGACGGCAAGATCATCGAGTGGGTGGGCGCCAGCACCGACGTGACCGGGCAGCGCGAGGCCGAGGAGATGCGCGGCCGGCTGACCGAGCAGCTGTCGGCCGCGGCGCTGCGCACCGCCCGGCTGCAGCAGGCCACGTCCATGCTCGCCGAGGCCCTCACGGTGCTCCAGGTAGTCGAGGTGATTACCGAGGTCGGGCGTTCGGCAATAGGGGCGGAACGGTCGGCGGTGGCGCTGCTGGACCGGGAGCGGCTGCGGCTGCACACGGTCAACCCCGGCGGGCTGCCGGACGTGCCCGGCACGCCCCCCGCCGACCTGCCGCTGGACGCGCCCAGCGTGATGACGCTGGCCATCACCACCCGGCGGCCGGTGCTGGTGGAGAACTCGGAGTCGCTGCGGCGGCATTTCGACGGGGTACCCAACGTGGACCTGTTCCTGTCGCACAGCGACGAGCGGGCCTGGGTCGGGCTGCCGCTGCTGGCGGCGGGTGCGCCGCTGGGCGCGCTGCGGTTCTCCTTCACCAAGCCGCGCCGGATCACCGAGGAGGAGCGGGTCTTCCTGGAGGCGCTGGCCGGCCAGTGCGCGCTCGCCCTGGAGCGGGCCTCGCTGTTCGAGCGGGAGCACACCACCGCGGAAACCCTGCAGCGCAGCTTGCTGCCGGACCGGCTGCCCAGCGTGCCCGGGATCATCCTGGAGGCGCGCTACCTGCCGGTCACCCGGAACATGGAGATCGGCGGCGACTGGTACGACGCGTTCCGGCTGCCGGACGGCCGTCTCGCGGTGGCCGCCGGGGACGTGATGGGCAAGGGGCTGACCGCGGCGGCGGGCATGGGCCGGGTCCGGAACGCGCTGCGCGCGCTGGCCCTCACCGACCCGCGGCCGGCCGCGGTGCTGGCCGGCCTGGACCGGCTGTTCACCGCGACCGAACTGGACGAGCAGGTCACCACCGTGGCCTACCTGGTGGTCGACCCGGTCACCGGAGAGGGCCTGGCCGGCAACGCGGGCCACCTGCCGCCGCTGCTGCTGTCCCGGGACGCCCCGCCGCGGCTGGACACGACCGAAGCGGGCACCCCGCTGGGCTGGGCCTGCCCGCGGCAGCAGTACGTGTTCCGGCTGCCGCCGGGGACCACCGCGGTGCTGTACTCCGACGGGCTGGTGGAGAACCGCCGGCGCGGCCTGGATGCCGGTCTGGACGAGCTGGTCTCGGTCGCGGCGCAGGCCCGGCCGGGAATGGTCGAGGATCCGGCCCGGCTGCTTGAGTACCTGGTGGACCGGATGCTGACCGGCTACGAGCAAGACGACGACGTGACCGTCCTGGTGCTGCACGTGCCCCGCCGCGACGGCCCTCCGGCGGACCGGGAGAGCGGCGGTGTCATTCCCGCGGCGCGGAGGGGGAAGGTATGAGAAATGGCTGCGCTGACGGGCCACGGTGCCGCCCATCCGGCGCCGCGGCGCCGCCCCCGGGTGTGGCGGCGGTTCGAGCCACCCACAGACTCCGCCTAAGGTGGTGGTCGGGAGCTAGTCCGGTCACGGCCGCGGGGTACAGCGGCCCAGGTACGGCTTCCGGCTTGACCCCAACAGCGGGGTGCACGAGGTAGGGTCCATTTCCCGCTCACATACGCAGGAGAGGTGCCAGTGTCGCCTGCCAGTTCGTGCAGTCAGGTGTCATTCGCGGCTCGGCAGGCCGCCGTCCAGCGAAGGAAGGGGTGACCGCGTTGGCAAGCGCTGCAGGCTCCGCAGCGCGGAGGCAGCCAAGGCCGGACGTCTCGCTCGTGGATCCCGACGGGGCTGCCGGGCAGGATGCTGCCCCGTCCGCGGAGCGCGCCGAAGGCTCATCCTCGCGGCGTCGGGGCAAGAAGAAGAATTCCGGTGGGCGGCCCGCGCCGCGCGACGGCGCCGGCCGGTCCGGCGACAGCGCGGGACCGGGCGGCCGGGGGGTGTCAGGCGTGGTGAGTGAGGATCCGGATCTAGCAGCGGTGGGCAAAGAAACGGTGGGCCTGGCAGAAGTGACCGATCTGGCTGATGTCGCCGACCTGGATGCCGAGGTCGGCCCGGGAGACGTGGATCTGGCCGAAGACGGCCCGGACTCGGCGGAGCTGGAAGACCTCGACGCCGCCGTGGTGGACGAGGAAGACCTGGATGTCGTGGACGTCGTGGACGTCGAGGTCGATGTCGTGGACACGGATGTGGACGTGCCCGACGACGAGGCGGCCGCCGACGATGAGGATGACGACGAGCCGGCCGGTGCGCTGAGCGAGGCTGGGCCGGTAGTAGCCGCCGCCGCGGCCGTGCTGGCCGACGCCACTGGGCCGGCTGGCCCGGCCGCTGCCGCGCCGGGCCCGGCGACCCGGCCGCCGGGCACCGCCGAGGAAGAGGCGTTTGTCTACGGCGACGATGACGATGACCTGCCGGCCGCACAGGTGGCGTCGGCGGGTGCGACGGCCGACCCGGTCAAGGACTACCTGAAGCAGATCGGCAAGGTTCCGCTGCTGAACGCGGAGCAGGAAGTCGAGCTGGCCAAGCGGATCGAGGCGGGCCTGTTCGCCGAGGAGAAGCTGGCTGAGGGCCTGGACGGGCTGGAGCCGGCCGCGCGGCTGGACATGGAGTGGATCGCCGAGGATGGCCGGCGGGCCAAGAACCACCTGCTGGAGGCCAACCTGCGGCTGGTGGTGTCGCTGGCCAAGCGGTACACCGGCCGGGGCATGCTGTTCCTGGACCTGATCCAGGAGGGCAACCTGGGCCTGATCCGCGCGGTGGAGAAGTTCGACTACACCAAGGGTTACAAGTTCTCCACCTACGCCACGTGGTGGATCCGGCAGGCGATCACCCGGGCCATGGCCGACCAGGCCCGGACCATCCGGATCCCGGTGCACATGGTCGAGGTCATCAACAAGCTGGCCCGGGTGCAGCGGCAGATGCTGCAGGATCTCGGCCGCGAGCCCACCCCCGAGGAGCTGGCGGCGGAGCTGGACATGACCCCGGAGAAGGTCATCGAGGTGCAGAAATACGGCCGGGAGCCGATCTCGCTGCACACGCCGCTCGGTGAGGACGGGGACAGCGAGTTCGGTGACCTGATCGAGGACTCCGAGGCGATCCAGCCCGGCGAGGCGGTCAGCTTCACGCTGCTCCAGGAGCAGCTGCACTCGGTGCTGGACACGCTGTCCGAGCGGGAGGCCGGGGTGGTCTCCATGCGGTTCGGGCTGACCGACGGGCAGCCCAAGACGCTGGACGAGATCGGCAAGGTCTACGGGGTGACCCGGGAACGCATCCGGCAGATCGAGTCCAAGACCATGTCCAAGCTGCGCCACCCGTCCCGGTCCCAGGTACTCCGCGACTACCTGGACTGAGATCAGACACAGAACGGCCGGCGCCTAGCAATGCTAGGCGCCGGCCGCTTCAGCTCTATGTGGTTATCCGCAAGGGTGCGTTTCCCCCAGATGCCGCCTGGGCGTGGCGCGGCTGCGCTGCCGTGCCGACGCCAGGCTGCCCTGGCTAGGCGTCGCCCTGCCCGGTGCCCGGTACCAGCCGTCCCGTCTCGTCCTGGATCTCGACGGCGATCTTGGCCAGCGCGTCGGCGTGCTGGCGGCTGTGGTGGGCGCAGAACAGCAGTTCCCCGGAGTCAGGGAGAACAACGCGTACGTACGCCTGGGCGCCACACCGGTCACACAGGTCCATCGCGGTCAACGGCCTGCTCGGTGCGAGAGCTCCGGTCATGTGTCGCCTCCCTCGCGTCATACCGCCGGACCTGGGGTCGTCCGGCCGGCTGAACCCTTCGTGTTATGCAAACACTGTGTCAGGCTGGCTCCTTCCCGCCAGAGCCTGGCGTACGCCCAGAGCGAACGCCCCGGTTCGGGCGGACGGCGGCTGCCCTCCTCCAACCACTTTAACGCGCGCGTTGTCCCAGGTCGCCGGGTATGTCCGCGGCGTGGCTACGGCGAGTACCCGGCGCGGGCGGCTATCCTGCCCGCAGTCCACCCAATCCGTGCCGCCCGGCACCAGCCCCCGAGGAGGGCCCTGTGACCGCCGTCCGCGCCGATACGGCCGGCCCAGTCGGGACAGCAGCACCGCTGGCACCCGGCTCCGGGAAGGGGGCCGGGGCGTCCGCCACGGACGGCTACACCGCCCGGCACCTGTCGGTGCTGGAGGGCCTGGAGGCGGTCCGCAAGCGCCCCGGCATGTACATCGGGTCCACCGACGGCCGCGGGCTGATGCACTGCCTGTGGGAGATCTTCGACAACTCGGTGGACGAGGCCCTGGCCGGGCACTGCAGCTTGATCGAGGTCGTGCTGCATCCGGACCTGTCCGCCGAGGTCCGGGACAACGGGCGCGGCATCCCGGTGGACACCGAGCCCAAGTCCGGGCTGACCGGGGTGGAGCTGGTGATGACCCGGCTGCACGCGGGCGGCAAGTTCGGCGGTGGCTCGTACACCGCGTCGGGCGGGCTGCACGGGGTCGGCGCGTCGGTGGTCAACGCGCTGGCCGTCCGGCTGGATGTGCAGGTGGACCGGGACGGCGCCGAGTGGGCGGCCAGCTTCCGCCGCGGCGTGCCCGGCGAGTTCGCGGCGGACGGGCCGGCCGCCAAGTTCAGCCGCGGGTCCGGGCTGCGCAAGACGCGCAAGGTGGCCAGGAAGGTGACCGGCACCCGGATCCGGTTCTGGCCGGACAGCCAGGTGTTCACCAGGGACGCGGCGTGGAGCTTCGACGCGCTGGTGCAGCGGGCCAGGCAGACCGCCTACCTGGTGCCCGGCCTGGCCATCAAGATCCGCGACGAGCGGTCCGACGCCGACCGGATCGCCCCGGCCAGCCCGGACGTGGCCGCGGAACTGGCCGACCACGATCCGCACAGCGGAGCCGAGCCGCGTGCCGCCGAGTTCCGGTTCGACGGCGGGATCAGCGAGTTCTGCGCCTACCTGGCCCCGGGTGAGCCGCTCACCGACGTGCTCCGGCTGGCTGGGTCGGGCCAGTTCACCGAGACCGTGCCGGTGCTCGACGAGCAGGGCCACATGACCCCGACCGAGGTGGACCGGGATCTGCAGGTGGACATCGCCCTGCAGTGGGGGACCGGGTACGAGACGGTCACCCGGTCGTTCGTCAACGTGATCGCCACGCCCAAGGGCGGCACCCACGTCAGCGGGTTCGAGCGGGCGCTGGTCAAGACGCTCAACGAGCAGCTCCGCGCGACCCGGCTGCTGAAGAACGGCGACGAGCCGGTCACCAAGGAAGACGTGCTGGAAGGGCTGACCGCCGTGGTCGGCGTCCGGCTGCCCGAGCCGCAGTTCGAGGGGCAGACCAAGGAAGTGCTCGGCACCCCGGCCGCGTCCCGGATCGTGGCCCAGGTGGTGGCCAGCGAACTGCGCAGCTACTTGGAGGCCCGGGGCCGGACCCGGACCCAGGCCCGGGCCGTACTGGACAAGGTTGTGTCCGCGGCCAAGGCGCGGATCGCCGCCCGGGAGCACCGGGACAACCAGCGCCGCAAGACCGCGCTGGCCAGCTCGGCGCTGCCCCCCAAGCTGGTGGACTGCCGCAGCGCCGACGACCGCAGCGAGCTGTTCATCGTGGAGGGCGACTCCGCGCTCGGCACGGCCAAGCTGGCCCGGGACTCGGAGTTCCAGGCGCTGCTGCCGATTCGGGGCAAGATCCTCAACGTGCAGAAGGCGTCGCTGGCCGACATGCTGAAGAACGCCGAGTGCGCGGACATCATCCGGGTCATCGGGGCCGGTTCGGGCGGCTCATTCGAGCTCGACTCGGCCCGGTACCAGCGGGTCATCTTCATGTCCGACGCCGACGTGGACGGCGCGCACATCCGCACCCTGCTGCTCACCCTGTTCCACCGGTACCTGCGGCCGCTGCTGGAAGCCGGGCGGGTGTTCGCCGCGGTGCCGCCGCTGCACCGGATCGAGCTGTCCAACCCGCGCAAGAACCAGGCCAGGTACCACTACACCTACTCGGACAGCGAGCTGCACCGCACGCTGCTGGAGCTGGAGCGGCGCGGGCAACGCTGGAAGGAGCCCATCCAGCGGTACAAGGGCCTGGGCGAGATGGACGCCGGGCAGCTGGCCGAGACCACCATGGACCCGCGGCACCGCACGCTGCGCCGGATCCGGATCACCGACGCCGCCGCGGCCAGCGGGATCTTCAGCCTGCTGATGGGCACCGAGGTGGGCCCGCGCCGTGAGTTCATCGTCGGCGGCGCCGCCGAGCTGGACCTCTCCCGCATCGACACCTGACCGGCCCGCCAACTCCACGGGGGTTCGTTGGTGATCAACCGATTGGTGTTGCCCAAGCGACAGTAATCGGTTGATCACGAAGCGCCGGATGCTGCAGGCGTGACCCTCGGTAACACTTCGTTAAGCGTACGATACCGAGAGTGACAACAGAGATACTTGTAGCGGAGTTCTTCCGTGCTCAGGCGGCCTGGCGGCTGGCCCGCGCTGACGGCGACCCGGTGCGGGCCGCGCGCTGCGCGGCGGCGCTGCTGGACGCGGCCGCGTACGTGGCCACGTTAACGCCCCAGGACACCGACCTGGCTGTGCTGGAGGCGGCCGGCTGTTTCCACGGGAACATGTTCGATCCCGGCGAAGAGGGCGTGCTCATCTGCCGCTGGTGGCAGTTCGGTGACCCGCCCTACGTGGGCCCCCGTGATCTGCTGGCCGCGCTGTCCGCCGCGGCCCGCCAGCCCGGCGCCCCGGCCACCATCGCTGAACCCCACCCATTGCCAAACCAGGCCAGCCGCGGCTAGAGCGGGGCCACCCCGCCCACGGCGGCCAGCTGCTGGCGGGCCCGCTCCCCAGAGCCATCCCGGCGGCCTTCCGCGGGCGGCAGGTACACCGGCACGCCCGCCTCCGTCGCGCCGCGGGCCGGGCCCGGCCCGGCCCAGGCCAGAATCAGGCTGTCCTCGCCCTTGAGGAAGCGCTGGCAGCGGACCCCGCCGGTGGCCCGGCCCTTGGCCGGGTACTCCCCGTACGGGGTCACCTTCACGCTGGCCGCGGCGGTGCCGGGCAGCGCGCCGCTGCTGCCGGCCACCGTCACCACGACGCTGTCGCCGGTCGCGCTGTCCGGTACCGCGCCGAACCACACCACGGACGCCCGGGCTGACAGCCGGATCCCGGCCATGCCGCCGGCCGCCCGGCCCTGCGGCCGCACCGCCCCGGCGCGGAACCGGAGCAGCTGCCCGTCGCTGGTGATGAAGACCAGGTCGGCGTCCTCACCGGCCAGCTGCACCGCGCCGACCACGCGGTCGTCCTCCTTGAGCGAGATGACCTCGAATTCGGTGGCGTTGGCCGGGTAGTCCGGAGCGACCCGCTTGACCACGCCGCCCGCGGTGCCGAGGGCCAGCCCGCCTGGCGTCCCGTCCGGCGCGGCCAGCGCCACCACCGTCTCGCCCGGCTCCAGCGAGACGAACTCGGTCAGCGGGGCGCCGCCGGCCAGCGCGGGGGAGTGCGCGCTGGGCGGCAGCGCCGGGATCTCCAGCGCCCCGATCCGGATCAGCCGCCCGTGCGAGGTGACCAGCCCGACGCTGCCCCGGGCGGTCGTCGGCACCGACGACACGATCACGTCATGGTGCGCCCGCGGGCTCGCGCCGTCCGCCTCGGCGGCGCCGCCCTCGCCAGGCGCGGCGGCCGCGGTCCGTGCGATCAGCCCGGCTGAGGACAGCAGCACCAGGCACGGGTCATCGGCCACCTCCAGCGGGACGGCGGCGGCCCGGGTCGGCTTGCCGCTGCCCTCCAGCAGCACGGTGCGCCGCGGGTCGGCGAACCGCTTGGCCACGTCGGCCAGTTCGCCGGACACCACGGTGCGCAGCTTGGCCTCGGACTCCAGGATCGCGGTCAGCTCGGCGATCTCCTGCTGCAGGTTCTCCCGCTCGCGCTCCAGCTCCAGCCGGTCGTAGCGGGTCAGCCGGCGCAGCGGCGTGTCCAGAATGTACTGGGCCTGGATCTCGGACAGGTCGAAGACCGACATCAGCCGGTCCTTGGCCTGCGCCGAGTCGTCGCTGGTCCGGATGACCTGGATGACCTCGTCGATGTTGAGCAGCGCGATGAGCAGCCCGTCCACCAGGTGCAGCCGGTCGGCCCGCTTGCGCCGCCGGAACTCCGACCGCCGCCGGATCACCTCGATCCGGTGGTCCACGTAGATCTGCAGCAGCTCGCGCAGGCCCAGCACCCGCGGCTGGCCGTCCACCAGCGCGACGTTGTTGATGCCGAACGTCTCTTCCATCGGCGTCAGCCGGTACAGCTCTTCAAGCACCGCCTCGGCGTGGAACCCGCCGCGGATCTCGATGACCAGGTGCAGCCCGCGCTGCCGGTCGGTGAGGTCCTTCAGGTCGCTGATGCCCTGCAGTTTGCGGGCGCCGACCAGGTCCTTGATCCGGGCGATCACCTTCTCCGGGCCGACCCCGTAGGGCAGCTCGGTGACCACGATGCCGTCCTTGCGCGGGGTGATCTTCTCCACCCGCGCGGTGGCCCGGGTGCGGAAGATGCCCCGGCCGGTCTCGTAGGCCTCCCGGATCCCGTCCAGCCCGACGATCTTGCCGCCGGTGGGCAGGTCCGGCCCGGGCACGAAGCGCATCAGCTCGTCCAGGGTGGCCTCGGGGTTGGCGATCAGGTGCCGGGCCGCGGCCACCACCTCGCCCAGGTTGTGCGGGGCCATGTTGGTGGCCATCCCGACCGCGATCCCGGCGGTGCCATTGACCAGCAGGTTGGGCAGCCCGGCCGGGAGCACCTCAGGCTGGGTCTCGGTGCCGTCGTAGTTCGGGATGAAATCGACGGTGTCCTCGTCGATCGAGGCCACCATCTCCATCGCCGCCGCGGCCAGCCGGGCCTCGGTGTACCGCATCGCGGCCGGCGCGTCGTCCCCGCCCAGCGAGCCGAAGTTGCCGTGCCCGTCGATCAGCGGCAGCCGCATGGCCCAGGGCTGGGCCAGCCGGGCCAGCGCGTCGTAGATGGCGCTGTCCCCGTGCGGGTGCAGCCGGCCCATCACCTCGCCGACCACCCGGGCGCACTTGACGTGCCCGCGGTCCGGCCGCAGGCCCATCTCGTTCATCGCGTACAGGATCCGGCGCTGTACCGGCTTCAGCCCGTCCCGGGCGTCCGGCAGTGCGCGCTGGTAAATGACGGAGTAGGCGTACTCCAGATAGCTGCCCCGCATCTCCTCGGCAACATCGATATCGACGATGTTTTCCTCGAAGTCCTCGGGCGGCGGGGGTGTCGCGGTGCGTCGTGCCATGTCCGCCATTGTGCCGCCTGCCAGCGACCAAGATGCTCAACGCCACAACGTGGTGCGTGACGTCCCTAGCGCAGCCGGGTCAGCAGGTTCTCGTGTGGCCAGACCAGCACCGTGTAGCGGCCGACATGGTAGATCGCGGCCGGTGGCCCGAACGCCGTCCGCAGGTCCGCCAGCGGCGGCGACGGGGGGGTGCCGAGCAGCGCCGCGAACGTGGCGTCGTGCCGCCGTGGGTCGAACCAGGACTGCTGCGCCTCCCACTGGCCCGGCGCGAGGCGGTGGCCAGCCACCTGCAGCGGGCGCAGCGCCACCCGGCCGCCGCTGGACACGGTGACCACGCTGCCCAGCGCCGAGTTGCCCAGGCCGTACCGCAGGTGGTGGGCTTCCAGCCAGCTGGTCAGCGGCTGGGCCTGCGGGGCCACCGGGGAGTGCGCCAGCAGGACGCCCAGGCTGACCAGGTAGCCGCAGCCCACCGCGGCCAGCACCGGCAGCAGCCGGGCCGCGGCCAGCCGGTCCGCCAGCAGCCGGGCGGCGAGCACGGCGCCCAACGGCAGCACCGCCACGATCTCCCGGATGGTGGACAGGCTGGTCACGTCAGTCCAGACCAGGAACGCGGCCAGGTTGACCAGGATCCCGGCCAGCAGCAACTGGACGATCAGGCCGCCGTGCCGCAGCCGCCGCAGACCGGCGCAGACCGCCCAGACGGCCAGGGCCAGGCCGGCCAGGTGCAGCAGCAGAAGCAGCGTGCTCAGCCCGGCCGGCTGGCCGAAGAAGTCACCGCCGAACACCAGGGCCAGGCCGGCCGCCGTCTGGTAGCCGTGGCCGGGCAGCGTACCGATCGAGGTGAGCTGCGAGCTGACCGGGTTCAGCCGGAACCCGCCCGCCGCCCCGATCAGGTGCAGCACCGTGGCCGCGCCCACCGTGGCCAGCAGCCCGGCGGCCAGCAGCGCGGCGTCGAACCACTGCGCCCGCAGCGGCCGCCGCTGCTGGACGGCATGGTGGTAGAGCCGGACGGCGCACACCGTGAGCAGCGGCAGCACCCCGGTCAGCAGCACCACCGAGTCGGCTACCAGGGCCCAGCCGAGCAGCACGCCGACCGCGGCCGGGACATACCAGCGCCGTGGGGCACGGTCCAGGATCAGCCAGGCCAGCAGGACCGGCACCGTGCTGCCGTAGTGGTCCGGCGCCAGCAGGAACAGGAATACACCCGGGCCGGGCTGCGGGGAGCACATGATCCCGGCCGCGATCACCATCCGGATCGCGGCCGCGCGCCCGGTGGCCTGCCCCCGGGCCAGCAGCACGGCCAGCAGCAGGACCAGTGTGAAGGTGATCGCCGCGGCCACATGCACCACGTCCGGGCTGCGGCCCAGGACGAGCTCGACCAGCAGGTACTCGGGCAGCTCGGTGGTGTAGAACGAGACGTCGGACAGCCACCAGCCGTGCAGCAGCAGGTTGCCGTGCAGCATGTCCCAGGCCTGCAGGGTGAACACCGCGCCGTACGAGTCGCCGGGCTCGGTCTGCGACACCCGCCAATAGCAGGTGAATACCAGCAGCGCGCCGGTCACCCAGGCGGCCCCGGCCAGCCAGCGCCGCCCCGGCCGCCACCGGGCCGCGGTCGCGGGCGCGGCCGCGGCGGCGGGCTCGGGGACCGCCGGGTCGGCCAGCACCGGGGCCGGGACATCCGTCACGAAACGCCATGCTGGCCGCCTCGTGTCTCCGATCAGTAATCCGAGGACGTGTCGAGCCCAGCTCTTTGCCGAACGCTTACCTGCCCGGTGGCTGGCGCGCCGTGATCAGCTGACCGAGAAGCCGCCGTCCACGCAGATGAGCTGGCCGGTCACATAATCGCTGGCCCGGCTGGCCAGGTACACCGCGATGCCGGCGAAGTCGGCCGGCTGGCCGTTCCGGCCGATCATGGTCCGGGCAGCCAGCGCTGCGGACCGGACCGGGTCGCTGGCCACGGCCGCGGTGAGCGGGGTGGCCACGAAGCCCGGGGTGACCGCGTTGCAGCACACCCCGCGGGCCGCCCACGCCTCGGACTGCGACCGGGTCAGCCCAGCCAGCCCGGCCTTGGACGCGCCGTAGCCGCCGCTGTTGAAGAACGCGCGGAACGACTGCTGCGAGGCCACGTTGATGAGCCGGCCCCAGCCGCGCTGCGCCATGGCCGGCCCGAACCGCTGGCCGAGCAGGAACGGAGCGGTCAGGTTCACCGCCATGGTCTCGTCCCACTGCCCGGTGGTCAGTTCGCCGAGCGGCGGCCGCAGGTTGACCCCGGCCGCGTTGACCAGGATGTCCGGCTCGCCGAACGGCGCCACCGCCTGCTCGGCCGCGGCCAGCGTGGCCGCCCGGTCAGCCAGGTCGGCGCGCACCCAGGCGGCCTGGCCACCGGCCGACCCGATCGCCGCCGCGGTGGCGGTCAGCGCCGGCTCGCCGCGGGCCAGCAGCACGACCAGGGCGCCGGCCCGGGCCAGCGCGGTGGCCATGGCCTGGCCGATGCCGGAACTGCCGCCGGTAACCAGCGCTACCCGTCCGGCCAGCGAAAAGAGCTCGTCCAGGAAGGCGGCCCGGGAGTCCCCGTGGTGGGAGTCCCCGTGGTAGGAATCCCCGTGGTGGGAGTCAGAGTGCGGGCCGGGCACCGACCATGCCGAGTGCTTGTGAGGCCAGCCGGCAGCCGCTGGCCAGTGCCTCCAGTGGTGGCTTCTTGTCCAGCCAGGCGGGCAGGAACCCGGCGCAGAACGCGTCACCCGCGCCGGTGCCGTCCACGAACGTCTCCACCGGCAGCGCGTGCTCCCGGATCGGGTCCGGGCGGCCGTTCGCGAACAGCGCCCCATCCGGGCCGAGCTTCACCACGACCTGCGGGTACCAGGCGGTGAGCACCCGGGCGGCCGACTCCGGGTCCTCGCGCCCGGTGAGCACGGTGGCCTGGTCGATGTTGACCACCAGCAGGGTCACCCCGTTGGTCATCTCCAGGAACGGCTCGGCGCCGACCCGCTCCAGCGGCGCGGCCGAGGCGCCATCCACCGAGATCGTCATGCCGGCCCGGCCAGCGTGCTGGAACGCGGCCAGCGCGGCGCCCCGGGAGCCCTCGTTCAGCAGGGTGTAGCCCGACACGTGCAGATGCGCGCCCGGGGCGAACAGGTCCTTGGGCAGATCATCCGGGTGCAGCGCGGCGTTCGCGCCCGGGTCGGACATCATCGTGTGGTCGCCCTTGTGGGTGACCATGACCACGCAGGTCCCGGTCGGCCGGTCCGGGTCCATCACCAGCCGGGCGTCCACGCCGTAGCCCATCAGTTCCATGTCCCGGTTACGGCCGGCGATATCCGCGCCGCGCCGCCCGATGAAGGCCACGTCACCGCCGTCGGCGGCCAGCCAGGCGGCTACGTTCGCGCCGGAGCCCCCGCCGTGCATGCTCACCGTGGCTGGCGTGTCACTTCCCTTGGCCAGCGGAAGAGCCGCATGCGCGACCGTATCGGTCATCAGATCGCCAACGACGACGACGCGCGCCATGTCGTCACCACCTTGCTCCCGGGGCTGAGCCTGGGGACGGCACCACCCGACGGCTCAGGCTAGCTCATAGAACTTAACAGTTCCCTGGCTGCTCCGGCGGGCGTTCTGGCGGGTGGGTACAGATAGGGACGGATACGGCATGCCGGGAATCTCAGCTGCACTCTGAGTCTCCGCATGTGAAGTTGGTCACAGCCGATCCGGCGGCCGCCCGGCTGGCTGGCCAGCCGGGGCAGTGAGCTACTGTCGCTACGCGCGGATCTCGAAGGAGGCGGTGACGAGCATGGCCTGGAGCTGGCAGTTCGAGCAGGCCGACGGCAGCCTGGTGCCGTCCCGGGGAATGCCGCGGGAGACGTTCAGCAGCCAGGGCGACGCGGAGAGCTGGCTGGGCGAGAACTGGCGCGACCTGCTGGCCAGCGGCGTGGACCAGGTAAGCCTGCTGGAAGAGGGCCGGATCGAATATGGCCCGATGAGCCTGCACCCGGAGGCTGGCTAACTCACGAAGGAAACGGCGTGGTGCCGGGTTAGGGACGGTGCTCTGGGCTCTGGGTGAGCGCGGGGTCGCGCTGGATGACCGGGGCCAGGACTTCGTCGATCCGCTTCAGCAGGTCTGGCTCGAGGACCACCCCGGACGCCTTGACGTTCTCCCGGACCTGCTCCGGCCGGGTGGCGCCGATGATGGCCGCGGACACGTTCGGGTTCTGCAGCACCCAGGCCACAGCCAGCTGGGCCATGCTCAGCCCGGCGTCCGCGGCGATCGGGGCCAGGTCGGCCACCGCGCGCAGCACCGCATCGTCCAGCAGGCGCTGGATGAACCCGGAGCCGCTCGGGTCGGTGGCCCGTGACCCGGCTGGCACCGGCTGCCCGGGCTGGTACTTGCCGGTCAGCACGCCCTGCGCGATGGGCGACCAGACGATCTGGCCGACGCCCTCCCGCTCGGACAGCGGGATCACCTCGGACTCGATCACCCGCCAGATCATGTTGTACTGCGGCTGGTTGGAGACCAGCCGGTCGAAACCCATCTCGTCGGCGATGCGCAGCGCCGCGGCGATCTCCTCGGCGCGCCACTCGGACACCCCGATGTACAGCACCTTGCCCTGGCGGACCAGGTCGTCGAAGGCCCGCATGGTCTCCGCCAGCGGGGTTTCGTGGTCGTACCGGTGCGCCTGGTACAGGTCGACGTAGTCGGTCTGCAGCCGGCGCAGCGAGGCGTGCGCGGACTCCATGATGTGCTTGCGGGACAGGCCACGGTTGTTAGCACCCGGGCCGGTCGGCCAGAAGACCTTGGTACACACCTCGATAGATTCCCGGCGGACCCCGTGCAGCGCCCGGCCGAGCACGTCCTCGGCCCGGGTGCCCGCGTACACGTCAGCGGTGTCGAATGTGGTGATGCCCTCGTCCAGGGCCGCGGCCACGCATGTCCGGGCCGCCTCCTCTTCTACCTGCGACCCATGGGTGATCCAGTTCCCGTAGGCGATCTCGCTGACCTTCAGGCCGCTGCGCCCGAGATGACGATGTTCCATAGCTGGCAGGTTAGCCAGTCCCGCTTAGATACTCTCGCCCGGCTTGACTCGTGGCTTGGGGAAGCGGAGCTTGCGGATCTGCAGGGCGCGCATGCCCGCGTACATCTTGATGCCGCGGGTGCTCTGGCCGGGGTAGCGCTCGGCGGCAATATTGGACACCTTGCGGCCGATCCAGAAGCCCTCACCCGCCATGATCAGCACCATCACGATCAGCACCACCGGCAGCACCGTCTGTATCACCGTGCTGTGCAGGAACAACAGGAACAACAGCACAACCAGTCCATACATATAGAACTCGCTGAACCGGCGCTTGGAGTCCACGTAGTCCCGGGCCAGCGCGCGGACCGGGCCCTTGTCCTTGGCCGGCAGCGCCCATTCCTCGCCGCGGCGCATGGCCTCGGTCTTGCGCGCCCGGTCGGTGCGGTCCCGGGTGCGGGACTGCTTCGCGGCCGCCTTGCGGTCTTCCGGGGCCAGCTGGTACCGGCGGCGGCGTTCCGCCTCGCTGCGCTTGGGGGTGGGCCGGCCCTTGCCCGCCGTCACCGCGCCGTGCGCCGCCGCGGCCTCGGCCGTGGCGTCATCCGCCGCGGCCTCGGCCGGGGCGTCCTCGGTGGCCGCATTACGTCGTCTGAACACGAGGTCAGCCTACCGGGACGAACGCCACGGATCAGCCTGCACGGGAGCGGGAATAGTGCCGATGAGGCGGGACCCGCCGCAGCCGGGCTCCCGCCGCGGAGACGCTGGGCGCGAAGCGGCGTTCGGGGGGTTCTCGCGGGGTCGTCCGCCCGGGCAGATACCGCGTAGGCTGTGTCCACCAGCCTGCGCAGCGTCGCTGCCACGCCGCGGGGATGTAGGCTCGCGCGCCGCAGGTGGCTGGCGGCAGCGTTACACGATGAGGGGATGGTCGCGCCGATGAGCGTGGTGAAGCGGGTATCGATGATCTTCAAGGCCAAGGCCAATAAGGCCCTGGACCGGATGGAAGATCCGCGCGAGACCCTGGACTACTCCTACCAGCGCCAGCTGGAGATGCTGACGCAGGTCCGCCGCGGCGTCGCCGACGTCGCCACGTCCCGCAAGCGTGTCGAGCTGCAGATGAACACGCTGCAGCAGCAGCAGGACAAGCTGGACCGGCAGGCCCGGCAGGCGCTGGGCGGCGGCCGGGAAGACCTGGCGCGTGAGGCGCTGACCCGCAAGTCGGCGCTGCAGGGCCAGCTCAGCGACCTGCAGACCCAGTACCAGTCGCTGCAGGCCGACGAGGAGAAGCTGACCGCTGCCTCGCAGCGGCTGCAGGCCAAGGTGGAGGCCTTCCGCACCCAGAAGGAGACCATCAAGGCCACCTACACCGCGGCCGAGGCGCAGACCCGCATCGGCGAGGCCGTCTCCGGCATCTCCGAGGAGATGGGCGATGTGGGCATGGCCGTGCAGCGGGCCCAGGACAAGACCGCGCAGATGCAGGCCCGGGCGGGCGCCATCGACGAGCTGATGGCCTCCGGCGCGCTGGACGACGTCACCGCGCAGCCGAACGACGACATCCAGCGCGAGCTGGACCAGATGGGCGGCGGCCACGACGTGGACCGGGAGCTTGCGCAGATGAAGGCCGAGATCGGCGGCGGCGAGGCGCCACGCGAGATCGAGGGCAGCGCGCCCGGCGCGCCCGGCACCACCAGCAACGGCCAGGCCGGCCAGGCCGCTGACCAGCCGCAGACCGGTGATGGGGCATGATCGTCCGGATCCTCGGCGAGGGTCAGCTCACGGTCGACGATGCACTGTCCACCGAGCTGAACGACCTGGACGCCAAGCTTCAGGCGGCGCTGAACGCGGGCGACGAGAAGGCGTTCCGGCTCGCGCTCGAAGGTCTTCTGTCCCGGGTCCGGGCGGCGGGAACACCGATCCCCGCGGATTCGTTGGAAGCGTCGGATGTGATCCTGCCGTACTCCGAGGCGAGCATGGACGACGTGCGTGCCCTGCTTACCGACGACGGGCTCATCCCGGGTTGAGCCAACGCTCAGCTAGCTTTCAGGCTGACTGCGCACACTGGGTGCTGCCCGATAATTGAGTCATAGATGGCTTCATCAATGAAGCCGGTTAGCGCTCAGCTGGGTGCGCCCAGCTGACGGAACGGAGGCGGCGCGATGGCGAAGACCCGCTATGCGCCCGACAGAGGACTCACCGCCCGGATGACCCTCACGATGTTTTTGCTCGGGCTCGTGTTCGTCGCCTTCATCACGATCCTCGTGCTGGTGCTCAGCGCGACTGGCCGGGTGTCCGGCGGCGCGATCATATTCTTCGCGGTGCTGCTCGGCCTGGTGCTCGGGGTCGGCTCCCTGTTCTACTCCGACAAGATCGCGCTCAGCACGTCCGGCGCCCAGCTGGTCACCCCGCAGGACGGGCCGCAGGCGGCCCGGCTGCACGGCATCGTGGACCGGCTCTGCGCCCTGGCCAACATGCCCAAGCCCCGGGTGGCCATCGCCCCGTCGCCGATGCTGAACGCGTTCGCCACCGGGCGGAACAGCAAGACCGCGGTGCTGGTCGTGACGACCGGCCTGCTGAACAGCAACCTGGATGACGGTGAGCTGGAAGCCGTGCTGGCGCACGAGCTGTCCCACGTCGCGCACAAGGACGTGGTGGTGATGACCATCGCGTCGTTCCTCGGCATCATCGCCGGCCTGCTGGTCCGGTTCGCGTTCTACTCCGAGCTGTTCGGCGGTGGCGGCCGCGGCCGCGGCGGGAACAACAACAACGGCGGCGCGCTGCCGGTCATCTTCATCGTGCTGCTCGTCGGCATCGTGACCTACGCGGTCAGCTTCCTGCTCATCCGGCTGCTGTCCCGGTACCGGGAGCTGGCCGCGGACCGGTCCGGTGCGCTGCTCACCGGCCAGCCCTCCAAGCTGGCCAGCGCGCTGCAGAAGGTCAGCGGGTCGATGAACGCGATCCCGACCAAGGACCTGCGCGCGGCCGAGCCGCTGAACGCGTTCTACTTCGTGCCCGCATTCAAGGCCGGCGGCAAGGAAGTCGCGCTGTCCAACATCTTCTCCACCCACCCGACGCTGGACCGGCGGCTGCGCCAGCTGTCCGAGATCTCCGAGCAGCTGAGCAAGCAGGCCTAACCAGTGGGCTTCCTGGACACGCTGCTGGGCCGGACCAAGCCGGCCCAGCCCAACCTGGACCAGCTGTTCGAGCTGCCCACCGCCGCGATCACGCTGGAAGCGGGGATGAACCTGGTGCCCACCGGCACCGGCTCGGTCTGCTTCCGCGCCGCCGAGGGCAAGGCGTTCAGCGACATTGAGTCGGACGTCCGCGAGCTGCTCGGCATGGGTTCCGGCACCGCTTCGGTCGAGGTCACCAAGGACAGCTACGGGTTCACGTGGCTGACCTGCCAGCACAGCAAGGACGACTTCGAGGCGCTGGTCACCGACCTGCACGCGGTGAACTCCTCGCTGGCTGACGGCGGGTTCGGGCCGCAGCTGCTGTGCACCCTGGTCAGCTTCACCGATGACAAGGGCCGCAAGCTGGGCATCGTCTACCTGTACAAGCGGGGCACGTTCTACCCGTTCGCGCCGACCTCGGGGGAGCAGCGGGACAACGCGCTCGAACTCCAGGTCCGCGGCCAGGTCGGCAGCGACCTGAAGATCGAGCCCGACCTCAGCCGCTGGTTCGCGGTATGGGGAGCGCCTGGCCTCTAGCCCGGCCGGCCGTGCCGCGGCCGCATCCGGGCCTGGCCAGGACCGGGCTGCTGGCCGCGGGGCTGGGCCTGGGCGGCACAACCGCACTCACTTTTACCGCCGAGTCGGCCAGCCAGCTGTCCGCGCCGGGTGGCCTGGCCACCTTCGTGGGCAGCCTGACCGGCATGGTCGGCACCTACCTGGCCCTGATCATGGTCCTGCTGGTCAGCCGGATCCCGGTCATCGAGCGGGTGGCCGGCCAGGACGGCCTGGTCCGGCTGCACCGGCTGCTCGCGCCCTGGCCGATCAGCCTGCTGGCCGCGCACGCCCTGTTCCTCACCGTGGGCTATGCGCAGGCGGCCCGGACCGGGCTCTGGCACGAGGCGGGCACGCTGGTGAACTACCCGGACGTGCTGATCGCCACCGTCGCGCTCGGCATCATGTGCTTCATCGGGGTGATCTCGCTGCGCGCCATCCGGCGGCGGCTGCCCCGGGACACCTGGTGGCTGATCCACCTGTGGCTGTACGTCGCGCTGGCGCTCGCCGTCCCGCACGAGCTGGTGCTCGGGCCGTCCTTCGTCGGGCATCCGCTCACCCGGCTCGTCTGGTCGGTCGTCTGGGCGGCCACCGCGGGGCTGGTCCTCTGCTACCGGATCGGCCTGCCCATCCTGCGCAGCACGCGGCACCAGTTGCGGGTGGCCGAGGTGCGCGCCGAGGGACCCGGCGTGGTGTCGGTCATCCTGTCCGGTCGCCAGCTGGACCGGTTGCCGGTAGCCGGCGGGCAGTTCCTGTACTGGCGGTTCCTCACCCCGGGCCTGTGGTGGCAGGCGCATCCGTTCTCGCTGTCCGCGCTGCCACAGCCGCCCTACCTCCGGCTCACCGTCAAGGCCGTCGGCGGCTACACCCGGGCCCTGGCCGGCCTGCGGCCCGGCACCCGGGTGGCCATCGAGGGGCCGTACGGCGCGTTCACCCGCTACCAGCAGCGGCGGCCCCGTGCCCTGCTGGTGGCGGGCGGGATCGGGGTTACCGCGCTCCGCTCTCTGCTGGAGGATCTGCCCCGGGGCAGCGCGCCGGTGGTCCTGCTCCGCGCCCGGCGGCCGGCCGATCTGGTGCTGGACGCCGAGGTCCGGGAACTGGCCCGGCGCCGTGGCGGCACCATCCACGAACTGACCGGGCCCCGCGAGCAGGCCGGGATCGACGCGGCCCGGCTGCGCGACCTGGTCCCCGACCTGGATCAGCGGGACGTGTACGTGTGCGGCCCGGAAGGATTCGTGGCCGCGATCGTGGCGCTGGCGCGTAGCCTGGGCATCCCCGATGACGCTATTCACCACGAGGCGTTCGCGCTGTGAGCGCGTCCACCGGACGCCGAGGGGAGGGGACGCCTTGAAGAGTGCGCGCTGGCTGGTGCTGGGCGGCGCCGTGGCCGGCTTCCTGGGCGTCCTCGGGCTGCACCGGCCGGCCGCATCCGGCGCGCTGGCCCCGGGCCCGGCAGGCAGCGCCAGCCCGGCCGCCGCGGCGGCAGGCCCGCCGGGCACCGTCACCGGCCCGGTGGTGAACTACGGGTACGGCGAGCTGGCCACCCGGGTCGCCATCAGCCACGGCCGGCTCACCGGGGTGAGCGTGCCGGTGCTCAAGACGGCCGAGCAGTTCTCCCAGGAACTGGCTGACCGGTCCATCCCGGTGCTGCGCCACGAGGTGCTGGCCGCCCAGTCGGCCCGGATCCAGGCGGTGTCCGGGGCGACCTACACCAGCGAGGCCTACGCGCAGTCGGTCCAGGCCGCGCTGGACAAGGCGCACTTCAGATGAACCAGGACGGCCTGGTCACGCACGCCGAACCGGTGATGGGCACGGTGGTCTCGTTCGCGCTGCACCCCGGGGACCTGCCCGGCCCGGACCTGCGGGCCGCGCTTCAGGCCGCCTGCGCCGTGCTGCACGACGCCGACAGCGTGTTCAGCACCTGGGATCCGGCCAGCCCGCTGAGCCTGCTGCGCCGCGGCGCGCCGGGCACCGCCCCGCCGCCGGTGATGGCCGAGGTGGAGGCCGCCTGCCAGCAGGCCCGGGACGCGTCCGGCGGCTGGTTCGACCCGTGGGCCATGCCCGGCGGCTACGACCCCACCGGGCTGGTCAAGGGCTGGGCGGTGGATAGGGCGCTGCGCACGCTTGATCAGGCGGGCATCCCCGCGGCGCTGGTCAACGGCGGCGGGGACTTGGCGGCGTTCGGTATGCCAGGGCCCGGCCGGTGCTGGCGGGCCGGGATCCGGCATCCCTGGCGGGCATCCGGCCTGGCCGCGGTGATCGAGGTGCACGGCGCGGTGGCGACCTCAGCCATTTACGAGCGGGGCGCGCACCTGGTGGATCCGCGCACCGGCCAGCCGGGCTGCCAGGCGGCCTCGGCCACCGTCACCGGGCCCAGCCTGGCCCGCGCGGACGCGCTGGCCACCGGCCTGGCGGTGGGCGGGGACGCCGTCCTGGAGGTGATCAGCGGGCTGGCCGGCTACCAGGCGTACCTGATCCGCCTGGACGGCAGCGAGTCGTGGACCCCCGGGATGGAGTTCGTCAGCGGCTGAGCGGGGCCGGGCGGCCCGGAATGACTGCGGACGGCATATGGTTGTCAGTGGAGATCAGCCAGCGCCGCGGACGCGGCGGCAGTCCAACGCGGGAGTAATCACTTATGACTGTCCAGCACGAGGGTATGAGCCAGACCACGTCGGGCGTCATCCTGTCCGACGCCGCGGCCACCAAGGTTGGCGCTCTCCTGGCGCAGGAAGGCCGTGACGACCTGCGGCTGCGCATTGCCGTGCAGCCGGGCGGCTGCTCGGGGCTGCGCTACCAGCTCTACTTCGACGAGCGGGAGCTGGACGGCGACATCGACGCCGACTTCTCCGGCGTGCACGTGGTCACCGACAAGATGAGCGCCCCGTACCTGATGGGCGCGACCATCGACTTCGTGGACACGATCGAGAAGCAGGGCTTCACCATCGACAACCCGAACGCCAGCGGCTCCTGTGCCTGCGGCGATTCGTTCCACTGATCGGCCAGCCGAGCTGACTGGGCCGCCGGGCGAGTTCTCGCCCGGCGGCCGCATGCCCTAGAGTGCGGCAGTGCGCATAGCTATCACCGGGTCCATCGCGACCGACCACCTGATGACGTTTCCCGGCCGGTTCGTTGAGCAGTTCATCCCGGACAAGATGGACCGGGTGTCGCTGTCCTTCCTCGTGGACGGCCTGGAGATCCGGCGCGGCGGGGTCGCCGCCAACATCGCGTTCGGGCTCGGCGTGCTCGGCCTCGACCCGCTGCTGATCGGCGCGGTCGGCGCGGATTTCGCGCCGTACCGGAACTGGCTGACCGAGCACGGGGTGGACTGCAGCGCGGTCCGCGAGTCGGCCACCCGGCATACCGCCCGGTTCGTCTGCACCACCGACCTAGACGGCAACCAGATCGCCTCGTTCTATCCAGGCGCGATGAGCGAGGACGCGGACATCATGCTGGCCCCGCTGGCCGAGCAGGCGGGCGGGCTCGACCTGGTGCTGATCGGCGCCAGCGACCCGGGGGCCATGCTCGCGCACACCCAGGAGTGCAAGGACCTGGGCATCCCGTTCGCCGCCGACCTGTCCCAGCAGCTGCCCCGGCTGGCCGAGCAGGAGGTGTGCGCGCTGGTGGACGGGTCGGCCTACCTGTTCTGCAACGAGTATGAGGAAGCGCTGATCGAGCGCAAGAGCGGCCGGACCGCGGCGCAGATCCTGGACAACGTCGGGGTGCGGATCACCACGCTCGGCCCGGCCGGGGCCAAGATCGAGCGGGCCGGGGAGGCGCCGGTGCTGGTCGGGCCGGTGCCGGAGACCCGCAAGGCGGACCCGACCGGGACCGGGGACGCGTTCCGCTCCGGGTTCCTGGCCGCGGTGGCCTGGGGGCTGTCCCTGGAGCGGGCCGCCCAGCTGGGCAACATGCTCGCGGTGCACGTGCTGGAGACGGTGGGCCCGCAGGAGTATGAGCTGAAGCCCGGCGCGCTGGCCGAGCGCTTCGCCGCCGTGTACGGCCCGGCCGCGGCGGCCGAGGTCAGCGCCTGCTACAGCTGACTTTCCCTTTTTTAACGCCAGTTCCCGCGACTCAGCCTGGTAACGCCGGAGGGGACGGCCCGGGTGTGGGCCGCCCCCTCCGTAAGGGTTGCTCGAGCGATTACCCGAGTGCCCCGACATCGGTGATGTAGTTGGCAGGCGAGCCGACTCCGGTCGAGTCGTCGTAGCCGGTGACGGCGGGCAGCGCGTCCGCGCCCTCGCCGTCGATGCCCAGGGTCCGCAGGTAGGTGAGCAGCGGGCCCTGCTTGGTGTACGGGTTGGTGTAGTTGTTGCGCACCTCAGCGAGGTGGCCGGCGCCCAGCGGATGGTCGGTCACGTCGTTGAACGCGGCGGAGGACGAGCCGTACGTGTCGTGCGTGTCCAGGAAGTAGATCAGCGGGTTGGCGAAGCCGAGATCAGCCCCGGCGGCCTGCTGGGCGTCCGCCTCAATGCCGGCGAACGCCGGGCTGGCCACGCTGGTGCCGCCGATCCGGCTGAGCGAGAAGGCGTAGGTCTTCCCGTTCGGCTGCAGCGTGGTCTCACCGATCAGGACGCCGGTGCTCGGGTCGGCGAGCGCCGACACGTCCGGCACCACGCGCATCGGCGTGCTGCTGGTCGTCCCGTTCGGCAGCGACTCGGCCAGCGACGTGGGCACCACGCCAGCCTGGTAGGACGGCTGCGGGTACACCGTGCTCACGCCGCCGCCGCTGGACCCGTCGTAGTACGCCGGGTACTTGCCAGGCGGGGTGAACTGCCACTTCTTGCCGCCGTTCTTGAGGTGCACCAGCGGGTCGAGCAGGGTGCCCCAGGAGGTCTCCCACTCGTAGTTGTTGGTCTTGCCGATGGCCAGGCTGGTCCCGCCCACCGAGGTGACGTACGGGTCGGAGGTCGGGAAGTCCACCTGGTCATACGGTGACGCGGGGTCCTCGCCCGGGCCCTCATAGCCGCTGTCCCCGGAGGAGAAGAAGAAGCCGATGCCTTCCACCGCGCCCAGCTCGAAGATCGAGGTGAACACGTCGCTGATGGTGGAGTAGCTGGCCGGCTCGCCCCAGGAGTTGCTGACGATGCTGGCCAGGCCGTTGTTCACGATCAGCGCGTCGGCCTGGGCCAGGTCGGAGTCCTCGCAGCTGCCCGCGGCCACGTACCGGACGTTGGCGTCCGGCGCCATGCCGTGCACCTGCTCGACGTCCAGGGTCTCCTCGCCGTACCAGCCCTGCGCGTCACACTCGTCGGCGCCGGCCAGCGTGTACGGGCCCGCCTTGTACTGCTTGAACTGGCCCGCCGCGAACGGCTGGTCGCCGACCACGGTGGCGAACTGGTTGGCGTCGGCCTTGATGGTCGGGGCCGCGTACGCGTCCACGATGGCCACCGTCTGGCCCGCGCCGGTCTCACCCGAGGCGGTCACCCCGTAGGCGCCACGCACCTGGGCTGGCGTGTAGCCGCAGTTGGTCCACGGCTGGTACTGGCCGTACGCCTTGGGCTTGTTGGTCGCGACCTTCTGCCCGTAGTAGGTCGAGCACGGCTTGGCCACCCAGTAGTTCGGCGGGGGCGGCGGCAGCGCGGGCTTGATCGCGCTCTTCGCGGTGTCCAGGCCGGCCACCGCGAGAACGTCACCGGCTACCGAGGACGGCGCGCTAGCGGCCGACTCAGGCGCCCGGGCGGTCTGCCCGCCGGGACCCCGGTAGGTACCGAAGGAGACGCCGAACGCCTTGCTGGCCGCGGCCACCGAGCCGCGCACCGCGATGTAGGCGCCCGCCGGGCTGGCCGCGCTGACCCGGGTCACCGACAGGCCGGACGAGGTGAGCCACGACCGCACCGACGAGACTTCCGCCTGGCTCGGGGCGTACTTCGCCCGGGCCTCGGCGGCGGTCAGGTAGTGCCGGTACTGGCTGCTCTTCGGGTTGGAAACGGCCGCCACCTGCTGGGCGAGCGCGGTCTCGTTGCTCGGGGCCAGGTACACCTTGGCGTTGACTGTCCCGCTGGCCTTGCTGCTGAGGCGTTTCGCGGCAACGGCCCACGATGGGTGGGTGTCGGCGATGGCCCGTCTCGTCGTGCCCGCCTGCGCGGCAGTGGCGACCGCGAGCGTGCCGAGCGTCAAAGCTCCGGCAGCTACCGCGGCGCTCACCACACGCAGGCGTGTGACGTGCGGCATGCACATTCCTTCCGTTGGGGGCTGACCATGGCGCCTGATGTGTCCTGGGTAACAGGCCACAACCCGTAAGGTTCTTCCTCCGGGTATCTCTGGCGCAAGGTCTTCCGTGCATAATGCGTGGTTCTGTTACCTGGTAATGGCTCCTCGTGAGAAGAGGACTACACTACGCCATTACCTGGCCATTACCTGGCCGGGGTGCGGGCGGGGTGCGCTCACGGTGCACGGACCAGCAGCGCGGCCGGGCGGACCTCGATGATCAGTGTCCGGCCCGGCGCGATCACCTCGCCGTCCACCTCGCGCGGCAGGTCGGTGGCGACCTGGATCTCCACCCGGCGGGCCTGGAACCGCGTCAGCCGGCCGTCGCCGTGCCCGCTGCCGGTGATGATCCGGTACGCCACCCGGCCCCAGCCGAGCGGGGTCGCCGGGGCCAGGATGCCCACGTCGAGCAGGCCGTCGTCGAGGCGTGCCTCGGGGAGCAGGGCGAAGCCGCCGGGCAGCAGCCCGGCGTTGCCGACCGCGACTGACCGGGCCCGCCGGGTCAGCGGCGGGCCGCCGTCCAGCCGCACGGTGAACTCGTGCCGCCGCCCGGGCAGCCGGGCGGCGCCGGCGGCCGCGTAGCCGAGCCAGCCGAACCGCTCCTTGAGCAGCCGCGGGGTCGCGCCGACCACCGCGGCGTCCAGGCCGATGCCGGCCATCGCCGCGTACGGCATGCCGTCCGCCTCGGCCAGGTCGATGCGTCGCTCCCGGCCGCGGAACGCCACCGCGAGTACCTCGTCCAGCCGCCGCGGCAGGCCCAGCGCCCGGGCGGCCAGGTTGGCCGTGCCCAGCGGCACGATGGCCAGCGGCACCGTGTTTACCAGCCCGGTGCGCCCGGCCAGTGCGTGGGCGCAACTGCGGACGGTGCCGTCACCACCGGCCGCGACGATCAGCTGGGCGCCGCCGGCGACCGCTTGCCGGGCCAGGCCCAGGCCGTGATTGCTGCGGCTGGTCTCGAAGAACTCCACGGTCCAGCCACTGGCCCGCGCGGCCTCGCGGCATGTCCGCCGGAACCGGCCCGGGTCGCGGACCCGCAACCGGTTGATGATGATGGCGGCGGCTGGCATCGCGAGGCACACGATAGCGTGGCGGTGTGGCGGCCTCCTTTTCTCTTACCCTCCTGGCCGGCCATGAGGGAGTCGGATACACCGGCCCGCCGGAGCTGACCGCGGCCCGGGTCTTCACCTCGTGGACGCTCGACCTGCCGGTGCTGCTGGCGGTGCTGCTGGCCGCCGGCCTGTACCTGGCCGCGGTGCGGCGGCTGCGCCGGGCCGGGCAGCCCTGGCCGGCGCTGGCTGTGGTGCTTCTATCTGGGCGGGCTGGGCACGCTGGTCATCGCGACCATGTCGTTCCTCGGCGTCTACCAGAACGTGCTGTTCTACATCCGCTCGGTGCAGACCATCCTGCTGCTCCTGGTAGTGCCGCTGTTCACCGCGCTGGGCCGGCCGCTGACCCTGGCCATCGCGACGCTGCCGCGGCTCGGCCCGCGGCTGGGTGCGCTGGTGCGCAGCCGGGCCGCCCGGCTGCTTACCTTCCCGGCCATCACCACCCTGGTGCTGGTCGTCGTGCCGTTCGTGCTGTACTTCTCGCCCTGGTACGCGGCCAGCTTGCAGAGCGATGTGGTCCGTGAGGTCACCTACCTGGCCCTGCTCGCCCCGGGCTTCGTGTTCTTCTGGACGTTCCTGCGGGTCGACCCGGTTCCCAAGGAGTACCCGTACCTGGTCGGCCTGTGGGTCAGTGCGGGCGAGGTGGTCGGCGACGCGGTGCTCGGCCTGGCCGTGCTGTCCAGCCAGACGCTGCTGGCCGGCGCGTACTACCACGCGCTGGCCCGCCCGTGGGGCCCGAGCCTGCGCAGTGACCAGATCATCGGCGGGGGAGCGCTGTGGGTGCTCGGCGACCTCGTCGGGCTGCCGTTCCTGGCCGCCCAGTTCATCCAGATGATCCGCGAGGACCGGGTCGAGGCGGAACGGGTGGACGCGGAGCTGGATGAGGCGGCTGCCGCTGCGGCGGCGGAGGGCGGCGCGCCGGGTGAGCCGGGCCCAGATGAACAGCCCTGGTGGGAGAAGGACCCCCGGTTCGCGGACCGGTTCCGGCGCGCTCAGTAAGTGCGCTTGACCAGGAAGGCCCAGCCGCGGGGCAGCGCGGTCTCGACCACGAACTCCTGGGACTTCATCATGCACCAGGCCGGGATGTCGGTCTGCGCGGCCGGATCGTCGGCCAGCACGGCCACGGTGGCACCGATCGGGACCTCACGGATCCGCTCGGCCAGCATGATGATCGGGATAGGGCACTTCCGGCCGAGCGCGTCGATGGTCAGCATCGGTGCCGGGCGCGTCGGGGGGGTCATGCGCCTGCCTCTCTATGCCGATCCGACCGGGAGCCTGCGGGAGTACCGATCGTCGCCCTTTCTACTAAGAGGGTGACAATACTCCGCAGCGGCCCTGTTCTCTGCTGAGTCCTCCGCATGCATGGTGCCACGGAGAAGCGATACCCGCACGTTGCTGTCCGTAAGCACTAAGAAGCAGGACACGCTGAGCCGCCAATCGGGGTCCCCCGCGTGGCCGTGGGACGGTGCACGATACTGTTTGCACGACAGCCTGTAGGACGAGTCATGACCTGCCCGTGCAGCCGGGAGTCATTCCGCTGGGAAGGCAACCTGTGAGTCCCACCCCCAGCGCCCCATGCCAGCGGGGCGCGCATGATCCGGGCCGTGCGCCCGGAGCTGACACAGCCCGCCGGGTGCGCCGCTGGGCGCTGCGCTCGGTGCTGCTCGGTGCCGTCGTGCTGGGCACGGCGGGGTGCCAGTCCACCACGTTCACCCGGCTCGGCCTGCCCGTACCAGTCACCAAGCAGGGTGAGGTCGTCGTCACCCTGTGGCGCGGCAGCTGGATCGCCGCGTTCGCCGTGGGCGCCGTCGTCTGGGGCATGATCCTCTGGGCGGTGATCTTCCACCGGAAGAACTCCGACCGGCCGCCCCGGCAGGTGCGCTACAACCTGCCGATCGAGATCATGTACACGGTCGTGCCGTTCATCATGGTCGGCGTGTTCTTCTTCTTCACCGCCCGGGACGAGAACTACATCAACAAGCTGCCGCCGAACCCGGACGTCGTGGTCAACGTGACCGGCTACCAGTGGAGCTGGGAGTTCCAGTACCCGCAGCACACGGTGACCGGCAACGGGACCGGCATGGTGACCGACACCGGCCAGCCCTGGCCGGGGCGGCTGCCGCTGCTGGTCATCCCGGAGAACGAGACGGTCCGGTTCAATCTGGTTTCGATAGACGTCGTGCACTCGTTCTGGATCGTGCCGTTCGAGTTCAAGCGGGACGTGGTCCCCGGGCACCCGAACCACTTCGAGGTGACCCCGATCAGGACCGGCACGTTCATCGGCCGCTGCACCGAGCTGTGCGGCGTATACCACAGCCGCATGCTGTTCCGGGTGAAGATCGTCACCCCGGCCCAGTTCCGTACCTGGATCAGTGCCCAGCAGCACGCGCAGAGTTCAGCAGGGGGTGCCTGACATGACCACCGTCGAGCAACCGGTCGTGACGCCGGGCACCGGGATCGCCCCCGAACGCAAGGGCTCGATCCTGGCCAGCTGGCTGTCATCCACCGACCACAAGGTCATCGGCCACCTGTACCTGATCACGTCGTTCGCGTTCTTCCTGATCGGCGGCCTGATGGCCATGATCATGCGGGCCCAGCTGTTCGGCCCGGACAACCACATCGTGTCCGACCAGCAGTACAACGAGCTGTTCACCATGCACGGCACGATCATGCTGCTGCTGTTCGCCACCCCGCTGTTCGTCGGGTTCGCGAACGAGATCATGCCGCTGCAGATCGGCGCGCCGGACGTGGCGTTCCCCCGGCTCAACCTGCTCAGCTACTACTTCTTCCTGTTCGGCGGGCTGATCCTGCTGGTCAGCTTCCTCACCCCGGGCGGCGCCGCGTCGTTCGGCTGGTACGCCTACTCGCCGCTGACCAACGCGGTGTACTCGCCGGGCATCGGCGCCGACATGTGGATCATGGGCCTGACCCTGTCCGGGCTGGGCACCATCCTGGGTGGCGTCAACTTCGTCACCACGATCATCTGCATGCGGGCCCCGGGGATGACCATGTTCCGGATGCCCATCTTCACCTGGAACATCCTGCTCACCAGCCTGCTCGTGCTGCTCGCGTTCCCGGTGCTGGCCGCGGCGCTGCTGGTGCTGGAGATCGACCGCAAGCTCGGCGCCCAGGTGTTCAGCGCGTCCAGCGGCGGCGCGATCCTGTGGCAGAACCTGTTCTGGTTCTTCGGCCATCCCGAGGTCTATATCGTGGCGATGCCGTTCTTCGGCATCGCCACCGAGGTGCTGCCGGTGTTCAGCCGCAAGCCCATCTTCGGGTACAAGGGCCTGGTCGGCGCGACCATCGCGATCGCCGGGCTGTCCCTGACCGTGTGGGCGCATCACATGTTCACCACCGGCGCGGTGCTGCTGCCGTTCTTCTCCTTCATGACGTTCCTGATCGCGGTGCCCACCGGGGTGAAGTTCTTCAACTGGGTGGGCACCATGTGGCGCGGCCAGCTCACGTTCGAGCCCGCCATGCTGTTCGCCATCGGGTTCCTGGTGTCGTTCCTGTTCGGCGGGCTGACCGGGGTCATCCTGGCCTCGCCGCCGCTGGACTTCCACGTCAGCGACTCGTACTTCGTGGTCGCCCACTTCCACTACGTGCTGTTCGGCACCGTGGTGTTCTGCATGTTCAGCGGGTTCTACTTCTGGTGGCCCAAGTTCACCGGGAAGATGCTGGACAACACGCTGGGCAAGTGGCACTTCTGGACGCTGTTCATCGGGTTCAACATGACGTTCCTGGTGCAGCACTGGATCGGCATCGAGGGCATGCCGCGCCGGGTGGCCAACTACCCGTTCCTGCCCGCGAACGTGACCACGCTGAACCAGATCTCCAGCATCGGCTCCTGGATCCTCGGCGCGTCCACGTTCTTCTTCCTCTACAACGTGTACAAGACGTGGAAGTACGGCGAGCAGGTCACGGTGGACGACCCGTGGGGCTACGGCAACTCGCTGGAGTGGGCCACGTCCTGCCCGCCGCCCCGGCATAACTTCACCCGGATGCCGCGCATCCGGTCCGAGCGGCCCGCGTTCGACCTGCACTATCCGCACATCCAGTCGGGCCGGACGCATCAGCAGCGCATCGCGGAGCACGCTGGCGAGGTGTCAGACAGATGAAGTTTGAGGGGTCCCTGTTCATCGGCTGCGCGGTGTTCTTCGGCGCGGTGGACATCATCTACTGGTACTTCTCCAAGGACCCGACCGGCACCACCGCGCTCGCGCTGTCCGTCGGGCTGGCCTTCCTGAGCGGGTTCTACCTGCTGTTCACCGGCCGCCGGCTGCCGCCGCGGCCAGAGGACAATCCGGAAGGCGAGATCGCCGAGGGGGCCGGGGAGCTTGGCTTCTTCAGCCCGCACAGCTGGTGGCCGCTGTACGTCGGGCTGGCCGCCGCGACGGCCGCCTTCGGGGTGGCGGTCGGCTGGTGGCTGTTCCTGATCGGGATGCTGTTCACCTTCCTCACCGTGATCGGGTTCGTCTTCGAGTACTACCGCGGCATTTACGCCCACTAGCCCGCTACCCGGAACGTGATCAAACGTTTGCTGTTGTTATAGCGACACCAATCGTTTGATCATCGGCCGGTGTGGGGGTTTTGCCTACTGTGGCTACGGGGAGTTAGGTAGAGTCACATCGGGCTTATGGGGGTAGCTCAATGTCGGGGGACATTTCGCGTACCGTCGGCAAGCTTGTCCATTGCGGGCCGAAACGGTGCATCGTGGCCGGGGCCGCAGTGGCTGGCCTGCTGCTGGCCAGCTCGTGCAGCGGGGCCGGGACGGCCCACCAGGCCGCCCAGCATCCGGCCGCCAACGTGACCATCACCAGCGGGAACGTGACGTTCAGCTCGGCCGCCAGCGGGGCCGGGCAGGACGCTGCACGCGGCCGGGTCTGCGCACACTGCGGCGCAGCTGGACACCCGCCCGGACCTGGGGGTGCGGGTCACCGCGCAGGGTGGCACGCTGACCGGGGTCACCGTGCGCAACGCCGGCGGCAAACTGGTGGCGGGCAGCTACGGCGGCGGGACGAGCAGCTGGCACACCGGGTGGGCGCTGGCGCCATCGCAGACCTACCAGGTCACCGCCACGGCGGTGAACGCACGGCACAAGCAGACCGAGATCAGCGGGACATTCCGCACGTTCCGGCCGGCCGCACAGCGTCGTCGCCAGCACGACCATCACCTCGCAGCAGAGCTACGGCATCGGCATGCCGATCATGGTCTCGTTCAGCCGCCCGGTGACCAACAAGGCGGCGGTCGAGCGGTCGCTGCAGATCACCGCCAGCAAACCGGTCACCGGCGCCTGGTACTGGATGAACAGCAAGACCGTGTGGTTCCGGCCGGAGCGGTACTGGCCCGCGCACACCAAGGTGCACTTCACCGCGCACCTGGCCGGGGTGCAGGTTGCGCCCGGCGTGTTCGGCCGGGCCAATCTGAGCCAGCACTTCCGGATCGGCAACTCGCTGGTCGTGGTGGCCAACACCGCCACGCACTACATGAAGGTGTGGTGGAAAGGCCGGCGGATCGGCTACTGGCCGATCAGCACCGGACGGCCCGGAATGGACACCGCCGATGGCCGGTACCTGTCCTTCGACATGGCCAACCCAGTGGACATGAACTCGGCCACGATCGGCATCCCGGCGGGCAGCCCGGGCTACTACAACGAACTGGTCTACGACGCGGTGCAGTTCACCATGAGCGGGACCTACATCCACAGCGCCCCGTGGTCGGTGGCCGAGCAGGGCATCGTCAACGTGAGCCACGGCTGCGTCAACCTGGGCCCGGCCAACGCGGTCTGGTACTACGACCACTCCATGCTCGGTGACCCGATCAGCGTGGTCGGCAGCCCGGTCCGCGGCACCTGGAACAACGGCTGGACCATCTACTTCCTGAGCTGGCACAAGCTGCTGGGCGGCAGTGCCACTGGCGACGCGGTGCTGGCCTCGGCCAGCGGCAGCCAGTTCGTGCCGCCGGTCCACGGTGGCGCCGTCCACCGCGTCCGGGCCGGCCGCCCCGGTGCAGGTCACCCGGCTCGCCGCGGCCTAGCCCGGCGCTCAGTGGCTGCCTGAGTCCTCCGGCTGGTCCGTCTCACCGCCCTGGCCGAGCACCGTCTGGCCCGGCTCGCCGGCCGTCACCGCGGTCCGCTCGGGCTCGTGACCGTCACCGTGGCCGTTGCCGTGCCCGTTGCCATGACCGTCGCCGGTGGCCGGCGCGACCTGCTCGGTGATCAGCCGGCCTATCGCCAGCCGCGTCTTGCCGATTACGCCGCGGGTGGCCGGCGCGGGCACGTCGTCGTCACCATCGGACGGCGCCGGCAGTTCGGCGACCGCCCGGTGCGCGAGCAGGACCGCGCGCTGCTCCGCCGGCACCGGCGCGTGCCGCTCGATGAACTCGCCCTCCGGGGTCATCTCGATGATCCCGGTCTCGTAGCCGTGCTGCAGCGACTCGGTGTCCTTGCGCTGCAGGCCGAGGCAGATCCGCTTGGTCACCCAGTAGGCGACCACCGGCCCGATGAAGATCGCGTACCGGGCGATCTCGGTGGTGACATACAGCGGGATATCCAGGTGGTCGGCGATCACGTCGTTGGCGCCCTCCAGCCACAGGATGCCGTAGAACGTGATCACGCCCATGCCGATCGCGGTCCGGGTGGCCGCGTTCCGTGGCCGGTCGTTGACGTGGTGTTCTGAGTAGTCTCCGGTGGCCCAGCGTTCGATGAACGGCCACAGTGCGGCCCCGGTGAAGATGAGGCCCAGTGGGACCAGCGCCGGGATGAACACGTCCCAGGGGACGGTGTGCCCGGCCAGGTCCCAGGTCCAGCTGGGCATCATCCGCAGCGAGCCCTCGAGGAACCCCATGTAGAAGTCGGGCTGCGAGCCCGCCGAGATCTCCGCCGGGTTGTACGGGCCATACAGCCAGATCGGGTTGATCTGGGCGAACGTGGACAGCACAGCCAGGAAGCCGAAGATGAACATGAACCATGCACCGGTCTTGGCCATGAAGTACGGGTACATCGGCTGGCCGACCACGTTCGTGTTGGTGTGCCCCAGGCCCGGCATCTGGGTGTGCTTCTGGTGGAACATGAAGAACAGGTGCGCGGTGATCAGGGCCAGCAGCAGCCCAGGGATCAGCAGCACGTGGATGATGTACAGCCGCGGGATGATGTCGTTGCCCGGGAACTGCCCGCCGAACAGGAAGAACGACAGGTAGGTGCCGACGATCGGGATGCCCAGGGCGACGCCCTCGGTGATCCGCAGCCCGGTCCCAGACAGCAGGTCATCCGGTAGCGAGTAGCCGAACAGGCCCTCCAGCAGGCCCAGGGTGAACAGCACGATGCCGATCAGCCAGTTGAACTCGCGCGGCTTGCGGTACGCGCCGGTGAAGAAGATCCGCAGCATGTGCGCGATCAGCGAGGCCATGAACAGGTCCGCCGCCCAGTGGTGGATCTGCCGCATGAGCAGGCCGCCGCGGATGTCGAAGCTGATGTTCAGCGTCGAGGCGTACGCCTCGCTCATCCGCACGCCGTCCAGCTTCGTGTACACCCCGTGGTAGGTCACCGGGGTCATGCTGGGCTTGAAGAACAGGGTCAGGAACGTGCCGGTGAGCAGCAGGATGATGAACGAGTACAGGGCGATCTCGCCGAGCAGGAACGACCAGTGGTCCGGGAAGACCTTCCGCAGGAAGGTACGGGTTGACTTGGCGGCCCGCAGCCGGTCATCCAGGAAGACGCCCGTCTCGCCCAGTACCTTCTCGACCGGGCCTTCGACCTGGCCGTTCGGAGACCCGTTGCTAGTGCTCATCCCCGCTCCCAGAAGCTTGGGCCGACCGGTTCGTGGAAGTCGCTCGTCGCGATCAGATAGCCCTGCGAGTCCACACCCATCGGTAGCTGCGGCAGTGGCCGCGGGGCCGGGCCGAAGAGCACCGTCGCGCCCGCCGGGGCGTCGAACGTGGACTGGTGGCACGGGCACAGGATGTGGTGCGTGGTCTGCTCGTACAGCGCCACCGGGCAGCCCACGTGGGTACAGATCTTCGAGTAGGCGACGATGTTGTCCACCGTCCAGTTCATATTGGTCGGGTGGGTCAGCTCGCCCGGCCCGAACTTAATGATGATCACCGCCGCCTTGGCGATCACGTCGTCGTTGTCCTGGTAGCCCTCGGGGATGACGGTGATCATCGAACCGGGCGTGTCGAAGTCGGCCGGCTTGAGCGGGCGGTTGCTGCCCGCGATGGTGAGCCGCAGCCCGTTGCGCCAGACCGTGTGCCGCAGCGAGGTGCCCGGCAGCGGGCCCATGTCCCGGAGCAGCACCAGCGGGGCCAGGCCCAGCGGGATGCTGGCCGCGATCAGGGTGCGCCGCAGCAGCGGCCGCTTCACGAACTGGCTGGCCTCGGCGCCCTCCTTGAACGTCTCGGCGAACGCCGCCCGGTCCGCCTCGGACGAGGCCAGCGGGTGGCGTTCCTCGGTCAGTTCCACGTCGGGCATGATCGACCGGACCCAGATCACCGCACCCACGCCGAGGGCCAGGAACGCGACCGACATGGAGACGCCCAGCGCCAGGTTGGACCGCAGTACCGAGTCCAGCGATGTGGGGCTGAGCTCGATCCCGATGTAGGCCGCGATGAACCCGATGCCGGCCAGCATGGACAGGATGAACAGGGCGGCCACGACCCGTTCCGCCCGCTTGGCCGCGGCCGGGTTGTCCGAGTCGGCGGGCAGCTCGCGCGGGGCGGGCGGCGGGCTGTCCTGCGCGGCGGTGCCGAGCAGGGTCCGCTGCTCGGCGGGCGGCGGAGTGCCGATCACCCGGCGCGGCGCCCGCGCCGGCTCGGTCTCTTCGCCCTCGCTGGGCAGGCCTGCTGGGTAATCTTCGGTGCCGCTCATGAGTGCTCGCGCCGCCTTGCCGTGATCCACATGGCGACCAGGATCAGGCCGCCGATCCCGCCGATCCAGCCGACCAGGCCCTCGGTCACCGGGCCGATCCGGCCGAGGCTGAACCCGCCGGGGTTGGGCTCGCTCCGGGTCTGCGTGACGTACGCGATGATGTCGCGCTTCTCACTGGGAGTAATCGTAGTGTCGTTGAACACCGGCATGGCCTCCGGGCCGGTCAGCATGGCCGTATAGATCTGGGTCGGCGTGGACTGGGTCAGCGGGGGCGCGTACTTCCCGTAGGTCAGCGCGCCGCCCGCGCCCACGAAGTTGTGGCACTGCGAGCAGTTCTCGGTGAACAGCTCCTGGCCGAGGCCGACGTCCGCGCCCGCTGTGCTCACCTGTGCCGGGGAGGGAATCGGCGGCCCGCCGCCCAGGGACTGGATGTAGGCGGCGACCGCACGCGTCTGCACCTCATTCAGCACCGGCGGCTTGCGCGGCATCTCGGCCTCGATCTCCTTGGCCGGCATCCGGCCGGTGCTGACCTGGAAGTACACCGCGGCCGCGCCCACCCCGATCAGGCTGGGGCCGGTGTTGGTGCCCTGCGCGTCCAGGCCGTGGCAGCTGGAGCAGTCCTGCACGAAGATCTGGCGGCCCTGGTCGATCTGCCTCGGGTTGGTGACCGGCGAGGACGCATCGGCCGGGCTGCTGGAGGCGGTGACCGCCGCATATCCCCCGCCCACGGCGAGGAGCCCAAGCAGCATGACGGCGTATCCGGCGACCGGGCGCCGCCGCCGGGCGGTGATCCAGCTCAATGGAGCCCTCATCTTCTGGTCTGTGCTCTTCTGGTTCGGCATGTGCTCCGCCTCGCTCAGTTATCCGTCGCGAGGGCGGTTACTGGATGAGGTAGATCGTGGTGAACAGCGCGATCCAGACCACGTCCACGAAATGCCAGTAGTAGGAGACGACGATGGCGCTGACCTGCTGCTCGTGGGTGAACGTCTTGGCCACGTAGGTGCGGCCGAGGACGAACAGGAAGGCGATCAGGCCGCCGGTGACGTGCAGGCCGTGGAACCCGGTCGGGATGTAGAACACCGATCCGTAGGCGCTGGACGCGACGGTCAGGTGCTGCTTGCGGATCAGGTCCAGGTACTCATAGCCCTGGCCGCACACGAAGTACAGGCCCATCAGGAAGGACAGCCAGTACCACTCGCGCAGCCCCCAGCGGGCCGGCTGCCAGATCCGCCCGGCCCGCCTGAGCTGGCCGCGCTCGACCGCGAACACGCCAAGCTGGCAGGTCACACTGGACAGCAGCAGGACCGTGGTGTTGATCGACCCCAGGGTCAGGTCCAGGTGAGCGCCCGGCCAGCGCAGGCCCTCGCCCTTGTCCACGGAGCGGATCGTGAAGTACATCGCGAACAGCGCCGCGAAGAACATGAGTTCCGAGGAAAGCCAGATGATGGTGCCCACGCTGACCAGGTTCGGCCGGGCTGAAGGCGGCCTGGGGGTGGGTGCTTTCTCGGCAACGGATGCGGTGGCCACGGGGTCATTATTACGACAACCCGTAGGCGAGCGTCGGCCGACCCCCCGTGTCGGTACCATCCAGTTCTATGAAGGTCGTTGTCTACAGCCATGACGCGGACACCCGGGCCCGGATGCGGCTCGCCATCGGCCGCCGTCCCGCGCCCGACGTGCCCGAGGCGGAAGTCATCCCGGTGGCCACCGAGCCAGCCCTGTTCCGCCTGCTTGACGCAGGCGGTGCGGACGTCATGGTGCTGGACGGCGAGGCGCAGCCAGCCGGCGGCATGGGCGTCTGCCGCCAGGCCAAAGACGAGATTCACAACTGCCCGCCGGTGCTGCTTGTCGTCGGCCGGGTGGACGATGGCTGGCTGGCCACCTGGTCCGGCGCGGACGCGGTGACCAGCCACCCGATCGACCCGGTCCCGTTCGCCGCGGCGCTGGCCGGGCTGATGCGGCAGCAGGCGAACGGCCAGCTGCCGGCCCAGGCCTGAGCCGCCCGGCCGGCGCAGAAAAAGGGGCGGCAATGCAACCGACCATGTCGTGGCGTGGCCTGATCGGCGCGCTGATCCGCGGCGACACGCTCAGCTCGGACCAGACGGCCTGGGCGATGAACGAGATCATGGAGGGCGCGGCCACCCCGGTCCAGGTGGCCGGGTTCGCGGTGGCGCTGCGGATGAAGGGCGAGACGGCGGGCGAGCTGGCCGGCCTGTCCGATGTCATGCTCAGCCGGGCCACCCCGATCAGCGTGCCGGGCCCGCTGGTCAACCTGGTCGGCACCGGCGGGGACGGCGCGCACACGGTGAACATCTCCACCATGGGCGCGATCGTCGCGGCCGCGGCCGGCGCCCAGGTGGTCAAGCACGGCAACCGCGCGGCCAGCTCGTCCTGCGGCGCGGCCGACGTGCTCGAAGCGCTCGGCGTGGCCATCAGCCTGCCGCCGGAGGCCACCACTGAGCTGGCCGCGGAGATCGGCATCGCGTTCCTGTTCGCCCCGCTCTACCACCCGTCGTTCCGGCACGCCTCGGTCGCGCGCAGCGAGCTTGGCGTGCCCACCGTGTTCAACTTCCTCGGCCCGGTGTCCAACCCGGCCCGGCCGCTCGCTCAGGCGGTCGGGGTGTCCGACCCGCGGGGCGGCGACGTCATCGCCGGGGTGCTGGCCGCCCGGGGCTGCTCATCGCTGGTGTTCCACGGCGACGACGGGCTGGACGAGCTGACCCCGGTGACCACCTCCACGGTCTGGGTGGTGCACGACGGCACGGTGAGCCGGACCACGCTCGACCCCACCGCGCTGGGCCTGCCCCGCGCCGAGCCGGGCAGCCTGCGCGGCGGCGACAAGGAGCACAACGCGGCGGTGGCCCGTGCGGTGCTGGCCGGCCAGCCCGGACCGGTCCGCGACACCGTATTGCTGAACGCCGCGGCCGCGCTGGCCGCCGCGGCCGGGGTGCCCGGGGCTGAGGGGCTGGACAAGGCTCTCGCCGAGGGGTACGCCCGCGCGGCCGCCGCGGTAGACAGCGGCGCGGCGCGGGATCTGCTGGATCGCTGGGTGGCGGCCAGCCAGCGGCTGGCGGCTCAGTCCCCCTCGTAGCCCAGCGAGAACGCGGCCTCCAGGTCGTGCCGCGAGTAGGTGCGGAACGCGATGTGCGTCTCGGTGTGGCTTACCCCGGCGACCCGGTTCAGCGTGCCCGGGATGACATCGGCCAGCTCCTCATGCGCCCGGACCCGGACCAGGGCCACCAGGTCGAACTCGCCGGTCACCGAGTACACCTCGGAGACCTGGGGGATCTGCGCGATGATCTCGGCCGTTTCCGGGATGCGGGCCACGTCGGCCTTCACCAGAACGATCGCGGTGATCACCTGCTGCCTCCTCGCCTGCCACCCTGGCCGCTTCCCCTAGTTCGGCTAGAGCGTACTCCTGCTCGGCCAGCAGGCCGGTGACGGTGCGCACCCGGCGCGCGGAGAACATTTTCAGCAGGCCAGCCAGCACGGTGGCGGTGGCCCGGGCGTCGGCCAGCGCCCGGTGCTGCGGGCCGGGCGGCGCGCCGAAGTAGCCCGCCAGCGTGCTCAGCTTGCAGTTGGGCACGTCGTCGGCGGCCAGCCCGCCGGTGGCCAGCAGGCGGCGGGCCAGCGCCACCGTGTCTAGAACATGAGTGTCCAGCACCGGCCCGGCTGGCCCGGGCAGGCCGGAGCCGGCGCCGGCCGCGGCCAGGAAGCTGACGTCGAACGGCGCGTTGTGCGCGGTGAGCACCGCGCCCTGGGCGAAGTCCAGGAAGCTGGCCAGCGCCTCGGCGGCCGGCGGGGGAGCGGGAGCGACCATGGCGTCGCTGATCCCGGTCAGCGCCACGATGTCCGGCGGGATCACTTGGCCCGGGTTGACCAGGGTGCTGAACTCGGCGCGGATCTGGCCGCCACTCATCCGCACCGCGCCGATCTCGGTGATGCCTGCCTCCTCCGGCGACCAGCCGGTCGTCTCCACGTCGACGATCACGAACTCGATCGCGTCGAAGGCGCGCCGGCTGGCCCAGGGCGGCGGGCGTAGCCGTGCCCGGGCCGCTGCCACCCAGTCACTGCGGATCACGATCATCACGGTAGGACCGGGTACCGACATTCCATCCCAGGCACGCCGGCCTGGGTGGGTCAGTGCCGGGTACGGGCGTTACGTAGCAAGGGTCCCGGGGGTCAGCTCAGCTGAGCTGAGCGCGGAAGCACTCGGTGCGGTAGGGCAGCTCCAGCTCGGCCCGGCCGGCCAGGTCCGGATGGGTGTCGGCCAGGCGGCCCACCGCGGCCAGCACGTCGGCGCGCTGCGCGGCCGGCATCGTGATGACGTAGCTGCGCGAGCTGACCATGTCGAGCAGCTGGTCCCGGGTCAGCCGGTGCGTCCACTCGATCGTGCGGTGCTGCACCGGCCCGAACGGCGGGCCGATGACGACGGCACCGCCACGGCTGCCATCCCCCTCCCCGGGATCGTGCAGGATCCGGCTGAGCTGGTCCACCCAGTCCACCCGGTCGTCCCGCATGTTCCAGACCAGGCCGAGCTGGCCGCCCGGGACGAGCACCCGGGCCACCTCGGGCACCGCGCGGGCCGGGTCCACCCAGTGCCACGCCTGGGCGGCCAGCACGGCATCCACGCTGCCGTCGGGCAGCGGGATGTCCTCGGCCGTGCCGGGGTGCACCGGAACCCCGGGTACCGCGCGGGCCAGCTGCTCGCGCATGCCGGGCAGCGGTTCGACGGCGACCACGTCCAGGCCGCGGGCCGCGAGCTGGCGGGTCAGCTTGCCGGTGCCCGCGCCGACATCCAGTACCCGGGTCGCGCCGGGTGGCAGCAGCCAGTCGATGGCCTCGGCCGGGTACGGCGGCCGGCCGCGCTCGTAGGCGGCCGCCGCGGCGCCGAACGAGGTGGCCTGCTCGCGCCGCCGGGCCTCGTCGATGGGCTGGTCAGCGGGGCGGGTGTGGTCGGCGGGCATGGCGGAATCATCCCAGCCGGGTGCGGGCGGAGTGTCAGTGCCCCCGCTTAGCGTGTGTTCCCGCTACCCCCGTGCGGGGGAGCCAGCCTCAGGAGGAGACATGCTGATCGACTGTGACCGGTGCGAGATGCGTGGCATCGCCTGCCCGGACTGCGTTGTCACCGCGCTGCTCGGCCCCGACCAGCCGCAGCCCGACCTGGACCCGGCGGAGCAGCGCGCGCTCCGCGTGCTGGCCGACGCGCGGCTGGTGTCGCCGCTCCGGCTGCGCCCGGTGGCCCGGGCGTCGTGAGCCGCCCGGGGCCGGTGAGCCGCCCGGGGCCGGAGTAAATATGCGGGAACAGAAGCACCGGAGTGGGTCAACACGATCACCGGAGTTCGCGAAGCGGTGGAATTCACACCACCAGCTTCGCTAGTGTCAGCCCCGATCGGTTCGCTCCCCAGTCACCACTATGGTGGCGGCGATCGGTCACCGCCGAGTCTTTGTGCTGGCCAGGCGTGGCCAGCCGGAGAGCCGGGGACCCACCGGAGAGCTCGCCGGGCCACCGCCCGGGCCACGGGTCCTCCAGGGGTGAATCGGCCGGGCTGCGACGCAGCCAGGCCGTAGGGCATCTTCCACAGCCCGAACCCGTCAGCTCACCCGGTAGGCGGGGTGGAAGAAGGAGCGTGATCACGCAGGTGAGTACGCGTCCAGGTGGTGAACGCGGCGGCTGGCGGGGCACACGTGACCGCGCGGTGCGCCTCGCGCATGGCAAAGCGCTGCGCGTCGGAGTCGCCGCGGGGGTGAGCCTGGCTACTGCCGGAGGCCTGGCCACGTGGGCCAGCACGGCCGGGGCGACGGCCAAGCCGACCATGCACCAGGTGCAGAAGATGGTCAACAAGCTCACCGCCGAGGAGAACGTGGCGGTGCAGGAGTACGACCAGTCGGCCCAGCAGCTGACCAGCGCCAGGCAGCGGCTGACCCTGGTCAACCGTCAGGTCAGGGAAGACCAGGCCAGGTTCACCGCGGATCGCGATGAGATCGCGTCGATCGCGGCCACGGCCTTTGAGAACGGCACCATGACCCAGCTTGGTGCCATGCTGACCTCCAACAATCCGCAGGCCGTGCTGAACCAGGCGTCGCTGCTGCTGCAGCTGTCCAGCGACCGGTCGGCGCAGATCAAGGCGTTCATCGCCACCGCGGCTCAGCTGGCCAGCGCGCAGCAGATGGCGCGCCGGACCGAGCAGGGCATCGCCACCCTGGAGGCGCAGCGGCTGGCCAGGAAGAAGTCCATCGGCAAGACGCTGGGCAAGCAGAAGGCCATCCTGGCCACGCTGACCGCCGCCCAGCAGGAGCAGGTCACCGGCTCGTCGCTGGGTGGTCAGGGGACCACGAGCGCGACCGACCCGATCGCGACGAACACCCAGGCGGGCCAGGCCGTCGCCTATGCCTACTCCAAGCTCGGTGACCCGTACGTGTACGGCGCCACCGGCCCGGACTCGTTCGACTGCTCCGGGCTGGTCCAGGCGGCCTGGGCGTCGGCCGGGGTGTCCATCCCGCGTACCACCTACGAGCAGGTGGCCGCGCTGCCCGCCGTCTCCACCAGCGATCTGCAGCCGGGCGACCTGCTGTTCTTCGCCGGGGACAGCCACGTCGGCATGTATGTTGGCGGCGGGTTCCTGATCGACGCCCCGCAGACCGGCGAGGACGTGGAGAAGGTGCCGCTGTCCGGCTGGTACAGCGAGAACCTGGACAGCGCCGCGCGGCCCTGAGCCGCGCCGCAGCACTGAGATTCACCCGGTGCCCCCAGGACATGGCCCTGGGGGCACCGTGCTTTCCCCGGGCACATCCGGGCCGCGGCGGGGCACCTCCGGGCGGGCCTTCGGGTCCGCGGCCAGCGCCGGGCGGACGTAGCGCCGGAAGCCGGGCAGCAGCACCGTCAGCAGGGCCGCCCCGGCGATGCACGCCAATCCGCCGGAGACTATGGAGAACTCGGCCGACACCAGGCTGGCCCGGAGCACAGCCAGCGGTGGAACCAGATCCTGGCTGACCGGATCGAGGCGCTCGGGGCGCAGATCGAACGGATGGCGGCGGCCCGCGAGTACCTGGAGCACATCCTGCTGTACCATCACGCCGCGCCCGACGGCTGCCCGCACTACGAGGCGCTCATCTGGCTGCCGTTGGCGGCCGGCGCGCCCCATCCCCACCTGGACGGCCGATAAGATCACTGCCTGATGCCTAAGGTCCTGATCGTCACCAATGACTTCCCGCCGCGCGCGGGCGGCATCCAGTCGTTCATCCACGCGCTGGCCACCCGGCTGCCCGCGGATGGCGTGGTGGTGTACGCGCCCGCCTGGGCGGGCGCGGCCGAGTTCGACCAGCAGCAGCCGTTCCCGGTGCTGCGGCACCCCACCTCGCTGATGCTCCCGGTGCCCACGGTGCGGGCCCGCGCGGTCCGCGCGCTGACCGAGCACGGCTGCGACCGGGTGCTGTTCGGCGCGGCCGCGCCGCTCGGCCTGCTGGCCCCCGCGCTGCGCGCGGCCGGGGCCCGGCGGATCGTCGCGGTCACCCATGGCCACGAGGCGGGCTGGGCCGCGCTGCCCGGCGCGCGCACCCTGCTCCGCCGGATCGGCGACTCGGTGGACGTGGTCACCTACCTGGGCGAGTACTTCCGGGTGCGGCTGGCCCGGGCGCTGTCCCCGGCCGCGGCGGCCCGGATGGCCCGGCTGGCCCCCGGCGTGGATACCGCCGAGTTCCGGCCCGGCGCGGGCGGGGCCGGGATCCGGGCGCAGCTCGGCCTGGGCGGCCGGCCGGTGGTGGTGTGCGTGTCCCGGCTGGTGCACCGCAAGGGCCAGGACACCCTGCTGCGCGCCTGGCCCGCGGTCCGGGCCCGCGGCGGCGACCCGGCCCTGCTGCTGGTCGGCAGCGGCCCGGCCGACGGCCAGCTGCGCCGGCTGGCCAGCGAGCTCGGGGTGGCGGACTCGGTGCTGTTCACCGGCCAGGTGCCCGCGGCCCAGCTGCCCGCGTACTACGACGCCGGCGATGTGTTCGCGATGCCGTGCCGGACCCGGCGGCGCGGCCTGGACGTGGAAGGGCTCGGCATCGTCTACCTCGAGGCATCGGCCACCGGGCTGCCAGTGATCGCGGGCGACTCGGGCGGCGCGCCGGACGCGGTGCTCCGCGGCGAGACCGGCTACGTGGTGCCCGGCCGCGACGTGGCCGCCGTGGCCGGCCGGATCGGCCAGCTGCTGGCCGACCCGGCGGGCGCCCGGGCCATGGGGGAGAAGGGGCTGGCCTGGGTGGACCGGGAATGGCGCTGGGACCTGGTGGCCCAGCGGCTGGAGCACATCCTGAACGGCTGATGCCGAGCAGTTCCATCGCGTTGCGTTCGAGGATGGCCTCCGCCTGGCCGGCGGGCAGGTCTGCCGCGGAGATGTAGTTGACGGCGCGGACGAAGATGTCTCCGGTCTCGTACGGGAAATCGGTGCCCAGCACCAGCCGGTCAGCGCCGAATGATTCGGTCGAGTTCCGTCCCGCCGCCGGCGCCGGTGCCGCGCTGCGTGGCGGTATCGGTTTTGCCGAGCCCGGCCATCCGGTCGAGGTAGTCGTCGGTCCAGTAGTGCGCGTGCACGTCGTTCCGCTGGCCCGGCTAGCCGTAGAGCGCGTCGATCTCGGCGGCGAAGTCCTTGGCCACCACGCCCCGGCGTACCTTGAGCGACGGGGTCAGGTAGCCGTTCTGCTCGGTGAAGTCGACCGGGAGCACGGTGAACTTGCGGATCGACTCGGCCCGGGACACCGCCTTGTTGGCCTCGTCCACGGCCGACTGGATCTCGGCGATCAGCTCCGGCGCCTCGGCCAGTTCGGCCAGCGAGGCGCCGGCCAGGTTCGGGTGCCGGGCCTGCCATGGCCCGAGGGCTTCCTCGTCCAGGGTGACCAGGCAGGCGACGAAGGGCCGCCCGTCACCCACCACCATGCACTGGCTGACCAGCGGATGCGCGCGCAGCCGGTCCTCCAGCACGGCCGGGGCCACGTTCTTTCCGCCCGCGGTGACGATGATGTCCTTCTTCCGCCCGGTGACCCGCAGGTAGCCGTCTTCGTCGAGTTCGCCCAGGTCGCCGGTGTGCAGCCAGCCATCCGGGTCGACCATCTCCTTGGTGGCCGCCTCGTTGTGCCAGTAGCCGGCGAACACGTTGGGCCCGCTGGCCAGGATCTCGCCGTCGTCGGCGATCCGCACGGTGACCGAGGGGATGGGCGGCCCGACCGTCCCGATCTTGTTGTGGTCGGGCCGGTTCACGCTGATCACCGGGCTGGTCTCGGTCAGCCCGTAGCCCTCCAGCACGGTGATGCCGACGCCGCGGAAGAAGTGCCCGAGCCGCTCGCCGAGCGCGGCGCCACCGGACACCGCGTACTGCACCCGGCCGCCGGTGGCCGCGCGCAGCTTGGCGTACACCAGCCGGTCGTACAGCGCGTGCTCGGCGCGCAGCCGCAGGTTCTGCTGGCCCGGCACCGGCTGGCCGGCCACGTCCAGCGTCTTGCTCCAGGCCACCGCGGACTGCGCCGCCGCCTTGAAGATCCGGCTCTTGGCCCCGCTGGCCGCGGCCTGCTGCTCGGCGCCGTTGTAGACCTTCTCGAACACCCGGGGGACGGCCAGGATGAACGTGGGCTGGAACGTGCCGAGGTCTTCCACCAGGTGGGCGACATCGGCGGTGTACCCGAGCACGGTGCCCGACTCCAGGCAGCCGATCTGGATGATCCGGGCGAAGGAGTGGGCCAGCGGCAGGAACAGCAGCGCCGACCGGCCGGGCTGGGCGAAGATGCCCGGCAGGCCGCCGATCGCGTTCCGCACGTCGGCCAGCAGGTTCAGCTGACTGAGCTCGCAGCCCTTGGGCCGGCCAGTGGTCCCCGAGGTGTAGATGATGGTGGCCAGATCCGCGGCCTGCCGGGACGCGCGCCGCCCGGCCAGTTCCTCGTCGCTGATCCCGGCGCCGTCGGCGGCCAGGCTGTCCAGCTGCGCGGCCTGGCCCTCGGCATCCGGGCCCTCGATCAGCCAGATCCGTTCCACGCCGGGCAGCCGGCCCAGCACCTCGCTGTTGGCCTGCAGGTGGGCCGGGGTCTCCACGATCAGCGCGCGGGCGCCGGAGTCACCGAGGATCCATTCCACCTGCTCGGCGGAGGACGTCTCGTAGATCGGCACGGTGACCGCGCCGGCCGACCAGATGGCGTAGTCGGCCACCGTCCACTCGTACCGGGTGCGGGACAGCAGGGCGACCCGGTCGCCGGCCCCGATGCCGGCCGCGATCAGGCCCTTGGCCAGCGCGGCCACGTCGGTGCGGAGCTCGGCCGTGGTCACGTCCCGCCAGGCCGCGCTGGCCGTCGCGTCCTTGCGCCGGATCGCCACCGCGTGCGGCTCGCGCTCCGCCCGCTCGAAGACCACATCGGCCAGGTTCGCGGCCGGGGAGATCTCCGCTACCGCGGGACTGCTGTATTCACGCATGCCAGCTCCTGCCGGTCAGATTCATCGCCAAACGACATGGACCGTACCCCGGTACCGCCTCAGTAGCTACTAGCAGGTAGCCATTTCAGCGTACCGGGATGGCCGGGCCCGGCTAGCCCAGGTGGCCCGGGCCCAGGCGAATGACCCGGCTTGTACCGTGTGCTCATGCGGGTTCACGTGGTCAGTGATGTGCATGGCCGCGCGGACGCGCTGGCCGGCGCGGGTGGCGCGGACGCCCTCATCTGCCTGGGTGATCTGCTGCTGTTCATCGACTACGCGGACCACGGGCAGGGCATCTTCGCCGACCTGTTCGGCGCGGAACAGGCCCGCCGCTTCGTCGAGCTGCGCTATGCCAAGCGGTTCGACGAGGCCCGGCGGATGTCCCGGGAGCTGTGGGCCCAGCTGGACGGTGACCCGTCCGGGCATGTGGAGAAGGCCGCCGCCAGCCAGTACGCGGAGCTGTTCGCGGCCATGCCCGAGCCCGCCTACCTGACCTACGGCAACGTCGACCTGCCCCGGCTGTGGGCGCCGCACCTGCGGCCCGGCCACCACGTCCTGGATGGGCAGCGGGCCGTGCTGGGCGACTGGACGTTCGGCTTCGTCGGCGGCGGGCTGTACTCGGCTTACCGCACGCCCTTCGAGATCGACGAGGACACGTTCGCGGCCAAGGTGGCCGCGACCGGCGAGGTGGACGTGCTGTGCAGCCATATCCCGCCGGACGTCCCGCAGTTGCTGTACGACACCGTGGCCCGGCGGGTCGAGCGGGGCAGCGCGGCGCTGCTCCGGCACATCGAGGAGACCCAGCCGCGGTACGCCCTGTTCGGCCACGTGCACCAGCCGCTGGCCCGCCGGGTCCGGATCGGCCGGACCGAGTGCATCAACGTCGGTCATTTCCGCGCCACCGGCATCCCGTACGTCCTGGAGTGGTAGCGGCATCGTGACCGCGGCGGCGCGGCCGGGCTGACCGGCCCGGCCGGCGCGGTACGCTCCGAGCATGGGCGACAGGACGACGTCGAGCATCTCGATCGGCGCGGACCGGCAGCAGGTGATGGCCGTGATCGCCGACTTCGCCGCCTACCCGCAGTGGGCGTCCGCGGTCCGGTCGGCCGAGGTGGTCAGCCGGGACGCCGACGGGCGGCCCAGCCGGGTCCGGTTCAGCCTGGACGCCGGGATGATCAAGGACAGCTACGTGCTCGGTTACCACTGGGACGGCGACTCCGGCGTGCGCTGGGACCTGGCCGAGCCCGGGTCGGTCATCAGTGCTATGAGCGGGAGCTACGCTCTGGTCAAGCAGCCGGCCGGCACCGAGGTGACCTACGAGCTCAGCGTGGACGTCCGGGTGCCGATGCCCGGCATGCTGAAGCGCCGGGCGGAAAAGATGATCATCGACACCGCGCTGAAGGGGCTGAAGGCCCGGGTCGAAGGGCTGCGCGCGGCGGACATAGCTACGAAGGAAGGCAGCACGTGACGGAGCCATCCAGGCAGTCCGGCAGCGACCCAATCGGCGATCTCCAGCGCTGGCTGGTCCGCTCCGGGGCGCGCAGCGTGACCCGGCAGATGCGCGGGCAGATCCGCACCGCGCTGGGCGGCGGGAAGCAGAGCACCGCCAACGTGTGGGAGACCGCGACCTCCGAAGCCGACGAGGCCCCGGAATGCGCCTGGTGCCCGATCTGCCGGGCCAGGCGCCGGCTCCGGGAGTCGGGTCCCGGGCTGAGTTCCGGGGTAGCCGCCGCCGCCGACGCGGTCGGCGCGGTGATGCAGGACGCGATGTCCGCGTTCGAGGCCGCGGTGGCCGCGGCCGGCCGCCGGCCCGGCCGCAGGACGCCGCCGCGCCGCCGGCCGGCGAGGTCTGGGACGAGGCCACCGACGAGCCGGCCGTCCGGTCCCGGCCCCCGGCCAACGGCGGCACCACCCGGCGGAACGGCCCCCGGCCGTCGCCGGCCGCGCCTAAGCAGCCGTCCGCTGGGGCCAAGAACCCGCCGGCTGGGGCCAGGCAGCCCTCGGCCGGGGCCAAGCAGCCACCGGCCGGACCGACGAAGCCGGCCGCGAGCCCCAGGAAGCCAGCCGCCCGGTCCGGCGAATCCGCCGCAGCGGACCGCACCACGCCGGATGAGCCCACCACCGAAGCCGGACGAGCCCTCCGACTAAACCGCGGCTGAAAGCGGCTACGGGTCACCGCGGCTCCGGCGGGCTCACGCGGAACGGATTGGTTCACCCGGACCCCGGCGTAATCCTGGCTCACCCGTCGGCTGTCCTCGGTACAACCGTGCACCCTCGGCTGGGCTGGCTCATCGCGGCAGTCCTCGGTCACCGTACGAGAGCTGGAACCGCTGGCACGTATCCAGGGCCGCCACGAGTAGCGGCGGGGCTGGTTCAACCGCCGCTGCGGTCGGTTCAACCGCATCGATGAACCATGGGTGTGGCTCTTTTGGAGTGACGGGTGGGTGTCATGCGGCAAGCTGGTAGCTGGTGCGGGGCTGGGGAGAGTTCCGCTGGTGTTCCGGGTGAGGTGATAGTCCCAGTAGGAGTGGAAGTCGCCGTTGCTGATGAGGGTGCGTAGTTTCAGGATGGCTCGCCGCCGGCAGGATCGCGCTCGTGACGTCCTGGCTTGACGGGGAAGCGGCGGAATGACTCGATGACGCCGGTGGGATGGGCCGCCGGCGGTCAGTGCGGCCGGGTAGTGGAGGCTGGGCTGTTTGGTGTGCAGGTAGAGGGCGGTTTCCGGCGGTGGGCGTTTGCTGGCGCTGAGCAGGCGGTGGTGGCGGCTTGGTGGCGGATGGTGGCGGCCACGTGGCTGGCCTGCTCGGCGAGGATGGGGCGGGCGTTGTGCGACCCAGAGCTCGGCGGCGGGGTCGGCTTCGGGGAGGAAGCACCAGGCGGCGTCCCACAGATACTCGAGGACGTGGATGAAGTCGATCAGGATGGTGACCGGGGGGTTGCGGCGTCGGGCTTCGGCGGTGATGGGGTCGGATCTGGTGTGGGTTGCCTGCACCAGCGTGACCCAGGGCCGCGCGTGGCCGGGGTCGCGGCGCCCGGCTTCGTAGAACATCCTGCAAGGCACCTGGACGGACATGCGAGGTGACGCTGGCGGTCAGCCACTTGCCGCGTTCGGGCGGGCCTGGTGGGCCGGGCCGGGGCGGGTGCTCGCCGGGCAGGGTGATGACGCTGGCCGGGGTGCGGGGTGCGGGGATGATGTCGTAGACGGTGGCGACTTCGGCCATCCGCTTGCGGTGGCGAACCTCGCCGCGGGTCAGCCGGGTGGCCAGATTGGTGCGGCTTTTGGCGGCGGCGGCACGGGCGCGGGGGCGCAGCGCGTCCGGGCGCATAATGATGCCCTTTCCGTCGGCCGACATCACCAGCACGCCGTTGGCCGGGGCCGGTTCCGGCGCTGGCCTCCCGCGGGCATAGAAGCAGTGACGTCGTGCAACGAACCGCACGGGCGTGGACTTCGACCTCGCGCTATCCGGCGGGCCCCCGCGGCCCGCCGATCGCCGCCGCGGCGGCGGCGAACGACTCTCGCGTGGCCTCGATGGCCGCCAGCCGCTGCAGCCCGTGTGAGCGCCTGCCCGCGGGCAGGCTCAGTGCCGCGTCAGCCGGATGCACGTTCGCCGCCCCCGCCGCGCGGTAGGCGATCCGGGTCACCCTGACCTGGCCGGCCAGGGTAGTCAGGCACCGCTGATGGCCAGGCTCAGCCCGGGTCGGGCGACCCCGCAGCGCCGGTCACGGCGGCGCGGCGTTCCTCATGGGCGGCCCTCAGGTCCAGATGGGCCTGCAGCAGCAGCCGGCCAAGCTCACGGGAATCAGCCGCGAGCCGCTCCTCCAGCCCGGCATGATCGAGCGCCCCAGCCACCGGGCCGCCCAGCCATGCCACCACCGACCCGAACAGTTCTTGCGCTGGGGCGAATAACCCACCGGCAGCCGAACCCGCCGGGGCGGCAGGCACGCTGCCATGAGCAGGACATGACACACACGTACAGGCAGGCGACAATGCCATGGAGGGCTCCCGGTGATCGATCTGGCCGACAACCATCGATCTACCGGAGCCCTCCCCGTTTCACCACCCAGACAGCTCCCTCCAAAAGAGCCACACCCATGAACCATCGATGCGCACCGGTGCGCATCGATGGTTCATCGACGCGGTGCCCGTGGCCGGCGGGAGGCCGTGAACGAAACATCAGCGTGGTTGAGTCTCAAGATCAACGTGTCGAACGCGGCCGCTGTGGCTGGTGTGCGAGCGGTGCGGGTGTGGCAGCGCCGGGAGCGGCCTGCGGCCGGCGGGGGAGCGGGCGGGGCGTGTTCGCTGCGCGGAAAATGTGCTTTCCCTGCTGCCCCGGGTGGCGGAGGATGCCGGGATGGGCGCGGCGCGATGACATTGTCCGGGGGGCGCTGGCGAGCCGCAACTTCCGGCTGCTGCTGGCCTGCGACGTGGTGTCCACGTTCGGCACCGCGGTCGCGCTGGTGGCGGTCCCGTTCGCGGTGCTCAGCATCGGCGGCTCGGCCGCCGACGTCGGTTATGTCACCGCCGCGGGCATGGTGCCGGTGATCGTGTTCCTGCTGCTCGGCGGGGTGATCGCGGACCGGCTGCCGCGGCAGCAGGTGATGACAGGGGCGAACGTGCTGCAGGCGCTGGCTCAGGCCGGGTCGGCCGCGCTGGTGCTGACCGGCCAGGCCCACGTCTGGGAGCTGATGGCGCTGGCCGCGGTGCGCGGCATCGGGCTGGGCTTCTACTTCCCGGCCAGTGCCGGGCTGCTGCCGCAGACGGTGCCGGAGCAGCACCGGGCCGCAGGCCAACGCGATGGACCGGATCGGCCAGAACACCGCGCTGATCACCGGGTCGGCGCTGGGCGGCGTGCTGGTCGGGGTGGCCGGGCCGGGCTGGGGCCTGGTGCTGGACGCGGCCAGCTACGCCGTCGGCGGCCCTGCTCCGGATCGGGATGCGGATCCCGGCCGTGCCCCGCGGCGAGGCCAGCCGGATGGTGCACGAGCTGCGCGAAGGCTGGCGGGAGTTCGCCTCCCGGCGCTGGCTGTGGGCCATCGTGCTGGAGTTCTCGCTGCTGGTCGCGGTGTGGGACGGGGCGACCGAGGTGCTCGGCCCGGTGGTCGCGCACGACCAGCTCGGCGGCGCGCACAGCTGGGGGATCGTGCTGGCCGCGCAGTCCGCCGGGGCGGTGCTGGGCGGGCTGGCGATGATCCGGTTCCGGCCGCGGCGGATGCTGCTGATCGGCAGCCTGTGCACCGCGCCGACCTCGGCCCTGCTGTTCACGCTGGCCGTGCCGCTGGCCGTGCCGGTGCTCGCGGTGGCCGCGTTCGCCGCCGGGGTCTGCATCGAGATGTTCGAGGTGAACTGGGCGACCGCGATGCAGCAGGAGATTCCGCCCGCCGCGCTGTCCCGGGTGTCCTCGTATGACGCGCTGGGCAGCTGGGGGCTGGCCCCGGTCGGCACCGTGCTGGCCGGCCCGCTGGCGCTGGCCCTGGGCACGTCGGTGGTGCTGGCCGCGGCGGGCGTGCTGATCGTGCTGCTGACCGCGGCCGTGCTCTGCGTGCCCGAAGTACGGCAGCTGCGCCGCCGCGTTCCGGCGGTCAGCCCGGGCGGTGAGCGGGTTCACTAGGGACGTGGCGATGACGCGGAGCAGGGTCGCATTACTGACCGCGCTGGGGGTGGACAACTTCGGGTCCGGCTTGTTCCTGCCGGTGGTGCTGCTGTACGTGACCCGGGTGGTCGGGCTGCCGCTGGCGGTGGCCGGCACCGTGGTCGCGGTGGGCACGGTGGCTGGCCTGGCCGTGCCACCGGTGGCGGGCCGCCTGGTGGACCGGGCCGGGCCGCGCCGGGTGGTGATGGCTGCCGAGCTGGTGCAGGCGCTGGGCGCGGTCACGTACCTGGCCGCCCGCGGCCCGGCGGCGGTGGCGGCCGCCGCGGTGCTGCTGGCCGCCGGGCAGCAGGCGTTCTACAGCGCGCTGTTCGCGCTGATCGCGGACGTGGCCGGGGACGGCCCCAAGGACCACCCGTACGCGGTGGCCGGCATGGTCCGCTCGGCCTGCTTCGGCCTGGGCGGGCTGGCCGCCGCGGGCCTGCTCAGCCTGGCCGGCCAGCAAGCCTACCGGCTGGCCGTGATCGTGGACGCGGTCAGCTTCCTGCTGTGCGCACTGCTGCTCGCGCTGCTGGTGCGCGACCCGGGCCGGGCGGGCCGGCCAGTCCGGGCGGCCGCCGGGCCGGGCCCGGGTGCTGGCCGACCGGCCGTTCCTGGTCCTCATCGTGGCCACCGGCCTGGCCGTGCTGCCCAGTGACGTCTTTCTCAGCGGCATGTCGGTCTACCTGCTCACCGAGCTGCACACGCCAGCATGGCTGCCGGGCGCGCTGCTGGCCCTGCTCACCGGGCTGAACAGCGTGGGCGCCACGGCCGCGCTGCGGGTCACCCGCGGGCTCCGCCGGACCACCGCGATGGCGCTGGGCGCCGGGCTGTACGTGCTCTGGTGCGCGGCCAGCCTGGCCGCGCTGGCCGTCCCGCCCGGCTGGCGGCCGGCTGAGCTGCTGGCGGCCACGCTGCTGCTGGCCGCGGCGGGGCTGCTGTTCGGGTCCCGGGCCAACGCGCTGGCCGAGGCGGCCGCGCCCGGCCCGGTGCGCGGCCGTTACCTGGCCGCGTTCCAGTACGCGTTCACCGTCCCCGGCGTGCTCGCGCCCGCGGTCGTCGCGCTGTTCTCGGTCGCAGTGTGGCTGCCCTGGCTGCTGGCCGGGCTCAGCGCCGGCCTGGCCGTGCTGGTGCTGGGCTGGCTGGCGGGCCGGATGCCCGCGGCCGCGCTGCGGCCGGCCGTGTTCGGCGCGGGCACTCTCGATCGCGTGGCATAGTGAGGCATGGCTGCGCACACGCAGGTACTGCCCGCGGGCCGGCTGTTCACCGGCCACGCTGCGCTCAGTGGCCATGCCGCGCTCGGTGTGGGCGGGCTGGTCCATTTCATCTGGCGGCTTTTCATCTGGCGGCTGTTCTGGCGCTGGAGCCTGCTGATCTGGCACATCAAGACGTTCGGCCCGATCATCCTGCTGCTGATCGTGCTGTGTGTGGCGATGTGGCTGGTGCTGCGCGCCCGGCGCCGGGATACCAGGCGCCGCCCGGACTCCTCAGACAGCGACCCCGGGCCGCGGGACTGGTAACGGCCAGCGCCCCTAACGGCCAGCGCCCCTAACGCCCAGAGCACTAACGGTCAGAGCACCGCGCCGTCGTCCGGGCCGGAGTCACGCGGCGGCCGGTCGCCCATCCGGATGACCAGGGTGGCGAAACCGGCGACGAACGCGGCCACGGCCAGGAACGCGGCCCAGCCCGGCACGGCCCAGCCCGCCATGGTGGCGATGAGCAGGTAGGCGGGCCCGCCGAACAGCGCGACCCAGGCGCCCTTGGCCACCGGGTCGAGCGTGGGCAGCGGCGGCGGCACCGGAGGGACGAAGTTCCCCTCGTCCGAGGCCGGTGGCGGCGGGACCGCGCTGGCTGGCCGGATGATCCGCGGCTGGCTGGGCCGCCGGCTGGACCGCGTACCAGGCCCGGCGCCGCCGTCGGCCGGCTTCGCGCCGTCCGCGCCGTCCGGGCGGCCCGGCTGCGGCCCGCGCTGGCCATCCGGGCCGGCGCCGAAGTCGTATTCCGGGCCGGTGCCGTCGGTCAGGTCCAGCTGCAGGTCTGGATCGGTGTCCGGCCCCGAGTCGGCGGCCGGCCCGGCGTGCGACGGCGCGGGCAGGTTCTCCCGCTCCGGCCAGGGCGGCTCGCCGCCCGCCGGGTCGGGCTCGACGGCGAAGTTCGCGATCAGGTCGTGCCAGGCGGACTCCTCACCGCTTGCGCCGGCGGCCACGCCGTACCCCCTCCCCGTTCACTCCGTTTCCGCGTGCGAGTGCGCGCGGACGAACTCGAGGCTCCCGGCGAAGATGGCCGGAGCATCATTATCTAGGGTGGCCACATGGTAGCTATCGGCGCAATCCCGGACATCTAGCTGGGTACCGGTCAGGCCGGCCCGCAGCACCCGCATGCTGGCCGGCCCGACGACGTGATCGACGGTGCTCCGGTAGATCAGCACCGGCTGGGTCACCTCACCCAGCCGGGAGCAGGTCAGCTTCCACAGTGCGGGCAGCGTGGCCGCCGCGCGTACCGGCACCCGGGTGTAGCCAAGCTCGGTAACGCCTTCCTTCTTGATGTCGCTGGCGATGCCGGGCAGCGACGGGACGACCAGCTTCAGCGCCGGGGCCAGCAGGAACAGCTTGGTGTCGGCGGTCACCGAGGGGTTGACCAGCACCAGCCCACGCACCGCGGCGCCGCGGATCTCGGCCATCCGCAGGGCCAGGCAGCCGCCCATGGACAGGCCCATGACGAAGATCTCGCTGGCCTGGCCGCGGAGTTCCTCGAAGGCCCGGTCCACTTCCGCGTACCAGTCCTCCCACCGGGTCCGGGCCATCTCCTGCCAGGTGGTACCGTGCCCGGGCAGCCGGGGCAGCGACACGGTCAGCCCGGCCCCGGCCAGGTACTCGGCCCACGGCCGCAGCGAGCCAGGGGAGCCGGTGAATCCGTGGCAGAGCAGCACCCCGGTGCTGCCACCGGGGTGGAAGTAGGGTTCCGCGCCTGGCATGACTGGCATGACTGCATCGTCCTCCCCGGGCCGCCGGCTGGCTGAACGCTAAGGCATCGTCGCACGCCGGGCCGTCAATCGCACCGCAACAGGGGCATCCGCTTTCGGCCCATCTCGTGGCACGATGGGGGCGTGTTCTACTGGGTGGTCAAGGCGATTCTCGGGCCGTTCCTGAAGCTGATCTTCCGGCCCTGGGCCGAGGGCATCGAGAACGTCCCGCGGGAAGGGCCGGCCATCATCGCCAGCAACCACCTGTCCTTCGCCGACCACTTCTTCGGGCCGCTGCCGCTGCCGCGCAAGGTCACCTACCTGGCCAAGTCCGAGTACTTCACCGGGCGCGGCCTGAAGGGCCTGGTCAGCAAGGCGTTCTTCAGCGGCGTGGGGCAGATCCCGGTGGACCGGGCCGGCGGCCTGGCCGGCGAGCGTGCGCTGAACACCGGGCTGCGGGTGCTGGCCCAGGGCGAGCTGCTCGGCATCTACCCGGAGGGCACCAGGACCCCGGACGGGCGGCTCTACCGGGGTAAGACCGGGGTGGCCCGGCTGGCCCTGGAGTCCGGCGCGCCGGTCATCCCGTGTGCCATGTTCGGCACGTTCGACCTGATGCCAGCCGGGAAGCATCTGCCGCGGCTGCGCTTCCGGCCCGGCGTCCGGTACGGCAAGCCGCTGGACTTCTCCCGCTATGCCGGGCTCGAATCGGACCGGCTGGTGCTGCGCGCGGTGACCGACGAGATCATGTACGCGATCATGGACCTGGCCCACCAGGAGTACGTGGACGAGGACGCGCAGCACGCCAAGACGCGGCTGAAGACCGAGGTCAAGGCCGAGCGGCTGGCACACGCGGCGACACAGGGTCATCCGGGCGGCTAGCCCCACGGCGCACCGCCCGGGCCCGGTACCGGGCCAGCAGCCGGTGCCGCACGATCCGCCCGGCCCGCTGGACCACCAGGGCCAGCGCGAGCAGCACCGCGGCCGCGATGCCATCCAGCCAGAAGTGGTTCGCGGTCACCACCACGGCGAGCAGGGTGACGGCCGGGTAGCCGAGCGCCAGCCAGCGCCAGCGGCTCCGGGACAGTTGCACCACCACCAGGGCGACCAGCAGCGCCCAGCCGACATGCACCGAGGGCATGGCGGACAGCTGGTCGGCGTTGAAGCCGGCCACTGAGCCGTAGACGGACTGGCCGTACTGCACCGCGGTATCGATCATGTTGTCACCGGGCAGCATCCGGGGCGGCGCCACCGGCACCAGCTGGATCAGCAGCGCGCCCGCGGTGAACAGCACCAGCGTCGTGCGCACCTGCGGGTACTGCCGCCGGTGCCAGATATACACCCAGAGCAGGCAGCCGATCACGACCGCGAAGTGCAGCCCGGCGTAATACAGATTCAGTGCTTGAACGACCAGTGGGTGGCTGAGGAAGGCTTGCTGGAGCCCGGCCTCACTGGGCAGGTGAACGGCGCGTTCGGTGTGCCAGATCCATTGCGCCCGGTCAATGGCCCCGTCCGGGCCGAGCAGGGCGTAGCTGCCGGCTAGCTGCCACAGCGCGAACAGGGCCAGCAGCACGGCCGCCTCGCGCAGGAAGCCGGCCGCGGCCCGGAGCCGTGGCCGGCTGGCCCGGCGGCAGCCCACCGCGCCGCCGCCCAGGCAGGCCGCGGTCACCGCCGCCGCCTGCCAGGACAACTCCAGGTCCACCATGGCGCCCCGTCTCCATCCCCGCCGTGCCCGCCATACCTGTTGTACATCCCAGGTTCACTCGCCAGCCCACAGACCCCCGTGGGTATTCCTGAGCCGCGCGGCGTGTCGGATCAGCGGGCTTACGCCAGGCATCAGCGAACGCTAAGGTTACGGCCCTTGATTAAGGAGTTGGCTTCATGACTGACATGCCGCTGGGCACGGCAACTCCCCCCGGAGCGACCGGCGGCGCCGGCCAGACTCCCGACGAGATCCTCGTCGCGTTCGCCGAGCCCGCCGCGCAGAACCGGCTCACCGTGCTGGTCCGGATCATCCTGGCCATCCCGCACCTGGTGGTGCTGTGGGCGCTGGGCATCGCCGCCGAGGTCGTGGTGATCATCTGCTGGTTCGCCGCGCTGTTCCTGGGCCGCCTGCCGGAGGGCCTGGCCGGGTACCTGTCCGGGTACCTCCGCTGGCTGGTCCGGGTGCAGGCCTACCTGTTCCTGCTCACCGACCAGTACCCACCCTTCGAGCTGGGCGAAGCGGACTACCCAGTGCAGATCGTGCTGCGCCCGGGTCCGCTGAACCGGCTGGCCGTCTTGTTCCGGATCATCCTGGCCATCCCGGCTGCGCTGCTCTCCGCGCTGGTCGTGCTCGGGATGGAAACCATCGTCATGTTCGTGACCTGGCTGATCGTGCTCATTGCCGGCCAAATGCCCAGGCCGCTGTACGAGGCGATCGCGGCCGGGCAGCGCTACTACTTCCGGTACACCGGCTACCTCTTCCTGCTGACCGGCACCTACCCATGGGGGCTGTTCGGCGACCAGCCGGACCCGGTGGCTGCCCCGGCCGGATACCAGCCGCCTGCTGGGTTGGAGCCTCCTGCTGGGTACGAGCCGCCTGCTGGGTACGAGCCGCCCGCTGGGTATCAGCCGCCTGCTGCGTACCAGCCGCCGGCCGGGCCCGAGCCGGCCGGGTATGGCCAGCCTGATCCCGGTTACGCCGGGCCCGGGTACGCCCTGGCCGGGGCCGGCTATGCCGAGCCGGCGGGCTATGGCCAGCCCGCGGCGCCGGCCAGGTGGCTGGGCGGCGGCCAGCCCTGGCGGCTGGTGCTGTCCAGCGGGGCCAAGAGCCTGGTCGGCATGTTCCTGGCCATCGGCGTGCTCGTCCTGGTCCTCTACGCGGTGCTGATCGGCGTGGCGGTCTCGTCCAGCAACACGGTGAGCAAGGCCGCCGCCGCGCTGTCCGTGGAGAGCGCGTACGCCTCGCTGAGCACCACCGTGGCCACGTTCGACTCCAACGTCTCCGGCTGCGGCGGCAAGCTCAGCTGCGTGAACCGGGTGGACGCGCGGATGTCCCAGGCGTTCCGGAAGTTCGGCTCGGATCTGCACGGCGTGGCCATGCCCACCCCGGCGTCCAGCGCGGCGTCGGCCACGGTGCAGTCGGACGCGAACCAGATCGCCACCGACTTCCAGCGGCTGTCCACCGCCTCATCGGTCAGCCAGTACCAGCAGACGGTGGCCAGCACCGGCCTGGAGGGCCTGCTGAGCCAGTTCGACGCCGACTACCGCAGCCTGGGCCGGGCGCTGGGGGTGGCCTGACGCTAATCGTCCAGGCTGGCCCAGCCCTTGACCCGGTCCACCGCGCGCCGCCAGCGGGCGTAGTCCGCGTCGCGGCGGGGACCGGGCTCGAACCGCCGGTCCAGCCGCCAGGTGGCGGCCAGCTCGCGGTGCGAGGACCAGGTCCCGGTGGCCAGGCCGGCCAGGAACGCGGCGCCGAGCGCGGTGGTCTCGCCCACCACCGGGCGCTCCACCGGCAGCTGGAGCTGATCCGCCTGCAGCTGCATGAGCAGGTCGTTGGCGCTGGCCCCGCCGTCCGCCCGGACCGCCCGGCCGTGCCGCCCGGTGGCCTCAGTCATCACGTCGGCCACGTCGCGCACCTCGAACGCGATGGCCTCCAGGGTGGCCCGGACCAGGTGCGCGCGGGTGGTGCCGCGGGTGATGCCGAACACCGCGCCGCGGGCGTCCGGGTCCCAGTCCGGCGCGCCAAGACCGGTCAGCGCGGGCACGAACACCACGCCCGCGGAGTCCGGCACGCTGCGCGCCAGCCCCTCGCTCTGCGCCGCGTCATCCAGCAGCCCGAGTCCGTCGCGCAGCCACTGTACGGCCGCCCCGGTGACGAACACCGAGCCTTCCAGCGCGTAGGTGAGCTCACCCGCGCCGTCCATCCAGGCCACCGTGGACAGCAGGCCAGCCGCCGAGCGGACGATGGCGGGGCCGGTGTTGGCCAGCACGAACGACCCGGTGCCATAAGTGCACTTGGTGTCGCCCGGGGCGAAGCAGGCCTGGCCGAACAGCGCGGCCTGCTGATCACCGGCCAGGCCGGCCACCGGCAGCGCCAGGCCGAGGAACGCGCCGGGGTCGGTCTGCGCGGCCACCCCGGTGGACGGCACCACCTCGGGCAGCGCCCGCTGCGGCACCCGGAGCAGCTCGCACAGCTCGGCCGACCACTGGCCGGCCTGGATGTCGAACAGCAGCGTGCGGGACGCGTTGGAGGCGTCCGTCACGTGCCGGGCGCCGCTGGTCATCCGCGCGATCAGGTAGGAGTCCACGGTGCCCGCGGCCAGGCTTCCGTCGGCCAGGCCCTGCCAGGTGGCGGGCTCATGCTCGGCCAGCCAGGTAAGTTTCGTGCCGGTGAAGTAGGGGTCCAGGCGCAGCCCGGTCAGCGCGGCCACCCGCGGTTCGTGGCCGGCCTCGCGGAGCTGGGCGCAGATCCGCGCCGTCCGCCGGTCCTGCCAGACGATGGCCCGCCGCGGGGCGGCCAGCGTGGCCCGGTCCCAGAGCACCGCGGTCTCCCGCTGGTTGGTGATGCCGATGCAGCTCACCGCGGCGGCGCCGGCCTGGTCCAGGGCCTGGCGGCAGGCCGCCAGGGTGGCCTGCCAGATGTCCTCAGGCAGGTGCTCGACCCAGCCCGGCTGCGGGAAGTACTGCCGGAATTCCTGATAGCCACGGCTGGCCACCAGGCCGGCCTCCGTGACGACCAACGCGGTCACGCCGGTTGTCCCGGCATCAATAGCGAGGACGGTCATGGGGACTAGTGTTGCGTCTATGCGAGTCGGAGTGCTGACGGGCGGCGGAGACTGCCCAGGATTGAACGCGGTCATCAGGGCGCTGGTCCGCCGGGGGACCCCCGAGTTCGGGTTCGAATTCGTGGGCTTCCGGGACGGCTGGCGGGGGCCGCTGGAGGGGGACACCGTACCGCTGGACGTGCAGGCGGTACGGGGCATCCTGCCGCGCGGCGGGACGATCCTGGGCTCGTCGCGGACCAACCCGCTGGCGGACAGCGCCAGCGCGGGCGGCCGGTCCGGGGTGGAGCGGATCAAGGACAACCTGGCCGCGCTCGGCGTCGACGCTCTGGTCGCGATCGGCGGCGAGGACACCCTGGGCGCGGCGACCCGGCTGTATGAGGCCGGTGTCCGGGTGGTTGGCGTGCCCAAGACCATCGACAACGACCTCGGGGCGACCGACTACACGTTCGGCTTCGACACCGCGGTGAACATCGCGATGGAAGCCATCGACCGGCTGCACACCACGGCCGAGAGCCACCACCGCGCGCTGATCTGTGAGGTGATGGGGCGGCACGCCGGCTGGATCGCGCTGCACGCCGGGATGGCCGGCGGGGCCAACGTCATCCTGATCCCGGAGAAGCCGTTCAGCATCGAGAAGGTGTGCGCGTACGTGCAGCACCGGTTCGAGACCCGGTATGCGCCGATCGTCGTGGTCGCCGAGGGCGCCACCCCACGGGAAGACGATGTGACCGTGTCTGACCAGCGGCTGGACGCGTTCGGTCACGTCCGGCTGGGCGGGATCGGGCAGTTGCTGGCCAACGAGATCGAGAAGCGCACCGGCAAGGAAGCCCGCTGCACGGTGCTCGGCCACATCCAGCGCGGCGGCACCCCGACGGCGTTCGACCGGGTGCTGGCCACCAGGTTCGGCGAGCATGCCATCGGCGCGGTCCAGGACGGTGCGTTCGGCATGATGGTTGCCTTGCGTGGCACGGACATCGTGCGTGTGCCGCTGACCGAAGCCACCCGGGAGATCAAGACCGTGCCGCCGGAGCGCTACGCCGAGGCCGAGGTCTTCTTCGGCTAGCGGACCCGGACGGCGACCAGGCACGCGTCGTCGCTGGTGTCCGCGCGGGAGCTGGCCAGCAGGTGGTCGGCGAACTGGCCGATGTCCCGGACCGGCTGGCTGGCCAGGCGGCGCAGCGTCCGGAGCGAGTCATCGATGGCTTCGTCGCGCCGTTCGACCAGCCCGTCGGTGTACAGCAGCAGCGCGTCGCCCGGGACCAGTTCGGTGGTCACCTCCTGGTAGCGGCTGGCCGGATCGGCGCCCACCAGCACCCCCAGCGGCAGCTCCAGTTCGCTGGCCACCCCGGCGCGGACCAGCAGCGGCGGGAGGTGCCCGGCCCGGGCCCAGCGCAGGGTCCGGTCGGCCGGGCGGAACAGGCCGCACACCACGGTGCCGATGATCCCGTCGGTCAGCTGGCAGGCGACGCCGTTCAGCCAGCCGAGCAGCGCGCCGGGCCCGGCGCCGGTGATGGCCAGGCCGCGCAGGCAGTTCCGCAGCGCGACCATGCCGGTGACCGCGTCGATGCCGTGCCCGGCGATGTCCCCGACCACCAGCAGCACGTCGCCGCCGGGCAGCGGCACCGTGTCATACCAGTCGCCGCTGACCAGGTTGCCCGGCCCGGCCGGGCGGTACCGCGCGGCCACGGCCAGCCCGGGGATCTCGGCTGGCGCCGCGACCTGCGGGGTGATGGCCTGCTGCAGCCGGACCGCCAGCCGGTGCTCCTCGGCCGCGCGTTCCTCGCTGTCGGCCAGCCGGTCCCGGGTGGCGGCGAACGCCACCTGGGTGTGGTAGTCGGCGGACACGTCCTGGTAGGCGCCGCGTACCGCGATCAGCGTGCCGGCCTGGTCCACGATCGGCTCGGCGAACGCGCGGATCTGCCGGACGCTCTCGTCTTCGGCCCGGATGATCCGGAACACGGCGGCGGCGGGCCGGTTCTCGTGCAGCAGGGCCTGCCGGAAGCTGTGCACCGTGACCTGGTCCTCGGCCGGTACGTGCGCGGTCAGCTGGCCGATCGGGACCGGGTTGCCGGCCGGCTGGCCGAACAGCGTGTAGGTCCGCTCGGTCCACAGCACGTCCCCGGTGAGCAGGTTCTCCTCCCAGCCGCCGATCCGGCCGAGCCGCTGCGCCTGGTGCAGCAGCCCGCCGAGCCGTTCCACCTCGTCGGCCCGCTGCCAGGCGATCACCACACCGTCGTACAGCCGGGCGATGCGGACCTCCAGCGTCGGCGTGAGCGTCCGGTCTTCAACCGGGGCGCTGAAGACCACCCCGGTGATGCGCTCGGCCTGGCCGGTGGCCAGCACCTGGACCGCCTGGTCGAACAGCCCGCTGGCCAGTGCGGCGCCCGGGTACATCTCGAGCAGCGGGCGGCCGGCGATGTCCGCGGCCGGGCGGCCGGCCGGGTCGGTGAACCCCTCGCTGAGGTAGCTGATCAGGAAGTCGGTGACCTGGCCGCTGGCGCGCACCGCCTTGGCGTACATGGCGCTGCCCAGCAGCCCGTCCAGCAGGCTGAACGCCCAGGACGCACGCTGGTCGGCGGCCAGCCCGCCGGTGCGCAGCCGGGTGCCGACGGCCTGCGCGCACACGTCGGCCAGCGCGCTGAGCTGGCGGCGCAGCGGGCGGCTGAACCCGCTGAGCGGCCCGGGCCAGCAGATCTCCAGGGCGCCGATGGGTGCCCCGGGACCGGGCAGCGGGAGCACCGCCCGGGCGCCGCGCGGCCAGCCGCCGAGTAGCGGGCTGCCCGTAGTGCCTGCGGTGCCCGTAATGCCTGCGGTGCCCGTGGTGCTTGTGGTGCCCGTGGGGCTAGTCTCGTCCGGCGGGCCAGCGGGCCACCAGGTCTCGGTGCCGTCGTCGGCCGCCCACAGCGCCGGGGTGTGCAGGTCCGGGTGGATGCGCCGCCACCGGCTGGCGTCGCGGGCCGCGAAGCCGGCCTGCCCGGCCAGTTCCAGCCCGCCGTCCGGCTCGGCCAGCCACACCGCGACGGCGGCCACGCCGGTGGCGGCCAGGGCCTCCTCCAGCAGCGCGCTGGCGATGCCGGAGCCGTCGGCCGCGGTCTCCATGGCCGCGGCGGCCAGCCCGTCGCGCGGCGCGCCGTTGACCGCCGGGCCGGGGCGCGGCGCGCGGCCGGCCGGGCCGGGCCGGCCGGGACCGGGTGGCCGTTGCTGGCCCCGGCCGGGGCCGGCTGGCCGGCGATCTGCGCGGCCAGTTCGGCCAGGCTGGTACCGGACTGGGCGGACAGGTGCTCCAGCTGCTCCTGGGCCTCAGCCGGGGAGCAGCCCAGCCGTTCCATCAGCATGCCCCGGGCCAGGTCAACCACGGACCGGGCCGCCGCCGCCGACTGCAGCCCGTCCAGTTCCTGCCGCTGGCGCGCGATCAGCGCGCTCAGCCGGGTGAAGTCGGCGCCGCTCGGAGCTGTCACGTAGCTGGACCTTCCAGGAGATTAAGCGGCTTGATTGACCAGGCTACCGGGCGGGGAGTGTCCCTAACGCCTATTTTTAGCCTCGTCAGCTGGCATGGACCGGCCAGCGCGGCGCATATACATGCGATGGATCATGAGGAGTCGGCTATGGCGCAGGCAGCCCTGGGCAGCCAGCCCGCCGAACCGCGGCTGGAGCAGCTGCTGGACGGGCTCACCGCGGTGCGCGGCGGGGACTTCAGCACCCGCCTGCCGCACACCGGTGACCCGCTGATGGACGAGATCGCCGACGTGTTCAACAGCATGACCGATCAGCTCGCCCTGTTCACCTCGGAGGTGACCCGGGTGGCCCTGGAGGTCGGCACCGAGGGCAAGCTCGGCGGCCAGGCCCAGGTGCCGGGGGTGGCGGGCACCTGGAAGGACCTCACCGAGTCGGTCAACGCGATGGCCGACAAGCTGACCGGGCAGGTGCGGGACATCGCCCAGGTCGCGACCGCGGTGGCCCGGGGCGATCTGACCCAGAAGATCACCGTGGACGTCAAGGGCGAGATGCTGGCCCTCAAGGGCACCCTGAACACCATGGTCGACCAGCTGTCCGCGTTCGCCGACGAGGTGACCCGGGTGGCCCGCGAGGTGGGTACCGAGGGCCGGCTGGGTGGCCAGGCGCAGGTCCCCGGGGTGGGCGGGACCTGGCGGGACCTGACCGACTCGGTGAACTTCATGGCGGGCAACCTGACCAGCCAGGTGCGCAACATCGCGCTGGTGACCACGGCGGTGGCCCAGGGGGACCTCTCCAAGAAGATCGACGTGGACGCGCGCGGCGAGATCCTCGAACTGAAGACCACGATCAACACGATGGTGGATCAGCTGTCCGCGTTCGCCGCCGAGGTCACCCGGGTGGCCCGGGAAGTGGGCAGCCTGGGCCGGCTCGGCGGGCAGGCCGAGGTGGAAGGGGTCTCCGGCACCTGGAAGCGGCTGACCGAGAACGTCAACGAGCTGGCCGGCAACCTGACCCGGCAGGTGCGGGCCATCGCCGAGGTGACCAGCGCGGTGGCCACCGGCGACCTGACCCGGTCGATCAGCGTGGAGGCTGAGGGGGAGGTGGCCGAGCTCAAGGACAACATCAACGCGATGGTGCAGTCGCTGCGCGAGACCACCAAGGCTAACCAGGAGCAGTACTGGCTGAAGACCAACCTGGCCCGGATCTCCGGCCTGCTGCAGGGGCACCGCGACCTGCCCACGCTGGCCGAGCTGATCATGGATGAGCTGATCCCGCTGGTCGGCGCCCGGCACGGCGCGTTCTTCATCAAGGACGACACCAGCGAAGGCGCCATCCTGCGGCTGATCGCCGGGTACGGGCTGCGGGCCGATCCGGCCACGCCCAGCCAGTTCCGGTTCGGCCAGTCGCTGATCGGCCAGGTAGCCAAGACCCGCAAGCCGGTCATCGTAGACGACGCGCCGCCGGACTATGTGCGGATCTCCTCCGGGCTGGGCGACGGGGCGCCGGTCAGCCTGATCGTGCTGCCGATCGTGTTCGAGGGCCAGGTGCTCGGCGTGATCGAGGCCGGCTCGTTCAGCCGGTTCACCCAGGTGCACCAGGACTTCCTGGAGCAGCTGATGGAGACCATCGGGGTCATCGTCAACTCGATCATCGTCAACTCGCGGACCGACCACCTGCTGCAGGAGTCGCAGCGGCTGGCCGGGGAACTTCAGGCGCGCACCGGGGAACTGCAGGTCCGGCAGGAGGAACTGCAGCGGTCCAACGCCGACCTGGAGGACAAGGCGGCCCAGCTGGCCCGGCAGAAGCGGGACATCGAGATCAAGAACGCCGAGATCGAGCAGGCCCGGCAGGAGATCGAGGAACGGGCCAAGCAGCTGGACATGGCCTCCCGGTACAAGTCGCAGTTCCTGGCGAACGTCTCGCACGAGCTGCGCACCCCGCTGAACAGCCTGCTCATCCTGGCCCGGCTGCTGGCCGAGAATTCGGCGGAGAACCTGACCGTCAAGCAGGTCGAGTACGCCAAGGTGATCCACTCGTCCGGGTCGGACCTGCTGCTGCTGATCAACGACATCCTGGACCTGTCCCGGGTCGAGGCGGGCAAGCTGGACGTGCACCCGGAGGGGTTCGCGCTGGGCGCGCTGGCCGAGGACCTGCGCACCGTGTTCGAGCCGCTGGCCGCCGAGAAGGAGCTGCACTTCGCGGTCGCCGTCGCCCCGGACGTGCCCGACGAGCTGGTCACCGACCGGCAGCGGCTCCGCCAGGTACTGCACAACCTGCTGTCTAACGCGGTCAAGTTCACCCAGCAGGGCACGGTGGAGCTGCGGATCGGGCTGGCTGGGCCGCGCGGTGGCGGCCCGGACGACGTGATCGCGTTCTCGGTGACCGACACCGGGATCGGCATCTCCGACGACAGCCTCAAAACGATCTTCGAGGCGTTCCAGCAGGGTGACGGCACCACCAGCCGCCGCTATGGCGGCACCGGGCTCGGGCTGGCCATCAGCCGGGAGGTCGCGGCCGTGCTCGGCGGGCGGATCACCGCGCAGAGCCAGCCGGGCAGCGGGAGCATGTTCACTCTGTACCTGCCGGTGGTCTTCCGCGGCCCGGCTGATGGGCTGGCCGCCGCCGAGCCGCTGACCAGCCCGGATGGGCAGGCCGCCGCGTCGGTGCCCGGGCTGGACGGGGAGACGCTGGCCCCGGCCGTCCCGGTGGCCGAGCCTGGGGCGTACCAGCAGGTGCGCGGGAAGAAGGTGCTGATCGTGGACGACGATCTGCGGAACGCGTTCGCCATCAGCAGCGTGCTGGAGCTCTACGGGCTGTCTGTCAGCCACGCCCCGGGCGGGCGGCAGGGCATCGAGGCGCTGCGCGCCGAGCCCGGCATCGATCTGGTGCTGATGGACGTGATGATGCCGGAGATGGACGGTTACTCCACCACGGCCGCGATCCGGGAGATGCCGCAGTTCGCCGACCTGCCGGTCATCGTGGTCACTGCGCGGGCCATGCCCGGCGACCGGGACAAGGCGCTGGCCGCCGGGGCCAGTGACTACGTGACCAAGCCGGTGGACACCGACGAACTGCTCGGCTGCATCGCCCGGTGGCTCAGTGCCACTCCTGAGGCGGACTGACCCCGCCAGGGCATCGGTGGGCAGGGCCGCCGGGACCTTGCGGCCCGTTCCGCGGGCCTGGGCAGCGAGGCGGGTAGCGGCCGGCGCTGCCAATGGCCCGGACGGGAATGCGCGAAGGTCACGAGATCGTACAGCCAATTCAGGTACACTCCGCGGGCACTGCGGTTAGCGAACGATGCGATGCAGCCCCGTCGGCCGCCCGGAGTCGTCGGCTGTGCAGGTCCTTCTGGCGGGTGGCTCATGCTCCTTGATCTCGTGCGCGCGCTCTGCGCGGCGGCTGCTGCTGTCGTGCTGCCCGGGTACTTCTGGGCCGGGCTGCTCCGGCCTGCCAGCGGCCTAGGCGAGCGGCTTGGCTATTCCTGCGCGCTGTCGCTGTCCGCCGTCCCGGTCGTGGCCTGCTGCTCGCCCACCTGTCCGGGTCGGGGATCACGCTGTGGATCGCGGTCACGTCCGCGTTCCTGGTCCTGATCTCCGGGGCGCTCGCGCTCGCCTGGTTGGGGCGCGCGCCCGGGCCGTCAGGGCCGGTCATGCCGGTTCCGCGCGCCATCACCGATCCGCGGGCCCTCGCCCTGCTGTTGGCGGCGTTCGTGGCCGCGCTCGTGTCCGTACTGCTCTCCGCGGCCCCGCCGGCTGGCTGATCCTGCTCATCCTCGTGCTGCTGGTCCTGGCCGCCGGGGTGGCCGCGCAGCAGATCGGGGGCCGGAGTCCGGCCCTGGATCACGACGTGGCCAGCGGAGCCGCGGACAGCCGGGAGCCGGGCCACGAAGACGTGGCTGGCCGGGAGCCGGGCCACGGGGACGTGGACGGCGGGGATGGGGGCGCCGGGGAAGCCGGCCGGAACCCGGGCTGGCTCCGCGAGGTGCTGCTGGCGGTCGTCCTGGCGGCCACCGCCGCGCGCGCATACGCGCCGGTGATCCGCTTCGACTGGCCGTCGATCCGCGGGCTCGACCACTTCTCGCACGCCGTGATGGCCGAGCAGATGCTGAGCCACGGCTCCTACCGGAGCTACCTGGTCTACCCGCCGGGGTTCTCGACGATCAGCGCGGTCCTGGCCCGGCTGTCCGGCCTGCCCCCGCTGGCGTTGTTCGCCGTCATCGGCCCGGCACTCCTGGTGCTGTGTGCCCTGGCCGCTTACGTGCTGGCCACCCGGCTGTGGGGCTGGGGCTACGGGATCGGAGCGGCAGCCCTCACCGGGCTGGTGCTGCAGGGTGCCTACGGCAGCTTCGCCGACGGCCGCTATCCCGACCTGACCAGTGCCTACTTCCTGATCACGATGGGCATCGCGGCCATGCTGGCGCTCTATGCCGCACCATCCCCGCGCTCCGCTGCCCTGGCCGCGGTCCTCGGCGCCGCCCCCGTCCTGTATCACTCGGTCGCCACCTTGTACGAGGGGCTGTTCGTGGTGCTGGCCGCGGTAACGTCCTGCCCTATCTGTTCTATCTGCGGCGCCGCCGCGATGCCCGCGTGGTGGCGGCCGGGCTGGCGGCGCTGATCGTGCTCGCTACCGGCTACGGCTGGTACACCTACGGCGTCGGCTGGCCCATAGCCAGCAACTCCGCCTCTTCCACAGCCGTGTCCCTGGTGCTCGGCAGCCAGCCGGCGCCGCACGCTGGGCACTGATCTTCGCGCTCGGCGCGCCGATCCTCTGGCTCGGCGTCCTCGGGCTGGCCCTGCTCGCGGTCATGCTCCGGTACGAGCGCAGGCCCGGTCCGGTGCTCGCCGCGGTGACGCTGATCGCCTGGTGCCTGGTGATGTACGCGGGCAGCCGGACCGCCGCCGATGGCTTCCCGCAGCGGTTCGAGCGTGACCTCGGTGCGCCACTCTCGGTGGCTGCCGCGCTGGCCGCCGGTGTGCTGCTCAAATCGGTCTGGCTGTCCTACCGCCGGATCAGCGTGTCCAGGGTCTCCGCTGCGCTGTGCATATCGGCGACCGTCCCAGCGGTGCTCGCGGTCGGGGTGATAACGACCCGGCAGTTCCATTCGGAAACCCGCCCGGCCAAGCTACTGCGCCCGGGCGCAGTGGCGGCGGGCGCCTGGCTCAAGGCGCACAACTCCGGCGGCACGATCGTGTCCACCCCCATGAACCAAGGAATCACTGAACGGTCCGTCCTGGCCATGGGCGGTTACACCGGGCTCATGTACTACAGCCCGGGGGGTGCGCACACGGCGCGCTCACTGCCGACAGCCGGCGTGCAGCCGCTGCTCGACTCGCAGAACGTACTGAAGCATCCGGGCAGCTGCGCCGCCGCTGCGGCGATCACCCGTGACGACGTCCGGTTCGTCGTGCTGTACCGGGACAACGACCATGACGCCGACCTGGCTGGCTTCCAGGCTGACCGGGCCCGGTACCGGCGCGTCTTCGAAAACCGGGCCGTGGTCATCTACGCCCCGCAGTCGGCGCCCTGCACCGGGTAGCGTCGGCCGGCCGCGTGCGCCGCGCTGCGGCAGTCACTAGACGTGGACGCCGGGCCGCTAGGCCGCGCCGGGCGTGCCGCGCGCCGGCGTGGCCGGTGGCAGCAGCAGGCAGCTGTCGCCGAACTCGTGCCACAGGTAGCCGGCCTGCTCCGCGGCCTGGTAGGCCGCGCGTACCAGGCCGGTCCCGGCCACCGCGGTGAGCAGATCCAGGTGGGAGGCGCCCTCGTCGTGCCAGCCGGTGATCAGGCCGGTGACCACCCGGGCCGGCCGGGCCGGGCCGATGACCAGCTCGGTCAGCCCGCTGCTGGCCCGCACCCGGCCGCCGGGGAGGGCGGCGCTTTCCAGCGCCCGGGTACTGGTCGTGCCGACCGCCACCACCCGGCGCCCGGCCGCCCGGGTCAGGTTCACCAGGTCGGCGGTGGCCGGCGGGACCTCGAACCATTCCGGCAGCGGCGCCTCACCCGTTTCCAGTGACGCCACCCCGGCGTGCAGCGTCACCGTGGCCAGCAGCACCCCGGCCGAGATCAGCTCGGTGACCAGGTGCGCGGTGAACGGCCGGGCCGCGCTGGGCATCTCGGCGCTGCCGGGGGAGCGGGCGAACACGGTCTGGTAGGTGGACAGCGGCCACGGGTCCGGCACGTAGTTGTACCGGACCGGCCGGCCGTGCTGGGCCTCCAGCGCGGCGACGTCCCCGGCCACCGCCGCGGCCCACATCCGCTGCTCGGGCTGGGCCGGGCCAGCCGGGCCGCGGCCCGGGAACGCATGCAGCAACGTGACCGAGGCGCCGCCGGGCAGGCCGATCGTCTCCCCGGCCACCGCATCAGTCACCCGGCCCACGGCCGGTTCCTCGGTACGCAGTTCCACCAGCCAGGTCCCGTCGGCCAGCCGGCCGGACCAGTGCACCAGCACCGGGCGGCCATCGGCGCGCCGCCCGGGCACGGCCGCGGCCACCGTGGCCGAGGTGTTAACCACCAGCACGTCACCGGGCGCCAGGTAGCGCGGCAGGTCGGAGAACCGGCCATGCAGCACGCCGTCCGGGGTGGCGACCAGCAGCCGGACCCCGTCCCGGGCCAGGCCGCGCGCTTCCGGCGGGGAGCCGGCCGGGCGCCTCACTGGGACACCGCCGGGTCGGTGAGGTCGGCGGCCCGGTAGCGGCCACTCGGTGGCCGCTCGGTGATCAGCCGGAGCAGCGCCGCCGCGGCCAGGTCCGGCTCCGGCCGGTCCGAGATGTCCTCTCCGGGGAAGGCCTGCTGGTGCAGGTCGGTGCGCATGTCACCGGGGTCGAACGCGTAGCAGCGCAGGTCCGGCTGCTCGGCGGCCAGGATGGCGGTGAGCTGGTCCAGGGCCGCCTTGGCCGAGCCGTAGCCGCCCCAGCCCGGGTAGGCCTCGGTGGCCGCGTCGGAGCTGACGTTGACGATCGTGCCGGCCGCCGCGGCCAGCGGGCCGGCCAGCAGCTGGATGAGGGCCAGCGGGGCGAACACGTTGGCCGCGTAGACCCGGCTCAGCTCGTCCAGCGGGTAGCTGCGCAGCTCCGGCTGCGGGCTGGGGCCGAGCCGGCTGGCGTTGTTGACCAGCAGGTCGAGGCGGCCCGCCCGGTGCACCTCGGCGGCCAGATTGACGCGGTGCGCTGGGTCGGTCACGTCGCCGGGCAGCACGGTCACGCCGGCCAGCCCGCGCATCGCGCCGGCCAGCGGGCCGGGCCGCCTGGCGTCGACCACGAGCGACCAGCCGCGCCCGGCCAGGGCGTGCGCGGTGGCGCGGCCCAGGCCCATGGACGCACCGGTGATGACAGCAGTAGGCATCTGTTTCTCCCGATCTGTTGGCTGCTGCCATACTGGTAGTTGAAGTCAACTTCATGTCAAGTGCGGGCCGGCCGTGGCCCGGTCAGCGAGCGCGCCAGGCCCGGGGGTCAGGGGAGCTGGATGCACACCACCGACCTGCTCACCGTGGGCGAGGTCGCCCGGCGCAGCGGCTTCGCCGAGTCGGCTGTCCGGTACTACGAACGGCTCGGCCTGCTGGCGGCGAGCCGGACATCGGGCGGGCAGCGCCGGTTCGAGCGCAGCATGCTGCGCCGGCTGGCGTTCATCCGGGCCGCCCGGAACGTCGGGCTGAGCTTGGCCGAGGTGGCCGACGCGCTGGACTCGCTGCCCGCGGGCCGCACCCCGACCCGGGCCGACTGGACCCGGCTGTCCCGCGGCTGGCGGGAGCGGCTGGATGAGCAGATCGACGCGCTCGCCGCGCTGCGTGACGGGCTGGACTCCTGCATCGGCTGCGGCTGCCTGTCCCTGCAGCGGTGCGCCATCTCCAACCCCGGCGACACCGCCCGGGCGGGCGGTCCGGGTGCCGCTTACCTGCCCGCGGGCCTGCGCCGGGAGGACAGCCGCCTGGCTGGCCCGGTCACCGGGCCAGGCCGCGAGCCAGACGGCCGGCCTGCTGCAGCTGATGCCGGGTCCAGCCGCGCCCGGCCGGGTCCAGCCGCGCCGTCGCGGCGGTGAACAGCTCGGCCGCACGCCGGTAGGACATCCGGGCCCGCCCGGTCACCGGGTACAGGTCGGCCAGGGCGGTATGCCCGGGCGCGCGGCGACGGGTGACGAACACCGGCCCCTCGGGACGGCCTGCCACAAGCCAGCGGAGCAGGTCGGTAGCCTCGGCCGTCCAGCAGATCCAGCTGCCCGGCCGGGGATGCCCGCCGGCCGCGTTCGTGGGCCAGGTCCCGGCCGCCGATATCCAGGCTGAGGACCTGGGCCGCCGGAGCGCCGGTGTCGTAGAGCAGCCGCCAGAACGCGTGCTCGCGCAGCCCGGTGCCCGCCGGAACAACTGGCTCACCTGGTCACCGGTGAGCGGGCCCTGAGCCGGCCGCGGGCCAGGCAGGTGGCGTAGCCCGGCGGTCGGGTCGGCGCGGATCCACCGCTGGTCCTGCCACCAGGCCACCGCGGCGCGCTGCCACCCGGCGTCTTCGATCCAGTCGTACTGGCCGCGGTTGATCACCTGATGTACGACTCGGAATCGGTCACCGTCGCGGCACGCCAGCGACTGGTAAACGGCGCTGACCGCGGTGTCCGCTGGCGGCAAAAGCTCGGCGACCAGCTCGAGCATCTGCTGCGCGACCACAGGCGCACTCTCCGCCTACCCCCCCGCGCCATTGCCTCCCAGATCGGCGTCAGCCGGCCTCATCGCACAGATCGAAACCGGCACCAAGAAGATCGAAGCCCTGCCCGCAGACCGGGTAGCCGCATGGATCCGGCTGGTAGGCGTGGACCCCGGCGCCGCGCTCACCGCGCTGCAGCGTTCACAGCATCCCGGTGGAGACGTGCCAGCCTCGCACGACGGAGCGATACCCGCACGCCTGCTCGCCGTTCTGAGCCTGCTCATTCACTGCCACGCCGACAGGACATCACCTTGATGAGGTTGGTGGGTGGCTGCGGGAGACCCTAGCCGTCGTGGGCAGGCGGATGGTAGTAGGCACCGAGCCGGATGAGCCAGACGTGCAGGACCAAGGGGCAGGCGCGCAGCTCCCCGGCGCGCATCAAGGCTGGCCGGAAGGCGGACAGATGGTGCAGGGCCGTGGGGAACGACGCCGCCGACTTGCCGACCAGCAGCAGCTCGGCGGGCCGCCTGCTCGTGAGCTTCTGGCGGTCGGCCTGGGTGAGGTTCGGCGAGGAGCTCTGCAGCTTGTTGTATCCGTCGTGGTACATCCCGACGGCGTAAGAGAGGTATTCAGAGCGGCCCGGTGTCAGCCGCCAGGTGAGGAGCTGCTCGCCGCGGTAGGCGGCCGGGCCGACGAACGCCGGCAGAGCAGTGGCGATCCGGTAGCCATCGATGTAGATCGTCCCGCTGCCGCCCAGCGCGGTGGAGTAGGCCGGGGCCGGGTCGGACCCGGGATGGGTATTGGGCAGCTGCGGGTGAACCGGGATGGGCGCCACAGTGAGCACCAGGGCGGCGCCGGCGAACGCCGCCAGCGCCAGTCCGATCGCCATGGCGGCAGCCAGCGGGTGACGGAGCCTGGCCGCGCCGGACGCTGCCACCGCCGCGACGATCACGCCTGCCGCCAGGATGGCCCCGAATGGCAGCCAGCCGAATGACGGCACGTGCGGGTAGGCCTGGTAGCCGAGCGGGACAACCAGCAGCACCACCGCGGGCAGCCAGCGGGCGAACGGGCGGCCGGACAGTGGCCGGGCCAGCTCAGCGATGGTGACCGCTGACGCCAGGCAGACCCCCGCCCACAGCGTGGAAGACAGATAGTGCTGCTCGAGGGTCTGCACGGTACCGACGAACTGGAGCAGGAAGTAGACGAGCATCTGCACGGCCAGCACCACCCCGACCAGCAGCACCGGGGTGGGCACGCCGCGACCGCGCCGGGCGACCGCGACCGCGAAAGCGCCGAGCACCGCGGGAGGGACGAGCAGGTAGGCCACGTACGGCGCCCACCGCCAGTTCGACGAGTGCCAATGGGCGGTCTGCGAGGGCTGTGACAGGTAACGGAGGGCCTGCCAGGTGAGGCCGATGAAGTTGGCGTGGCCGAGCAGCACCGCAGCGGCCACCACCAGCAGACCGGTGACCGCGACCGCGGCCGCGGCCAGCAGGGCCAGGTCACCGGCCAGCCTGGCCCGGTCCCGCACCAACCGCACGGCCAGGTACGCGGCTAGCGTGGCTCCCACCAGCGGTACCGCGACTCCGTGCGACCACACCGCCAGCACCAGCAGCACCCCGGCGGCGGCCAGCCAGGCGCGGCGCCACCGGGAGGCGCACGGCATCGCCAGGCAGGCCACGGCTCCGGCAACGTAAGAGACAACTGCGCAATCGGGGTAGTCGGTACCCCACGCGGTCACGATCACCGGCGAGGAAAGCACCACCAGGATGCCGACCACCCCGGCGGGAGGACCATAGAGGCGGCGCAGCAGCAGGTAGACGGGGCCCACCGCGATCAGCGCGAACAGGTACCGGGTGACGAAGAAACCGGGCATCGCCCCGAAGGCCAGGTAGTCCAGCCGGGCAGGCACCAGGAAACCCACCCGGGCACCCTCGCGCAGCCGGGCCGAGGGGCCCAGGGCGGCGGCGTAGCGGGTGAACACGTCCCGCGGGTGAACGATGTACATGGTGTGCAGGGCCGGGTCGGGCAGGACACTCGGCGCCATCAGCCGGAGCCGGAGCACCAGCGCCGCGGCGGCCGGGGACAGTACCACCCCGAGCGCCTCCAGCCAGGCCACCCACCTGGATCGCGATCGCGCCGGCTGGCCCGTCGCGCCGGGCTGGTCTAGGCCGACGCCGGTTTGCCCGGCGCGATCGGACACGGCACCCACGACCCTCCCCCCGCTCCGCGCCAGGCGGCCCTCGCAGAATCCGGATGGCACACTATCCAACACTGTGCGGCACTATAGTTCCGCTGTGCTCAATAATCGCCGGATCGCCGTAGTCCTGCCCGCTTACAACGCGGAGACCACCTTGGCGAAGACGGTCGCCGAGCTCGACCGCGACATCGTCGATGAGGTAGTGCTCGTAGACGACGCCAGCACGGACCAGACCATCGCGCTGGCGCACCGCCTCGGGCTGGAGCCGATCCGCCATGACCGCAACCTGGGCTATGGGGGGAACCAGAAGACCTGCTACCAGCGCGCGCTCGGGCTCGAAACCGACATCGTCGTCATGGTGCACCCGGACTACCAGTACACCCCGCTGCTGGTCCCGGCCATGGCCTCGATGATCGCCTACGGCGTATATGACCTCGTGCTCGGCTCGCGCGTCCTGGCCCAGGACGCCGTAGCGGAGGCATGCCCCGCCACAAGTTCATCGCTAACCGGGTTCTCACCCTGGCCGAGAACATCGTGCTCGCCCAGAAGCTGTCGGAGTACCACACCGGCCTGCGCGCCTTGCCGCCCGCTGCTCGCTGCGCTCCCATTCGAGCGCAACTCCGACGACTTCATCTTCGACAACCAGATCATTGTCCAGGCCGTCGCCGCGGGCGCCCGCATCGGTGAGCTGTCCTGCCCGACGCGGTACGCGGCCGACTCTTCGTCGATCGACCTGATCGACAGCATCCGTTACGGCCTCGGTGTGCTGCGCACGAGTGCGCAGTACCGGCTCAGCCAGTGGGGGCTACGCCGCTACGCCTACCTCAACCTCGACCCCAGCCGCGCCTGGTGCCTGGCCAGCGGCGGCGAAGCCAGCGAGCCTCGCAAGCCGCCGGGTAGCGCGTTGCCTGACTCCGCGGCGTGGTCGCTCGCCCCGGCACCTCGGCGACAGTGCGTGTGGTGCGATCGCCGGTTCGACGATGCGAAAGCTTGCACGGGAGGGTTGGTGTGCGGTGCGGCGTGGCGACGACGTGCATGGCGAGAGACGCAACTGGACGAGGCGTACGGCGACTGGTACGGCGCGACGGCGGTTGCGGGTGGGAGACGCAGTGCTGCGGACGCGCGTGCTCGCCACGCCTGCACGGACATTGCACAGGCGTGCTCGATGTGGGAGCTGGTGATGGCACCTCGTCGAGGCCTTCGCGCGCGCGGCGCGAAGCGTCGGCCTGGAGCACACACCTCGGGCGTACTTCGCAACGCCGAGATCGAGGAGATGACGGGAGCCTGGGCGCGGTATCTTCTGGCACTCGCTCGAGCACCTCCGCCGACCTCCAGAGCGTTGAGCATGCCGCAAGCCTGCTCGTCGGGCGAGCTGGTGGTCGATGCCAATGCGGCCAGCTTAAGGCCGGGCCTTCGGGGACCGCTGGTTCGCCTCGACTGCACGCCACCTTGCGCACCTAAGCCCGGCGCGTTGCTGTCCAAGGTCGAGGCTCTGGGCTTGCGGGTCGAGCGGGTGAGCTCCTGCGGGGCGGCCAGGTTGTCTTCGGATGGGTGCACGGCCTGGCCGGCAGCTCCCCGGACAGCCGATCTCTACGACACCATCCGGCGCGGCGAGGCACGCAGCACCGCCCAGACTCCGGCCGGCGCCTCTACACCCTTGCCGCTGCGCAGCCGTAACTCCACTGGCCTGGCCGCAACGGCACGGAAGTGGCGGCCGATCGGGGGGCACCATATACGTGCAAGCCCGGCGGGTGTCCGGGCGGAACCGGCCCGGGAACGTGACCGGCGAGGGCTGGCCGGCGTCGGCGGGCGGCCGGCGTCGGCCGCTACGGCCGGGCCAGCACGACGACGATCAGCCCGGACACGACCAGTGCCGTCCCGGCCAGGTCCACACGTTCGCCCGCTCGTGCAGGACGACGATGCTCGCGGTCAGGATGCCCAGATAGCCGAGCGCGTTGAAGGGGTAGGCCACGCTCAGCGGCACCCGGGACAGCACCGCCAGCCAGGCCACCGCCGAGATGCCGAAGACGGCGAGCCGAGCAGCACCCACGGCGACGTGGCCGCGGCGACGGCCAGCGACCCGTGGGTAGCTGCCGCCCGGGTGGATGCGGTGCGCATGCCGTTCTTGAGCAGGACCTGCCCGGTGGCTGCGGCGGCCACGGCAAACAGCAGCAGCAGCACGCTTTCTATGGTCAAGCGGTGCCTCCCTGAAGGTTCGTCATGTCTGGGGCTCCCCGTGCGGCGAGGTCCCGGTTGCGGCGCAGACCAAAAAAAAAAAAAAAAAAAAAAAAAAAAAAAAAAAAAAAAAAAAAAAAAAAGGGGGGGGGGGGGGGGGGGGGGGGGGGGGGGTACCGCGGGCCCGCTGGGCAAATGACCGAATAGCTGGCCGCCGCGCGGGTATGCGTAGCCGGGTGAAGAAGCTTCTGGAACTCGTGGTTTGCCTGCTTCATCCGGTGGCCGTCGTGCTGATGTGGATCGACCTGGCGACCGACCGGCCGGACCTGTCCACCGTCGGCAAGCTGGCCTGGGCCATCTTCGGCCTCATCCCGCTGGTGCCGTTCCTCTACGTGCTGACCGGCGGGGATCTGTGGTAGCCGGGGCCCCCGAACTGGCCCCGGAGACCGCGCAGGCCTGGATCGCCCGGTGGGACCTGCAGCAGCAGGACCACCTGCCGGACCGGGAGGAACGCTTCACCGCCCTGATCGACGCGGTCGAGGCCGGGGCCAGGCCCGACCCGCTGGTGCTGGATCTGGGCTGCGGCCCCGGCTCGCTGTCGGTCCGGCTGCTGGACCGGATTCCGGCCGCCACCGTGCTGGCCATCGACGCCGACCCGCTGCTGCTCGCGCTGGGCCGGGCCGGCTACGCCGGGCGGGCCGGGCTCCGGTTCGCCGACTGCGACCTGCGCACCCCGGGCTGGACGGCCAGCCTCGGCCTGGACCGCCCGGCGGACGTGGCGGTGAGCACCACCGCGCTGCACTGGCTGCCCGAGCCCGCGCTGCGGGCCATGTACGCGGAACTGGCGGGCGTGCTCCGGCCGGCCGGGCTGCTGCTGGACGGGGACCACTTCACCGGCGGCGAGCACACCGGGCCGGTGATCGCCAAGCTGAGCGAGGCGCTGACCGACCGGGCCGAGCTGCGCCGGTTCCCGCTCGGTCACGCCGAGACATGGTCCGGCTGGTGGGCGGCGGTGGCCGCGATCCACAGCTGGCCGGCCTGGCCGCCCGGCGGGAGCGGCTGGCGCTCGACTCGGCGCACCACGGCTCACCGTCCGGCTGGCTGGCCACCCACGTGGATGCGCTGCTGGCCGCCGGGTTCAGCGAGGTTGGCGCGCTGTGGCAGGCCGGCAACAACCGGATTCTGTGCGCGGTGGCCGGCGGCTGATCCACCTGGCCACGGCCGTGGCCATCGGCGCCGACCGGTTTATCACCAACAACAAGCGTGACTTCCCAGCCGCGATGACCGAGATAGCGGTCACCTACCCGGCCGATCTGCCCGATGGCACGAGCTGACCAGGCGGACTACGGTTCGTCATAGCGCGGCAGGCCAGCCAGGCGGGCGCGCGCCGCCCGACGACCGCCCGAGGACCGCGCGTCACTGTGGAGGCGCAGTATGGAAACGCCGCTCACCCCGCTCGACTTCGCCCGCCGTACCCGCGGGCTGCACGGCGACCGGGAAGCGGTGGTGGACGGCGATCTGCGGCTCAGCTATGCGCAGTTCTTCGACCGGTGCGACCGGTGGTCGGCCGCGCTGCAGGGACTCGGCGTCCAGCCCGGCGACCGGGTGGCCACCATCGCCCCGAACACGCACGCCCAGCTCGAGTCGTTCTACGCGGTGCCGCAGATCGGCGCGGTGCTGGTGCCGATCAACTACCGGCTGTCGGCCGGCGACTTCGCCTACATCGTGAACCACTCCGGGGCCAGCGTGCTGTGCGTGGACCGGGACTACCTGGACACGGTGGACGGGATCCGGGATCAGTTGCCCGGGGTCCGGCACTTCGTGGCGTTCGAGGATGCCCGGGACGGCTGGCTCGATTACGAGACCGCCATCGCCGCGGCGGCCCCGGACTTCACCCGGCCGGAGATCGGCGAGCGGGACCTGCTCACGATCAACTACACCAGCGGGACGACGGCCCGGCCCAAGGGCGTGATGATCACCCACCGGAACGCGGCCATGAACAGCATCGGCACGCTGCTGCACCTGCCGATGGCGGTGGGGGAGCGGTACCTGTGGACGCTGCCAATGTTCCACGCCAACGGCTGGACCTACACCTGGACAGTGACCGCGGCCGCGGCCACCCACGTGTGCCTGCGCAAGGTCGACCCGGGCGAGGTCTTCGAGCTGATCCGCCGGGAGCGGGTGGGCAGCCTGTGCGCCGCCCCCACCGTGCTGATCGCGCTGGCCAGCGCGCCCGCCGGGTGCGCGGCCAGGTGCCGCCCGGGGTCCGGGTGGTGACCGCCGGGGCGCCGCCGGCCGCGGCCACCATCGAGCGGCTGGAAGAGCAGTTCGGCTGGGAAGTCACGCAGGTCTACGGACTGACCGAGACGGCGCCGTTCATCACCGTGTGCGCGCCGCTGCCCGAGCACGAGAAGCTCAGCCCGGCCGAGCGGGCGGCGCAGAAGGCGCGCACCGGGGTCGAGCTGATCACCTCCGGCGAGCTGCGGGTGGTCACCCAGGACGGCGCCGAGGTCCCGCGACGGGGAGACGCTGGGCGAGATCGTGGTCCGCGGCAACGTCGTGATGGACGGTTACAACCACGACCCGGAGGCCACCGAGCGGGCCATGGGCGACGGCTGGTTCCACACCGGAGACGCCGCGGTGGTGCACCCGGACGGGTACGCGGAGATCCGGGACCCGATCAAGGACGTGATCATCAGCGGCGGGGAGAACATCTCCTCGATCGAGGTGGAAGGCACGCTGCTGCGCCATCCGGCCATCCAGGAGGCGGCGATCTCGGGCTGCCGGACGAGAAGTGGGGCGAGACACCGGACGCGTTCGTGGTGCTGAGGGAGGGCCAGAGCGCGACCGAGGCGGAGATCATCGGATTTGCCCGGGGCCGGCTGGCCCACTTCAAGGCGCCGCGCGGGGTGACGTTCGTGCCGCAGTTGCCGAAGACCGCGACCGGGAAGATCCAGAAGTTCGTGCTCCGCCAGGGCGCGCCCAACCTGGCCCGGCAGTAGACCAGGCGGCGAACCGGCAGGTCAGGCGGCGAACCGGCGCAGCCCGGCCGCGATGGCGGGCACCGTCAGCCTGCCCCGGACCAGCTTATACATGAACTCGTGGGCGGCGTCCTCGTCCAGCGGCTCGGCCAGCGGGCAGCCGTTCACGCCGAGGAAGAACCAGGTGGCGTTCCAGGTCAGCCGCTTGTTCCCGTCGACCAGGGCGTAACTGCGGCCGAGCCCTTCCATCAGCGCGGCCGCCTTGTCCCAGATGCCCGGGTACACGTCCTGCCCGTTGGCGGTCTGCTGGGGCCGGGCCAGCGCGGCGGTCAGATCGGCGAAGTCACGGACCCGGGCCGGCTCGCCGGTGATCAGGCTGGCGACCTCCAGCGCGTCATCGGTGGTCAGGAAGTAGGTCACTGGGCCAGGCGCTTGTTCAGTGCGGCACTGATCCGGGCTATCCGCAGCAGTTCCTCGCGGCGCCGGCCGGCGTCGGCGTACAGCACGCCGAGCAGCGTGTCCCGGGTGTACTCCGGCACGCTGCGGCCCGCGGCGGCGGCGGTCACCCTGAGTAGCTCGGCCTCGTGGTCCTCCAGTGCCACCGCAATCGTCTGCTTAGCCACACAGAGCATGATGGCATCCCCTGGGTAAGGGCTGGCAAGCCGGTCAGCGACAGGATTGCGCTGCCCGCCGCCGGTTACGCAGCGCTCGGGCTGGGCACCGCGCGCCGCGCGTCGAGCAGATCCGGCTCGGACGCCATGTACAGGTCCTTGTCGCGGACCCGCCAGCCCGCCCCGAGCAGCGGCCGGACCGCCGGGTGCGGGGCGGCAGGCACACGCTGGCCCGCCCATCCGGTGCATCCAGGCTGGCCAGCAGCGTCAGCACGGCGTCACGGGCGCCGTCATCGGTCACCTCGGGCGCGACCGCGAGGTGCACGATGCCGAACTCGTCCCCGTCCCCGGCGGCCGTGCCCGCCGCCACCAGCGCACCGTCCCGTAGCACCGAAGCCGGGAGGCCGCGCGGCCGGGCCGCCCAGGCCCGGTGATCGGCGGCCCGGTCCACCCCGATCCAGCCCAGCTCGGCCGCCGCGACCTCAGCCGGGCCGGACACCGAAACCGACCAGCCGTCCGGGGCGCGCAGCGCGGCCACCGGGCCGGCCAGGTACAGCAGCGGCCACCAGGCGTCCACCCCGAAGCGGGTGTACAGCGGCAGGGCGTGCGGGTGCAGGCTGCTGAACGTCATCCGGCGCGGCTCATCCCGCCACAGCTCGGCCAGCACGGCCTGGCCGATGCCCAGCCCATGCGCGTCCGGGTGCACGAACAGGTCACACAGCATGCTCACCGCGGCCGGGCCGGCGCCGATCCGCCGGGTGGCACCGAACCCGGCCAGCGCGCCGTCCCGGACCGCGACCAGCAGCCGGCCGTTGGCCAGCAGCCACGCCACATACGCCGGATCCGACCCGGACCACTCCTCGTCCTGCCCGGTGGCCACCGCGACCTGGCCGATGGCGGGCACGTCGGCTGCAGTGGCGGCGCGAATATCGGTCCCGGTCATCGGCTGAGCTCCTCGGGCCAGGATCGACAGGTGCTACTCGTCTTCGTTGACGGTCTCGACGAACATCCGCGACCCCCGCGGCGCGATGTTCCCGTAATCGGCCGCGGTGGCCTGCCCCTCAGGGGAGGCGAACGCGGCGTCCATGGAGGACCGGTCGGCGAAGTACAGCTCGGCGATCCGGTACCAGGAGTGCTCGCCGCCGTCGAGCGCGCCCTCGAAGCGGCCCGACTCGGCGTGCAGCAGTCCCGGGATCGCCTGTACCAGCGGTATGTGCACGCCCAGGTAGTGCTGGTCGAACGCATCCGGGTCGGCCGGGTGGGGGTACATCACCACGAGTTTGACCGTCATTCCGGCACCGTACCTCCGATCCGGCTGGTCCGGCGCACCCCGGCAGCCCGAGATGCTGGCAGACTGGACAGATGTCGGCAACCACGATGACCGGCCGCGTGCCCGCAGAAATCAGCACCAGCCTCGAGCCCTGCGTGCTGCTCAAGGTGGGCGAGATCGTCCTCAAGGGCGGCAACCGGCAGTACTTCGAGCGCCTGCTGCAGGCCAACCTGCGCCGGGCGCTGCGCGATATCGGCCCCCCGGTCCGGGTGTGGAACCGCAACGGCGTCATTGTGCTCCGGCTGACCGACGAACACGGCCAGGTCACCGGCCCGGCCGCCGAGACGGCCATGGACGCGATCGCCGAGCGCGTCCGCTCTGTAATGGGCATCGCCCGGGTCTGCCGCGCGGTCCGGGTGGCCAAGGAGCCGGACCTGGCCATCGCCGCCGCGGTCGCCATGGCCGCGGGCCGGGCTGGCTCGTTCGCGGTCCGGGCCCGGCGCCGCGACAAGCGGTTCCCGGTGACCTCGGCCCAGCTGGCCGTGCGCATCGGCCGCCAGGTGCAGCAGGCCTACGGTTACCCGGTTGACCTCAAGCATCCGGACTTCACCATTTTCGTCGAAGTGGACCAGCACGAGGTGTTCGTGTACACCGACGGGTCGGCCGGCCAGGGCGGGCTGCCGGTCGGCATGAGCGGCCGCGCCCTGGTGCTGATGTCCGGTGGCATCGACTCACCGGTGGCCGCGTACCGGATGATGCGCCGCGGGCTGCGCTGCGACTTCCTGCACTTCTCCGGCATGCCGCTGACCGGGCCCGAGTCGGTGTACAAGGCGTATGGGCTGATGTACCAGCTGGACCGCTTCCAGTGCGACTCCCGGCTGTGGGTAGTGGCGTTCGGTAAGACACAGCAGAAGCTGGCCTCGTCCGGTGCGAGCCGCCTGCAGATCGTCGCGCAGCGCCGCCTGATGCTCAAGGCCGGTGAGGTGCTGGCCCACCGCCTCGGCGCGGCCGCCCTCGTTACCGGGGACTCGCTCGGCCAGGTGAGCAGCCAGACGCTGACCAACCTGACCGCGCTGGACGACGCGGTCACGCTGCCGATCCTGCGCCCGCTGATCGGCCTGGACAAGCTGGAGATCATGGCCGAGGCGCGCCGGATCCGCACCCTGGCCCTGTCCGAGCTGCCCGACCAGGACTGCTGCACGCTGCTCACCCCGCGCCAGGTGGAGACCCGGGCCCGGATCGACGACCTGCGGCGGCTGGAGGCCCGGCTCGACGCCGGGGATCTGGCCGAGGAGCTGGCCGGCATCGCCCAGGAGTACCGGCCGGACCATAGTTCATCCTGCTGAACGCCAGTGCCGGGTGGCCGCCCAGGCCCAGCCCTACCCGGCACCGGCTGGCTGATCAGCCGGCGGCGCCGGCGGGGATCCGGGCCGCGGCGTCGGCGGCGGAGAGCGGCGGGGTGAGGGTGCGGCCCATCAGCGGCGGCAGGTGCGCCGCGACCGCGGCCAGTTCCCGGATGTCGGCGTCGAGCAGGGCCTGGTCGCCGTCGCACAGCGCCGCGGTGGGCTCCGGGTGCACGTCGATGATCAGCCCGTCCGCGCCGACCGCGATGGCCGCCCGGGTCAGCGGCAGCACCAGGTCGCGGCGGCCGCCGGAGTGTGACGGGTTGACGATGACCGGCAGGTGGGACAGCCGCTGGGCGACCGGGACCGCGCTGATGTCCAGGGTGTTCCGGGTGGCCTTCTCGAACGTGCGGATGCCCCGCTCGCACAGCACGATGTCCAGGTTGCCGCGCTGGGCGATGTACTCGGCCGCCATCAGCCACTCCTCGATAGTGGCCGAGAAGCCGCGTTTGAGCAGGACTGGCTTGCCCGCCGAGCCGACCGCCTGGAGCAGGGCGAAGTTCTGCATGTTGCGGGTGCCGACCTGCAGCATGTCCGCGTAGTCGCAGACCAGGTCCACGTCCCGCGGGTCGATCACCTCGGTCACCGTGGGCAGCCCGGTCTCCCGGCCCACCTCGGCCAGGATCTTCAGCCCGGCCTCGCCCAGGCCCTGGTAGGCGTACGGCGAGGTGCGCGGCTTGAACGCGCCACCGCGCAGCAGCGACGCGCCCGCGGCCCGGGCCATCCGGGCGGCGGTCAGCGCCTGCTCCGGGCTCTCCACCGCGCATGGCCCGGCGATCACGGTGAGCGTGTCCGGGCCGATCGGCACCCCGCCCACCCGGACCACCGACCGGTTCGGGTGGTGCTCCCGGCTGACCAGCTTGTACGGCACCGAGATGCGCACCACATCGCTGACTCCCGGCATGCTGCGCAGGTTGAGCGCGCCGAACTGGTCCACGTCCCCGACCAGGCCGACGATGGTGCGGGACACGCCACGGGTGATGAACGCCTCACCGCCGGCACCGCGGACCAGTTCGACGATCCCGTCCATATCCTGCTGGGTGGCGTCCGGCGCCATGACCACGACCATTGGGGTCCTCCTGCTGCTGTTTCGTCCTGGACATAAAAAGAAGCCCCGGGCCTGCGGCCCGGGGCTTCTGGAAGTCGCTCGCGTCAGCGCATGGTCTGGCGGGCGACCGTCCGGGTGCCGGGCCGGTAGCCATACCAAAACCAAAACTGCTCACGCACGGAAGGTAGCCTAGCGCATCCGCCGGGGCAGGGGTGGCCCGCACCGGGGTAAAGCCGCGTGCCAAGGTAGAAGGCGCAGGCAGCCAGAAGGGATGAGGATGGGTCAGCCGGACATCGGCCGGGCAGTCGCAGATCAGCGGGGGGCACGCGAGGCGGCGTCAGGCCAGCCGGCGGTAGGCCAGTCGGTCGTCGGCCAGGTGCTGTCCGGGGCCGGCCAGCCGCCAGCCACCCATCGGCTGCCGCCTGGCCAGCAGGTCCGGCCTGACTGGATCGTCCAGCACTACGGGCCGGTGCCCAGGTTCCGCCCGGAGAGGTGGGACTTCCGGGTCACCGGCGCCACCGAGTCCGGCGCCGAGCACCACTGGGACTGGGCGGGCATCTGCGACCTGCCGCGCTGCGCGGTCACCGCCGACCTGCACTGCGTGACCAAGTGCACGGTGCCGGATATCCCGTGGGAGGGCATCGCCGCGACCGAACTGCTCCGGCTGGCCCCGCCGGCTGGCCCGGTCACCCACGTCATGGTGTGGGCCGACTACGGGTACAGCGCGAACATCGGGATCTGCGACTTCGCCGCGGACAGCACCCTGCTGGCCACGGCGGTGGCCGGCCAGCCGCTCACCCCGGAGCACGGGTTCCCGATGCGGCTGGTGGTGCCGCACCTGTACGGCTGGAAGAGCGTCAAGTGGGTGCGCGCGGTGGAGTACCTGACCGAAGACCGGCGCGGGTTCTGGGAGGAACGCGGCTACCACAGCTCGGCCGACCCGTGGCACGAGCAGCGCTTCTCCTACCAGGAGGGGCAGTAAAGCATTAGCGCGGTGCATTGTGCCCCACGGGCGAGGCGCAGTGCACCGCACTGATGGCTGGGCTGTCCCGGAGACCCTTGAGCGTCCTGATGTCGGCGGCCTGGGCCGCCTCCGGGCCGGGAGTCTCCACGATGAACGGGACCTGGCTGGCCACCGGGTGGTGCAGCAACTCAGCGAACGGCGCGGCGCCGATCAGCCCGGCGCCGATGTTCTGGTGCCGGTCCCGGCACGAGCCGCACGGGTCCATCGAGTCGTTGGCGTGCACCAGCGCGAGCCGTCCCCCCTCCCGGGTGCCCAGGGTCGCGGCCAGCATGTCCATGGCCGCGGCCACGCCGCCGTCGGCGGCCAGGTCGTGGCCGGCCGCGAACAGATGGCAGGTGTCCAGGCATACCGCGGCGCGCGGATGCCAGCCCAGCCCGTCCAGGTACGGCCCGAGGTCCCCGGCCCGGCGGCAGAGCTGCTGGCCCTGCCCGGCCATCGGCTCCAGCAGCAGGTCCGGGCCGCCCGCCGGGAGGCTGTCCAGCAGCGGCAGCAGGCCGTCCCGGACGTGCCGCAGGCTCGTGTCCCGGTCACCGCCGGCCGCCGACCCAGTGTGCACGACCACGCCGCGGGCGCCGATCTCCGCGCCCCGGCGCAGCGAGTGGGCCAGCGACGCTATGGAGCGTTCCCGGGTCAGCGGGTCTGCCGAGCCGACGTTGATCAGGTACGGGGCGTGCACGAACAGCGGCAGGCCGGTCGCCGCCACGTGGTCACGCAGCGCGCGGTCCTGGCCGGGGTCGCCCGGCGACAGCGCCCAGGACCGCGGGTTGGACACGAACACCTGCATCGCTTCCGCGCCCACGTCCACCGCGTACCGCAGCGCCCCGCGGGCCAGCCCGGCGGCCGCGAACGCGTGTACTCCGACGGCCGGGCACTGGCGCTGCGCCATAAGGGGTGTCAACGGGTGCGGGCGTACAGCACATCGCTGGTGCCGTCGTGCAGCACCGGATGGAAGTGGCTGCGGAAGTAGGACCGGAGCGCGGGGGTCCAGGCGATGCGGCGCGGGTTGTACTTGACCGACAGCCACACGTACTGGGCATGGTGGAACGCGTCGCGCCAGACCGCGTCCACCGCGGGGTAGCGGGCCGCGCCGCTGGACGCGTCGCGGCCGTGGCCCAGCGCGTAGTCGGTGCCGATCGAGTCCACCAGCAGCGAGCAGCCCGGCGCGGTGGAGTAGAACCGGTCCGCGGCGATCGTGTAGGACACCTGGTCGGTCAGCACGCACGCGCCCGGCGGGACGATCCGGCGCACCGCGGCCAGCGCCGCCGCGCTCACCCGTGGGGTCACCGACCGCTCCTGGTTCGCCTGCGGGATGGCCAGCGCCAGCACGCCCAGCGTGATCAGCCCGGCCACGGTCCACTCGACCCAGCCGCGGCCCGTGCTGGCTGGCTGAGCCCGGGAGGGCCGGGTCAGCCGGGCCGCGGCCAGCCCGATGGACAGTCCCGAGGAACGGCGCCAGGAACGCCGGGAAGTGCAGGAAGAACTGGGCGTACCAGAGGAACGCGGCCACGATCAGCGTGCAGCTGCCGACCGCGAACCAGTCCAGGTCGGTCAGCGGCCGCCGGGTGACCAGCCAGGCCACCGGCAGCGCGGCCACGATCAGCGCCACGATGGCCAGGGACAGGATCAGCACCCCGGTGCTGCCCAGGTGCAGCACCTGGCCGATGCCGGTCATCAGCCGGAGCCGCTTCTCCACCGGGGTCCGGCTGGGCACCACGCGGAACAGCTGGGCGGCGAAGAAGCTGTTGTAGAACCGGCGCGGGGCGGCCAGCGCGAACGGGATGACTGGGACGAGGAACCCGATCGCCACCCCGGCCACGAACCGGGCCGTGCGGTCCACTGCCTGGAACGCCAGCAGCACCACCACCACCAGCACCGGGAGGATGGCCCATACCTCGATCGCGCCGGCGAAGCCGAACGCCACCCCGGCCCAGACCAGACGGCGGCCGCTGGCCGCGAACCGGTCCCGGTCCAGCAGCACCAGCGCGCCGATCAAGCAGAACAGGGTCAGCCACGGTTCCAGCAGCACGGTGTGCGCGGCCACCAGGCTGCCCGGGAAGATGGCCAGGATGCCGCAGGCCAGGCTGACCGGGATCAGGCCGCGGTGCCGGACCAGCAGGCCGACGATGAGGATGCCGGCCGAGCTGGCCGCGACGGTCAGGAGGCGGCCCACGGCCATGCCCCAGGCCGTCCCGGTCACCTGGGCCAGCAGCGCGGCCGGGGTCATCAGCAGGGTGATGCCCGGCGGCTGCACGATGATGAAGTCCCGGTACGGCAGGGCGCCGTGCACCAGCCGCAGCGCGCTGCCGAAGTACGGCCCGTCGTCATACTGGGTCACGCCGAGCAGGTAGCCGGGGCGGCTGAGCAGGAACAGCCGGAGCGCCAGGCCGAGCAGGGTGAAACCGGCGATGGCCAGGGTGACCGGATCGGACCAGCGGCGGGTGGGCGCGGGGTTAGCCGAGCCAGCGGTGTCGCGCTGCGATCCGCCGGCCGCTGGCGTCACCCTGGTTCCGCTCACAGCTGTCCTTCACTGGCCGGTCACTAAACCAGCCGCCCACATTATCGCAACCGCTGCCCGGCCCCGCTCAGATCGGCGCTTATCACCCGGGAACTGGCCAGCCGCAGCGACGCGGGCAGCTTGGACGCTTTCGTCACGTGCACGGTCACGTGGCCATCCCGGATCACGACGGTGACCAGCTTCATCGTCCGGCCGTGGTACACGTAGCTGGACCCGAGCTCGCGGGCCAGCTTGGTCTTGGTCACCTCGGCGTGGAAGCCGCTCGGGGTGAGCGCCCAGGTCAGGCTCACCGTGACGCGGCCGTCCAGGTTCTCGTCCTCGTCCTGGACGATCAGCGCGACGTGCTGCCCGGGCAGCTTGTGCTCGATCTCGCTGGCCGCGGCCCGGGTCACGGCCAGCGCCGGATCCTTCATCACGTACCGCACCGCGCCGGATTGCCGGGGCAGGCTCAGCGCGGCCAGCGCCGCGACGACCACGGCGCCGGCGATGACCGTGCCGGTGGCCCAGCGGGGCGGTAGCCAGCCTGGTGCGGCGGCCCCGTCCCGCGCCCGGGCCCGGGACTGGGCCCACCGCACGGTCAGCACGATCAGCGTGCCGGTGACCAGCCAGCAGCCCACGCCGAGCGGCAGGATCAGCATGATCAGGTAGGCCAGGGTGAGCAGCGTGGTCGGCCGGACCGGGATGCTCGAGTAGGTGACCAGCGCGCCCAGGCTGAGCACCAGGGTCACCGCAGCCAGCGCGGCCAGCCGGCGGCTGCGCAGCGGGCCCAGCGCGGCGGCTATCGCTACCACCAGGATGAGCAGCGCGATCACGCCGGGCCACGGGCTGTGCGCGGAGATCTCGCTGGCGATCCGGCCCGCGGACAGCGACGACTTCCACCAGAGCGGAACCGGCTGCACCGCGGCGGAGATCGCCTTGACCGCGAACACCCAGCCGGTCCGCGGTCCGAGGCCGCTCTCGCTGTTCGCGATCAGCTTGGACAGGTTGCCGTCACGGCTGGTGAACTGCTGGATGAACGGCCCGATCCAGCAGGCCACGCCGAGCAGCACCCCGATGATCACCCAGCGGTAGCCGGCCGTGGCCCGCGCGGGTTTTGACCGGACCGTGTCGATGACGCCGACGACCAGAGTCAGCAGCACCAGGGTGACCGAGGCCAGCGCGAACATCAGGTGGGCCTGGCTGGCGATGGATGCGGTGACGACCAGGGCCGGCCACCAGCCGCGGTGCCCGCACAGTACGGCCCAGGCCGCGGCCAGCGCGGCCAGGAAGAAGATGGCGCCGAACGACGGGTTCCAGCTCGGCGGCACCGCGATGGCCGGCAGCCAGAGCACCATGCCGATGGTCAGCGCGCTGGCGGCCAGGCCGGCCAGTTCGCCGCCGGCCGCCCAGGCCGCTTCGATGGCCACCGAGACGGCGGCCATGCAGCAGATGGTGGCGCCCCACAGGATCCCGTGCGTCGGGCTGATGTGCACCGGGATGGCCAGCAGCCAGTACTCCAGCGGCCCCGGATCGAACACACCGTGGGCCAGCCGGGTGGCCTGGCCGACCAGCGGGCCGTGCGCGGTGAGCGAGTTCCACGACCGGAGTGCGATGGCCGCGTTGTCGCCGAGCGGAAACCACCCGTCGCGGACCAGCCGGACTGTCCCGGTCACGAAGGGCAGCCAGGCGGCGAGGTGCGCGATCACCCGCAGCAGGGTCGCTCGGCGGAGTTTCAGCGGAGCCTTCTCGGTAGTTGGGCCCGCCTCAGCTGAATCGGGCACTCGGTCAGGCCGGCTCATATTAGTGGACGCGTGCCGCCGATTTCACCGGAAAGGCGGGCGAACCCGGCCGACGGGCCAAGCGCCGCCGCGGGCTTTACCGGGCTAATACCCGTGGCCCGCTAAACGCCAACGTAGATGGTGATCGTGCTGCCCTGCGGGGCCTGGCCCGTCGGGCTGTAGCTGAACACCTTGTTGAACGGCCCCACCTGGACCACCTTGACCTGGAAGCCGGCCTGGGACAGCGTCTGCTCGGCCTGGCTGACCTGCTGGCCGTCCACGTTGGGCACGCCGACCATGGGCGGGCCGTTGGAGATCTCGATGGTGATGACCTGGTGCGGGGTGAACGAGCCGCCGGCCGGCACCGACTGCTGAACGACCGTGCCTGCGGGCTGGCTGCTCTTCACCGTGACCTCGTTGAGCGAGACGCCGTTGGCCGCCGCCCACTGCTCGGCCACCGCCTTCTGCTGCCCGACGAAGTTCGGTACCGGCTGCCCGCTGCTCACCACCAGCGTGACCGGCTTGTTCACCGGCCAGGCCTGGCCCGCGGCCGGCGTGGTGCTGATCACGATCCCGGCCTGGATGGTGGTGGACGCCTGGTTCACCACCTTGCCCGGGATCAGCCCGGCCTGCCGCAGTGCGCTCTGCGCGGCGGCCAGCGCGGTGCCGGTCACCTGCGGCACGGTGGCCTGGTGCGCCCCCTTGGAGACGATCAGGGTCACTGTGCTGCCCTTGCTGACCCGGGACCCGATGGCGGGCGAGGTGCCGATGACGCTGCCCTTGGCCACCGCGTCGCTGAACCGAGCCGTGCCCATCGTGGTGCTGAACCCGGCGTTGTGCAGGGCCTGCTGGGCGGTGGCCGCGGTCAGCCGGGCCACCCGGGGCACGGTGGTGTACTTGCCCGCCGCCTGGTACCAGACCAGGACGCCGATCAGCAGCGCCGCGACCAGGCCGGCCACGAGGTAGATGAGCCGGCGGCTGAACAGCCAGCGCTGCAGCCCGGGCTCGTGCGCCCGGAAGCCGCCGCCATGGCCGCGGCGGCCGTAGTCCGCCGCCCCGGGCGCCACCACCAGGGTGTGGTTGGCCGAACGGTAGAAGCCGTCGTCGTTGACCTGCGAGGTGGCCACGCTGCCGCCTGGGCCGCCTGGCCCGCCTGGCCCGGCCGGGACCAGGTCGCGGTGGCCCGATCCGGGCAGGCCGGGGATCAGCCCGTCGTCCGGCGGCGCCGCGGGCAGGTCGGCTGGCCAGACCGGCGGCGGGTAATCCCGGCCGGCGGCATAGGCCGGGACCGGCCCGGGCGGCTGGGTCTCGCTGGGGTAGCCGGGCGGCGGGACCGCGGGGCCGCGCCCGCCGGGCATGGGCACGCCCGGGACAGGCCCGCCGGGCATGGGATCGGCGCCGACGGGCAGGCTGGTGCCCGGGATGGGCGGCGCGGCCGGGCCGCCCGGCGGCAGGCCGCGGCGCACCTCGCTGGCCGCGCGGAGGAACTGCCCGGCATCTACCGGCCGCAGGTCCGGGTCCCGGCTGGTCGCCCGGGTGACCAGCGCGTCCAGTGACGGCGTGATCCCCGGCGCGAACCGGGACGGGGCCGGCACGACCTCGTTGACGTGCTTGTACGCGACGGCCAGCGGGGTGTCCGCGGTGTGCGGCTGAGCGCCGGTGAGCATCTCGAACAGCATGATCCCGGCCGCGTACACGTCGGTCCGCGCGTCGGCGGTGCCCCGGGAGACCTGTTCCGGGGCCAGGTACGCGGCGGTGCCGATCAGCAGGCCGGTCTTGGTGTGGCTGGTGCCGGCCATCGTCCGGGCCAGCCCGAAATCGGCCACCTTGACCGAGTGCCCGGAGGTCAGCAGCACGTTCTCCGGCTTGACGTCGCGGTGCGCGATGCCGGCCGCGTGCGCCGCGGCCAGGCCGCCCAGGATGCCGTCCATGATGTCCAGCGCGTCGCGCGGGCTGAGCCGGCCACGCTCGTTCATCAGGTCGCGCAGGGTGCGGCCCGGCACGTACTCCATGGCCAGGTAGAGCGTCCGCCCGTCGGCGCCCTGGTCATACACGGCGACCACGTTCGGGTGCGACAGCCTGGCCACCGAGCGGGCCTCGCTCACGAACCGGCGGACGAAGTCCTCGTCGTTGGCCAGTTCGGCGTGCATCACCTTGAGCGCTACCGTGCGGTCCAGCCTGGTGTCGGTACCCAGGTAGACAGTTGCCATCCCGCCGGTGGCAATAAGGGACTCAACCCGGTAGCGGCCATCGAGTACCCGGCCGACGGGTGGGCGCGCGAGCGTCTGGTCCATCGCGATTGATTGTAGGGCCGCCCGGAGCGCCGGACCCTCAGAACACCTGTACGGTGTCGGCTGGTTACCAGGAGTAATGGTCTTTGAGGCCGAGCCCGCTGACCTGCGCATTCCCGGACGTGCCGGGCTGGCACCGTAGCCTAGGTGCTCGTGCGCATCGAACGAATCGTTATCGCGGGCGCCGGGCTGGCCGCCCTGCGGACCGCGGCCGAGCTGCGGGCCAGGGAGTACGCCGGCCGGATCACCATGGTCGGCGCGGAGCCGCATCCGCCCTACGACCGGCCGCCGCTGTCCAAGAAACTCATGCTCGGCGAGGTGGACTCCACCTCCATGGCCGAGGACGCGGCCGGACTGGACCTGGACCTGCGGCTGAGCGAGACGGCGACCGGGCTGGACGATGGGCTGCTGCGCACCGACCAGGGCGAGATCCCGTTCAGCGGGCTGGTCATCGCGACCGGGGCGGCCCCGATCCGGCTGCCCGGCCCGGGCCCGCAGCAGGTGCTGCGCACCATCGACGACGCGCTGGCCATCCGGGCCGCGCTGCGCCCCGGTACCCGGCTGGCCATCGTCGGCGCGGGCTGGATCGGGGCGGAACTGGCCACCGTGGCCGCGGCCCGGGGCGGTTTGGTGACCGTGCTGGAGGCGGCCCAGGCGCCGGCCGCCGCCGCGCTCGGCCCGGCGGTGGGCGCGCTGCTGGCGCCCTGGTACCCGGCGGCCGGGGTGGACCTGCGGCTCGGCCAGCCGGTGGAGTCGGTCCAGCCGGGCGGGCTGGCCCTGCCCGGCGGCGGCTGGCTGGACGCCGACCTGGTCGTCACCGCGGTGGGCGTCCGGCCAGCCACCGGCTGGCTGGCCGGCTCGGGAGTACGGCTCGCCGCCGGCTACCGGGACGCGGTGCAGGTGGACGGCCAGCTCCGTACCTCGGTCCCGGGGGTGTACGCGGCCGGGGACTGCGCCGCGTTCTGGTCCGGCCGGTATGGCCAGCGGCTGCGGGTGGAGCACTGGGACACCGCGCTGCACGCCCCCCGGGTGGCCGCGGCCAACCTCCTCGGCGCGGCCGAGGAGTACGACCCGGTGCCGTACTTCTGGTCCGAGCAGTTCGGCCATATGGTCCAGTTCGCCGGGCACCCGGGCGAGGACGACCAGGTCATCCAGCGGGGCGATGCCGGTGGCCAGCGCTGGGCGCTGGGCTGGTTCCGCAGCCAGCCGGCTGTTACTGCCGGGGCTGATGGGATTAAGGTAGGCCAGCTGACCGCCGTCCTGACGGTGAGCCAGCCACGCGATCTGCTCCAGGGCCGCCGGGTCATGGAGGCAGGCCGGCCCGTGGACACCGGCCTGTTCGCCGACCCGTCCGTGGCCGTCCGGGACACGGTCGCGGGCTGAGCCCAGCCGGCCTGGGCGGCTGACGAGACTGGCGTGTCCGGGTTTGACTCCGGCCGCAACGTGGGAAATTCGGAAACGTGGCACAGATCGACCCCCTGGCCGACGCACTCGTCGGCGAATGGCTCACTCTCCCTGAAGCCGCCGATCGGCTTGGCCTCCCGCCGGGCCGGATCAGGCAGCTGCTCCGCGATCGCAAGCTGCTGGCCGTGCAACGGCCGGACGGCACCAGGTCGGTTCCCGCCGCCTTCTTCGACGGGGACCAGATCCTGAAGGGGCTGCACGGCACACTGACCGTGCTGCTCGACTGCGGGTTCGACGACGATGAGGCGCTCCGCTGGCTCTTCACCGTCGATGACTCGCTGCCGGGCACGCCGATCCAGGCCATGGCCGAGCGCCGCTGCACCGAGGTGAACCGGCGGGCCCAGGCGCTCGCGTTCTGAGCCCTGGATACCGAACGCTCATCCGTGGCCGGTGCCGCCACCCGGCTCGCGGATGACACGGGGCGGCGGGCAACTGTCCCGCCCCTCCGGCCTCAGCCGTGCCCCGGCCGCGCTCAGCCGCCCCCAGCCGGGCTCAGCCTCGCTCAGCCGCGCTCAGCCCGGGCCTACCCGCGCTCAGCCGGGCCTAGCCGCGCTCAGTCGTGCCGGGCGGTCGCCGTCACCGCGAGCTCGGCTAGTGCCGCCCGCGCCTCGGCGGTGACCGGTGCCGCGGCCAGCGCACCGAGCGCCTGGTCCAGGTGACGGCTGATCAGCCGCTCACACTCGGCCAGCGCGCCGGTGCTGGTGATCACGGCGCGTACCTCGGCCGCGGCCACCTCGTCCAGCTCCGGGTCGCCCAGGCAGCGGTCCAGGATCGCGGCCTGCCCGGGAGTGGCCCGGGACCGGGTGATGGCCAGCAGCACGGTGCGCTTGCCCGCCCGCAGGTCGTCGGTGGCCGGCTTGCCGGTCAGGGCCGGGTCACCGAAGATGCCCAGGATGTCGTCCCGGAGCTGGAACGCGACCCCGAGCGGGCGGCCGTAGCCGGTATAGGCCGCGGTGATCGCGCTGGCGCTGCCCCCGGTGCTGCCGGGCCCGGCCAGCGCCGCGCCCAGGTGCAGTGGCCGCTCGATCGTGTACCTGGCCGTCTTGTACTCCACCACGCGCAGCGCGCTGGCCACGCTGCCGTCCCCGCTGGCCTGGGCCATCAGGTCCAGGTACTGGCCGGCCATCACCTCGCCGCGCATGAGGTCGAGCACCGGCCGGCCCCGGGCCAGCGCGTCCGGCGCCAGCCCGCTGGCCGTGAACAGCTCGTCGGTCCAGCACAGCAGCAGGTCGCCGAGCAGAATCGCGGCCCCGGTGCCGAACGCGGCCGCCGAGCCGCGCCAGTCCCGCTCCGCGTGGTAGGCCGCGAACCGCCGGTGCAGCGCGGGCTGCCCGCGCCGGGTGTCGCTGCCGTCCATCACGTCGTCGTGCACCAGCGCGGCCGCGTGCAGCAACTCCAGCGCGGCCGCCGCGGCCAGCAGTTCCGGGCAGTCCGCGGCGCCGGTGCCGCGCCAGCCCCAGTAGCAGAACGCCGGCCGGAGCCGTTTCCCGCCCGCCAGCAGCGCGGTCAGTGCGTCCAGCCCGGGGCGCAGCTCATCGGCCGCGCCGGGCAGCACGGTGCGCTGCCGGGCCAGGAATTCCGCCAGGACCTGGCCGACCTGGCCGCGTACGTGCGGCAGTGCGGTAACACCGTCTGGCATGACCGCGAGGTTAGCCGCTCCTGGCGCCTGACCAGCGCATCCGCCGGTGGCCAGGCTGTCCAGCCGGGTCCGGCCGGGTTGGCCCCGGGCGGCCGGCCCCGGTTAGCCTAGGGAGATGCCATCCGGGGTCCTGCACCGCGCGCCAGCCATCCGTGACCTGCTGGCCGCGGGGGGCGAATCGTTCTCGTTCGAGTTCATGCCGCCCAAGACCGAGGAGGCCGAGCGGAAGCTGTGGCGGGCCATCCGGCAGCTGGAACCGCTGCAGCCCACGTTCGTCTCGGTCACCTACGGCGCGGGCGGCTCGACCCGGGACCGCACGGTCCGGGTGACCGGGCGGATCGCGGCCGAGACCACGCTCACTCCCATGGGGCACTTCACCGCGGTCAATCACTCGGTAGCCGAACTGCGGCACGTGATCGGCTCGTACGCCGCCGTCGGGGTGCGGAACGTGCTGGCGCTGCGCGGCGACCCGCCCGGCGACCCCAACGGCGACTGGGTGGCGCATCCCGAGGGCCTGGAATACGCGGCCGACCTGGTCCGGCTGATCCGGGCCTCGGGCGACTTCTGTGTCGGCGTGGGCGCGTTCCCTGAGGGCCATCCGCGGTCTCCTGACCTGGCCTCGGACACCCAGTACTTCGTGGCCAAGTGCCGCGCCGGGGCCGACTTCGCGATCACCCAGATGTTCTTCTACGTGGAGGACTATCTGCGGCTGCGGGACCGGGTGGCCGCGGCCGGCTGCGACGTGCCGATCATCCCGGGCATCATGCCGGTCACCAGCGCGCAGACGCTGGAGCGGATCGTCGTGCTGTCCGGGGCCCGGTTCCCGGCCGCGCTGGGGGAGCGGGTGCACGCGGCCGCCGCGGACCGGGCCGCGGCCCGTGAGGTCGGCGTGGAGTACGCGGCCGGCATGTGCCAGCGGCTGCTTGCCGAGGGCGTACCGGGCCTGCACTTCTACACGCTGAACGGGTCGCTGGCCACCCGGGAGATCTACCAGCGGCTGGGCCTGGCCGAGCGCGCCCGGGTCAGCCGCGGCGCGGCTGCGGCGGCGGCCCGGGCCGCAGCGGCAGCACCGCGCCCATGACCGCGTATGGCGGGTCGGTGCCCGGGAACCGGTAGCCGGTCAGCAGGTCGCCGAAGCCGAGCCCGCGGTAGAGCCGCCGGGCCCGGGTGTCCGCGTCCTGGGTGGACAGCAGGGCGGTACGTTCCAGCCGGGCGTGCAGCAGCGCCGGGACCATCCGGCGGCCGACGCCGCGGCCCTGGTAATCCGGGTGCACGTGCACCTCGGCCACCTCGAACGAGTCGCCCAGCCAGGTCTGCGCCAGGTCGTAGCCGCCCATCCTGGTCAGCGCGCTGCGCACCAGGTCGTGCCACCATTGCCCGTCCGCCCCGTGGAAGCCGTAGCTGAACGCGATGATCGGCAGCCGGCCGCTGCCGGGTAGCGGGCCCGGCCCGTCCCCGGTGCCTGGCGGCCCGGCCGGGCCGTCCGGGGCGGTCACCACCACGGCGCGGAACGACGGGAACTGGGTGTGCCGTTCCATGATCGCCCGGCGGCCAGGCACCTGCTCCCGCGGCGGCCGCATCGCGGCCGCGTACACCTCGACCAGGGTGTCGAGTTCCGCGAGGAAGCGCGCCTTGCCCATGTCCAGCAGCTCAGGTCCAGCGCGCACCCGGGTTAGCGTACGCGAGCGCTGTCCGCCGTGGCACGTCCCGGCCTGCGCCGCCGCCGGTTTTGTCGGACCCGGTGGGTACCTTCGAACTCAGCTGCAAACAGCTGGACTTGCAACCGAATCTATGTTCGAATAAATTCGAAGCCGGTCAGCCGTCCCCATCCCGGGGATGGCTGGCTACGGGCCGGGCGATGCGTGGGGAAGCGTCTCGCCCGGCCCGGCTCCGGACGGAAGGAGGGCCATGAGCATGATCGCTTCAGTACGGCCCAGCCAGCCGCGCTGCCGGGTTGCGCCGTCGGCGCTCTCGCTCATCGAATCTGCCCGCCGCGGGCTGGCCGACGCTGCGGATGAGTCCGGGCCTGGTGCCCGGTATGTCGCCGCCCACCTGGCCGCGCTGCGCGCGGCGGCGGCGATCGTCACGGTCAAGACGGGCCCGGCGCCCGCACCACGGCGGAAGGCGCTGCGTAGTGTCTGGGAGCTGCTGCCCCGGGTGGAGCCGGCGCTCTCCGAGTGGTCCGCGTTCTTCGCCGCGGGCGCGGCCAAGCGGGCCGCCGCGGAAGCGGGCCTGACCCGGGCGGTGACCGCGCGGGAAGCCGACGACCTGCTGCGTGACGCGGGGACGTTCCTGTCGCTGGCCGAGGAAGCGCTGGGGCTACCCAGCCAGTCGCCGCTGCCGCTGCGCCCAGCCGGCTGACCCGGCGGCTCATCCAGGCGGCTGGCCCCAGCCGGCTGGGGCCAGCGGGCTGAGGCAGAAAGCTAGTGGCCTGCCAGCCATCGGCCAGCAGGCCACCTGCGAGGGGGCCGCCCAGGGTCAGAACGCCTCGACGGCGCCTCGTGCCTCGGAGTCCAGCACGCCCCAGCTGATCAGCTCTTCGGTCAGGTCGAGCGGGGACTTGTCGTAGATGACCGCCAGCGAGCGCAGGTCTTCCTGGCGGATGGAGAGCACCCGGCCGTTGTAGTCGCCGCGCTGGCTCTGGATCGTCGCCACGTAGCGGGCCAGCGGGCCGGCCTTGTCCTTGGGCAGCTGAGCCATCCGCTCCAGGTCGATGACCAGCTTGGGCGATGGCGCCAGCGGCGCCGGGGTGGCGTCGCCAGGCAGCAGCTCTGACACGGGCACGCCGTAAAACTCGGCCAGCTCGGCCAGCTTCTGCACGGTGACCGAGCGGTCGCCGCGCTCGTACGAGCCCACGACCACGGCCTTCCACCGGCCGCGGGACTTCTCCTCAACCCCGTGCAGGGACAGCCCTTGCTGGGTACGGATGGCTCGTAGCCGTGCTCCGAGCGTCTTGGCGTATTCAGATGGCATTGTCGTCGGCCCCCCGGCCAGTCGTCGCTTTCAGTAATGGTTACGGACAGTGACGGTAGGCCGCAACTGCGACCAGGTCAAGCCGAATAGCAAAAAGCGGGTCAACTTACGCGTCTCGTCTCTTGCGTCCGATGCGGCGCACCTGACTCAGGCCGCGTGTCGCAGCCGCCGGAAAGCCAGGCGGTGCAGGCCGGCTGGCTGTCCAGCGGGCCCGATCCAGGCGGCCTGCTGGCAGTCTCGCGGGTCCGCGTCCCTTCAGTGTGACACGAATCACTCATCGTTACCCAATCCACACGCCAGCCTGCGCCGCGTAGCCGGCCCGGCCCGGCCATCACCCGGTCCGGCCCGGCCGGTGCCCGTCCAGCCGGTACGCCCGCCCGCCCAGGCCGCCGCCGCGGCGCCGGGCTGGCCCGCGGCCGGCGCGTAAGCGCACGTCACATCCCCGCTGCTGGTACGGTGTGCGGGACAGATCGTCCTTTAAAGCCCGTCCTGTGAGGCGGGAAAGGAGGTCCGTACCGTTGCCTGCGGTAAACCCTGCCCCGGGGCAGCCCGGGCTGGCCAGCAGCCCAGCCTCAGCCCCGGCCGGCGATTCGCCCCCAGCCAGCAGTCCCGCTCCGGCCAGCCGGAAGGTCGTCCTGGAGCCTGCGGAGATCAGGCGGGCGCTGACCCGGATCGCGCACGAGATCCTGGAACGAACCGACGGCGGTGCCGGCACCGTCCTGCTCGGCATCCCCACCCGCGGCGTCCCGCTGGCCCGGCGGCTGGCCGAGCGTATCGAGCAGGTCGAGGGACGGCCCATGCCGTACGGCTCGCTCGACATCACCATGTACCGCGACGACCTGCGGCTCCGCCCGGCCCGGGCGCTCGGCCGGACCGAGGTCCCGGCGGGCGGCATCGACGGGGCGATCGTGGTGCTGGTCGATGACGTGCTCTATTCCGGCCGCACCGTGCGTGCCGCGCTGGACGCACTGAACGACCTGGGCCGCCCGCGGGCCGTCCAGCTCGCGGTGCTGATCGACCGCGGCCACCGCGAGCTGCCGGTCCGGCCGGACTACGTCGGCAAGAACCTGCCGACGTCCAAGCAGGAGGTGGTCCGGGTCATGCTGACCGAGGTGGACGGGGCGGACGCGGTGCTGCTGGACCGCGCAACGAGCCAGCCACCAGGAGACCAGCCACCGGGGGACCAGCCACCCGGTGGCACCGGCGCCGGCCGGAGCCGTGGATGAACCGCCACCTGATCTCCGCGGGCGACCTGACCAGGGACGACGCCCTGCTCATCCTGGACACCGCCGACGAGCTGGCGCAGATCTCGGACCGCCCGATCAAGAAGCTGCCCACGCTGCGCGGCCGGACCGTGGTCAACCTGTTCTTCGAGGACTCCACCCGGACCAGGATCTCCTTCGAGGCGGCCGCGAAGCGGCTGTCCGCCGATGTGATCAACTTCTCGGCCAAGGGCTCCAGCGTGGCCAAGGGGGAAAGCCTCAAGGACACCGCGCTGACCCTGGAAGCCATGGGCGCGGATGCGGTCATCGTCCGGCACAGCGCGTCGGGAGCGCCGCAGCGGCTGGCCGGCTGGGTCCGCGGCACCGTGGTCAACGCGGGCGACGGGTCGCACGAGCACCCGACCCAGGCGCTGCTGGACAGCTTCACCATCCGGCGCCACTTCGGCCGCTCGGCCAGCAGCCGGGCCGCCACCCCAGGGACAGCCAGCGGGGCGCCGGCCGACGGCGCGCTCGACGGGCTCCGGGTCACCATCGTCGGCGACGTGCTGCACAGCCGGGTGGCCCGGTCCAACGTGCTGCTGCTGCACACCCTGGGCGCGGACGTCACCCTGGTCGCGCCGCCGACCCTGCTGCCGGTCGCGGTCGGCAGCTGGCCCTGCGGCGTCAGCTACGACTTCGACAGTGCGCTGCCCAAGAGCGACGTGGTGATGATGCTCCGGGTGCAGCAGGAACGGATGAACGCCGCCTACTTCCCCAGCGTGCGGGAGTACAGCCGGCGCTACGGCCTGGACACGGCCCGGATGGCCCAGCTGCCGGACCACGCCATCGTGATGCACCCCGGCCCGATGAACCGGGGCGTGGAGATCGCCGCCGAGGTGGCCGACTCGGCCCGGTCCACCATCGTCGAGCAGGTGGCCAACGGGGTGAGCGTGCGGATGGCCGTGCTGTATCTGCTGCTCGGCGGGGCGGAGGGCGAGTCATGACGGATACCTGGCTGATCCGGGGCGCGCGGCCGCTGGGCGGCGAACCCGCGGACATCCTCATCCGGGACGGCCTGATCGACGGCATCGGGGCCACCGCCAGGCCGGCCGGCGCGCAGGTCATCGGGGCGGATGGGCTGATCGCCCTGCCCGGCCTGGTCAACCTGCACTCGCACCTGCGCGAGCCGGGCCGGGAGGACGCGGAGACGGTCGAGACCGGTACCCAGGCCGCGGCGCTCGGCGGGTTCACCGCCGTGCACGCGATGGCCAACACCGACCCGGTCGCCGACACCGCGGGCGTGGTCGAGCAGATCTGGCGGCTGGGCCGCCAGGCCGGGCACTGCGACGTGCACCCGGTCGGTGCGGTGACCGTCGGCCTGGGCGGCACCCGGCTGGCCGAGCTGGGCGCGATGGCCGACTCGGCGGCCCGGGTCCGGGTGTTCTCCGACGACGGGAAGTGCGTGTCCGACGCGGTGCTGATGCGCCGGGCCCTGGAGTACGTCAAGGCGTTCGACGGGGTCATCGCGCAGCACGCCCAGGAACCGCGGCTGACCGACGGCGCCCAGCTCAACGAGGGTGAGATGTCCGCCCGGCTCGGCCTGACCGGCTGGCCCGCGGTGGCCGAGGAAGCCATCATCGCCCGGGACTGCCTGCTCGCCGCGCACGTCGGCTCGGCGCTGCACGTCTGCCACGTGTCCACGGCCGGCTCGGTGGAGATCATCCGCTGGGCCAAGGGCAAGGGCTGGCGGGTCACCGCCGAGGTCACCCCGCATCACCTGCTGCTCACAGACAGCCTGGCGGCCAGCTACGACCCGGTGTACAAGGTCAATCCGCCGCTGCGCACGGACGCGGATATCGCGGCGCTGCGCGCCGGGCTGGCCGACGGCACCATCGACTGTGTCGCCACCGATCACGCGCCGCACCCGGTGGAGGACAAGGAAACCGAGTGGGACACGGCGGCGTTCGGCATGACCGGGCTGGAGACGGCGCTGCGCGTGGTGCAGCAGGCCATGGTGGACACCGGGCTGCTGGACTGGGCCGGGGTGGCCGACCGGATGTCCCGGCGGCCGGCCGTCATCGGGCGGCTGGCCGGGGCGGGCGGGGAGCTGGCGGCCGGCCAGCCGGCCAGCCTGACCCTGTACGACGCCGCGGCGCGGGACACCGTGCAGCCCGCCACCCACGCGTCGCGCAGCCGGAACAGCCCGTTCGCGGGCATGGACCTGCCCGGCCGGGTGGTGGCCACCTTCCTGCGCGGCACGCCTACCGTGCTCGACGGGAAGATCGCCTGATGGCGGCCCCGGCCGTGCTGCTCCTGGAAGACGGCACCGCGTTCCACGGGACCACGTTCGGCGCGGACGGCGAGACGTTCGGCGAGATGGTCTTCAGCACCGGGATGACCGGGTACCAGGAGACGCTGACCGATCCGTCGTACTGCCGCCAGATCGTGGCCATGACCGCGCCGCACATCGGCAACACCGGGATCAACGACGAGGACCCGGAGTCCCGGCGGATCTGGGTGAGTGGGTACGTGGTCCGCGAGCCAGCCCGGATCGCGTCCAGCTGGCGGTCCCAGCGCAGCCTGGACGCCGAGTTGCGCGCCCAGGGCGTCACCGGGATCGCCATCACCGGCACCCGCGCGCTCACCCGGCACCTGCGCGACCGCGGCGCGATGCGGGCCGCGATCAGCGCCGGGACCGGGGACCTGGCCGCGCTGCGGGACCGGGTGCTGGCCAGCCCGCAGATGACCGGCGCCGACCTGGCTGGTGCCGTGTCCACCAGCGAGCCCTACTCGGTGCGCCCGCCGGACGGCAGCCCGGTCCGCTACCGGGTCGCGGCCGTGGACCTCGGCATCAAGACGATGACCCCGCTGTCCATGGCCCGGCGGGGCTGCGAGGTCACCGTGCTGCCCGCGGCCAGCACCGCGGCGGACATCCTGGCCACCAGCCCGGACGGCGTGTTCTTCTCCAACGGCCCCGGCGACCCGGCCGCGCTCGGCTACGTGACGGCGGCCGTCCGCGACCTGCTCGGCCGCGGCGTCCCGGTGTTCGGTATCTGCCTGGGCAGCCAGGTTCTCGGCCGCGCCCTCGGCCTGGGCACCTACAAGCTGCGCTTCGGTCACCGCGGGGTGAACCAGCCGGTCAAGGACCTGGCCACCGGCCGGGTGCACATCACCAGCCACAACCACGGGTTCGCGGTCGAGATGCCGGCTGGCACCGCGCCCGGCGCCCCGTTCCAGACCAGCTTCGGCCCGGCCCGGATCAGCCACGTCAACCTGAACGACGGCGTGGTCGAGGGCCTGCGGCTGCTGGACGCGCCCGCGTTCAGCGTCCAGTACCACCCGGAGGCCGCGCCAGGACCGCACGACGCGGCCGGCCTGTTCGACGACTTCTGCACCCTGATGGAGGGCAACCGACGTGCCTAAGCGTGCGGACCTGAAGTCGGTGCTGGTCATCGGTTCTGGGCCGATCGTCATCGGGCAGGCCTGCGAGTTCGACTACTCGGGCACCCAGGCCTGCCGGGTGCTCCGCCAGGAGGGCATCCGGGTCAGCCTGGTCAACTCCAACCCGGCCACGATCATGACCGACCCGGAGTTCGCCGATGCGACCTACGTCGAGCCGATCACCCTGGACGTGCTGGAGAAGGTGATCGCCCGGGAGCGGCCGGACGCGGTGCTGCCCACGCTGGGCGGCCAGACCGCGCTCAACGCCGCCATGGACCTGCACGCGGCGGGCACCCTGGCCAGGTACGGCGTCGAGCTGATCGGTGCCGACATCGACGTGATCAAGTCCGGCGAGGACCGCAGCGCGTTCAAGGAGATCGTCACCGGGCTGGGCGGGGACGTGCCGCGCAGCTACATCTGCCACACCATGGACGACTGCCTGGCCGCCGCGGCCGACCTGGGCTACCCGGTGGTCGTCCGGCCCTCGTTCACCCTGGGCGGCGCGGGCTCCGGCATCGCCCGCGACGAGGACGGCCTGCACCGGATCGCCGGCGCGGGCCTGGACGCCAGCCCGGTCACCGAGGTGCTGCTGGAAGAGTCCATTCTGGGCTGGAAGGAGTTCGAGCTGGAGCTGATGCGCGACCGCAACGACAACGTGGTCGTGGTCTGCTCCATCGAGAACATCGACCCGATGGGCGTGCACACCGGCGACTCGGTCACGGTGGCGCCCGCCATGACGCTGACCGACCGGGAGTACCAGCACATGCGGGACACCGCGATCGCGGTGGTCCGGGCGGTCGGGGTGGACACCGGCGGCTGCAACATCCAGTTCGCGGTGCACCCGCAGACCGGCCGGATGGTCGTCATCGAGATGAACCCGCGGGTGTCCCGGTCCTCCGCGCTGGCCTCCAAGGCGACCGGGTTCCCCATCGCCAAGATCGCCGCCCGGCTGGCCATCGGCTACACACTGGACGAGATCCGCAACGACATCACCGGGGAGACGCCGGCCAGCTTCGAGCCCGCGCTGGACTACGTGGTGGTCAAGGTGCCCCGGTTCGCGTTCGAGAAGTTCCCCGGCGCCGACCCGGTGCTGACCACGCACATGAAGTCGGTCGGCGAGGCGATGGCCATCGGCCGGTCCTTCCCGGAGGCGCTGCAGAAGGCGCTCCGCTCGCTGGAGAACCCGGCCGCGCCGCTGCACTGGCGTGCGCCGCCCGGCGACCGGGCCGCGCTGCTGGCCCGCTGCGCGGTGCCGCACGACGGCCGGCTGGGCACCGTGCACCAGGCGCTCCGGGCCGGCGCCACGGTGGCCGAGGTGGCCGCGGCGAGCGGCATCGACCCCTGGTTCGTGGACCAGATCCAATACATTCAGGAATTTGCCGAACGCCTCTCCGGGGCCAGTGCCGGCACGCCGGGCACCCGGTCGGGCACGGGACTTGACCCCGACCTGCTCAGCGCGGCCAAGCAGGCGGGTTTCTCCGACGCGCAGCTCGGCCAGCTCACCGGGCTGGCCGAAGACCAGGTCCGGCTGCTCCGGCACGCGTTCGGCATCCGGCCGGTGTACCAGACGGTGGACACCTGCGCCGGGGAGTTCGCCGCCCGCACGCCGTACCTGTACTCGACGTACGACGTGGGCACCGAGGTGCCGCCGGGCGACGCGCCGAAGGTGATCATCCTGGGCAGCGGGCCGAACCGGATCGGCCAGGGCATCGAGTTCGACTACGCCTGCGTGCACGCCTCGTTCGCGCTGGCCGAGGCCGGCTACGAGACCGTGATGGTGAACTGCAACCCGGAGACGGTGTCCACCGACTACGACACCTCCGGGCGGCTCTACTTCGAGCCGCTCACCCTGGAGGACGTGCTCGAAGTGGTGCACGCCGAGCAGGCCACCGGCCCGGTGGCCGGGGTCATCGTGCAGCTCGGCGGGCAGACCCCGCTCGGCCTGGCCCGGGCGCTGGCCGCCGAGGGCGTCCCGGTGGTGGGCACCAGCCCAGAGGCCATCCACCTGGCCGAGGACCGCGGCGAGTTCGGCGCCGTGCTGGCGGCGGCCGGGCTGCCCGCGCCGCGGTACGGCACCGCCCGGTCCTACCCCGAGGCCAAGGCGGTGGCCGACGAGATCGGCTACCCGGTCCTGGTCCGCCCGTCCTACGTGCTCGGCGGGCGCGGCATGGAGATCGTCTACGACGACGCCACGCTGCGCGCGTACCTGGAGCGGGCCACCGCGGCCAGCCCGGACCACCCGGTGCTCATCGACCGGTTCCTGGACGATGCCATCGAGATCGACGTGGACGCGCTGTACGACGGCAGCGAACTGTTCCTCGGCGGGGTGATGGAGCACATCGAGGAGGCCGGCATCCACTCCGGCGACTCGGCCTGCGCGCTGCCGCCGATCACCCTGGGCCAGGCCGACATCATCCGGATCCGGGAGTCCACCGCGGCCATCGCCCGCGGCGTGGGCGTGCGCGGGCTGCTCAACGTGCAGTACGCGCTGGCCGCCGGGGTGCTGTTCGTGCTGGAGGCTAACCCGCGGGCGTCGCGCACCGTGCCGTTCGTGTCCAAGGCCACCGCCACCCCGCTGGCCAAGGCGGCGGCCCGGGTCATGCTCGGCGCCAGCATCGCCGAGCTGCGCGCCGAGGGTATGCTGCCCGCGGCCGGCGACGGCGGCACGCTGCCGCTGGACGCGCCGGTCGCGGTCAAGGAGGCGGTGCTGCCGTTCGGCCGGTTCCGGGACAAGAGCGGCCAGGGCGTGGACACCGTGCTCGGCCCGGAGATGCGCAGCACCGGTGAGGTGATGGGCATCGACGAGGTGTTCGGCACCGCGTACGCGAAGTCGCAGGCGGCGGCGTACGGGCCGCTGCCGGTCAAGGGCCGGGTGTTCGTGTCGGTGGCCAACCGGGACAAGAGGTCTATGGTTTTCCCCGTGAAACGCCTCGCCGATCTGGGCTTCGAGATCTGGGCTACGGAAGGCACCGCGGGGGTGCTGCGGCGCAACGGCGTCCGTGCCACGATCGTGCGCAAGCACAGCGACGGCCCTGGCCCGGACGGCGAGCCGGACATCGTGGCCAGCATCCTGGCCGGCCAGGTGGATCTGATCGTGAACACGCCGTTCGGCAGCCCGGGCCAGTCCGGTCCCCGGCTGGACGGCTACGAGATCCGCACCGCCGCGGTGCGCAGCGGCGTGCCGTGTGTCACCACCGTCCAGGGGCTGGGCGCCGCGGTCCAGGGCATCGAGGCGATCCAGCGCGGCGAGGTGGGAGTGCGCTCATTGCAGGAATATGCGGCGACGCTGCGCGCCGGCCGTGCGGCCCAGCCTGGTGGCGCGTCATGACCAGTGGCGACGGCGAGCAGGACGCGGTCCAGGTCCAGGTCCGCGGCACGGTGCTCACCGTGCGCAAGGTGGACGCGTACTACGCGATGACCGTGGTCGCGCCCGGCATCGCCGCGCGCTTCCGGCCGGGGCAGTTCGTCGCCGTCGCAGTCGGCGGGCCGGATACGTCGATGCTGCTCCGGCGGGCGTTCAGTATCCATGACGTGCGCCCGGATCATGGCGGCACGGTGGAATTCGTGTTCGCGCCGGTGGGGCCGGGCACGCGGTGGCTGGCCGAGCGGCGCACCCGGGACGTGCTCGACCTGGCCGGGCCGCTGGGGCGGCCGTTCCCGGTGCCCCGGGACCCGGTGAGCTGCCTGCTGGTCGGCGGCGGCTACGGCAGCGCGCCGCTGTTCCCGCTGGCCGACCGGCTGCGCAAGCGGGACTGCCAGGTGGACTTCCTGCTCGGCGCGGCCAGCGCGGACCGGGTGTTCGGCTCGCTCACCGCGCGGCGTACCGGGCGCAGCGCCGCGGTCACCACCGAGGACGGGTCGATGGGTATCCGCGGCCTGGTCACTGACCGGCTCACCCAGGTCATCCACGAGGCGCGCACCGACGTGATCTACGCTTGCGGCCCGATGGGCATGCTGCGCCAGGTCACCGCGCTGGCCCAGCGGTACGAGATCCCGGTGCTGACCCTGGTCGAGGAGTCCATGGCGTGCGGCATCGGGGTGTGCATGACCTGCGTGCTGCCGGTCGTCGGGGACGACGGGGTGACCCGGATGGTGCGGTCCTGTGTCGCCGGGCCGGTGTTCCGGGGCGACACCGTGCGCTGGGACGACGTCGGGACGATCCCGTTCGATGCGCTGGGCGCGCCGGGCTGGAATCCGCGGCCTTCGGCGGCCGCCCGGGCCAGCACCAACCCCACTGGAACCACAGCCACCGTCAGTTCCTCCAGCCCCACTGAAAACAACAGACACTCCGGTTCCAGCCGAAGCAGCGGAAACGCCGGAAGCGCCAGCCGTGCAGGCACCGCCAGTACCTCTCGTACCAGGAACGACAGCAGCCCGCCGAACCCCAGCAGCAGCGGGAGCGGCGCGGCGGCCGGGCCGGGTGCGGCGCGGAAGGAGCGTCATGGCAGTTGACCTGCGGACCAAGCTGGGCCATGTGGAGCTGCCCAACCCGATCCTGACCGCCTCGGGCTGCGCGGGCGCGGGCCGGGAACTGGCCCAGTTCTTCGACGTGGCCAAGATCGGCGCGGTGGTCACCAAGTCGGTGATGCTGGCGCCGCGGGCGGGCCTGCCGACGCCCCGGATGGCCGAGACGCCGAGCGGGATGCTCAACTCGATCGGGCTGCAGGGTCCGGGCATCGACGCGTTCCTGCAGCGCGATCTGCCGTGGCTGCTGTCCCGCGGCGCCCGGGCGGTGGTATCCATCGCGGGCAGCAGCGTGGACGAATACGCGGAACTCGCCACACGGCTATCCGACGCGGCAGGAGTTACTGCCATTGAGGTGAATATTTCCTGTCCGAATGTCGAGGATCGCGGGCTCGTTTTCTCCTGCGATCCGGCCGCTTCTGCGGCGGTGATCGAGGCCGTCCGCGGCCGGGTGCGGTACGACATCCCGGTCTTCGCGAAGCTGTCGCCGGATGTGACCGACATCGTGACGATCGCCCGGGCGTGCGCCGGGGCCGGGGCCGACGGCCTCTCGATGATCAACACTCTGCTCGGCATGACGATCGACACCGACACCATGCGGCCGGTGCTGGCCGGGGTGACTGGCGGGCTGTCCGGGCAGGCCATCCGGCCGGTCGCGGTGCGCTGCATCTGGCAGGTGCGCAAGGCCCTGCCCGACGTGCCGATCATCGGCATGGGCGGGGTGCGGACCGGGCGGGACGCGCTGGAGCTGATCCTGGCCGGGGCGGCCATGGTCAGCGTGGGCACGACCATTTTCCATGATCCGTCCGCGTGCATGCGGATCCTCCGCGAGCTCGACGAGGAGCTCGCGCTGCGCGGCATCGAGCGGCTCGCCGACGTGATCGGCCGGGCCCACGAGCCGCGTGGCACGCCGCGGCGCCGGCTGTCTGGAACAGCTGTGTAGCGTTCTGTAAGGAGTCGGGCAAACCCGCCGTCGCCCCCACCACCCGAGGAGGAGAGTTGAGCCAGCCAGCGCCCATCGCCGTGGCGCTTGATGCCCCTGACCTGGAAACTGCCGCGCGCTGGGCCGGGCTCGTCACGCCGCATGTCAGCACGGTGAAGATCGGGCTAGAGCTCTACCTGAGGTACGGGCCGGGGGTGGTGGCCTCGATCCGGGGGGCCAGCGGCGTGCACGTCTTCCTCGACCTGAAATTGCACGACATCCCGGCCACGGTGGCCGGCGCGGTGCGGGCCGTGGCCCGGCTGCGGCCGGAACTGGTCACCGTGCACGCCGCGGCTGGGCCGGAGGTCATCCGGGCGGCGGTGCAGTCCGCGCCGGATGCCACGATCGCCGCGGTGACCGTGCTCACCTCGCTGAGCCCGGACGACCTGGACTCGATCGGCATGGTCGGGCCGGTGCCGGACGCGGTGCGCCGGCTGGCCGCGCTGGCCGTGGCGGCCGGGGCCGGGGCCCTGGTCTGCTCGCCCCGCGAGGTGGCCGCGGTCCGGGCTGAGGTCGGCCCGGACATCATGCTGATCACCCCGGGCATCCGGCAGGCCGGGTCGGACCGGAACGACCAGGCCCGGGTGGCCACCCCCGAGGAGGCGCTCCGCGCTGGTGCCGATCTTCTGGTCATCGGCCGCCCGATCACCGGGGCGCCGGACCCGGGCGCGGCGGCGTCCGCCATCGCCGCGCCGCTGCGCCGGCTGGCGCCGGCCGCCGAATGAGGGCAACCGGCATGTTTCGAGCACTCCCGTACGGAGCCCATGATAGGGACATGGGAGCACCACGTTTGACTACGTTAAGTATTCGGGACCTTCCGGAGAGTAATATCGTCCAATTTATGACGTAACAAACGGGTGTTTGCGTTGCCCCGGCGGGCTGAACTCGCTACTTTCCCTTCCCGTCCGCAGTTTTCGAATCTGAAACCCGAGGTGACCCGGAGTGGCTCTTCCTCCCCTCACTCCCGATCAGCGTGCAGCCGCCCTTGAGAAGGCCGCAAGGGCACGCAAGGAACGGGCTGAGATCAAGGCAAGGCTGAAGAAGAACGAACTCAAGTTGTCTGATGTCCTCAAGGAGGGCCAGACTGATGACGTCCTTGGGAAGATGAAAGTCTCAGCGTTGCTTGAGGCTGTCCCTGGGATCGGCAAGGTTCGTGCCCGGCAGATCATGGAGCGGCTCGGCATCGCCGAATCGCGGCGCGTGCGTGGTCTTGGTGCCAACCAGCGGGCCGCACTGGAAAACGAGTTCCGGAGTTCTATCTGACACAGTCTGGCAACCCCAGGGGCGGGCGCGGGGGACCAAGGCCGTTGGCCGATACGTCCGCTGATCGCGCATGCGGTACCGCGCTTGTCCGGGGGGGCGGGGTGCCAGCCAGGCTGACCGTCCTTTCCGGCCCTTCCGGGGTCGGCAAGACCACTGTGGTAGCCGGGCTTCGCAAGGAATGCCCGGAAATCTGGCTCTCGGTATCGGCCACCACGCGGGCGCCCCGGCCCGGTGAAGTGGATGGCCGGGACTACCACTTTGTCAGCGATGCGGACTTCGACCGGATGCTGGCGAGTGGTGAACTCCTGGAATGGGCCGCTTTCGCCGGCCATCGGTATGGCACCCCGCGTGGCCCGCTCGCCGGGAAACTGGCCGCCGGGCAGCCGGCCCTGCTGGTTATCGATCTTGCCGGGGCACGGCAGGTGCGCACCGCGGTGCCGGACGCGCTGCTCGTTTTCCTGGCCCCGCCCAGCTGGCCGGAGCTGGTCCGCCGGCTGACCGGCCGGGGCACCGAGCCGCCTGAGGTGATCGAGCGCCGGCTGGCCGTGGCCCAGGTAGAACTGGCCGCCGAGCATGAGTTCGATATCACGCTGATCAACACGTCTGTCGGGGACGTGCGGCGCCAGCTGGTAGCCTTGGCGATGGCCCTAGCTGGCCGATGAGCATTATTTCTCCCAACCGGAAGGCACAGAGTGGCCGGGAATCCCGCCGCCGAAGGCATCACCAACCCGCCAATTGACGACCTCCTCGGGGTCGTAGACAGCAAGTACCGCCTGGTCATCATGGCGGCCAAGCGGGCGCGGCAGATCAACGCTTACTACGCCCAGCTCGGCGAGGGCCTGCTGGAGTATGTCGGCCCGCTGGTCGAGACCCGGGTCCAGGAGAAGCCGCTGTCCATCGCCCTGCGTGAGATCCGCCAGGGCCTGCTGTCCGCGGCGGAGACGGCCGAGCCGACCTCCTGAGCGCCGGCGACCTGGCTGGGGTTGGCTGACCCGTCCGATGACCGCCGACAGCGGCACCGATAACGACCTGCCCGTGTCCGGGGCCCAGATTATCCTGGGCGTCGGCGCGGGCATCGCCGCGTACAAGGCCTGCGAGCTGCTGCGGCGGCTGACCGAGGCGGGCCATCAGGTCCGGGTCGTGCCCACCGAGGACGCGCTGCGCTTCGTCGGCGCGGCCACCTGGGCCGCCCTCTCCGGCCAGCCGGTCAGCACCAGCGTCTGGGACGACGTGCCGGAGGTGCCGCATGTCCGGCTGGGCCAGCGAGCCGACCTGGTCATGGTCGCGCCGGCCACCGCCGACCTGCTGGCCCGGGCGGCCACCGGGCGGGCCGATGACCTGCTCACTGCCATCCTGCTGACCGCGCGCTGCCCGGTGCTGTTCGCCCCGGCTATGCACACCGAGATGTGGCAGCATCCAGCCACCCAGGCCAACGTGGCCACGCTGCGCGGCCGCGGCGCTATCGTCCTCGATCCCGCGGCCGGGCGGCTCACCGGGGCGGACAGCGGCCCGGGGCGGCTGCCCGAGCCCGCCGAACTGTACGAAGCCGCGGTCCGGGTGCTGGCCCGGGGCAGTGCCGGGCTGCGGCCCGACCTGGCCGGCCGCCACGTGGTGGTATCGGCGGGCGGGACCAGGGAGGAACTCGACCCGGTCCGTTTCCTCGGCAACTGGTCCTCGGGCCGTCAGGGCTACGCGCTGGCCCGCACCGCCGCCGCCCGCGGCGCCCAGGTCACCCTGGTGTCGGCCAACGTGTCCCTGGACGACCCGGCTGGTGCCAAGGTGGTCCGGGTCACCTCGGCCCGGGACATGCAGGCGGCGGTGACCGCCGCCGCGGTGGACGCGGACGCGGTGGTGATGGCGGCCGCGGTGGCCGACTACCGGCCGGAGACCCGGAGCGGGGCCAAGGTCAAGAAGTCCGGCGCGCTGCCTGAGCCGGTGCGCCTGGTGGAGAACCCGGACATCCTGCGCGGGCTGGCCGTCAGCCGGCCCCGGCCCGGCCAGGTGCTGGTCGGCTTCGCCGCGGAGACCGAGGACCTGCTGCCGAACGGCCAGGCCAAGCTGGCCGCCAAGGGCTGCGACCTGCTGGTGGTGAACCAGGTCGGCGGCGGCCTCGCGTTCGGCACCGCGGACAACGAGGCGATCGTGCTGGCCGCGGACGGCAGCCAGACCCGGATCCCGCGCGGTCCCAAGGACGTGCTCGCCGACGTGGTCTGGGACCTGGTCGCGGCGCGGTTCTAGGTCCTGCGGCCGCTCAGCCGTTGGACCAGCTGGTCCCGTCCCAGTGCAGCTTCCTCCGGTCCTGTGCAGAGGACGCCTGGCAGCCGGGATATGGTGACCGCTCGCGCGCTGGCCGGGGAGTTAATTCCACGGTGGTAAACCAGCCCGGCTAGACTTCGGCGGCGAGGTTTCAGCCGTACACCAGGACGGGGAGTTTCAGGTGGCCCGACGTCTATTTACCTCTGAGTCCGTGACAGAGGGTCATCCGGACAAGATGGCAGATCAGATCAGTGACGCCATCCTGGACTCGATCATCAAGGATGACCCGCGCAGCCATGTGGCTGTGGAGACCCTGATCACCACGGGTCAGGTGCACGTCGCCGGGGAGGTGAGCACCGAGACCTACGTGGACATCCCCGGGATCATCCGGGAGAAGATCCTGGAGATCGGCTACGACTCCTCGACCAAGGGCTACGACGGAGCCTCCTGCGGGGTGTCCGTGTCGATCGGCTCCCAGTCACCGGACATCGCCCAGGGCGTGCTGCAGGCGTTCGAGCACCGGGAGGGTGAGGGTTCCTCCGAGCTCGACATGCAAGGCGCCGGTGACCAGGGCCTGATGTTCGGCTACGCGTGCCGGGAAACCCCGGAGCTGATGCCGCTGCCCATCATGCTGGCGCACAAGCTGGCCCGCCGCCTGTCCGAGGTGCGGCGCAGCGGTGAGGTCCCGTACCTGCGCCCGGACGGCAAGACTCAGGTGACGATCGAGTACGCCGGGGACAAGGCGGTGCGGCTGGACACGGTCGTGGTGTCCGCCCAGCACGCCCCGGACATCGACCTCAAGGAACTGCTCGCCCCCGATGTCCGTGACCTCGTCGTGCTTCCGGTGGTCCAGCCGCTGGACATCGACACCAGCAACTACCGGCTGCTGGTGAACCCGACCGGGCGGTTCGAGATCGGCGGCCCGATGGGTGACGCCGGGCTGACCGGCCGGAAGATCATCATCGACACGTACGGCGGGATGGCCCGGCACGGCGGCGGCGCGTTCTCCGGCAAGGACCCGTCCAAGGTGGACCGCAGCGCCGCCTACGCGATGCGCTGGGTGGCCAAGAACGTGGTCGCGGCGGGCCTGGCTGAGCGCTGCGAGACGCAGGTGGCCTACGCCATCGGCAAGGCCAAGCCGGTCGGCCTGTTCGTGGAGTGCTTCGGCACCGAGCAACTGCCGATCGAGCGGATCCAGGACGCGGTGCTCGAGGTCTTCGACCTCCGCCCGGCCGCCATCATCCGGGATCTGGACCTGCTCCGCCCGATCTACGCGCAGACCGCGAGCTACGGCCACTTCGGCCGGGAGGAGCCGGACTTCTCCTGGGAGCGGACCGACCGCGCGGAGAACCTGCGCAAGGCGGCTGGTCTCTAGCTTCAGCTTCCAGCCCGGCCGCCGCTGGGCGCTGGACATCGCCCAGGCTCCGAATCTAGGCTCATTACGCTCCGTTATTTCTGATTGCGAGCGTTTTGGCCTGCCCCGAACACCAGAGCCGGTGAGCCGTTGTCCTCATCCACCGAGCAGGCGGCATCCCCGCCGCAGCCCGAGGAGGGCGCGCCTGCGTCGGCCCAGGTGGCCGGCCGGCACAACTGGCTGGCCACCGCCGCGCTCGGCTGCGGCATCCTGGGCGGGGCCCTGATCACCATCCCGGCCGGGCTGGTGCTGGGCGTGCTCGGCCTGCGCCGGGCCAGGCAGGCCAGCCAGCCAGCCAGGCTGGGCAGCCCGGCGGCGGGCGGGTGCGCTGCTGGCTGGCCATCGCGCTCACCCTGGCCTGGGCTGGTGCGGCCGGCTACCTGCTGCCGCACCTGATCCGGGCGGCCGACCCGGGCTGCGAGGCGTACAAGGACAACGCGCTGACCTCGTACAACCGGGTGGTCGCCGACGTCAACAACGGGGCCGACCGCGCCGTGCTGGCCCGCGACCTGACGGCCGCCGTGCGGCAGACCGGCCGGGCCGCGCGGGACAGCCAGAACCCGGTCGCCGCGCGGTCGCTGACCGCGCTGTCCAGCGGCTTGCAGACCATGCTCAGCGACATCCAGGCCGGGCGGATCGTGCCACGTCAGGTGCTGCTCGCCCTGAACAAAGACACCGACACCGCCGACAACGCCTGCGGCACCGTCTAACCCCGGTACCGCTAACCCCCGCACCGCCAACCCCCTGGGCCGTCCCGCCCCAGCCCACCGCCCGGCTCTCCCGCTATCTGCGTCACCGTGATCATGACTTCGGTGCACTAGATGCGCGCTGAAGTCATGATCACGGACTGCGGCGGGGCAGTGATAACGGGCCGCTGTCACATCTGCACCACTGGGTGCCGGGTGGCTGCCGCGGGGTCGTTTCCGGGGCGGGCTTGGGCGTCCGGGGGGTCTGGTAGGACAGGAGCGTGGCAGGGGCAACCAGGCAGCGGGCACCCGCGCGGGAAGACGGCAGCCAGCCGGGCCGCCGTCCAGCGCGGGGACGGCGGGATCCTGGGCCGGACGCGGCGGTGCTGCCGGTGGCCCGGGTGGCGGTGGACATCCCGCTCGCGCACCTGGACCGGCCGTTCGATTACCTGGTCCCGGAACGGCTCACTGACCAGGCGGTGCCGGGCTGCCGGGTCCGGGTCCGGTTCGCCGGCCAGCTGGTCGACGGGTACCTGCTGGACCGGGTGCCGGCCAGCGAGCACCCGGGGCGGCTGGCCCGGCTGGACCGGGTGGTCTCGCCGGAGCCGGCGCTGAGCCCGGAGATCGCGGCCCTGGCCCGGGAGGTAGCCGACCGGTACGCGGGCACCATGGCGGACGTGCTGCGGCTGGCCATCCCGCCCCGGCACGCCCGGGCCGAACAGGAAGTCCCGGCCGAACCGGCTGGCACCGCCGCGACCCCCGTCCCGGCCGGCCGGCCGACCTGGCCGGGCAGGCGGCTGCGGGCGGGACTGGCGGGGGAGTGCCGGAGCCGGGGCCGTGGGCGCGGTACACCGCGGGAGCCGCGTTCCTGGCCGCGCTGGCCACCGGGCGGGCACCGCGCGCGGTCTGGTCCGCCTTGCCTGGCCCGCACTGGCCGGAGGAGATCGCCCGGGCGGCGGGCACGGCGGCGGCGGCCGGCCGGGGCGCGCTGATCGTGCTGCCGGACGCAACCGACCTGGATCTGGTGGACGCCGCGCTGGCCGGGCTGCTCGGCCCGGGCCAGCACGTCACGCTGTCCGCCGGGCTCGGGCCCGCGGAACGCTACCGCCGCTGGCTGGCCGTCCGGCGCGGCGTGGTCCGGGTCGTCGCGGGCACCCGGGCCGCGATGTTCGCGCCGGTCCGCGACCTCGGCCTGGTGGTCATCTGGGACGACGGCGACGACCTGCACGCGGAGCCGCGGGCGCCGTATCCGCATGCCCGCGAGGTGCTCGCGCTGCGGGCGCACCGCACCGGGGCGGCCGCGCTCATCGGCGGCTTCGCCCGGACGGCCGAGGCGACCAGCCTGGTGGCCAGCGGCTGGGCGCAGCCGGTCACCGCTGACCGGCCGGTGCTCCGGGACCGCGCCCCGCAGGTCCGCGCGGCCGGCAGCGACACGGAACTGGCCCGGGACGCGGCCGCGCAGACCGCGCGGCTGCCCAGCCTGGCGCTGCGCGCCGCCCGGGACGGGCTGAGCCATGGGCCGGTGCTGGTCCAGGTGCCGCGGCGGGGCTACCTGGCCGCGCTCGGCTGCGGCCGGTGCCGGGACCGGGCCCGGTGCACCGAGTGCGGCGGCCCGCTCGGGCTGCCGGGGGCAGACGCCGCGCTGCACTGTGCCTGGTGTGGCCGGCCGGAGACGGCCTGGCGCTGCCCACGGTGCGGGTACGGCTCGGTCCGCGCCCTGGTCACCGGGGCCGGCCGGACGGCCGAGGAACTGGGCCGGGCCTTTCCCGGGTTCCCGCTGCTCACCTCCGGCGGCGCCAGCCTGGTCCCGGCCATCGATGGCAGCCCGGCGCTGGTCGTGGCCACGCCCGGGGCGGAGCCGCGGGCGGACGGCGGCTACGCGGCCGCGCTGCTGCTGGATGGCTGGGTGCTGCTCGGCCTGCCCAGCCTGCGGGCGGCCGAAGAGGCGCTGCGCCGCTGGCTGAACGCGGCCGCGCTGGTCCGCGGCGGCGCCGATGGCGGCCGGGTGGTGGTGGTCGCGGACTCGGCCATCCCCGCGGTCCAGGCGCTGATCCGCTGGGATCCGGTGACGCACGCCGAGCGTGAGCTGGCCGAGCGGGCGGAGTTGCGATTCCCGCCCGCGGTCCGGATGGCGTCGCTCACCGGGCCGGACGACGCGGTCCAGGCGCTGCTGTCCACCGCCGAACTGCCGGCCGCGACCGAGCTGCTCGGCCCGGTCGATGTGCCGCCGGGCAGCATCCGGATGCTGCTGCGGGTGCCCAGGTCAGCCGGGCTGGCGCTGGCCCAGGCACTTCATCAGGCGCAAGCCGCGCGCAGCGCGCGGAAGGAGCCGGGAGCGGTCCGGGTGCAACTTGACCCCGCGGAGCTGATCTGACTTCTGCCGGGAAGGCCGTAGGGTGCTGGAGTGGCCACCTCACGACGGAACTCGCGGACCCGGGGCACGGCGGGTCCGGCGGGCAGCCCGGACGGGCCGGCCGGGGACCGGGGCACATCGGGTCGTCCGGACCAGCCAGCAATCGAACTGAGCTCGGTCAACCTGGCCAGGGGCAGCGCGGCTGACCAGGGGAACTCCGGCGCGGCGGCCGGGGACCAGCCGGCCAGCCGGGCGGGGCAGGGCTGTCCCGGCTGCCCACGGTGCGGCTGGCGCCCCGCGAGGAACTCGCCGCGGCGGCGCGGGTGGCCCCGCTGCTGCGCGCCGCCCGGGATGTGGCCAGATGGATCGGCCCGGGCCGGGCGGTGACCAAGGCGGGGCGGCTTCGGCAGCCGGACGCGATCGCCGCGGCCACCCACCTGGAGCTGATCCCGGGCGAGTTCGACGCGGCCTGGCGGGTGGCGGTCGCCGCCCGGATGCTGGTCCTGGCCGGGGGCCGGGCGGAGGCCGGGCAGCGGCTCGACGTGCTGTCCAGCCCGGCCGCCGACGACGTGCTCGGCGCCTGGGACGCGGCGCTCACGGTCATGCTGGAAGCCGAAGACCTCGACGGCATGGCCACCGCCCTGTACACGGTGGGCGGCCCGGTCCGGATGGATGCCCTGTTCGACGCGTACGTGGCTGCGGCGGGCACCCGGCGGGACGCCGCCCGCCCGGCCCAGGGAACCCGCCCGACGCTGGACACCCGTGCCGCCCAGGATGCCCGCGCGGCCCAGGATGCCCGCGCGGCTCAGGACGAAGGTGCGGCGCTGTCGGTGGCCCTGGAGGCGCTGGCCGATCTCGGCGTGGTGGAACTCGGCGCCGACGAGGCCGGCGCGGACGAGGCGGGCGGCGGGCTGACCGTCACCCTGTCGCCGCTCGGCGTGTGGGGCGTGCACCGGCGGTTGCGTGCGCAGGGCTGGCACGTCCCGGTGGTCGGCGGCGGCGCCCGCGGTGACGCAGCCGCCCTGCTCGCCACCCTGGCCAACTGCGACGTGGAAGACGGCGAGGCCGAGATCGCCAGCTGGCTCGGCGGGCGGACCCCCGCGGAGGCCGCGGCGGAACTCATCGCCGCGGCCAGCAGCGGCTCGCCCGGGCTGCGTGGCGCGGGCTTCGCCGTGCTGGACCGGATCGGCACGGACGCGGTTCCCGCGATGCAGGCCGCGCTGGCTGATCCGGTGCTCCGCGCGCACGCCGCCGTGTGGCTGCATGAGCACGGCGAGAATGCCGAGCTGGGCCGGGAAGACCGCGCCTGGCTGCTCGTCAACCTGGGCGCCGGGCTGCTCGAAGAGGCTGACCCGCAGGATGTCGTGGCCGAACTGCTGCCCGACGTGCCGCCGGACGCCCAGGCCGAACTGGTGGCCGGGCTGTGGCGGGTGCAGCATCCCGGCGTGACCGACCTGCTGACCGCGCTCAGCGATCACCACCCTGATCCCAGTGTGGCCCGGGCCGCGCGCAAGGCCGCGTTCAAAGCCCGGTCGGTCGCGGCCAGCCCAGGCCAGGAAAGTTCATAGACTTGTCAGGTAACACCCAGGTGACCTTCCGGAGTGAGGGCACGGAGCAGAAGGATGGTGCGCCATCAGCGTCAAGCCGATCCGCATCTTCGGCGACCCGGTGTTGCGCACCGCCGCCGAGCCGGTCCGCGACTTCGATGCCGAGCTGCGCAAGCTGGTCAAGGACCTCACCGACACGATGCTGGACGCCCCGGGCCTCGGCCTGGCCGCGCCGCAGATTGGGGTGGGCCTCCGGGTCTTCACCTATTACGTGGACGATGAGCTGGGACACCTGATCAACCCGACGCTGGACCTGTCGGACGAGACCGAGACCGACGACGAGGGCTGCCTGTCCTTCCCGGGCCTGGCCTTCCCGACGCTGCGCGCCTTCGGTGCGGTGGCCAAGGGCTTCAACATGTACGGCGAGCCGATCACCGTCGAGGGCACCGGGCAGCTGGCCCGCTGCGTGCAGCACGAGACCGATCATCTCGACGGGGTGCTGTTCATCGACCGGCTCGACCCGCAGCAGCGCAAGCTGGCCAACAAGGCGATCCGCGAGGCCGAGTGGTGGGGCGAGCCCATCCCGGAGATCCGGGTTTCGCCCCACGCGACCGGCGGGAAGGCACTGTAAGGGCCGCCGTATGCGACTGGTGTTCGCGGGCACTCCGCAGGCCGCCGTGCCTGCGCTGGAGGCGCTGCTGGCCTCCCGGCACGAGGTGGCGGCCGTGGTGACCCGCCCGGACGCCGCGGCGGGCCGCGGCCTGCACCAGGCGCCGAGCCCGGTCGCGGAGCGCGCGGCCGCGGCCGGGATCGAGGTGCTCAAGCCGGCCCGGGTGCGGGACGAGGAATTCCTCAGCCGGCTGCGGGCCATCGCCCCGGACTGCTGCCCGGTGACCGCATACGGCGCGCTGCTCCCGCAGACCGCGCTGGACATCCCCAAGCACGGCTGGGTCAACCTGCACTTCTCGCTGCTCCCGGCGTGGCGTGGCGCGGCGCCGGTGCAGCACGCCATCCTGCACGGCGACGACCTGACCGGCGCGACCACGTTCCAGATCGTCCGTGAGCTGGATGCCGGCCCGGTGTACGGCGCGCTGACCGAGCCGGTCGGGTCCCGGGACACCGCCGGCGACCTGCTGGGCCGCCTGGCCGTTTCCGGGGCCGGGCTGCTGGTCGCGACCCTGGACGGGATCGAGTCCGGCCAGCTGGACGCGCGGCCGCAGCCAGCCGAGGGAGTGAGCCTGGCACCCAAGATCACCATCGAGGATGCCCGGGTGCGCTGGGACGAGCCCGCGCTGGCGGTGGACCGGCGGATCCGGGCCTGCACGCCGGGCCCGGGCGCGTGGACCATGCTCGGCGGGGCCAGGATCAAGCTCTGGCCGCTGGCCGCGCCACCGGCCCAGGCCGCGGCGGACGGCCGGTCAGACGCCGGCCCGCCGCTCGCGCCCGGTGAGCTGCGGGTGCAGCGGACGTCGGTGCTGGCCGGGACGGCCACCGGCCCGGTCGAGCTGGGCGACGTCCAGCCACCGGGCAAGCGGCGGATGCCCGCCGCGGACTGGGCCCGCGGCCTGCGCCAGGCGGCCGCGGTGCTGGCCTGAGATGGCGGCGCGGAGCGGGCCGCGCGGCAGCGGCCAGCAGCCTGGTGAGCAGCCGCCCAGTGGTCACCAGCCCAGTGGTCACCAGCGAGGTGGTCACCAGCGCGGCGGGCAGCGGCGCGGTGGCCGGCCGCCGGGCAAGGGCGCGCAGCCCGCGGCCAGCCGGCCGCAGCGCACCGACCCGGCCCGCCGCGCGGCCTATGACGTGCTGATCGCCGTCGAGCAGCGGGACGCGTACGCCAACCTGCTGCTGCCGTCGGTGCTGGCGCAGCGCGGCCTGGACGGCCGGGACGCCGCGCTGACCACCGAGCTCACCTATGGCACGCTGCGCGGCCGGGGCACCTACGACGCGATCCTCGGCGTGTGCAGCGACCGGAGCCTGGACCGGATCGACCCGCCGCTGCGCGAAGTGCTCCGGCTCGGCACCCACCAGCTGCTGGCCACCCGGGTCCGCTCGCACGCCGCCGTGGCCACCTCGGTCGACCTGGCCCGGGACCTGGCTGGCCAGCGGTCGGCCGGCTTCGTCAACGCGGTGCTGCGCCGGGTGGCCACCCGGGACCTGGAGACCTGGATCGGGGTGGCCGCGCCGTCCCGGGACACCGATCCGCTCGGCCACCTCGCCGTCCGGTACAGCCACCCGCGCTGGCTGGCGGCCGCGGTGGCCGACGCGCTTGGCGAGGATCCCGGTGGCGAGCTGGCCGGGACCGAGGCCGCGCTGGCCGCGGACGGCATCCGGCCACGGGTCACGCTGTGCGCCGTGCCCGGGCTGGCCGACCCGGCCGAGCTACGCGCCGACGGGGCGGCACCGGCGCAGTGGTCGGCGTTCGGTGCCTATCTCGATGGTGGGGACCCGGGCGCCATCGCGGCGGTACGGCAGAAGCGCGTGGCGGTCCAGGATGAGGCCAGCCAGCTGGCCGCGATCGCGGTCGCCCGGGTGGAGCTGACCGGGCCGGACCGCCGGTGGCTGGACATGTGCGCCGGGCCGGGCGGCAAGGCGCGGCTGCTGGCCGGGCTGGCCGCACAGCGGGGCGCGCACCTGCTGGCCGCGGACGCGCGGCCGCACCGGGCCCGGCTGGCCCGCGACGCGGTGCAGATCACCGGGGCGGCGGCCGCGGTGGCGGCGGACGGCGGTCAGCCGCCGTGGCAGGCCGGGGCCTTCGACCGGGTGCTGGCCGACGTGCCGTGCACCGGCATCGGGGCGCTGCGCCGCCGCCCGGAGGCCCGGTGGCGCAAGTCAGCCGAGAACGTCCAGGCCCTGGGCGGGCTGCAGCGCCGCCTGCTGCGCAGCGCGCTCGACGCGGCCCGGCCGGGCGGGGTGGTCGGCTACGTCACCTGCTCGCCGCACCTGGCCGAGACCCGGGGCGTGCTGGCCGACGTGCTGCGCGACCGGGATGACGTGGACGTGCTGGACGCCCCCGCGGTGCTGGCCGAGGTGCCGGGGCTGCGCTGCCCGGAGCCAGCCAGCCGGTACGCGCAGTTCTGGCCGCACCGGCACGGCACCGACGCGATCTTCCTGGCCCTGCTGCGCCGTCGCGGCTAGCCGGACCGGAGCGGCCGGCCGGACCGGGACAGCCGCCCCGGCCCGCCAGCCGCCCGCCGCTCACCCGGCCTTGGTGAACGCGATGCCCAGCGGCGCCGCGAGCAGTGTCGCGGTGCCCGAGCCGCCGGAGATGGTGGCCGACACGGTGTCGCTCGCCGGGTTGATGACCGAGATGTTGCCGGTCAGGTTGTTACCGACCCAGACCTGCGACCCGTCCGGGGTGACCGCCACCGACCCGGGCAGGCGGCCCACCGGCACCGTGGCCACGGTGTGCAGGCTCGCGGTGGCGAGCACCGACACCGAGTCGGAGTTCATGTCGGTCACGTAGACCCGGCTGCCATCCGGGCTGACGGCGACCGCGTAGGGCTCCGCGCCGGCCGGGATCCGGGCGGTGACCTGCCCCGCCGCCGCGTTAATCACCCACAGGCCATCGGCGTTCGGGTTGGTGACGTAGAGCGTCTTCCCGTCCGGGCTGACCGCGATGCCCTGCGGCCCGGCCGGGTCCGGGATCGTCCGGACCACCTGCCCGCTGGCCGTGTCGATCACGGCCACGCCGGTCTCAGTGGTGACGTAGGCCCGGCTGCCGTCCGGGCTGAACACCACCTGGCGCGGCGCGGGGCCCACCGTGATGTCCCTGGCCACCGTGTTCGTCGCCGTGTCGATCACGGCCACCACGTCCGAGCTGCCCGGGCCGCTGTCGCTGCCGGTCACCGTGGCGTAGACCTGGCTCCCGTCCGGGGTCACCGCGACGTCCTGCGGGTACGGGCCGACGGTGATCGGCGTTTCCGTGCCGGTGCTGGCGTTCACGGCGATGACCTGGTACTGCCCGGTCTCGGCCACATAGACGGTGCCGCCGCTGGGGGTGACGGCCACGCCTTCCGGCGAGTCGGCCGAGATGCTGTCGGCCAGGATCGTGTCGCTGGCCACATCCACCTCGGCGACCGAGTAGCCGCCGGCCAGCGCCACGTAGGCGTGGTAGTCAGCCGCCGCCGCGCTGGCCGCCGGCTTGACCGTGGACCCGGCCGCGGACCCGGCTGCGGACCGGGCGGCGTTGCCGGGGTGGAACTTGATGGCGCTCATCGGTGCGTTGGCCGCGGGCCCGTGGCCCAGCGCGCCGGTCAGCCCGAACGCGGCGGCGGGCACGCCGATGACGGCGAGTGCGGCCGCCGCGGTCCCGGCGGCGATGGCCAGCCGCCGGTGCGGCCTGCGGCCGGTGCCGGTTCCGGCAGCGCCGGTTCCGGTGGCCGGGCTGGGGTCAGGAGTGGGCTCGGTCACGTCAGCATCTCCTCTGCTCCGGGAGGGGTCGGGCGCCATCACGCGGCGGAACCGCGCGGGCGGGGCCGCGGCCCGGTCTCCTGGGTGGGCGGCGTCTGGTCGGTCGTCGGGATCTGCGGCGCGGGCAGCGTGTTGACCTGCTGGACGGCCTGGGCCAGTTGCCCCTTGGTGCTCGGCAGCCGGGGGAACGGCGCGTTCACCGGGAAGCCGAACGCGGACGTGAGGTCGCCGAAGGCGGCCCGGCGCCAGGCGCTGAGGTTGGGCACCGTGACCCCGGTGAGCTTCTCCAGGAACTGCAGCACCGAGGTGTGATCGAACGTCTGGCTGGCGATCCAGCCGCCCTGCGTCCACGGCGAGACGATGATGCACGGCACCCGGAAGCCAGCGCCGATGGGCAGCCCATTGACGTATTCCAGCGCGGTGCCGGCGGGCGCGGTGGGCGGCGGCACGTGGTCGAACAGGCCGTCGTTCTCGTCGTAGTTGAGGATGAACACGGTCTTGGCCCAGACGTCCGGGTTGCTCGCGATGGCGTCGATCTTGCTCGCCGCGAAGTCGGCCCCGGCCGCCGGGATGTAGTCCGGGTGCTCGGACTGGTAGCTGGTCGGGATCAGCCAGGACACGGTCGGCAGCCGGTCGTGCGCCGCGTCGTACTCGAACTGGCCGGGCGCGAACGTGCGCACGCCGCTGCGGTACAGCGTCGAGCTGACCGGCGCGTTCTGGAAGCTGGCGAACATCTCCAGCAGGTTGCACTCGTAGTTGTCCACCTCCTGGTAGACCTGCCAGCTCACGCCCGCGCTGGTGAGCGCTTCCGGGTAGGTCGGCCAGGTGTACGGGGTGGGATCGACGTTGCTGATGATCGGCCCGCCGTGCTCGCCGAGCGGGTCGATGGTGCCGCTGATGTGGTACAGCCGGTTCGGCCAGGTCGGGCCCAGCACCGAGCAGTGATAGTTGTCGCAGATCGTGAACGACTCAGCCAGCGCGAACTGGAACGGGATGTCCTCGCGCTCGTAGTAGCCCATGGTGAACGGGCCGTTCTTGCCGTCCGCCGCCAGATGGGCGGGCAGCCAGTTGTCCATCTGGCCGCTGTCCCAGGCCGAGTGCTGGACGGTCCACGCGTGGCTGGTGGACGGGATGGCCTGGGCGCTGCTGGTCTGGGTGTTCAGGTGGAACGGCAGCAGGTAGCCGTCCGGGTTGTCCGGGTCTGGCTGGTAGAACACCGACTTCCCGGTGCTCAGTGTGAGGGCGGCCGGGTCGGCGAAGCCGCGCACACCGGGCAGCGTGCCGAAGTAGTGGTCGAACGACCGGTTCTCCTGCATCAGGATCACCACGTGCTTGATGTCGCGCAGGCTGCCTGTCCTGGTGGGCGGCCCGGCGGCTAGCGCACGGCGCACGTTGCCGGGCAGGAACTCCGCAGCGAAGGCGGCTGCGGCGGCCGTGCCGGCGGTGGCCAGCAGACGGCGTCGGGTTATCTCGGGCATTGGGGCGCACTCCCGTCCGAAAGCGACAACTAAATGCCGGGTCAAACGGTCCGCGCCAGATAAAGCCATTCAGAGGCCATTCAGAGAATGGCGGGCGAGTGCTGGGTGAACACTTCGGCCGGACCCGCCGGGGCAGCGCCGGCCAGCCGGCTAGCGGGCGCGGCTGAGCGCGCGGCCGGTCCTGGTGCGCAGCCGGGCCGAGCCGATGTCCGCCTTCTGCCCCTCGGTGTAGCGGCCCCGTACCCGCTGCCGGAATAGGTCACCCGGGTCTTCCGGGTGACCGGGTAGGCGTGCTCGATGCTGCGCGTAATCACCTGCGACCGGTCGGCCAGCACCAGCGCGGTCCGCTCACCACCCGCCCCCGGCGCGGTGGCCTGGCTGATGACCTGGTGCTCGGCGGCGCGGACCCGGGACACCACCGCGGAGGTGAAACCGAGCAGCCAGCTGCGCCGCCAGGCTCGCGGGCTCCGGCTCCAGCCGGGGACCTGGGCGGCGCCCAGGCCATGCCACATCTGCAGCAGCAGCGAGGTGTACAGCACGTCGGTGCGCTCGATGTCGGAGGCGAAGCCGAAGATATGGATCCGGCTGCCTGGCCCCGGCCGCGGCAGTATCACGCACTGGCAGCGCAGCGCGGAGGCCAGGCCGCAGAGCAGGTGCGCCTGGACCCGGGCCCACGGGTTGTCGACGTCCACCTTCCGGTCGGCCGGGCGGTCGGTCTCCGGCCGCCGCGCGGCCAGCAGTGCCCGGTCGATGCCGTACTTCGCCATCAGCTCGGCGGCCTTGGCCGTCAGCGCCTGGGCCTCGTCCGGGGTGACCCCCTCGGCTTCCGCCTTGGCCAGCAGCTTGCGCACCCGGGCGAGTAGCGCGGCGGCCGCCTCCGGCCCATTGGCCGCGCCGTCGGCGGGCCCGCCGTCCGGCGCAGCGCCGTTCCCGGGATGGCGGCCCGCGGTCTGCTGAGTCACGAAGATCCTCCTGTCCGGACTGGAATCGAACATGTGCTCGAACCATATCCGGCGGCGGCGACAGTCCGCCGGTACGCGGCCACTCGCCGCACCCTACCGTCCGGCCGGCCCAGCCGGGGAGCGCAGCTTCACCCGGCCGCTCACCCACGGGGGAGCGGCGCAGCCGCCTAGACTCGGGCCTATGCCCGTGCAGATGGCCCCCAGCATCCTGTCCGCCGATTTCGCCCGGCTGGCCGACGAAGCGGCCGCGGTCACCGGGGTGGCCGACTGGCTGCACGTGGACGTCATGGACAACCACTTCGTGCCCAACCTCACCCTGGGCCTGCCGGTGGTCGAGTCGCTGCTCAAGCACGCCGGGCTGCCGCTGGACTGCCATCTGATGATCGAGGACCCGGACCGCTGGGCCCCGGCCTACGCGGAGGCCGGGGCGCGGAACGTGACCATCCACGCCGAGGCGGTCATGCAGCCGGTGCGGACGCTGCGGATGATCCGGGCGGCCGGGGCCCGGGCCGGGCTCGCGGTCAACCCGGTCACCCCGGTCGAGCCGTACGAAGACCTGCTGCCCGAATTCGACATGCTGCTGCTGATGACGGTGGAACCGGGTTTCGGCGGGCAGCCGTTCCTGGACATGGTGCTGCCCAAGCTGCGCCGGGCCCGGGCCATGGTCGCCCGGCACGGCGGCACGGTGTGGCTGCAGGTGGATGGCGGGGTGAGCGAGCACACCATCGAGCGCTGCGCCGAGGCGGGCGCGGACGTGTTCGTGGCCGGCTCGGCCGTCTACAGCTCGGACGACCCGGCCCAGGCCGTGCAGGCCCTGCGGGCCCAGGCCGAGCGGGCCACCGCCGCCGCCAGCTGGGCCGGCTGACCGATCCGGCGGGTGGGCTGTCACGCACAGTTCATCGAAGCCGGCCATGCTGGACTCAGCAGGGAGAGGTTGTCGATTCCGGGGAGGGTCGTTCGTCGGGTTGGGTGACGGACGAGTCGAGACACCAAAGGAGCTGCCGTCATGGCCGAATACCTCATTCTCATCTTCGAGGACGAGAACGCGTACGCGACCGCCACGCCTGATGTGTTTCAGCAGGTGATGGACGCGCACAACCGGTTCGCCGGGCAGGTGGGGGAGAAGGGCGGGAAGATCATCGAGGGCCGGGCGCTGCAGCCGACCAGCACCGCCACCACCATCCGCAACGACGTGGTGACCGATGGCCCGTTCGCGGAGACCAAGGAAGCGCTGGGCGGCTACTACCTGATCGAGGCCCGCGACCTGGATCACGCGCTGGAGATCGCCAAGCTCACCCCGGCCCGGTTCGGCGGGGTCGAGGTCCGGCCGATCATGGTCTTCGACAACGCGTGAGCAGAGCCGCCGCGGGCGGTCCTCCCGCTGACCCCGGGCCCAGCACCGGATCGGGGGCCGGGAGCGACCGCCCGGCCGCGGCGGCAGCCGTGGCCGACGCGCACCGTCGCGAGTGGGCGTTCGTGCTCGCCGCGACGGCGCGCGTCGCCGGGGACCTGGACCTGGCCGAGGAGTGCGTGCAGGACGCGTACGTGTCGGCGCTGGAAGCCTGGTCCCGGCAGGGTGTGCCGCGCAACCCCGGCGCCTGGCTGACCACCACGGCCCGGCGCCGGGCCATCGACCTGCTGCGCCGGGACAGCACGCTGCGCCGCAAGCTCCCGCTGCTGGTGGAGCCGGACAAGCCGGGGGAGCAGGAGGGGAGCGGGGTGATCCCGGACGACCGGCTGCGCCTGGTCTTCACCTGCTGCCACCCGGCACTGGCCCGGGAGGCGCAGGTGGCGCTCACGCTGCGGCTGGTTTGCGGGCTGTCTACGGCCGAGATCGCCCAGGCGTTCCTGGTGCCCGAGCCGACCATGGCGGCCCGGGTGACCCGGGCCAAGAAGAAGATCTCCGCCGCCCGGATCGCCTACCGGGTGCCGGAGGCGGCGGAACTGCCGGACCGGCTGGACGCCGTGCTCACCGTGGTGCACCTGCTGTACACCACCGGGCACACCGCGCCGGACGGGGACGGCCTGGTCCGCCCGGACCTGGTGGACCGCGCGGTCGGCCTCGCCCGGATGCTGTGCAGCCTGATGCCGGACGAGCCGGAGGTGCGCGGCCTGCTTGCGCTGATCCTGCTCACCGACGCGCGGCGGATGACCCGGTGCGCGCCGGACGGCCGGCTGCTGCTGCTCGAAGAGCAGGACCGGGCACAGTGGGACCGGCCCGCCATCGACGAGGGCATCAGGCTGGTCCGCGCGGCACTGCGCGGCTGCCCGGGCCGGTTCACCCTGCAGGCGGCGATCGCCGCGCTGCACGCCCAGGCGCCCAGCTACCCGGACACCGACTGGCCGAAGATCGTCCGGCTGTATGACCTGCTCGCCCGGGCCTGGCCGTCTCCCGTGGTCGCGCTCAACCGGGCGGCCGCGATGGCCATGGCGGCCGGGCCCGAGGCCGGCCTGGCCGAACTGGCCAGCCTGGAGCGGGACGGCAGGCTGGCCGGCTACCGGTACCTGCCCGCCGCCCGGGCCGATCTGCTCCGCCGGCTGGGCCGCGCGGACGAGGCCGCGGAAGCGTACCGGGCCGCCCTCGAGCTAACCGCTAACCATGCTGAACGCCAGTTCCTGGCCAGTCGCCTAGCCGAGGTGACGGGGGATTAGGGGCGGCGGGGCCCAGTCGCCGAGCCGAGGTAACGGGATAGCGGTTGGCCTGTGGAATACCTCCCGTGGCACACTGGTTTCTGCAGTTAAGCGTGCTCCGGGGTCGGTGAAATTCCGAGCCGGCGGTTATAGTCCGCGACCCGGCCAAGGCGATCTACCGCCAGCGGCTGGCTGACCCGGTGGAATTCCGGGACCGACGGTCAAAGTCCGGATGGGAGGCAGCACGCGCGCGGCGGCAGCATGCTGCCGGTCGCGCTCGCGCGTCCGCGCATCCCCCGGAGCCGGCTGGCAGAACGGCTCCGAGGAGAGGACACCGCGGATGTTCACCGGGATAGTGGAAGAACTCGGCGAGATCGTCGCCGTCGAACGGCTGGCTGACGCGGCCCGGCTCACCGTCCGCGGCCCGCGGGTGACGGCCGAAGCCCACCATGGCGATTCGATCGCGGTCAACGGCGTCTGTCTCACGGTCACCGACACCACCGACAAGACGTTCACCGCCGACGTGATGGCGGAAACCCTGCACCGCACCGGGCTCGGCGCGCTCGCCCCCGGTTCCCCGGTCAACCTGGAACGCCCGGTCCAGCTCGGCGGCCGGCTCGGTGGCCACCTGGTCCAGGGGCACGCCGACGGGACCGGCGTCATGCTGTCCCGGGCTCCCGCCTCTGATCCCGGGGGGTTCCGGGGGGTCGTCCCCCCGGGCCAGCACAGCGACGTGGTCCGCATCGCGCTGCCCCCCGGGCTGCGCCGGTACGTGGTGCTCAAGGGCTCGGTCACCGTGGACGGGGTCAGCCTGACCGTGTCCGGGCTGGGCGGGGCGGACGGGCCGGAGCCGTGGTTCGAGGTCAGCCTGATCCCGACCACGCTGGAGCTGACCACGCTGGGCCGGCTGCAACCGGGCAGCCAGGTGAACCTGGAGGTGGATGTGATCGCCAAATATGTGGAGAGCCTGCTGCCCGGCGGGAACGCCGCTGCCGGAGATGGAGCGCAGTCATGACGATCAGCTCGGACCGCGACGGGGACATCCAGCTCGACGACGTGCAGCGGGCCATCGCCGATATCGCGGCGGGCCGGCCGGTCGTGGTGGTGGACGACGCCGACCGGGAGAACGAGGGCGACATCATCATCGCGGCCAGCAAGATGACCCCGGAGCTGATGGCCTTCATGATCCGGTACACCAGCGGGGTGATCTGCGTCCCGCTGCCCGGTGAGGAGCTGGACCGGTTGCAGCTGCCGCTGATGACCTCGCACAACTCGGAGCGGATGCGCACCGCGTTCACGGTCAGTGTGGACGCCCGGGACGGGGTGACCACCGGCATCTCGGCCGAGGACCGGGCCCGCACCGTGCGCACCCTGGTCAACTCGGCCACCGAGCCGTTCGAGATCGTCCGCCCGGGGCACATCTTCCCGCTGCGCTATGCGGAAGGCGGCGTGCTGCGCCGGCCCGGGCACACCGAGGCCGCCGTTGACCTGGCCCGGCTGGCCGGGCTGACCCCGGCCGGGGTGCTGGCCGAGGTGGTCAACGACGACGGCACCATGGCCCGGCTGCCGCAGCTGCGCGCGTTCGCCGACGAGCACGGGCTGGCGCTGATCTCCATCGCGCAGCTCATCGAGTACCGGCGGCACACCGAGCGGATGGTCCGCCGGGTGGTGGAGACCAGGCTGCCCAACGCGCACGGCAGCTGGCGGGCGCTCGGCTACCTGAACTCGATGGACGCGACCGAGCACCTGGTCCTGGTGCTCGGTGATCTGGGCGACGGCACCGACGTCCTGGTCCGGGCGCACTCCGAGTGCCTGACCGGCGACGCGTTCGGCTCCCGGCGGTGTGACTGCGGGGCGCAGCTTGAAGCGTCGATGGCGGCCATCGCGGCCGAGGGCCGCGGCGTGGTGCTGTACCTGCGCGGTCACGAGGGGCGGGGCATCGGGCTGCTCAGCAAGCTGCGCGCCTACCAGCTGCAGGACGGGGGCGCGGACACCGTGGACGCGAACCTGGAGCTGGGGCTGCCCGCCGACGCCCGGGAGTACTCCACCGGCGCGCAGATCCTGGCCGACCTCGGGGTGCGCTCGGTGCGGCTGCTCACCAACAACCCGGCCAAAGTCAGCGGGCTGTCCGGGTTCGGCGTCAAGGTGACCGGCCGGGTGGCGCTGCCCAACGCGGCCACCCCGGAAAACCTGCGCTACCTGACGGTGAAGCGGGACCGGCTCGGGCACCAGATCGACGGCCTGCCCACCACGCTGAACGGCGACGCGCGCCCGGCGGACGGCCTGGCGGGAGCCCGATGAGCGGGGCCGGCCGGCCGGACCCGGCGACGGTAGACGCGGCCGGGCTCACCCTGGCCATCGCGGTCACCCGGTGGCACGCCGAGATCACCGACAGCCTGGCGGAGCGGGCGGTGGCCGCGGCCAAGGAGTGCGGCGTCGACGACCCGCTGCTGGTCCGGGTGCCCGGGGCGGTCGAGCTGCCGGTGGTGGCGGCCGAACTGGCCCGCGGCCACGACGCGGTGGTCTGCCTGGGCGCAGTGATCCGCGGCGGAACCCCGCACTTCGAGTACGTCTGCGATGCGGTGACCTACGGCCTGGCCCGGGTCGCGCTGGACTCTGGGAAACCGGTTGGCAACGGGGTGCTCACCTGTGACACCCTGGAACAGGCCCGTGACCGGAGCGGGCAGGATGGCAGTGCCGAGGACAAGGGATGGGAGGCGGTCGTGGCCGCGCTGGAGACCGCGCTCGTCCTCCAGTCCCTGCGGAGCAGGGACAGTAAGCAGAGCCTGCGGAGCGGGGACAGTAAGCAGGCCCGACATTGACCTGGCTTTAGTCACCAGCCGGGTCAATAGCGTTAAGCATGAAAGGGTTTTGCTGTGCTGTCCCTGGTCCTGCCCAAGGGCTCGCTGGAAAAGGCCACCCTTGACCTCTTCGACGCGGCCGACCTGACCGTCCGCCGGTCCTCGGACCGCGACTACCACGCGTCCATCGACGACCCGCGGATCGAGCGGGTGCGCTTCCTGCGCCCGCAGGAGATCCCGTCCTACATCGAGCGCGGCCTGTTCGACCTGGGCATCACCGGCCGGGACTGGATCACCGAGACCGGCGCGCTGGTCGCCTCGCTCGGTGAGCTGCACTATTCCAAGGCCACCACGCAGCCGATCCGGGTGGTGCTGGCGGTGCCGCTGGGCTCGCCCTGGCAGTCGGTCACCGACCTGCCAGAGGGGGTGCGCATCTCCACCGAGCTGCCCGCGCTGACCGCGCGGTACCTGGACGCGCACGGGGTCAAGGCGATGGTCATCCCGTCGCACGGGGCGACCGAGGCCAAGGTGCCGGACATCGTGGACGCCATCGTGGACCTCACCGAGACCGGCTCGTCGCTGCGCCGCAACGGGCTGCGCATCCTGGACACGTTGCTGACCAGCTACACCGAGCTGATCGCGAACACCGAGGCGTACGGGCAGCCGGATAAGCGGGCCGCGATGGAGGACATCATGCTGCTGCTGTCCGGGGCCATCCGGGCCCGCGGCAACGTGCTGCTCAAGCTCAACGTGCCCGCCGAACAGCTGGACGAGGTGACCAGGATGCTGCCCGCGCTGTCCTCACCAACGATCACCGCGCTGGCCCAGGGCGGGATGAACGCGGTGGAGACCGTGGTGCCCAAGCGCGGGGTGAACACGCTGATCCCGGCGCTGCGCGCGGCCGGTGCCCGGGACATCCTGGAGATCCCCATCTCCAAGATCGTGGAGTAGGCGCCCTGGTCAGCTAGTCGGCTCAGCTGGCCGGCGCCGGGTCCGGCCAGGCCAGGACCGGGCCGCGGGCACGCAGCATGACCGGCGCGCCGAGCGGCAGCGCGTCGCCGCCCAGGGTGCGCACGATCAGCGGCTGGGCCGCCGGGTCCTGGCCGGCCTGCACTGCTTCTGGCAGCACGGTCACCACCGCGTCGTGACCGTGGTAGCCGTAGCCGGTGACCCGGGCGGCCACGGCGCCGTCCAGCTCGTCCGCGCCAGGAAGCAGTTCCACCTGCTCCGGGCGGATCAGCACGGTGGCCGGGCAGTGCGTCGCCACCGCGGGATCGGCGTGCGTCACCGGCAGCTTGCCGAACAGTGTCTGCACCGACGAGCCGTTCAGCTGGCCGGGGATGAGGTTGGCCTCGCCGATGAACCGGGCCATGTCCGCGTCCACCGGGCTGGAGTAGAGCTGCTGCGGCGCGGCGCACTGGGCGATCCGGCCGTCCCGCAGCACGGCCACCCGGTCCGCGGTGGACAGCGCCTCGTCCTGGTCGTGGGTGACCAGCACCGTGGTCGCGCCCGCCTCGGTGAGCAGCCGCTGCACGTCGGCCCGGACGCTGGCCCGCAGGTGCGCGTCCAGCGACGCGAATGGCTCGTCGAGCAGCACCACCTTGGGCCCGATGGCCAGCGCCCGGGCCAGCGCGACCCGCTGCTGCTGCCCGCCGGACAGCTGGTGCGGGTAACGCTTGGCCAACCCGGCCAGGCCGACCGCGTCCAGCAGTTCGGTGGCGCGCAGGCCGCCACGGCCGGGCCGGTGCCGGTCCTTGCGGCGCAGCCCGAACGCGACGTTGGCCGCCACGGTGAGGTGCGGGAAGAGGCTGCCCTCCTGCGGCACGTAGCCAATGCGGCGGCGGTCCGGCGGCAGGTACGTGCCCGGCCCGTCGGCCATCACCGAACCGATCCGCACCGTGCCCGCGTCGGCCCGCTCAAAGCCGGCCAGGATGCGCAGCAGCGTGGTCTTGCCGCTGCCGGACGGGCCCAGGATCGCGGTCAGCGAGCCCGCGGGCACGTCCAGGTCCAGGCCGTCCAGCACCTGATGCTGGCCGAACGCCTTGGCTAGCCCGGTGACGGCCAGCTCGGTCATGTCACCATCCTCGTCCCGTCGGCCGAAGTGTTGAAGAACCGCCCGAGCACGATGCTCGGGATTGCCGCCACCGCGATCATCACCAGGGCGAACGGGGCGGCCTGCGCGTAGGACAGGTTCGTCTCGTAGGCCCAGAACTGGGTGGCCAGGGTCTGCACGCCGATCGGGATCAGGATAAGGGTCGCGGTCAGCTCGGTAATAACCGACAGGAACACCAGGCAGAACGCGGCGACCAGGCCGGGACCGGTGAGCCGCAGGGTGACCCGGAGCGCCACCGCCAGCCGGCTCTGGCCCAGCGACCGGGCCACCTCGTCCAGGCTGACCGGCGCCCGGGCCAGCGAGGCCTTGACGCCGACCAGGGCCAGCGGGAAGAACATGATCGCGTAGGCCAGGATCAGCAGCGGCCCGGTCTGGTAGGCGAAGCCGCCCAGGTAGCGCTGGGTGAAGTAGGACAGCGCCAGCGCGATAACCACGCCCGGGATGGCCAGCACCAGGTAGGTGCTGCGTTCCAGCAGGCGGCGGGCCAGCCCGCCGGGATGCCGCACCGCGAGCAGCGCCACCGGCAGCGCCATCAGCGTGGCCAGCACCCCGGCCAGCACGCCGTACAGCGCGGTATAGCCCGCCGAGGTCAGCAGCGGCACCCCGGTGAGCGAGGGCCGGATGCCGCTGGTCATCCAGTACACGCTGGCCGCCACCGGCACGCCCAGGGCCAGGCCGGTGAGCAGCACGAAGCCGGCCAGCACCGGGAGGCGGGCCCGGCCGAGCCGCTGCGGCGGGGTGACCCGCTGGGCCAGCGGGCCGGACCGGCTGACCCGCCCCCGGCCCCGGCTCAGCCCCTCACCGGCCAGCACGACCAGGCTGAGCAGGACCAGCACCAAGGCCAGCGCGCACGCGGCGGGCAGGCTGAACGCGGCGCCGATCTCGGTGAAGATCTCGGTGGTGAAGGTCTGGTAGCCGACGATCTCGAACGCGCCGTACTCGGCCAGCAGCACCATGGCGACCAGCAGGCAGCCGCCCAGGATGGCGCCGCGGGCCTGGCCCAGGGTGATGCGCAGGAACGTGCGCACCCGGCCGATGCCCAGGCTGCGGGCCACCTCTTCCTGGCCCGGGTCGGCGCCGCGCAGGCTGGCCGCGACCGGCAGGTAGACCAGCGGGTAGACGGCCAGCGTCATCACCACCACCGCGCCGCGGAAGCCGGTGATCCACGAGGACAGCGACGCCCAGCCGAAGCTGACCACGAAGTCCGGGATGGCCAGCGGCACCACCACCAGCACCGCCCAGACCCGGCGGCCGGGCAGGTCGGTCCGCTCCACGCACCACGCCGCGGCGGTGCCGATGATCGCGCACAGCGCGGTGACGACCACAGTGAGCCGGATCGTGTTCCACAGCAGGGTCGCGGTCAGCGAGCGGAAGATCAGCCGGGCATCCGCGCTGAGCCCGCTGTTGCTCGCCTCGATCAGCAGGAAGATCAGCGGCAGGGCGAGGATGGCCGCGACGACGGCGGACGTGCCGATGAGCGCGGCCGGCCGGCTGGACCGGCGGCCGCGGATGGCCGCCCGCCGGGCCGCCACGGCCGGTGCGGCCGGGGCAGCCGGCGCGGTCACAGTGTTTCCTCAGACGTTCGCGCCGTCCGGCACAGCCAGGTGCTCACAGGAGGCCAGCCTGGCGGAGCAGCGCGATGGCCGCCGAGCCGTCGCCGAGCTGGGCGATCGTGATCGGGTTGGGCCGCAGCTCATTGAACGGCGTTTCCGGCGCGGCCGTGGTCACCCCGGACGCGATCGGGTACTCGTAGCTGAGTGAGTCGCGGCCGATGATCTCCTGCGCCGGCTTGCTTACCAGGAACGCGAGGAACCGCTGTGCGGCGGCCTGATGCGTGGACGACTTGAGCACCGCGGCGCCGGACACGTCGATCACGTACCCAGGATCGCGCGGCGCGAAATGTGTGATCTTCGAGTGGATGCTGGCCGCGCCGATCTCGGCGCGCAGCCGGTACCAGTAGTACTCGTTGATGATGCCCAGCGCCGCGGCGCCCCGGTTGACCTGGCTGGTGATCGTCTCGTTGTCCGGGTAGATGTGCCCGGCCGCGTTGGCCTTGATGGCCTGCAGCCAGCGGACGGTGGCCGCCTGGCCGTGCGCGCGCAGCACCGAGGTGACGATCGGCTGGAAGTCGGTCTCGCCGGCCGCCAGCGCCAGCTTGCCCTTGTACTTGGCGTCCCCGAGCTGCATGACCGACGTGGGCAGCTGGCTCGCCTTGATCAGGCTCGGGTTGTAGATGATCACGCTGACCCGGGCGGACACGCCGACCCAGTCGCCCTGCGGCGAGTTGTACCGGGCCGGGGTCGCGCTCAGCGTGGTCTTGTCCACCGGAGCCAGCAGGCCTTTGCCCTGCAGGAACTCCAGCGCCGGGGAGTTCTCGGTGTAGATCACGTCGGCGGGCGACCGGCTGCCCTCGGCCACGATCTGCTGGGCTAGCACGTCTTCGTCGTCACTGCGGATCCGCACCGTGATCCCGGTCTGCTTCTCGAACGCCGAGACCAGCCTGTCGGTGGTCTGCGGATGCTGACCGCTGTACAGCGTGATGGACTGGGCGCCGCTGCCGTTCGACGAGACCGAGAGCGCGTTTCCGCAGCCGGCCAGCAGGCAGGCCACGATGGCCAGCCCGGCCAGGGTGAGCAGTCGAATAGAACCCCGTCGCCGTGCTGTCACCGGTCACCTTCCTGTCCGCCTGAGACGTCGGCCGCCTGAGCCGTTTAGGAAGCTTAGGCTAACCTAACTAGACTGGCCAGTGCGGGCGGGGGTAGCCGCGGGTGATTCGGGTCACCTGCGCTGCCCGGCGCCGCCGGTGATCGCCGCTGGTGATCGCGGCCATGGCGCTGGGCCGGAGCGTGAACGTACCCTGTGGTAACGCTCCGGCCGGCCCGGAGCGGCCGTGCAGGGCAGACTGCCCGGGGCCGGACTTCCTACACGTGCCGAGGTGAACTGGTTGCGAGACATCCTGGACCCGATCGCGAAGTGGTGGGACGCGGGCGAGGTGTTCGGGCTGGCCACCGTAGTCCGGACCTTCCGCAGCGCGCCACGGGAGCCGGGCGCCGCGATGGCGGTGTCGGCCGACGGTGAGGTGACCGGCAGTGTGTCCGGCGGCTGCGTCGAGGGTGCCGTGTACGAGGTGGCCCGGGAGGTCTCCGAGACCGGGCAGGCCGTGCTGGAGACCTACGGGGTCAGCGACAACGATGCGCTCGCCGTGGGACTGACCTGCGGCGGGATCCTGCACGTGTTCGTAGAACCGGTCAGCGCGCAGTCCTTTCCCGAGCTGGGCGAGGTGACCGCGGCGATCCGGGCGGGCGAGCCGGTGGCGGTGGCCACCGTCATCGAGGGCCCGGGCCAGGTCGGCGCGCGCCGGGTGATCTGGGACGGCGAGGACCGGGCCAGCGGCAGCCTGGGCGCCGGGGACCGGCTGGACCAGGCGGTGGACGACGACGCCCGCGGCATGCTGGCCCAGGGCCTGACCGGGGTCCGCCGCTACGGCGAGCACGGCGAGCGGCGCGGCGACGAACTGGCCGTATTCGTGCACTCGTTCGCGCCGCCGCCGCGGATGCTGGTGTTCGGCGCCATCGACTTCGCCGCGGCCGTGGCCCGGGCGGGCAAGTTCCTCGGCTACCGGGTCACCGTGTGCGACGCGCGGCCCATCTTCGCCACCCAGGCCCGGTTCCCGGACGCCGACGAGGTCGTGGTGGACTGGCCGCACCGGTACCTGGCCAAGACCCCGGTTGACTCGCGCACGGTGATCTGCGTGCTCACCCACGATCCCAAGTTCGACGTGCCCGTCCTCGAAGTGGCGCTGCGTACGCCCGCCGGGTACATCGGCGCCATGGGCAGCCGCCGCACCCATGAGGACCGGCTCGACCGGCTGCGCGAGGCCGGGCTGACCGAGGACGAACTGGCCCGGCTCCGCTCGCCGATCGGCCTGGACCTCGGTGCCCGGACCCCGGAGGAGACCGCGGTCTCGGTCGCGGCTGAGCTGATCCAGCTCCGCTGGGGTGGCTCCGGCCGGCCGCTGACCTTGACCTCGGGCCGGATCCACCACACGAGTTGACCGGGCCCGGGGATGGCTGAGCCAGGTCGGCCGTTGGTGGCCGGTGTGCTGCTGGCGGCCGGCCGCGGATCCCGGCTAGGCCAGCCGAAAGCCCTGGTCGAGCTGGGCGGCAGCCGGCTGGTGGACCGCGGTATCGGGCTGCTGCAGGCGGGCGGGGCCGGCCCGCTCGTGGTGGTCACCGGGGCCGCGCCGCTGACCCTGCCCGGAGTGATCATGGTGCACAACCCGGACTGGCCGAGCGGCATGGGCTCCTCGCTGGCCGTGGGCCTGGGGGCGGTGCCGGACGGCTGCGCGGCCGCCGTCGTCGCCCTGGTCAACCAGCCGCTGATCGGGGCGGCCGCGGTGCGGCGGCTGATCGCCGCGCACGCGGCCGGGGCCACGGTGGCCGTCGCCGCCTACCACGGCCAGCCGCGCAATCCGGTGCTGCTGGCCCGGGCGCACTGGCCGGAAGTGATCTCGCTGGCTGCGGGCGACGTCGGCGCGCGCCCGTTCCTGCGCGCCCACCCGGACCTGGTCACGCTGGTCGAATGCGCGGATACCGGGCAGCCTGACGACCTGGACACGCCGGCCGACCTGGCCCGGCTGTCCCGGATGCTGCCCGGCTAGACCGCGCTGACCTCGATGCCCCAGGTGTGCGTCACGCTGTCGCCGGGCTCCAGCGTGAGCAGGTCGATCCCGGACACGAACGCGTTGGGCGGGCAGGTCATCGGCTCGATGGCCACCGCCCGGCGGCGATGGGACGGCTCCAGCGCATCCCCGGTGAACGCCTGGAGCCAGTCATATCCGGGGCCCGCCCACAGCGCCACCTCGGTGCCCGCCTGGCGCAGCCGGGCCCAGGCGCGGCCCTGGTCGTCCCGGGTGAGCCCGGTGAACGCGTGGTCCAGCTGGACGCTGCCGACCGGCCGGGCGGCGCGGAAGTCGAACTCGGTGCCGGTCACGTCCGCGGGCGGCCCGGCCGGGATGCCCCGCTCGCCGTTGGGCAGCCGGAGCCTGGCAGGCAGCGTCAGCTCGCAGCCGTCGATGCTGGCCGCCCCCGTGGTCAGGTAGGGGTGCTGGCCGGTGCCGTAGGGCGCAGGCGCCGAGCCGACGTTCCGGGCGCTGATGCTGACCTGCAGGCCGCGGTCGGCGTCCAGCTGGTAACTGGCCTCCAGCTCCACGCAGAACGGGTAGCCCTGGTGGCCGAGCAGCACGTGCCGCAGGCTGACCTGCTGGCCGGTGTGCACCGTGGTGCCCCAGCCCGCCCACCGGGTCAGCCCGTGGATCGCGTTCTGGTTGGCCGGCTCGGACAGGGCCAGCTGGTACTGCACGCCGCCGGTGGTGTAGCGGCCGCCGTCCACCCGGTTGGGCCACGGGCAGAGCAGCTGGCCGGCCCGGCCGGCGGCAGCACGTCCGCCTCGTACTCGGTGATGACCGGCTGGCCGCGATGCCGGAGCAGGCGCAGCCCCGCGCCCAGCTCGGTGATCGTGGCCTGGTAATCCCCGGCCGAGATGTCATATTGCGCGCCGCTGAGCGGAACCTGGGCGCCGGTGAGTGAAACCATCATCAGCTTTCCTGCGTATTCGCGGGCCCAGACGTCCCGTGCCGGGGCGGCACCGGCGGGCGGAAAACGAGCGAGTGCCGGCGGGGCTGCTTGGGGAGCGGGGGACCGTCAGCCCCGCCGGCACTTGAACCATAGCGGCCCGGACCGCGGATGAGGGCGAAAGTCTTCAAGCCGGGCGATCGTGCAGACACCTGTAACCTCTTGCGACTTTGAGTCATCTTCCGGACACCCAGAGCATCCAGATCGGGGTGCGGATGGCCTGGGGTGAAGCGGCCCGGGGTAAGTGGCACGAGGGTATCCCACCGCATCCCGGGCCGGCCGGGCGGCCCGGTCGGGAGGCAGTCAACCGGCTAGTTTCATGCAACCTTGTCGGCGACCCGGCCTGGCAGGTTGAATGGCGTTTCCGGGGGATCATCACATCCGGGGAAGGGCCATGGCGGACGAGGTTGGGTTCAGCGTGGGCGCGGTCGCCCGCCGGCTCGGCGTCGCGCCGTCCACGCTGCGCACCTGGAACCGGCGGTATGGCATCGGCGCGCAGGAACTCAGCCCGGGCCGGCACCGGCGGTACACGGCCGGGGACATCACCCGGCTGGAGCACATGCAGCGGCTCATCTTGCGCGGCGCGGCACCAGCCGACGCGGCTCACGCCGCACTGGCCAGCCAGGTGCCGCCGATGCGGGCGCCGGCGCCGGACATCCCGGCGGCCCGCTCCGGGCCCGGGCACGGGGCCGGCGGTCAGCGGCTCGCGCTGCCCGGCGCCTTGCCCGCGGCCCGCGGCCTGGCCCGCGCCGCGCTGGCCATGGACGACGCGCTGATGGACGAGATCATCCGGGCCGCGCTGGCCCGGGACGGGGTGATCCCTACCTGGCAGGGCCTGCTCGTCCCCGTGCTGACTGGGATCGGCACCCGGTACGAGCAGACCGGCACCTGCGTCGAGGCCGAGCATCTGCTGTCCTCGGTGACACTGGCCGCACTGGCCACCCTGCATGCGTATGCTGCTGGCCCAGCCGATGACCGCCCGGTGCTGCTCGCCTGCACGGAGCGGGAACAGCACAGCCTGCCGCTGTACGCGCTGGCCGCGGCGCTGGCCGAATGCGCGGTGAGTGCCCGGATGCTGGGTGCCGCGCTGCCGTACGTCTCGCTGGTCGCCGCGGTCCGGCGCACCGGGCCGGCCGCGGTGTTCCTGTGGTCGCAGGTGCCGGACACCGGGGACCCGGCCGCGCTGCCGGACCTGCGGCCCCGGCGGCCCGGGGCCCGGCTGCTGCTCGGCGGCCCGGGCTGGCCCAAGGACGGTCTGCCGGACGGCAGCCGCCTGATCGGCAACCTGCCCGACGCGGTCACCGAGGTGATGGCCTCCCTCGGCCGCGGCTGACCGCGCCCACCGGGATCAGGCGTCAGCGGGGCGGGTTCAGGGTGCCGTTGCGCACCGCTTCGGCGGCCAGCACGCCGAACAGGTAGAAGTAGGCGGCCTCTTCGTCCTCGAACGTGCGGACCTCGTGCCGGGCCCCGTCCGCCGCGCTGAACACCTCGAAACCCTCGTCGGTGCGGAGCAGGCACATGGCGCCGTCGGCCTCCTGCTCCAGCGCATAGGCGGAGCGTGGGATGGCGGCCAGATCGGCGAGTTCGGAGAAGATCGACCTGGTCTGCACCCGCTGCTTGCGGGCGGACCGGCGGCCGGACGATGGCTGGGCGCGGCGGGACGGGCCGGCCAGCGGGGTGCCTTCCAGAATGCCGTTCGGCCCGGATGGCGGGGCCTGCATCGCGGTGGCCGTGCCGTTCCACTGGCCGTTGCCGTTGACCGGGCCGTGCCCGTTCATCCCGGCCGGGCCGGTGCCGGTCCAGCTCGCCGGGGCGCTGTTTCCGGTCCAGTTGGCTGGGGGGCCGTAGCCGCTCACCGGGGGTTGCGGGCCGGTGCCGGGGCCGGTCCAGCCGCCGGGCGGCGGCGCGCCGTTCCCGGTCCAGCCCGCGGGTGGCTGAGCGCCGGTGCCATTCCAGCCGGCCGGTGGCGGCGGGGCGCCGTTGCCGGTCCAGTTCGCCGCGGGGTGCCCGCCGGTCCCGGTGCCGGTCCAGCTGCCGGTGCCGCCGGGGGCGCTGTTTCCGGTCCAGTTGGCTGGCGGGCCGTACCCGTTCGGCGGGGGCTGCGGGCCGGTGCCCGGGCCGTACCCGTTCGCCGGGGGCTGCGGGCCGGTGCCCGGGCCGTACCCGTTCGCCGGGGGCTGCGGGCCGGTGCCCGGGCCGTACCCGTTCATCGGGGGCTGCGGGCCGGTGCCCGGGCCGGTCCAGCCGTCCGGGCGGCCGGGCGGGCCGTAACCAGCCGCCGCGGGGTGCCCGCCGGTGCCGGTGCCGGTCCACTGCGGTGGCGCACCGTTCCCGGTCCAGGCACCGGCCGGCGCCAGGGCCGGCTCGGCCGGGTAACCCCGGCCGCGCGCGTCGGCCGGGGCCGGGGCGGCCAGCGGCGCGGCCGACCAGGGCTGTGCGCCGTAAGGATAAGAAGGCTGCGGTGGCGCGGTGGGCTCCGGCCGGGGGCGGGGCAGGCTCTTCTCCACCTTCTCCTCGGTCAGGCTGGTTACCTCGTCCCGGGGTGTGAGCAGCTCGAACACGCCCCGGTCCACCTGCCAGTAACCGAGTTCCCTGGCCCGCCGGGCATCCTTGCCCAGGTAGACGATGTGCAGTCGGTCGCCGAGGTCATCCAGCACCAGGCAGGCTTCGCCATGGAAGGTGCCAATTGGCCGGGACTCCCAGAGCACGTCGACCTCCGCCCTGATCACGCGCTTGCGCCAGTGCCCGGGAGCGGGCTCGAAGCCCAGTTCCTCCGGAGGCGGGCACGCGGCAAACAAGACAACATCGGATTCGGCTGGTCCCACCCCCACCTCGTAGGGGACCCCGCGGTACGTGGCCATCTGCCGGAAGCGCATGGCTCACAGCCCCTTGGACGGGCGGAGCCAGGCCTGCCCGTCAAACTGGGCGATGAGTTCTTCCCCGCCGGGCACGATCCGGTGGATCTCCGCGCCTACCGGGACCGGGATCGGCAGCGTGTAGAACTCAGGAATGGAGCTGGGCGGGGGCCCAGCCGGGCCATCCGCCGGCGGCGGCGCCAGTGACGCGTCCAGGTCCAGGGCACGCCAGCGCATGACGTAGATCTCCGCCAGTTCGGCGGTGAAGTCAGACCCGTCATAGCCAAGGTTCAGGACATTATAAAAATCGGCCGGGCTGCGGAGTGCGCAGTCCCTGGCCCGGTACACGTACCCGGCGATCACAGATCGCCGCCCGGTGAGGTAAGGCTCCACCAGACGCGGCGGAATGACCTTCTGCATCTGGGTGCCGGGTTCGATGATCCTGACCATGGGCTCAGCCTGAGTCACACGCTCCCCTCACGGTTAGCCTGCGGTGCAGTTCAAAAGACTCTCACACGGGGATTTTCCCCTCAACTGCTTCGCCAGCAGTGCCCGCGTCATGCGGATGTAATTGACCGTAACCCGTCGGCCGGTGTGCTGGGGCAACGTCACGGGCATTGGCCCGGGCCGCGCCGGGTGACCCGCGGCACACCCGGCCGCGCGCCGCGGCTCAGCGCGAACGTGCAGGCATATGCGCGTGCCGCGGGTGCCGCGCCGGGACGGGTCACCCGGCCGCGGCGGCGCCCGGGGCGAGCCGGCCAGCCCACTGCCCCGGCTAGGGTTGAGGCGTGCGCAGCCTCAACGCGGCCGAGTCGCAGTTCCACGGCGATGACGGGGCCGCCGACCCGGCGGTGCTCGCCGCACTGGCCGCATACGCGGCGGGCCAGGGCAGCGAGCACGCCGCGCTGAATGCCCTGGCCGGTTCCCGGTTGCTGGTGCCGGTGGTGGCTGTGCTTACCGAAGAGGCCAGCGGGGACGGTGAGGCTGCAGGGAGAGGGACAATGAGACCGAGGGGGCCGGTAACGGCCCGGGCAGCGGGCTGCGCCGGGAGAAGAGCACCGAAATGGCCCTGCCCACCCTGATCGGGCGGGACGGCCGGGCCGCCGTCCTGGCGTTCACCAGCCTGGACGCGCTGACCAGGTGGCGGCCGGACGCGCGCCCGGTCGCGGTGCCGGCGGCCCGCGCCTGGCGGGCCGGGGCCGAAGAAGCCAGCGCCGTGGTCATCGACGTGGCCGGGCCGGTTCCGGTCACCGTGGACGGAGCCCGGCTGGCCGCGCTCGCCGCAGGCCGCCCGGCGCCACTGCCGCACCAGGACCCGGACGTGCTGGCCGCGCTGCACGCGGCGCTGGGTGGGGAACCGCTGATCGTGCAGGCCTCGCTGACCACCCCGGACCAGCAGGCGGGCTGGGAGTACGGGCCGCGGCCGGAAGACCTGCCCGACCTGGCCGCGCCGAGCGCCGCCGACCTGAGCACGCTCGGCCTGGACCTGCCCGGCCCAGGCAGCCCAGAGCGGTGCCCACCAGGACACCGCAGCGGACGGCAGCAGCAACGAGACGGCTGCCACCGGAACAGTTCCGGCCGGACTAGTGCCACCGGGGATGGCGCCGCGGCGGACGCGGCGAGCCCGGACGGCACGGCACCAGATGGGCCGGCGCAGGACGGGGTGGTGCGGGACGGGGCGGTGCGGGACGGTGGCGGTGCGGGACAGGGCAGGCTTGGCCGGGCAGGGTGGCGCGGACAGCCGGGGAGAGGACACCGCCGATCTGGCGCTGCAGGTGACGCTGGCCGACGGGTGTGACCCCGCGGCGGCCACCGCGGCGGTGCGCCGGGTGGCCGAGGCCCTGCTCACCGCGACGGGCGGACGGCTGCGCCGCGGCATGGAAATATCAGTGGCGCCAGCGCGCGCCCGGTGACGCGCGGCTCGCGCACGCAGTTGGACGACATGACCTGCGAAGTCGCCGCGGGTGGGAGGATCAGGACATGGTGCGCTGGCTGACCGCGGGTGAGTCACATGGCCGCGCGCTGGTCGCCATCTGCGAGGGGATCCCGGCTGGAGTCGAGATCACCACCGCGGACATCGCGGCCGCGCTGGCCCGGCGGCGGGCCGGGTACGGGCGCGGCGCGCGGATGAAGTTCGAGCAGGACGAGGTGGAGATCACCGGCGGGACCCGGCACGGCCGGACGCTGGGCAGCCCGGTGGCGATCCGGGTGGGCAACACCGAGTGGCCCAAGTGGGAAACGGTGATGTCGCCCGACCCGGTGCCCGCCGGGGAGCTGGCCGACCAGGCCCGCAACGCGCCGCTGACCCGGCCCCGGCCGGGCCACGCCGACCTGGCCGGGATGCAGAAGTACGGGCATGACGACGCCCGGCCGGTGCTGGAACGGGCGAGCGCACGCGAGACAGCCGCCCGGGTCGCACTGGGCGAGGTCGCACGGCAGTACCTGGTACAGGCGTTCGGTATCGAGGTTCTCAGTCACGTGGTGGAGATCGGGCCGGTCACCGCGCCGGCCGGCGCCCAGCCGGAGCCGGGCGACCGGGCGCGGGTCGATGCGGACCCGGTGCGCTGCCTGGACAGCAAGGCCAGCCTGGCCATGCAGGAGGAGATCGACGCGGCCCGCCGGGACGGTGACACGCTCGGCGGCGTGGTCGAGGTGCTCGGCTACGGCCTGCCGCCCGGCCTGGGCAGTCACGTGCACTGGGACCGGCGGCTGGACGGGCGGCTGGCCGGCGCGCTGATGAGCATCCAGGCCATCAAGGGCGTCGAGGTGGGCGACGGGTTCACCACGGCGCGGCGGCGCGGCTCGCAGGCGCACGACGAGATCGAGCCCACGGCCGGCGGCGTCCGGCGGCGGACCAACCGGGCCGGCGGGATCGAGGGCGGCATGAGCACCGGCGAGGTGCTCCGGGTGCGCGTGGCGATGAAGCCGATCTCCACCGTGCCGCGCGCGCTGGCCACCGTGGACGTGGCCACCGGCGAGCCGGCCAAGGCCATCAACCAGCGCAGCGACGTGACCGCGGTGCCCGCGGCCGGCGTGGTGGCCGAGGCCATGGTCGCGCTGGTGCTGGCCGGTGCGGCGGCGGAGAAGTTCGGCGGTGACTCGGTCGCCGAGGCGCGCCGGAACCTGCGCGGCTACCTGGACACCCTGGTGATCACGTGAGCGGGCCAGGGGGCCAGTGGCGATCATCATCGGGCCGCCGGGCGCGGGCAAGTCAACGGTCGGCCCGCTGCTCGCGGCCCGGCTGGGCGTGCCGTTCACCGACGCGGACAGCGTCATCGAGGAGACAGCGGGCAAGCCGGTCGCCGACATCTTCGTGCAGGACGGCGAGGCCGCGTTCCGCGCCCTGGAGCAGGCCACCGCGGCCCGGCTGATCGGCGCTGAGCCAGGCGTGCTCGCGCTGGGTGGTGGCGCCCCGCTGGATCCGGCCACCCGGCAGCTGCTGGCCGGGCGGCGGGTCATCTACCTGGAGACCGGGTTCCGCACCGTGGTGCACCGGTCCGGCCTGGACGGGCCGCACCCGCCGATCCCGGGTAACCCGCGCGGGCGGCTGAAGCTGATGCTCGACGAGCGGCACCCGGTATACGCGGAACTGGCCTGGCGCACGGTGGCCACCGACGATCGCGAGCCCGAGGACCTGGCCGGGCTGCTGGCCGCCGAACTCGAAGCGCAGCAGACGTGACCGCCACCAGGATCCCGGTCCGCGGCGAGCAGCCATACGACGTCGTGGTGGGCACCGGCGTGCTCGGCGAACTGCCCGCGCTGGTCGGCCCGCAGGCGACGTCCGTCATGGTGATCGCGCCCAAAGGGCTGGACGAGATCTCCTGGCCGGTCAGCCACGCCCTGCAGGGCGCCGGGTACCAGGTGCACACGGCCGAGGTGCCGGCCGGTGAGGCGGCCAAGGACATCAGCGTGGCGGCGGCACTCTGGTCCCAGCTGGCGGCCAGCCGGATCACCCGGAGCGACTGTGTCGTCGGCGTCGGCGGCGGGGCCGCCACCGACCTGGCCGGGTTCGTCGCCGCGACCTGGCTGCGCGGGGTGCGGCTGGTGCTGGTGCCGACCACGCTGCTGGCCATGACCGACGCCGCGGTGGGCGGCAAGACCGCGGTGGACATCCCGGAGGGCAAGAACCTGGTCGGCGCGTTCCACCCGCCCGCCGGGGTGCTGGCCGACCTGGCTGTGCTGGAAACGCTGCCGCAGGCCGAGTACGTCAGCGGGCTGGCCGAGATCGTCAAGGCCGGGTTCATCGCCGACCCGGTCATCCTGGAGCTGATCGAGGCCGACCCGGCGGGTGCCCAGCTGCCGCATGGCCAGCACAGCAGGGAGCTGGTGGAGCGGGCGGTGCGGATGAAGGCCGACGTGGTCTCGGCCGACCTGCGCGAGTCTGGGCGGCGGGAGATCCTCAACTACGGGCACACCCTGGGCCACGCCATCGAGCGGGTCGAGGGCTACCAGCTGCGGCACGGCGAGGCGGTGGCCATCGGGATGGTCTACGCGGCCGAGGTGGCCCGGCTGATGGGCCGGCTGGACCAGGTGACGGTGGGCCGGCACCGCCGGGTGCTGCAGGCGGTCGGGCTGCCCACCGCGTACCGGCCGGGGCTGTGGCCGGAGCTGCGGGACGCGATGACGGTAGATAAGAAGGCGCGCGGCGCCCGGCTCCGGATGGTCCTGCTGGACGGCCTGGCCCAGCCGGCCGTGGTCAGCCCGCCGGAGCCGCTACTGGGCAGCGCCTACCGGGAGGTGTGCAGGCCATGAAGCAGGTGCTGGTGCTGAACGGGCCCAACCTGGCCCAGCTCGGGTCGCGCGAGCCGGACGTGTACGGCTCGCAGACGTTCGAAGACCTGGTCGAGACCTGCCGGCGGACCGGGCGGACCCTGGATCTGCACGTCGAGGTCAGGCAGACGAACGACGAGGCCGAACTGATCAGCTGGGTGCACGAGGCGGCCTCGGCCCGGCTGCCGGTGGTGCTCAACCCGGCGGCGTTCACGCACTACTCCTACGCGCTGCGCGACGCGCTGGCCATGCTGACCGTGCCGCTGATCGAGGTGCACCTGAGCAACCCGGCCACCCGGGAGCGGTTCCGGCACAACTCGGTGGTGTCCGGCGTGGCCACCGGCACGATCGCCGGGTTCGGCCTGATGTCCTACCAGCTGGCGCTGCAGGCCATCGCCGAGCTGGCCGCGGTCCAGGCGGCGGCCGGCCAGGACACGGTCTCGGACGGCTAGCCATGATCGTGCTGATCGGGTTCATGGGCGCGGGCAAGACCACCGTCGGGCACCTGCTCGCGGAGCGGCTCGGCCTGCCGTTCATGGACACCGACCTGGTCATCGAGCAGCGCACCCGGCGCAGCGTGCGGGACATCTTCGCCACCGACGGCGAGCCCGCGTTCCGTCAGCTGGAGCACATGGTGACCGCGGAACTGCTGGCCGGGCCGGACGCGGTGCTCGCCCTGGGCGGCGGGGCGGTACTGCATCCGGAGACGCAGCGCGCGCTGGGCGGCCATCAGGTGGTGTACCTGAAGGTCGGCTACGAAGAGTCGATGCTCCGGGTGGCGCACGACGAGTACCGGCCGCTGCTCCGCGCCCCCGACCTGGAAGGCATCTTCCAGCGCCGGCTGGCCAGCTACCACGCGGTGGCCACGCTGACCGTGGTCACCGACGGGCGGCGCCCGGAGGCGGTCTGCCTGGATGTGGTGGCCCGGCTGGCCGAGGTGCCCGGCGCCCCGGCCGGGACCGTCACCGTGCTGGTGTCCTGCACCGGTGGCACGTACAACGTGCAGATCGGGCCGGGGCTGCTGGCCGACGCGGACCGGCTGCTGCCCGCGCTGCCGCGGGCCAGGACCGCGGTACTGCTGGCCAGCGCGGCGGACCAGGAGACCGCGGCGGTGGTCAGCCGGGCGCTGCAGCGGCGCGGGCTGGCGGTCAGCCTGCTCGACGTGCCGGACGGGCAGCGGCACAAGAACCTGGCCACGGTGGCCCGGGTGGCGGAAGACCTGGCCGGCCTCGCGGTGCACAAGGACGACCTGATCGTCGGGGTGGGCGGCGAGGTGCTGTGCGACATCGCCGGCTTCGTGGCCAGCACCTACAACCGGGGCATGCCGCTGGCCCTGTTCCCGACCACGCTGCTGGCCCAGGCCGACGCCGCGGTGGGCGGCAAGGCCTCGCTGAACCTGCCGCAGGGCCGCAACCTGGTCGGCGCCGTGCACCAGCCGGTCGCGGTGGTGGCGGACGTGGCCGAGGCGGCCGGGCAGCCGGACCGGGAGTACCAGGCCGGCCTGGCCGAGATCGTCAAGCACGCGCTGATCAGCGGCGGGGACCTGGTCCCGCTGATCGAGGACCGGGCGGGCGAGCTGATCAAGGGCGAGGTCGGCGCGCTGGCCGACGCGGTGACCCGCAGCGTCACGGTGAAGGCGGCCATCGTCAGCACCGACGAGCGGGAGCGCGGCAGCCGGCTGCACCTGAACTACGGGCACACGTTCGGCCACGCCATCGAGCAGGTGCGCGGGCTGGAGCCGGCCGACGACGGGTCGGCAGTCGCGCTCGGCATGATGGCCGCCGCCTACCTGGCCCGGCGGCAGGGCCGGATCGGCGACGACCTGGTCGGCCTGCACCGGCGGCTGCTGGCCGCCATGCAGCTGCCGGTCAGCGGCCAGTTCGGCCTGGCCGGGCTGCAAGAGGCGTGGCTGCGGGACAAGAAGTACCAGGATGGCCCGCGTTTCGTGGTGCTGAACGGGCTGGGCCGCCCCGAGGCGGGAGTGCCCGCCGACGAGGACAGCCTGGCCGCGGTGCTGGCCGACCTGGCCGCCAGTCCCTGAGCCGGCCGTCAGTCCTTGACCTGGATCCAGGTCTTGCCCGGGACCTGGCGGGCGGCCTGGAACGCGGCCGCCGCGTCGGCCAGCGGGTAGCACGCGCTCAGCACCCGGGATGGCGTCACCTGGCCGGCCAGGGCCAGGGTGGCCGCGAAGTCGTCCGGGTGGTCGTAGATCAGCGAGCCGCGCAAGGTGAGCTGGCGCTGCACCACCGTCCTGGTGACCAGGCTGGCCGGCGCGCTGTTCTGCCCGATCAGCAGCAGCACGCCGCCGCGCCCGGCCCGGCTGACCGCCTCGCCCAGGGCCGCGGGCACGCCGGACGTCTCGAAGACCGCGTCGAAGCCGCCCGCGGTCTCGCCGGCCAGCTGTGCGCCCAGGTCCACGGCCAGCGACCGGCGCCCCGGGTGTGGTTCCAGCACCTGCGGCACGATGCCCTGATGCACCAGGGCCATGCAGAGCAGGCTGCCCTGCGAGCCGGCCCCGATGACCAGGCACCGGCTGCCCGGCCGCACCCCGGACCGCCGGATGGCCGCCCGGGCCACGGTGAACGGCTCGGCGCAGACCGCGTCCGCGTCGCTCCACCCCGCCGGCACCGGCCAGGCGAACTCGGCGGGCACCGCGATCCGCTCGGCCAGCACGCCCGGCGCGTTGAAGCCGATGCTGACCCGGTGCGGGCAGGCCGAGCTGCGCCCGGCCTGGCAGGCCGGGCAGCTCAGGCACGCGAAGTTGGGCTCGATGATCACTCGCTGGCCGATCCGGCCGGTGTCGGCGCCAGGGCCGGTGGCGACGATCTCCCCGGTGGATTCGTGCCCGGGCACCCAGGGCAGCGCGGGTGGCGGCCGGTGCCCGCCCAGCAGGGCCAGGTCTGACCCGCAGATCCCGGCCCCGCGCACCTGGACGACGACCTGGCCGGAACCCGGCTGTGGCTCCGGCCAGTCGTCCACGACGCGCAGTGGCCCTGGGAACTCTTCCAGGACAACGGCTCGCACTATGTTTCACTCCGTGATGGTTGCCGGGCTGTGCCTGATCAGGGCATGCCTGATCAGGGGATGTAGGCGTACTTGGCGAAGCTCGGCTCGCTGACGTTGCTCTTGGTCAGCAGCACGTCGGGCAGCTGAACGGACGCCTGGATGGCGCCGGGCTTGCCGGTCAGCTTGTCGTAGGCGAACTGGGCGGCGTCCGCGCCCTCGGTCCCGGCCTGCTGCGCGACGAGCGCGCTGACCTGGCCCTTCTTCAGCAGGGCGACCTCGGTGGGGCTGGCGTCGAAGCCGACCACGAGTACCTTGCCGGTCATCCCGTCGGCGGCCAGCGCGGCCGCCGCGCCCTCCGCGTTCGGCTCCGCGGCGCCGAAGATGGCCTTGATGCCAGGGTGCGCGGCCAGGATGGACCGCACCACGGTCTGGCTGGAGGTGACCGGCTGCGCGGTGTACTGCAGGGTGACCACCTTGATGCCCGGGTAACTGGCTTTCAGCGCGTTCTCCAGGCCCTGCACCCGGTCCACCTGGGTGGTCGCGGTGGGGGACAGGCTGAGCACCGCGATCTGCCCCTTGCCGTGCAGCTGCTGGCCGATGTAGGCCGCCGCGACCTTGCCGCCCTGGATGTTGTCCGTGCTGATCTGGCTGGTCAGCTTGGCCGGGTTGGCCAGCGCGGTGTCCACCGTGATGACCGGGATCCCGGCGTTCAGGCAGGTGTCGATGGCCGGCGCCATCGCCTTCGGGTCGGTGGGGGACACCACCAGCGCGCTGGGGTGGCGGCTGCACATCGCGTCCACCACCGGGGTCTGCGCGCTGGGCGCGAAGTCCGGCGAGCCCTGGTAGAGCACGGTCATGCCGAGCTTCCTGGCCTGGGTGCGCATGCCGGCCACCAGGGTGTCGTAGAAGGACACCCCGGTCGCGCCGGGGACATAGGCGATGGTGAAGTGCTTGCCGGAGTTGGCGGCCGGCGCGAACTGCCGGACGAGCTGGCGCCGCCCGACGAGCAGGCGGCCAGGGCCAGGGCGAGCCCGGCGATGGGGGCCAGGGCCAGCGCCCGCGGCCAGGGACGGCTCGGTCTGTATCGGGACACGTTTCCTCCTAGTGGTTTGCTGCGCAGGGGCCTTTTGCTGCGCTGTGGTTTTTGCTGCGCTGTGGTCTGCTGCGGGGTGGCTAGCTGCGCTGCCGCCGGCCGCGCAGCTGATCGATGTAGACAGCGAGGATGAGCACGGCCCCGACCAGGACTTCCTGCCAGAACGGCGGGACGTTGACCAGGACGAGACCGGTGAGCAGGACGGCGATGATGCCGGTCCCGATGACCGTGCCGGCGATGGTGCCCCGCCCGCCGAACAGGCTGGCCCCGCCGATGACCACGGCGGCGATGGCGTTCAGGTTGTCGGTGGCCCCCGAGTCGGGTGAGCCCGCGCCGAGCCGCGCCATGACCAGGATGCCGGCCACGCCGGCCAGGCCGCCGGCCAGCAGGTAGACCTTGAACAGGTGCCGCCGGTCGTTGATGCCGGCCCGGACGACCGCCTCCCGGCTGTCCCCGATGCTCAGCGTGTACGCGCCGAACCGGGTCCTGGCCAGCACCACCCCGTACCAGATGGTGATCACCGCGGTCACCGCGACCGGGACCGGGATCCAGCCGCCCAGGTTGGTGTTGCCCACGGTGGTGACCGAGGCCGGGATGTTCGAGATCTCCTGGCCGTTGTTCAGCAGGTAGCCGAGCCCGGTGGCGATGCCCAGGGTGCCCAGCGTGACCACGAACGGGGGCACCGCGGCCCGGGTGACCAGCAGCCCGTTGAGCGCGCCGAACGCCGCGCCGACGACCAGCGTGGCCAGGAAGCCGGCGGTCAGCGCGAACGGGGCCGCGCCGGTCGCGGTGGCGAACCAGTGCGCCATCACCCATGCCCCGGCCGTGCCGGAGCAGCCCAGCACGGCGCCGACCGACAGGTCGATGCCGCCGGAGCAGATCACGAACGTCTCGCCGACCGCGAGCAGCAGCACCTCGGTCGCGGTGCTGGACGTGTTCAGCCAGTTGGCCCGGGTCAGGAAGTACGGCGAGTTGATGGCGAACACGACGCAGATGGCCAGCAGCACCCCGCCGATCCACAGGTTGCGCGCGGCGGCGGGCACCCGGTGCAGGTAGCGGAGCGCCGCGGCGGCGGCGGGCGGCACCCGTTCCGGTGCCGGGGCCGGCTTGGTCGCGGTCATGGTCAGCTCACCTCCGCGTCGGTGCCCGCCGGATCCGGCACGGTCTTGGCCCCGGTGATGTAGCCGACCAGGTTCTCCGCGTTCAGCTCGCCGCCGGCCAGCGTGGAGGCCAGCGCGCCGAGCCGGAGCACCACCACCCGGTCGCACACGGCCAGCACGTCCGGCATCTGATGGCTGACGAAGATGACCGCGATGCCGTCCTGCTTGACCCGCCGGACCAGGTCGAGCACCTGCTGCTGCTGTTCCACGCCGAGCGCGCTGGTCGGCTCGTCGAGCAGCAGGATCCGGCTGGTCCAGGCGCAGGCCCGGGCGATGGCCAGCGCCTGGCGCTGGCCGCCGGACAGGTCCTGGGCGGCGGCGTGCACGTCCGGGATCCTGGTGTGCAGCCGGGCCAGTTCGCTGGCCGTGTGCGCGGACATCTGCCTGGTGTCCAGCCACCCGATGCGCCGGGCCAGCCAGCCCCGGGAGATGACCTCCCGGCCGAGGAAGAAGTTGGCCACCACGTCCCGCTGCGCGGCCAGCGACAGGTCCTGGTAGACGGTGGCGATGCCGGCCTGCTGCGCCGCGGACGGGCTGGCGAACTGGACCGGCTGGCCGTCGATGAGGATGTCGCCGCCGGACGGCGTGATCGCCCCGGCCAGGATCTTCAGCAGCGTCGACTTGCCCGCACCGTTGTCGCCCACGATGCCGAGCACCTCGCCCGCGTTCACCTGCAGGCTGACGCCGCGCAGCGCCTCGACCCCCCGGTAGTGCTTGCTGAGATCCCGAACCGCAAGCCGAGCAGGCATCGCCGGTGTCCTTTCTGGGTTAGTGAGCCGTCTGCTGGCCGGGCGACGCTGGCTGCTGGCCGGGCGACGCTGGCTGCTGGCCGGGCGACGCGGCCAGGGCCAGCACCCGGTCGGCCGCGGCGCGGGCCCGGGCCGCGAACTGCGGGCCGGTCAGCTCCCGGCGCAGCTGCAGGGACGGCGCTTCCACGCCGACCGGGATGGTGCTGGGCAGCGCGCCGAGCAGTTCGGCCAGCGGCAGTTCGCCCTGGCCCGGCAGCAGCCGCCGGGCGCGGGCCTCCAGGGCCAGGTCGCCGCCGGAGACCGGCTGGCCGCGGGGCAGCGCGCGTGGCGGTGGCAGCCCGGTGCGTGGCTCGCGCGGCGCATCGCACAGCTGCACGTAGCTGAGCAGGGCCGGGTCGGCACCGGCCAGGTCGGCCAGGCTGACCCCGCAGCGCTGCACGTGCAGCGCGTCCACCAGCACCCGGCCGTCGGCGGAGCGGGCCGCGATGTTCAGCGCGGCGGCCAGCGTGTGCACCGGCTTGTAGGACATGAACTCGATCACCGGCCGGACGCCGTACGGCAGCGCGAGCTGAGTCAGCTCGGCGAACCGGCCGGCCAGCCGGGTCAGGTTGCGATCTTCGCTGATCGCGTTGAGATAGCGGGCACCTAGCTGGGCCGCGGTGGCTAATACCGGTTCCCAGTGGCCGCGGCTGCTGTCCAGCCGGATGGCCTCGGCGCCCAGCACCCGGAGGCCGGTGTCGTCCAGCCGCCGGAGCGTGTCGGCCAGCAGCCGCGACCCCGGGCCGACCGGCCAGGGCTGCTCCCCGTCGGTGGCGGGGGAGACGCGCAGGCTCACACTGTCGAACCCGGCTGCCGCGGCCAGGCTGACCAGATCCGGCGGCGCCACATCGAGCAGCGTCAGGTGTTCGAGAGCGACCTCGCGGCGGCCGGTCATCGGCTGGCGTGGCCGGGGGCTAGGGCGGGATGAGGAACATCGTCGTACCTCGGGGTAGTTATGTACGAACTGGTTAGTTCGTTAGTGTGGCAGTCGGTACATGCGTTGTAAAGGGCGTGCTAGAAGTCATATGTGCACTGCGGACATCGTCCGCCGCCCGGCGCACGGGCCGGACCGAGGGGAGTCCCATGGTGACCACGCCGACCACGGCGGGAGTGCCCGAGCGCAGCCCAGGGCCGCGCCGTGATCCCGGCCGCCGCCGGGATCCGGAGCGCACCCGCCGGGAGATCCTCGACGTCGCGACCAGCGAGTTCGCCCAGATGGGCTACGCCGGGGCCCGGGTGGACGAGATCGCCGCGCGGACCCGGACCACCAAGCGGATGATCTACTACTACTTCGGCGGCAAGGAGAAGCTGTACATCGCGGTGCTGGAGCGCGCCTACGCGCAGGCCCGGGCGGCCGAGCAGGAGGTTGACGTGGACCACCTGGACCCGGTGACCGCGATCCGGCAGCTGGCCGAGCTGACCTTCGACCACCACCAGTCGCATCCCGACTTCATCCGGCTGGTCAGCATCGAGAACGTGCACCAGGCCCAGTTCATGGCCAAGTCACCGGCGCTGGCCAAGCTGAACACCACGGCGGTCACGATGACCGGCCGGATCCTGGACAAGGGCTACGCCGAGGGCGTGTTCCGCCGCCAGGCCGACCCGCTGGACGTGCACCTGATCATCAGCTCGTTCTGTTTCTTCCGCGCGGCCAACCGGTACACCTGGCGGTCTCTCTTCGGCCGCGACCCGCTGGACAGCGCGCTCCGCGACCGGTACCGGCAGATGGTGGGCGATCTTGTCGTGAGCTACCTCACCGGCTGACCGGTGCCGCACGTCACCGCGCTAGGCTCGAGACACTTTTACCGAACGCCATTCGGTGGTGGCGGCCGCAGGAAGGTTCCCGGAGTATGCGCATCGGAATGCATCTCAACTACGCCGGCGGCTTCGCCGAGACCGTGACCGAGCTGGCTGACTACGAGAAGGCCGGGCTGGACATCGTGTCGGTGCCCGAGGCGTACAGCTTCGACGCGGTCAGCCAGCTGGGTTTCATCGCGGCGCGGACCGAGCGGCTGCAGATCGCGTCGGGGATCTTCCAGCTGTACTCGCGGACCCCGGCGCTCACCGCGATGACGGCGGCCGGGCTTGACTACGTGTCCGGCGGCCGGTTCATCCTGGGCATCGGGGCGTCCGGGCCGCAGGTGATCGAGGGCTGGCACGGCGTGCCCTACGACGCCCCGATCGGCCGGACCCGGGAGCTGATCGAGATCTGCCGCAAGGTGTGGCGGCGCGAGCGGCTGGAGTACGCCGGGAAGTACTACACGATCCCGCTGCCGCCGGATCAGGGCACCGGCCTGGGCAAGCCGCTCAAGCTGATCAACCATCCGGTGCGGGAGCGGATCCCGGTCATGGTGGCGGCCCTCGGGCCGAAGAACGTCGCGCTGGCCGCCGAGCTGGCCGAGGGCTGGCAGCCGATCTTCTACTACCCGGAGAAGGCCGCCGTGGCCTGGGCCGAGCCGCTGACCGCGGGCCGGGCGAAGCGGGACCCATCGCTCGGCCCGCTGGACGTGATGGCGGCCGCCCCGCTGGCCATCGGCGACGACGTGTCCGGCTACCTGGACCTGGCCCGGCCGGTCTTTGCGCTGTACATCGGCGGCATGGGCCCGCACCGGGACAAGGGGCACAACTTCTACTACGAGCTCGCGGTGCGATTCGGCTACGCCGACGCGGCGGCGAAGATCCAGGACGCCTACCTGGCCGGCCGCAAGGACGAGGCGGCCGGGCTGGTGCCCGCCGACCTGCTGGCCGGCACCTCGCTGATCGGGCCGGCCAGCCTGGTCGCCGAGCGGGTCGCGGCGATGCGGGAGGCCGGGGTCAGTACGCTCAACGTCACCCCGCTGGCCGCCACCCACGCCGACCGGGTCCGGCTCATCGAGCAGATCCGAGACCTCGCCCCCTGACCCGGCCCGCGCCCCGGGACGCCCGGGCCCGCGCCCGCCCGGGACCCCGCGCCCCGGCCGCCCGGGAGCCCCGGCCCGCGCCGACCCCTGAGCCCCACCAGTCACATTGATCATGGTCCCCGGCGACTTACCACCCCGGACGCGCGGCGGTTTGCGTGGTTTGCCCGGATCGGGCAGGTGTCTGGGGTGGTAAGTCGGCTTGGGTGCCGGTGGGATCGTCAGCCGAGGGGCTGGACGGTGACTGGGTGCGGGAGCTTGCCGGTGCCGCCCAGTTTGTACGCGATGATCTGCACGTGCTGCGTGGCCGAGCTCACCACGCTGGCCGCGGTGATCACGTAGTCGCCGTCGATGGTGACCGGCGTGTTCGTCCGGTTCGGCAGCGCGAACGTGTGCAGCAGCGCCCCGGTGGCCGTGTCGAGCGCGTACAGGTCACCGTGCCAGGTCGTGGTGAACACCACGTCGTTGGTCACCGCCGCCGCCCCGTACGGCGACGACGGGAGCTTGTCGTCCCATTCGACCTTTCCGGTGTCCTGGTTGACCGCGACCATCTCGCCGGTCCCCTTGTTGATGGCCGCCTGGAAGACGGCCGACGACTCGTCGTAGCCGTGCGCCTTGGTCATCAGCACCGGCAGGTTGTTGACCGCGGCGAACGTGGTCGAGCCGTTGCTGGCCAGCTGGGTCTCGATGCCGCCGAACGGGCCGGGCTCCAGGCAGAACTTGGCCGGCAGGTTGATGTGCGACGTCGGCGTGGCGTTCTCGTTGCGCAGCCCGTCGTTATCGTGCCCGCTGTGCTGGCCCAGCGGGAGCCGCCAGAGCAGCTTGCCGGTCTGCGCGTTCAGCTCGATCATGATGCCGGCCTTGCCGCCGTCCACCACCACCGGCTGGCCGTGCGCGGTGGTCAGCACCGGCGAGTCCTGCAGATCCCAGTCGTACAGGTCGTGCGGGGTGAGCTGGTAGTACCAGAGCAGCTTGCCCTGCGGGCTCAGCTTGACCACCGAGTCGGTGTACAGGTCCGGGCCGGGCCGGCTGGTGGCCCACGGATAACTGGCCGGATAGGTGATCGGGCCTGGATTGGCGATGCCGAGGTAGATGTTGCCCTGGGCATCGAACGTCGGTGGGTCCCACAGCCCGCCGCCGGAGTTGAGGGCCGGCTTGCCCCACAGGTTGTCCACCTCGTCCCAGGTCCACTGCGGCGCGCCGGTCTGCGCGTTCAGCGCAAACAGGATGCCCTTGGCATTGCCGAGATACTCGCCCACGGTCGGGTTGACCGGCACGGTGGACACGTAGACGGTGCCGTCGCGGTAGCCCGGGGCCATGTCGATGCCCTCGTGATTGTTGCCGATCAGCGTCCGGGTCCACAGCTGCCGGCCGGTCGCCGCGTCCAGCGCGACGGCGGCGTGGTTGGTGGCCGCGTAGACAACGCCGTTGGCCACGTTGACGCCGTCCGGGCCGCCGTTCGGCGAGTTGTAGTCGTGCGTCCAGAGCACCTTGCCGGTGGCCAGCTGGATGGCCATCACGTTCGATTCCACGTCCTGGGCATACACCACGCCGTTGACCACGACCGGGGTGGTCGCGTAGCCGAGCGCCTTGACCGGGACGGTCCAGGCCACGCCCAGCTTGGAGACGTTGCTGCTGGTGATCGCGCTGGCCACGTCGCGGGTGTTCTGCAGGTTGCCGCCGGGCAGCGTCCAGGCGGCCGCGGCCGCCGACTTGGCCGGCGCGGGCGCGCTGCCCGTCCCGGCCGGGGTTGTGGTACCAGTGACGGCGTGCTTGCCGAAACAGGGCGGCGCAGCCGAACTGCTCGTGCCATTGCTGCCGCTGCAGCCGGCGGCGGCCAGGCTGGCCAGCACGGCCAGGGACAGCCCGGCTGCCGCGTATCCGGCTCTCTTCATGGCTGCCTCCTGGTCCGCGAGCCGGCCAGCCCCGGATGGCGGGCACTGGCGTTCAAAAATAGATATCATAATGATAAGCACGTGGTATCGTGAGAGTCAATCGAGAGTGGGAGGCGTCCGGAGATGGATTCGTTCACCGGGAAGCTCGCCGCGGTCACCGGAGGGGGCTCCGGCATGGGGCGCGAGCTGGTCCGCCAGCTGGCCGCGCAGGGATGCTCGGTCGCGGCGTGCGATATCCACGCGGAGTCGGTCGCGGAGACCGCGGCGCTGGCCCGGGCGGCCGCCGACGAGCGCGTACTGGTCACCAGCCACGTCTGCGACGTGGCCGACGAGGCGCAGGTGCTGCGGTTCCGCGACGACCTGGTCACGGCGCATGACACCGATCACCTCGACCTGGTGTTCAGCAACGCCGGCATCGGCGGCGCGGGCAGTTTCGTCTGCGACAAGCGGGCGGACTGGGAACGGACGTTCGCCATCGACTTCTGGGGCACGTACTACTGTGCCCGCGCATTCCTGCCGCTGCTGATCGCGAGCGGCGACGGGATCCTGGTCAACACCAGCAGCGTGAACGGGTTCTGGGCGACGCTCGGCCCGGGCATGCCGAACACCGCATACAGCACAGCCAAGTTCGCCGTGAAAGGCTTCACCGAGGCGCTCATCGAGGACCTGCGGACCAACGCGCCCCAGGTCACGGTGGCCGTGGTGGTGCCCGGGCACGTGGGCACGGACATCATCAAGAACACCCGCCGCATCCTCGGCTACGCCGGCCCGGAGCAGATGAGCGAGGCCGAACTGGAGGAGGCGCGGCCCGCGCTGGCCCGGCTCGGCCTGGCGGGCGCGGGCGCGTCCCTCGAGGAGCTGCGCGAAATCGTGGTCAAGCTGGAAAACCAGTTCAAGGACAGCGCGCCGCTCAGCGCGGCCGCGGCGGCGACGATCATCCTGGACGGGGTGCGCGCCGGGAACTGGCGGATCCTCGTCGGCGACGACGCCATCGGGGTGGACCGGGCGGTCCGCGCCCGGCCCGAGGACGCCTACGACTACGCGGCGCTGGCGGCGGCCGCGGCCGAGGCGCGGGCGGCCGAGGCGCCGTAGCCGTCACTCCTCGCGGGCGCCGTGCTCTTTCAGCCAGCTGACCAGCGCCGAGCGCATCGTGTCCGGCTGGCCAGCCACCTGGACCGGCAGGCTGTCCGAGTAATCGGGCGTGGCGTCGATGTTCGCGCCCCGGTCCAGCAGGTACTCGGCCATCCGCCGCTGGCCACCGTGGCAGGACTGCCAGAACGCCTCGTCCAGGTCCTCCTGGCTGGGCGCGGGATCGGTGCTGAGGAACTCATCCACCCGGGCCTGGTCGCCGAGCGCGGCTGCCTGCCACAGGCCGCCGATCTGGGCGCCGCGGGCGGCCAGCAGCCGGGCCACCTGCCAGCAGCCGTAGGCCACCGCGTTGACCAGCGGCGGTCCGGCGATGGGCCCGGAGCTGTGCGCTTCGATGTCCGCCCCGCCGTCGATCAGCGCGGCGGCCACGGCCACGTCGTCGCTGCTCGCCGCCCAGTGCAGCGGGGTCTCTGGCGCGCGGTCGTCCGGGTTCCGGGAGCCGGGCGGGCCTCCGTCCGGGTCCGCGCCCGCGTCGATGAGCAGCCGGGCGATCTCCGGGCCGCGCGGGAAGTAGCCCGGCCAGTCCGCCACCATGTGCAGCGGGGTCCGGCTGCCCTTCCGGTCGCCGACCCGCCACCTGGGCAGGTCCGGGTGCTCGTCGATGAGCCGCCGGATCGTGCCGACGTCGCCGCCGCGGACGGCCAGCACCAGTTCGATCGCGGCCGGATCGCTGCTCGGGATCAGGCCATCCGTGGGTCCGTCAGTCATGCCGCCCCCTTTGCTTTGGCCTGATCCTGGCACCGGGCTACGACATTGTGAGCACGGCTTTGCCGGTCACCTGGCCGGCTTCCAGCGCGCGGTGCGCGTCAGCCGCGTCGGCCAGCGGGAACGTCGCGCCGACCACGACGCGCAGCTCGCCAGCATCGAAGTGGGTGGCGGCCTGGTCCAGGATGCGGCGCTGCCGCTCGCGCTGCTTCGGCCAGCCAAGCACCGACGGGGCCGGCATCCAGGTGAAGGAGACCCGGAGGTTCCGCTGCTGCATGGCGGTGACGGCCTCGTCCTCCCACCGGCTTTCCACGTTGGACACCAGGTCGCCATACGGGCGGGTCAGCGAGAAGCACGCGGTGAACGTCTTGCCGCCGACCGTGTCGTGCACCACGTCGGCGCCGTCCATGCCCGTCCAGTCCCGGAGCCTGGCGGCGACGTCCTCGTGCCGGTAGTCGATGCACAGTTCCGCGCCGAGCGAGCGGGCCAGGTCGGTCTTCACGCCAGGGGTGACCGTGGTGGCCACCCGCGCCCCGGCCAGCCGGGCTATCTGCACCGACATGTGGCCGACACCGCCCGCACCCGCCTGGACCAGCACCTGCTGCCCTTCGGTGACCCGGGCCCGCTCCCGCTGTGCCTCCCAGGCGGTGATCGTGACCAGCGGCGCGGCGGCGGCGTCCACGAACGACATCCGGTCCGGCTTGCGGGCCAGGTATCGCTCGGCCACGACCTTGACTTCCTGGTACGTGCCTGGTGCTGGCCCGAAGCCGCCGTCGCAGAAATACACCGCGTCGCCGGGCCGGAACCGGGTCACCGCGGTCCCGATGTCCTCGACCACCCCGGCGCCATCCCAGCCGAGGACGGCGGGCAGCGTGCCGCGGATGATGCCAGCCGAGCGGAGCTTGTAGTCGACGGGATTGATCCCAGCCGCGTGCAGCCGCACCTTGACGTCGTGCTCGCCGGTGATCTCCGGTTCCGGCACCTCGGCCAGCTTGAGCACGTCCGGGCCGCCGACCGCCGTCATCAGTACCGCACGCATCCGTCGCGCCCCCGATCTCGCCCGCACTGGTTGCCCTTCAGTCTCCAGCACGGGCGGCTGACCGGTGCCCCGGCTACCCTCCTGCCATGACCCCGGATCCATCCAGCGACGCGGGGCTGGAGCAACAGCGCGCCAGCATCGAAGCCTCCTTCCGGCGCGGCTGGCGGGCGGTCGGGGACGGCGTGCTCACCGAGCGCTGGTACGCCGAGGCCCGCCGGATCCTCGATCATGGCGGCTGGACGGGCCTCGCCCCAGCCATCGTCGATGCCGTACGGCAGGGCGCACAGCCCGGAGATGAGCTGCCACTGGCGCAGCCGCGGCCGTACATCGACCACATCAGCGACATCGAAGTGATGATCACCGGCGGGGGTGAGGACCCGTGTGTGGCCGTGCTGTTCTTGTACCGATTCTGCCCGGGCATCCGGTTCGGGCACCGGTTCCCTCACGACGATGGCGCCTGGAACTGGAACAAGTCTGGCTGAAAGAGGCGATCGAAACCGGCGCGCTGGACCGCATGATGGCCGACCCACCCGCCCCAGACGGCGCCGGCGTTGTCTGGACGAACTGGGCTGACGAGTCCTGAACTTAAAGCCGCTGCCCGGCCCACAGATAGCCAGCCAGGCCCAGCCCGGTGAGGGCGGCGACGACCCGGAGGACTTGCCCGGGCATCCGTCTGGCCACGGTCGGCCCGATCACGCTGCCAATCAGGAACCCGCCGGCCAGCGGGGCGGCGGCCGCCCAGTCGATCGGCCAGAACGCGATAAACAAGGCGCAGCAGGTCACGTCGGCGATGCCGAGCAGCATGTTCTTGAGCGCGTTGGACCGGGGGAGTGGCTGGCCAGTGGTGATCATGAGCAGGGCGAGGATCATGACGCCTGCCCCGGCACCCCAGTAGCCGTCGTAAGCCGCCGCGGCGATCAGCCCGCCCGGCAGCAGAAAACGACCGCTCTGGCTATGGCGCCCAGCGAGCCAGGCGGAGATCTGCGGCTGCACCAGCAGGATGATCGCCGCCGCGGCGAGCAGGAACGGCACCACCCGGTCGAACACGCTCTCCGGGGTGACGAGCAGCAGCGCGGCGCCGGCCGCGCTGCCCGCCACGGCCAGTGGGGCCCAGCGCAGCAACTGGCGTCCCTGCCCGCGCAGCTCGGGCCGGGAGCCCAGCGCCGAACCAGGCCAGGCGGCCACGAACGCGACCGCGTTAGTGATGTTCGCGGCCAGCGGCGGCAGCCCGGCCGCCAGCAGCGCCGGGTAGGAGATCAGCGACGCGGTCCCGCCCGCCGATCCCACGATCCCGGCCAGTAAGCCGGCGCCGAACAGCAGCCCTTCCGCGGCAGGTTTCACATCCACATGGTGGTCCGCTGGCTTCTTCCAGGCAGACTCGCCCGGTTTCAGGGGCGAAGCTGCGTACTCATCGACCGGCGTCGCTTGACCAGGGTGGAATGAGGCGGTTCCAGGGCGGACTCGAGCGCTTCATCCTCACCTGGCCCCAGAAAGCGCAAAGCCCGGGCTTCCGTCGTCCGGCGGTCCACCCGGGCCCGCTGCTGGCCCTCCAAGGAGATCCAGCCCTTCCACTGTAACACCGCCAAGAGAGGCTCCCTTTGGGCGGGAACTGCCCTATCAGCTGTGTAAATGACGTCGCCTGACCGGCTGCTGATGCCGGCGGGCTACCGAGTTGGCGGGCGATCGCCACGCGCGGTGCGGGCGGAGCGTGGCGGCTTCTTCCAGTGCGGATGGGCGTCGGCGTAAAACACCATGGCGAGCCACGCCGCCAGCGCGAGAACGGTCACCACTGGGATGATGATGTGTGCGAGCAGGGATCCTGTCATAGCGCGCACCTCCCTCCGTCACCTGGATAACCCGGGCGCGCGCAGCCGGGGTGTCCAGGTGATGGAGGAACTGTGGATATGGAAGACCCGCCCGCCCCGGACAGCGCCGGCATCGTATGGACCACCTGGGGAGACAACGACCCTGCCGACAACGCGTGACGGGGTGGCTGGCGGCGGGCTGCTGCTGGTGTCAGCCGGTGAATGGCTCGAGGAGGTGGCTGAAGTCCCAGGTGTTCTGGGTGATGCCGGAGCAGGTGTTGCTGTCCCGGGTGCCCGGGCAGCCGCCGTTGTCCCGCTGGATGGCCCAGATCGAGAGCAGGTTCATATTGTTGGCCTGCGCGAAGTTCAACATGGACTGCGCGTCGCTGAGCGAAGTGACCTCAGTCTTCTTCGGGTAGTCGTCGATGCCCGGGAGCAGCGTCATGGCTTCCATGTTCCACAGCTGGGCTGAGCTGAGGCTGGGGAAGATGCTGGCCAGTTGGGTGTGCGTGTTGGTCGCCGCGTTAATGGCAGCCTGGCCCATGTTCACCGTGCCCTCGCCCGCGATGTAGTAGTCGAACACCATGATGTTGACCGAGGTCACCGTGGCGCCGTTGGTCACCGCGCTCTGCAGCACTGCCTCGCCGTTGGGGTCCAGGCCGTACTGCTCCACTGGGATCGTGTACTGGATCTGCAGCGGGATGCCGTTCGCCGCTGCCCACTGCTCGGTCAGCGCGATCGCCTGGTTCCGCCGGGCGATGCCCGCGGTGTTGTTCAGCGATTTGGCTTCCACGTCCATGTCCAGCCGGGTGACGCCAAGCGTCGTGATCACTTGCTCATAGTCGGCGGCGATCTGGCTCACACTGGTGCACGAGTCGGCGATCTCGGTACCGCCCTGGTCGGCGCTGTACCCGCCAAACGACGGGATCACGTCGCCGCCCGCCGCGCGCAGCGCCGCGATGTCGGACGTGTAGTAGCTGAGCGGTTGGGCGGAGTTGCCGTTCCAGTCCAGGGAGCAGGAGTTCTTCCCGGTGGACTGGAGGAAGGCCAGCGTGAAGTACTTGACCCCGGACTGCTGAGCGGTGGTGGCGATGCTCGGCGTGTTGGGCGCGAGATAGGTCTCGTAGTAGGGGGCGTAGACGTGCGTGGGCAGCGGGGTGTAGGTGGCGGCCGCTGCACCGGTCAGGCCGGTGCCCGCCGACCAGAATAGGGCGGCAGTCACGGCGAAGCCGGCGGCTAGGCGATGGCGAAGGGTCATCTGCGTCTCCCTTGGGGGTCAGGGCGCTGCGTCAGCCCGCTATGTCGATCTTGGGAACGTTCCAGCCGGATACGCTGCCCACGGGCGAAGCGCCCTGCAGGTCAGCGGAGTTCCAGGTGACGGTCAGCGTCTGCGACTCACCCGGGAACAGCGTGATGTCGTTGTCCTGCCAGAGCGAGGACTGCAGTTCGTTGTCCCCGGACAGTTCCTGGCCGCTGGCCGTGCCGCGGCGGATATCCGCGCGGAGCAGGAATGCGACGGTGGACGACGAGGTGTTGGTGATCGTGACGGTGGTGGCCCGGTCCGCGCCGTCCGGCCCAGCCTGGCTGGTGGTGCTGGCGGTGGCCGTGACCGACGACTGCGGCAGCGTCTGCAGCGCCTGCAGGTTGGCGTACTGGGACAGCGTGCCCTGCGGCTGGCCCAGCGTCTTCGACCAGTTGACCACGTCGGGCTGGGTGGACAGCCAGTACACGTTGCGGTCGGTCAGGGTGCCGTTCTGCTTGAGCTGGAGTTCCACGAAGTAGGTCTGGGCCGGCGTGCCGGTGGGCACCTTGGGGGTCAGCACCTTGGTCAGCACCTGCTGGCTGTTCAGCGTGATGTTGCTCGCGGTCTGGTCGTCCAGCACGGTGCCGGCCAGGTTATACACCTTGGCTTCTACGCTCAGCCCGGATTGGGTCGTGTTGCTCAGGTTGTCCATCGTGACCGTGCCGTTGTCCAGCGCGTACAGCGCGTGCAGGCTGCGGTTCGCTTCCTGGGCGCCGAAGTAGCTGCCGGCCTGGTCGCCGTCGAAGTTGTACAGGTTCCAGAGCAGGCTCGGCCAGCCCTTGTTCATCTGCCAGTAGATGGTTCCGGTGGACGGCAGCGGGGTGGCGTTGGCGTGATCAATGAACGCCTCGAACTGGGCCCGGGTGTTCTCGTAGTCCTGAGCCTGCGCTTCCTCGACGTACTGGGCCAGGCTCGACCAGGTCCCGTACCGACTGCTCAGCGCGGTGTCGAAATTGCACAGGGTGCCGAAGGAGTAGCCGGTCTTGCAACGCGGCTCGTAGTTGAGGTGGTACTGGTTGGCCTTGGTGCTCTGCCATAGGTTCGACAGGTCGCTAGCTGACATGAACCGGTTGAGCGAGTCGAGGGTAGGCACGGTGTCGCCGGCGCTCTCCTCGCTGTCGTAGCCCCAGGCTCCGCCCGCGTTGGTCACCGTGGTGTCTGATCCGAGATGCGTGGTGTCATACCAGTAGTTAGGCGGCACCCAGTCGTATGGGCCCTCCTTCTCGCCAGAGGCGCCGAGTGTCGTGGTCTGACTTGTACTCGGCCGAGGCGATCAGCGGGGTCTGCGGGTAGAAGTCCGCCTGGGTGAATCCGGCGATCGACACGGACTCCTGCTGGCTGCTCGGCTGGTTGTCGCTCCACTGGAAGCTGAACACGCTCGGGTGGTTGCGCAAGTTGGTCCCGATGGTCTGGGCTGAGTTCTGCAGGATGCTCTGCTGCGCCGTGGTCAGGCTGCCGCTGACCTGCCACGCGTCGCAACACTGGAATCCACCGTTGACCAGGATGCCGGCCTGGTCCATCTGCTCGAACCAGTCGGCCGGCATGATGTGGCCCTCGAGCCGGATCGCGTTGACGCCCATGTTCTTCATCAGCGCGATCTGCGCGGCCGTGTCGGCCGCCGAGTAGTGCAGGAACAGGTTCGGGTCGAAGCCGCCGCCCCGGATCACGATCGGCACGCCATTGATCTTGAATGCGCGCGCACCGCTGGGCTCGATCGCGTTGGACCCGGTCAGGTACGACGTCACTGTCCTGATGCCGAACGTCTCGCTAGTCGAGTTGTACTGGGTGCTGCCCTGCGCAACGGCGACGCCCAGCGTGTACAGCGGCTGCGCGCCCAGTTGGTACGGCCACCAGACCTGGGGGCTGGTGATGGTCAGGCTCGGGAAGCTGGCTGGCGTGAACTGAACGGTCTGGGTGCTGCTGGCCGGCACGGTGACGTTCTGGCTGACCGTGATCGGGGTGCCGTTGTTCGGCGGGGTGACGGTCGCGGTCACCGTCGCGGTCTGGGCGCTGGTTGTGGTGTTGGTGACATCGGTCTTGACGGTCAGGCTGGCGCTGGACAGGTCGGCGGCATCGCTCTGGTTGACGTGTGAGTTGCCGACCGCGAGCGCCCCGTCCACCTGGAGCTGAACCGGGAACTGGAGGCCGGTGTTGTTGTCCGGCGGGATCTGCGTCCAGTCCACGTTGTCCAGGGTGAACATGCTGGTCGGATCGTTCGGGTTGATCTCGATGGCCAGTGAGTTGGTGCCCTGGCGGGCCAGGCTGGTGATGTTGAACGTGAACCGCGTGTAGGCGCCGGTGACCGTGGCCGAGGTGGCCACCTCGGTGCCATTCACCCAGACGTTGGCCGAGCCAACAACCCCGTTGACGATCAGCGTGGCGACCTGGCCGGCCTGCAGGTTCGGGGTGAAATCGGTGCGCCACCACCAGGGCACGCTGAACCGGCTGACCGTGTCCGGGCCGATCTTGCTCTGAGTTCCGTAGCAGAGCTGCATGTTGTTCGAGAAGAACACGCTGCTCGAGCCGCTGGTGCTCTGGTTCACCGGCTGCAGGGCGGTGTCGCCGGGGCACTGGCCGTTCTGCGCCAGGGCTTCGATTTCGGTGCCCGGCGCGCCCGCGTCGTCATTGCTGACCGGGAGCCAGTTACTCGTGCTGAAGCCCGGCGTGGAGATCTGCGCGCCGGTCTGCGTGGCGACTGCGCTGCTCTGCACCATCCAGCCGGCCGTACCCAGGTTAGATACGTCGCTGGCCCCGGTGCTGGACGATGAGCTCGCGGCGGGAGTTAATGGCGCCGCCTGTGCTGCGGGGGCAAGCGGGGCGGCTTGTGCCCCCGAGGCCAGCCCGATCAGCGCTGACGCCGAGACGGCCACCATGGCCCAGCGAGCTGAAACCTGCCCGATGACGTGACCCATGGCTGCAGCTCCTGTCCTGCGGCGGCGCTGCCGCGAACGCTGGATGCTTCCGCTGAATCTCGGTTCAGTTCGTATACTTTCCAAACAAACCTGTCAAGGCGGCTCCGGTGAGGAGTTCTTCCGGCGCAGGACAGCGGGCCTGTTAGCGTGCGTCCGGCGGGATGTAACTGCTGAGTTCGTAGACCTGCTGACTGGCCGCCGACCGCCGTCATCAGTACCGCACGCATCCGTCGCGCAACCGATCTGCGCACCTCCCTCCGTCACCTGGATAACCCGGGCGGGCGCAGCCGGGGTGTCCGGGCGATGGAGGAACTGTGGATGTCGCCGAGCCCGCTCGCGGCCGCTCCGGGCCGGCGGCAGCACGAGGTCCACAGCATCTCCACCGGTTCTGCTCAGGAGCTGCGAAGCGATGGTGCCAGCTTGCAGCTATGGGCAAGCCTGGGCGTGGCGGCGCCAGCCCGCTGACGATGTTCCGGTGGGGTGCCTACGTGAGCCTGGGCGCGCTCGCCGTGCTCGCGGCGGCGACCGCCGTCTATACCACCCGGGCGGTGCTGGTCCGGGTACTCATCGCGTTGTTCATCGCGGTCAGCCTGGACCCGGCGGTGCGCATGCTGACCCGCCGGGGGATGCGCCGCGGGCTGGCCGTGCTGCTGATCTTCCTCGTCGCGGGTGGGCTGGTGGCGGTGTTCCTGGTGTCGGTCATCCCGGCGATGGTCCACCAGTTCGAGGCCCTGGTCCAAGACTTTCCTGGTTACCTCGCCAGCCTGCAGGAGCGCTCGTCCCGGTTCCGCGGGCTGAGCGACCGGTTCCACCTGACCAGCAGAGTCCAGAACTTTCTGGCCGACCTGCCTGGCCAGCTCGGCAGCGGACTGCTCGGGTTCACCCGCCGCCTGTTCGGGGCGCTGTTTTCCACGCTGACCGTGGTGGTGCTCACCATCTACTTCATGGCCGACCTGCCCCGCCTGCGGCACGGGGTCATGCGGCTGTTCCCGCACACGCACCGTCAGCAGTTCGGCCGGATCGCCGACGTGATGGTGGACAAGGTCGGCGCATACATGATCGGCAACCTGCTGATCTCGCTGGCAGCCGGAGTGGCGACGTTCACTGTGCTGGAAGCGCTCGGGGTGCCGTTCGCGGTCCCGCTGGCCTTCGTGGTGGCACTGTGTGACCTGATCCCGATGATTGGTGCGACGCTCGGCGCGGTGGCCTGCCTGCTGGCCACGCTGCTCACCACCGAGTTGTGGCCGACCACGGTGATCGTGGCCATCTTCTTCGTGGCCTACCAGCAGCTCGAGAACTACCTCATCGCGCCGCGCATCCTGCGGCACACGGTCAGCCTCAGCGCGGCCGCGGTGCTGCTGGCCGGCCTGATCGGCGGCACGGTTCTGGGCCTGATCGGCGCCTTGATGGCCATCCCCGTCGCGGCCGCGCTCAAGGTGGTCCTGGCCGAGCGGCTGCACGCTCGCGACCTGGCCGCCGCGGATCCCGGCGAGGGTGGCGTTCCCGGCGAGGGCGGCGCGGACGAGGTGGTGCGGCAGCCGGTGCCATCCAGGGAGAGGGAGGGGAGTCCATGAGAGCCCGGGTCATGGCGGTCCTCGCCGTGCCCTGGGTGATCGCCTTCCTGCCTGGCAGGGATGTACGCACAGCCACCGGGCGGCCCGGACGGCCGGCCGAGATTAGGCTGGGGCCATGGCCGAGTCGTTGCCCGCCGCGCTCGGCGACCGGTGGCGGCCGGGTGCCAGGTTCCTGGCCCGGGTGGGACGCCGCACGCTCGTCGAGTCGCTGTACCTGCTCACCGCGCCGGTGACCGCCGCGGCTGGCCTGCTGCTGGTGCTCGGCGGCCTGTGCGCCGGAGCGGCCGGTCTCCTGCTCCCGGGCGGATCGCCAGGTCTGGCCGGCGGGCGGGCGCTGGTGCGGCGGTCGGCCGGCCTGGAACGGTGGCGGATCGCCAAGGTGCGTGCCCCGGCCAGCCGCCCGGACCGGACGGGCCGACCGGACTGGCCGGGCCAGCGGCCGGGGCCGGACGGGGCGGCCGCCGCGGCCGGCCCAGGGCTGTGGCTTGACGTGGCGCACGCGATGCTGGTGCTCCCCGTCGTCCTGGTCACCTCGGTGCTGACCGCGCTGTGGTGGTCCGTCGGCGTCGCCACCATCACGTTCCCGCTGCGCAGCCAGTCCACGACCGGGTCACTGCGGCCCAACACCTTCTACCTCGGCAGCCCCCAGTCGCACATCGCGCTGAGCCTGGGGCTGACCTCGCCGGACCAGCACCTCGCCTTCGCGCTCACGCTCGGCCTGGTCCTGCTGTGCACCCTGCCGCTGGTGACCCGGGCCTGCGTCGCCGTCCAGGCCGGGCTAGGGCAGGCGATGCTGTCCGACGTGTCCGCGCTGTACCGCCGGATCAGCGGGCTGGAGCGGGAACGGGACGCCGCCCGCGCGCAGACCGTCGCCGCGGTGACGGCTGAGGCGGCCGCGCTGCGCCGGCTCGAACGCGACATCCACGATGGGCCGCAGCAGCGGCTGGTCCGCCTGGCCATGGAACTGGGCCGCGCCCAGCACCACTTCGACAGCAGGCCGGAGGCCGTCCGGCTGGCCCTCGCCGACGCGATCGAGCAGACCCAGGAGGCGCTGGAGGAGCTGCGGGCCCTGTCGCGTGGCATCGCCCCGCCGGTGCTCGTCGACCGCGGCCTGCGGGAGGCGGTCACCGCGCTGGCCGCGCGCTCGACCGTACCCGTCGAGCTCGATACCGGCCCGCTGGACCGGTGGCTGCACGGGCGGCTGGACGCGGCCGCCGAGACGGCCGCGTATTTCGTGATCGCCGAGGCGCTGACCAACGTGGCCAAGCACAGCCACGCCCACCGGTGCGTCATTGGCCTGCGCCACGATGACGAGGCCCTGCAGGTCTGGGTGACCGACGACGGGGTGGGCGGCGCGGCGCTGGACAAGGGACACGGGCTGCAGGGGCTGGACGACCGGCTGCGCGCGACGGGCGGCCGGGTGCGGGTCAGCAGCCCCACCGGCGGCCCGACGACGATCAGCGCGGAACTGCCGTGCCGCTGACGCCGCAGGAAACTGCGTCCGGGCTACCGCCGGGCCACCCGGCCCGCGGCCCGCTGCGGATCGTCGTGGCTGACGACGCGGTGCTGCTGCGCGAGGGCCTGGTCCGCCTGCTCACCGAGGACGGCCACCAGGTGGTAGCCGTGGTCGGTGACGGCCCTGCCCTGGTGGACGCGGTGCTCCGCCACCGCCCGGACGTGTCGGTCGTGGACGTGCGGATGCCACCGACCTACACCGACGAGGGCCTGCGCGCGGCCATCACCGCCCGCGCGCAGCTGCCCGGCGCCGCCATGCTGGTGCTCAGCCAGTATGTCGAGGTGTCCTACGCCGCCGACCTGCTCGCGGACGGCTCCGGCGCGGTCGGCTACCTGCTCAAGGACCGGGTGGCCAGGGTTGAGGAGTTCCTGGACGCGCTGGACCGGGTCGCCGCGGCGCGACGTGCTTGACCCCCAGGTGGTTGCCCAGGTGCTGGCCGGGCAGCGCCGGGACGACCCGCTGCGCGCGCTGACCGCGCGGGAGCGGGAACTGCTCGGCCTGATGGCCGAAGGCCATTCCAACACGGCCATCGCCCAGCGGCTGGTGCTGTCGGCCAGCGCGGTGGAAAAGCACATCGGCAACGTGTTCGCCAAGCTCGGCCTGCCGCCCGACGACGCCCAGCACCGCCGGGTGCTGGCCGTCCTCGCCTACCTCAGAGCCTGACGGCGGCCCCGCCCGGCCGCCCTCCGGGTGCCCGCTACCCCGCGGAGGTGGGGCCTGCCACACCGCCAACTGTCCGGTGCGCTCCGGTGACCCCGCGGCGCCGCCGCGGAACAGTGGTCGGCATGACCACTGGAGACTCCGATGATTGAGGCACGCGGCCTGGTCAAGCGCTACCGGTCCACGCTCGCGGTGGACGACCTGAGCTTCGATGTCCGCCCCGGTACGGTGACCGGTTTCCTCGGCCCGAACGGCGCGGGCAAGTCGACCACGATGCGCATGATCATGGGCCTGGACCGGCCGGACGCCGGACAGGCCAGGATCGGCGGGAAGATGTATGGCGACCTGCGCTGGCCGCTCCGCGAGGTCGGCGCGCTGCTGGAAGCCAAGGCGTTCCATCCGGGCCGGACCGCCCGCGCCCACCTGACCGCGCTGGCCGCCAGCAACGCGATCGCCCGGCGCCGGGTCGCGGAGGTGCTCGCCCTGACCGGCATCGAGCAGGCCGCGGACCGCCGCGCGGGGAAGTTCTCGCTCGGCATGTCCCAGCGGCTGGGCATCGCCGCCGCCCTGCTCGGTGACCCGGGCGTGCTGCTGCTCGACGAGCCGGTCAACGGCCTGGACCCCGAGGGCATCCGGTGGATCCGCAACCTGCTGCGCAGCCTCGCCGCCCAGGGCCGGACCGTGCTGGTCTCTAGCCATCTGATCAGCGAGATCGCGCATACCGCGGACGCGCTCATCGTGATCGGCCGGGGCCGGCTGCTGGCGCAGACCACGGTTGACCGGCTGTCCGCCCGCGGCGGCTCGCTGGAAGCAGCGTTCTTCCAGCTGACCGATGGGGTCACCGACTACTCAGGGGAGCTGTGATGACCGCCGCGCCGCTCAGCCACCGCACCGCCAGCCCGGCCCGCGGCGGCTACGGCTTCCGCACCGTCGCCCAGATGGAATGGCGCAAACTCCGCACGGTCCGCTCCACCTGGTACATCGTGACGCTGTTCGCGGCCAGCATGATCGGGCTGGCCATGCTGGTGCTGAGCCATGAGGGCTACGCCCAACTGCCCGCCACCGAACGTGCCTCGTTCGACCCGACCCACGACTGCTTCATCGGGCTGGTGCTCGGCCAGTTGCTGCTCGGCACCCTCGGGGTGCTGACGATCACGGCCGAGTTCTCCTCCGGGCTGATCCGCGCCACTTTCGCCGCGGTGCCCAGGCGACCGCTGGTGCTGGCCGCGAAGGCAGCGGTGCTCGGCGCGGTCACGCTGGCGGCCGGGGAGATCTCCGCCTTCGCGGCGTTCCTGGCCGGCCAGGCCACGCTGCAGGCCCCAGCCCCGCACGCCACGCTCGGCCAGCCCGGCGTGCTGCGCGCGGTGCTGATGGCCGGCGCCTACCCGGCGCTGATCGCGCTCATCGGCCTGGGCATCGGGGCGTCCATCCGGCACACGGCCGGCGCCATCTGCGCCCTGGTCGGCGTGCTGTTCGTACTGCCGCTGGTGTTCATCAGCCCGTCCATGCAGACCACGGCGCAGAACTTCCTGCCGCACCCGATGGCGGCCAACTCGCTGACCACGGTCAAGCCGGTGGCGCATGCGCTGCCGCCCGGGGTGACCTTCGCCCTGCTGTGCGGGTATGCGCTGGCCGCGCTCGCGGGCGGGGCCTGGGCGCTGACCCGTCGCGACGCCTAGCCGGGGGAGCGGAACAGGTCATTCCGGCTGTTCCGGGGTGCTGGCGGCGGTGCGGTCGCTGACCGGTTACTGATTCTCGGCGTAGGCCTGGCGTAGCGCCGCGGTTATTTCGGCGTCTATCTCCTGGGGCGTGCTGAGGGCCACTTTGGTGCGCATGTCGTTGCTGCGGCCCGGGTCGGCTGGCTGGAACCGGGTGCTGCTCGCCAGTGGCAGCTCGGTGCGCAGGCCCAGGTCGACGCGGGTATTGGTGGCCGGCCTGATGACCGCGAACTTGCGGCGCCTGGTCTGCAGGGTGACGAAGCCCTTCCGGGCCTGCACGGTTATCTGGCCTGGCCCGTCCAGGGCCTCGGCCACCTCGATCAGCCGGTCCAGGATGGGGCGGAGGGCGGGGCGGTCGGCGTACTGGGCGTCGATGAGGTCGTCGGCAGTGGCGGTGAGGAAGTCCGGGTAGCCGAACGTCTCGAAGACCAGGAGTTGCTGCGGGTAGCCCTCCACGCCCTGGCTTGTCAGCCAGCTGCGCAGGGCGGGTTCGTCTTTCAGGGCTTGCTGGGTGATCCTGGCCCGCCACTCGGGGACGCCCTGGCCGGTGCGGCGTTCCAGCAGTTCGGCGTGCTGCCGCATCATCTCGCGCCAGTCCTGCCTGGGTGGCATGGCTCCATCATGCCGCAGCACCAGGGGCGCGCCTGGTCCATTCGTGATCAACTGCAGCGCGGTGTGCGCGGCTAGACGGACTTCTGGTAGGCGCGGAAGGTCAGCACGGACAGGGCGGTGACCGCCAGGGCCAGGGCCAGCAGGCCGCCGCCCTGGGCCAGCACCCGGCCCCAGTCCGGGCTGGCGCTCATCGCGGCCCGGCCCGCTTCCAGCGCCCAGTTGACCGGGTTGCAGTCGGCCAGGATCCGCATCCAGTGCGGCATCAGGTCTGGGGCCATGAACGCGCTGGACAGGAACGTCAGCGGGAGCAGCAGGAACACGCTGAGCCCGATGATGGTCTCCCGTTCCCGGGCCAGCATCCCGATCGTGTTGGACAGCGCGCTGAACACCATCGCGACCAGCACCGACGCGGCCAGCAGCACGACCAGGCCGAGGACGCCGCCCGGGTAGTGCGCGCCCGCGGCCAGGCCGAGCAGCACGATGATCAGCGATTGCAGCACGGTGGTGATGGCCTGCATGGCGACCGAGGCGTTGATGATGGCCGAGCGGCGCAGCGGCAGCACCAGGAAGCGGTCCATGATGCCGCGGTCGATCTCCTCCAGCACGCCCATGCCGCTCCACATGCTGGACGACAAGGCGCTCATCACCACCACTCCGGGCACCAGGTAGTCCAGGTAGGACGGGGCGCCGAAGCCGGGCAGCTCGGCCACCTTGCGGAACAGCGAGCCGAACAGGAACAGCCAGATGGCCGGCTGGACGGCCAGGATGACCAGGTAGGCGGGCTGCCGCAGCATCGCTTTGAGCTGCCGCTGGGTCATCCAGGTGGTGTGCGCGGCGATGGCGGTCATCGTGATCCTCCGGTCAGGCTGGCGTCGTGGGCGGGCTGGTCGGCGTCGGTGAAGCGGCGCCCGGTGAAGCGCAGGTACACGTCATCGAGCGACGGGCGGGCGGCGGTCACGCCGTGCACCGCCAGGCCGGCCTGGTTCAGCGCGGCGAGCAGCGCGGGCACGGCGGTCGCGCCGTCCTCCGCGCGGGCGCTCACCGTGCGGCCGGTCACGGTGGCCTCCCGGACGCCGGGCACCCGGGCCAGCGCCGTGTGCACCTGGCCGGGGACACCGGGCGCGGCCAGTTCGACCTGCACGATGTCGCCGTGCAGCCGCCCCTTGAGCTCATCCGGGGTGCCCGCCGCGACGATCCGGCCCCGGTCCACGATGGCCAGCCGGCTGGCCAGCCGGTCGGCTTCTTCCAGGTAGTGCGTGGTGAGCAGGATGGTGAGTCCCTCGCTGGCGGACAGCCGGGCGATCTCGTCCCACATCGCGGAGCGCGACTCCGGGTCCAGGCCGGCCGTGGGCTCGTCCAGGAAGAGCACCTCCGGCCGGTGGATCAGGCCCAGGGCCACGTCGAGCCGGCGCCGCATGCCGCCGGAGTAGGTGCGCACCTGCCGCCCGGCCGCGTCGGCCAGTGCGAACCGGCTGAGCAGCTCGTCGGCCCGCTGGTTCAGGGTGCGGCCGCGCAGGCCCTGGATCCGGCCGGTCAGCAGCAGGTTCTCCCGGCCGGTGGCGACCGGGTCGCTGCCGGACTGCTGCGCGACCACGCCGATGAACCGGCGCACCTGCGCTGGCTGCGTCCGCACGTCGAGCCCGGCGACGGCCACGTGGCCCGAGTCGGCCTGGGCCAGCGTGGTAAGGATCTTGACGGTGGTGGACTTGCCCGCCCCGTTCGGCCCGAGCAGGCCGAACACGGTGCCCGCGGCGACCGAGAAGCTCAGCCCGTCCAGGGCCCGGATGCCCTTGGGGTAGGTCTTGACGAGGTCGGCGGCCTCGATGGCGAGCGCCGCCGCCTGCGCGGGCCGGGTGCTGCCGGCCGCCTGCGCCTGAATACTCATCTGGGGTTCCTCCATGCTGGATCGGTTCGGCTGAACCGGTCCGCGCGGAACTCGACGAGTATCCTTGAGCTGCTACAACCCGATCGGATCTCGTTCCCGCGGGATCGGTTCGTGGGCGGCCCCTGGTCCGGTGTTCCCGCACCTGGCCGGGGGCCGGTCTGCGCCTGGGCTCAGTCCGGCGGCTCCTCTCCCGGCCCGCTGGCCGCCCGGTCGCTGAGCTTGGCCGCCCGCTCCCCGGGGCGGCCGTTGCCGCCGGACATCACGTCGGCCACCGCCGTGGCGGACAACTCGGCCAGCGAGGTCGGCATGTCGCCGGTGCGGTGCCAGTTCCGCCATTCGGCCAGCCCGGGCAGCGAGCCGTCTTCCAGCTCGCTGACCAGGCCGCGCACCCAGTCCAGCTCGGCCTCCCGCATCCGCAGGCCGTACTCGGTCTCCAGCAGCACCAGCCGGGGCAGCACCGTGCGCAGGCCGGTGAGCTGGGCCCGCTCATCGTCGATGGCCTTCTCCAAGATCGACACCCGCTGGCGCAGGCTGTCCAGCACCTCATCAGGACCGAGCGCGGGGAGCAGCGACAGGGCTGCTTCGAACTGCGGGTACTCCTTGACCGGCGCGCTCAGCAGTTCGGTCATCCAGTCGTCCAGTTCGGCCTGGCCTGCCTCGGTGAGCCGGTACACGGTGCGTTCTGGGCGGCGGCCCTCGCGGCGCGCTTCGACCGCCTCGATCAGGCCGTGTTTGGCCAGGTTGTCCACCACGGTGTAGAGCGAGCCGTAGTTCAGCTTGATGCTGTGTTCCTTGCCCCGGGAGCGCAGCGTGGCGGCTATCTCGTACGGGTGCATCGGGCCCTCGGCCAGCTGGGCCAGGACAGCCAGCGCCAGCAGGCTGGACACTGTGCGCCGCTTGCCTGACATGCGCATCGTCCTTCCATTGAATCCCCGTTCGCGTATATCCGTAGACGAGTATACGGAGACGTGTATCCGGCGGCAAGCATTTTCCGGGGTTAGCTGGTGAGGCTAGCTGATTGATTCCAGGCCGTTAGTGGCCATAAGGGGTTCCCACTCGGGCGTCGCCGGGTGAGAACATCCCGCCGCCAGGCCTGTGTGAGCGGTCGCCCGGGTGTGGTCAATGCGTCAGCAGGTGCACGATCAGGGCGAGAACGCCAAGGCCCAGGGCGAGCTTGAGGGCGAGGATCGCGCCGCCGGCCGCGATGGTGATCAGCCAGCCTCGCCGGGTCCTGGGCCGCCGGATGTGCTTGCGGCTGGGCCAGCGCCTGGTGGTCCGCTCGTTCACAACGTGCCTCCATGTACGGTGCGGGATGGCCGGGCGGCGCACTCGTGGCGCACGCCCGTGTCCTGGCTTGTGGCCGGGACGGCAGGTGGTCCGCCGCCCGGGCGATCGGGACAGCAATAAACACTGTATCCTGTACAGTGTACTGCGTACAACGTAAGCACGAGGAGAATGTTTCGATGCCGACCGAACACAGCAGCGGCGGCGACCCGGCCCGCACGCTGCAACTGCTCTGGCGCGAGCCCGGTCCTGCGGATTCGCGGCGCGGACCGCGCCAGGGCCTGAGTGCCGAACGGGTCGTCGCGGCCGCGATCACCCTCGCGGACAGCGACGGCCTGGGCTCAGTCACGATGCGCGCGGTCGCTCACGCTCTCGGCGTGGTGCCGATGTCGCTGTACACCTACGTGCCCGGGAAGGCCGAACTACTCGACCTGATGCTCGACACGGTCTACCGCCAGATGCCGCGCGGCGACCTGTCCGGCATGCCGTGGCGCGAGCGCCTGGCTGCCGTCGCCCACGAGAACCGCGACCTGTTCACCCGGCACCCCTGGATCGCCGAGGTCGCCACCAGCCGGCCCCCGCTCGGCCCCGGACTCATGGCCAAGTACGAGCACGAACTTCAGGCGTTCGAGGGCCTCGGGCTCGACGACGTCGAGATGGACGCGGCCCTCACCTTCCTGCTCGGCTTCGTCCAGGCCGCCGCGCGGTCGGCCGCCGAAGCGGCCGCCGCCCGGCAGGACAGCGCCATGAGCGAGGAGCAATGGTGGGCCGCCAACGCCCCCCTGCTCGCCCGGGTCTTCGACGAGGCGAAGTACCCCACGGCCGCCCGCGTCGGCGCCGCCGCAGGCGCCGCTCACGGGGCGGCCTATGACCCCGACCACGCCTACACCTTCGGCCTGCAGCGCGTCCTCGACGGCCTCGGCGCCCTCATCGATACCAGCGGCGGCTGACCCGCAACCGCTGGCCCGCCACGAGCACAGCCCTCGATCTGGTGGAATCAATCGTCTAGCGCAGGCCCAGGAAGCGGGTCACGTCAGCCGCGTCGGCGGCCAGCCCGGCGCGGTCCGTGGCGGTCAGGTCGGCCAGCTCGGTCAGCACGACCCGCCCACCGGGCAGGCCCCAGGTGCCGACGGCCCGGCCGTGCACCATGGCGAACGCGCGGAACATGCCGCCCTGCACAATGGCCCGCTCGTGCTGGCCGAGCACCGGGGCGCGGGACTGCCAGCCGTGCAGCACCGGGTCGAACGCACCGAGCAGCCGCGCGGGCGGCAGATCAGCCGGCCCACTGCTGCGGACCGGGACCAGGCTGACCAGGCCGCCAGCTCGCTCAGCCAGCTCGGCCGCGATGCTGGCCAGCCCACGGCGCACATCACCCAGCGGCAGCCCGGACCACTTGGCCAGGTCCCGGTCCATCGCCGGTCCGTGGCCCGCCAGGTAGCGGCGGGCCAGCCAGCCCAGCGCGGCGTCCCGGTCCAGGGCAGGCGGCGGGCCCAGCCAGTCCCGGGCCAGCACGTAGGCCTGCTCCGGCCCAGCCACCGGGCCGCGCACCGAGACGCCGCGCAGCCCGGCCAGGAACAGCAGGTACACCAGCGCCTGTCCGGCGGTGCGCAGCCCGGCCGCGCCGAGCCGATCGCCGAGCTGGGCCCGGGTGAGCGGGCCGTCCACGCGCAGCGCGCGCTCGATGACGGCGACGCCACGGTCCGCCTGATCCGGCTGGATGCCTTCCTGGCCGAGCCGCCGGAAACAGCCGGTGTGCAGCGGCGG
>CAWHSW010000018.1:0-3423 GCA_963832095.1 uncultured Actinomycetes bacterium
GGTCCTGCGGCCGCTCAGCCGTTGGACCAGCTGGTCCCGTCCCAGTGCAGCGTGATGCTGTACCGCATGCCCACCTTGTAGTCCCAGTAGCTGCCGACCGCCCAGCAGCTGGTGGGACTGCCGCAGGCCACCCCGTCGAGTTCGTTGATGGCGTTGTCCGGGGCGTTCTCCGCGGTGCCCCCGGGGTCAGGGCTGGTCACCCGGGCCCACTTCGTCCCGTTCCAGCGCAGCACGTCGGTCAGCTCGGCCGCCCCGGCCGCCCCGTAGACATGCAGGATCCCCACCGCCCAGCATTCGGTGGCCCCGGCACAGCTGACGCCCAGCAGCGCGTTCTGCTTGCTGGCTGACTGCGGGGTGGATACCGGCGACCAGCGGGTTCCGGTCCAGTGCATGGCGTCGTTGCCGGCCACCGCCCAGCAGTTGGCCGCGGCCGTGCACGCGACGCCGTTCCCCCCGCCCAGCTTGGGCGTGCTGACGCTGGACCATGCCGACCCGTTCCAGTGGAAGGCCTCTGTCCCGCCCACCTGCTTGGGCGGCGCGCTGGCCCAGGACCCCACCGCCCAGCAGTCAGCCTTCGACACGCAGCGAACCCAGTTGAGCTGCCTGATGTAGCCGCCCTTGGCCTGGTCCGGTTCCGGGGTGGCGACCGAGGACCAGCGGGTGCCGGTCCAGTGCAGAGCCATGTTCACGTTGTCCCCGTTCGGGCGGGTGTGGTGCCCGACCGCCCAGCAATTGTCCGCGGCAGTGCAGCTCACCGCGGCCAGCGTCCACGCCCCGGTGCGCGCGCCCGGGTCAGGCGTGCTGACCTGGGACCAGGTGGAGCCGTCCCAGTGCGCGGCCAGGGTCCGGTGCTGGCCGCTGAACGTGCCGTACTCACCCACGGTCCAGCAGTCGGTGGCGGACACGCAGGTCACCCCATCCAGGCTGTCGTGGCCGCCGGCGTACGGGGCGGGGTTCGGGGTGGGCACGAAGGCCCAGCCGGACCCGCCCCAGTGCAGTGCCTCGCTCGGGTTGCTGAACGGGTAGACCAAGTCCCCGACCGCCCAGCAGTTGCTGGCCGAGGTGCAGGTCACCGCGTGCAGCTCGTCGCTGGTGCCGGAATTGGCCGCGGCCGGCCGCGCTACCGCCGTGGCCGCGGCGGGCACCGCCGGCAGGCTGGCGGTTCCAGCGAGCAGGCAGCTCGCCGCGGCCAGGGTGGCGGATCTGGCTAAGTTACGTGCGGTGCTGCGCGGCATGCTTCCTCCGGTCCTGTAAAGAGGACGCCTGGCAGCCGGGATAGGATGACCGCTCGCGCCGCTGGGGAGTTAATTCCACGGTTGTAAACCAGCCCGGCTAGACTTCGGCGGCGAGGTTTCAGCCGTACACCAGGACGGGGAGTTTCAGGTGGCCCGACGTCTATTTACCTCTGAGTCCGTGACAGAGGGTCATCCGGACAAGATGGCAGATCAGATCAGTGACGCCATCCTGGACTCGATCATCAAGGATGACCCGCGCAGCCATGTGGCTGTGGAGACCCTGATCACCACGGGTCAGGTGCACGTCGCCGGGGAGGTGAGCACCGAGACCTACGTGGACATCCCCGGGATCATCCGGGAGAAGATCCTGGAGATCGGCTACGACTCCTCGACCAAGGGCTACGACGGAGCCTCCTGCGGGGTGTCCGTGTCGATCGGCTCCCAGTCACCGGACATCGCCCAGGGCGTGCTGCAGGCGTTCGAGCACCGGGAGGGTGAGGGTTCCTCCGAGCTCGACATGCAAGGCGCCGGTGACCAGGGCCTGATGTTCGGCTACGCGTGCCGGGAAACCCCGGAGCTGATGCCGCTGCCCATCATGCTGGCGCACAAGCTGGCCCGCCGCCTGTCCGAGGTGCGGCGCAGCGGTGAGGTCCCGTACCTGCGCCCGGACGGCAAGACTCAGGTGACGATCGAGTACGCCGGGGACAAGGCGGTGCGGCTGGACACGGTCGTGGTGTCCGCCCAGCACGCCCCGGACATCGACCTCAAGGAGCTGCTCGCCCCCGATGTCCGTGACCTCGTCGTGCTTCCGGTGGTCCAGCCGCTGGACATCGACACCAGCAACTACCGGCTGCTGGTGAACCCGACCGGGCGGTTCGAGATCGGCGGCCCGATGGGTGACGCCGGGCTGACCGGCCGGAAGATCATCATCGACACGTACGGCGGGATGGCCCGGCACGGCGGCGGCGCGTTCTCCGGCAAGGACCCGTCCAAGGTGGACCGCAGCGCCGCCTACGCGATGCGCTGGGTGGCCAAGAACGTGGTCGCGGCGGGCCTGGCTGAGCGCTGTGAGACGCAGGTGGCCTACGCCATCGGCAAGGCCAAGCCGGTCGGCCTGTTCGTGGAGTGCTTCGGCACCGAGCAACTGCCGATCGAGCGGATCCAGGACGCGGTGCTCGAGGTCTTCGACCTCCGCCCGGCCGCCATCATCCGGGATCTGGACCTGCTCCGCCCGATCTACGCGCAGACCGCGAGCTACGGCCACTTCGGCCGGGAGGAGCCGGACTTCTCCTGGGAGCGGACCGACCGCGCGGAGAACCTGCGCAAGGCGGCTGGTCTCTAGCTTCAGCTTCCAGCCCGGCCGCCGCTGGGCGCTGGACATCGCCCAGGCTCCGAATCTAGGCTCATTACGCTCCGTTATTTCTGATTGCGAGCGTTTTGGCCTGCCCCGAACACCAGAGCCGGTGAGCCGTTGTCCTCATCCACCGAGCAGGCGGCATCCCCGCCGCAGCCCGAGGAGGGCGCGCCTGCGTCGGCCCAGGTGGCCGGCCGGCACAACTGGCTGGCCACCGCCGCGCTCGGCTGCGGCATCCTGGGCGGGACCCTGATCACCATCCCGGCCGGGCTGGTGCTGGGCGTGCTCGGCCTGCGCCGGGCCAGGCAGGCCAGCCAGGCCAGCCAGGCCAGCCAGGCTGGGCAGCCCGGCGGCGGGCGGGTGCGCTGCTGGCTGGCCATCGCGCTCACCCTGGCCTGGGCTGGTGCGGCCGGCTACCTGCTGCCGCACCTGATCCGGGCGGCCGACCCGGGCTGCGAGGCGTACAAGGACAACGCGCTGACCTCGTACAACCGGGTGGTCGCCGACGTCAACAACGGGGCCGACCGCGCCGTGCTGGCCCGCGACCTGACGGCCGCCGTGCGGCAGACCGGCCGGGCCGCGCGGGACAGCCAGAACCCGGTCGCCGCGCGGTCGCTGACCGCGCTGTCCAGCGGCTTGCAGACCATGCTCAGCGACATCCAGGCCGGGCGGATCGTGCCACGTCAGGTGCTGCTCGCCCTGAACAAAGACACCGACACCGCCGACAACGCCTGCGGCACCGTCTAACCCCGGTACCGCTAACCCCCGGTACTGCTAACTCCCGGTACTGCTAACTCCCGGTGCGGCCCCGGGTGATAACAGCAACAACCTAAC
>CAWHSW010000019.1:0-45904 GCA_963832095.1 uncultured Actinomycetes bacterium
GCTAGGTTAGCCTAACCTAGGTTAGGCTAACTCCGTGTACTTTGACATACTGACGCTCCGGGTGCTCCGCGACCAGCCCCGGCACGGGTATGAGATCAAGAAGCAGGTCGAGCGGATCCTGGGCGGCCGGTCGATCAACAACAACGTGCTCTACCCGGCGCTGCGCCGGTTCGAGGAGCAGGGCGCGATCGAGCGGGTGGCCGCCGAGGCCGACCCAGGCCGCCCGCCGCGCAACGTTTACCGCCTCACCGACACTGGCCATGACCTGTACCAGGCGATGATCCGCGACGCCGACCCGGCACTGCTCACCGACGAGAACGAGTTCCAGATGCGCGTCTCGTTCTTCGCCGACCTGCCGCCCGAGGACCGGCTGCGGATCATCGGGGTACGCCGGGACGTCGTCCAGGGCCGGATCGACCACCTGGACTCGCTGCGGCCCGACGCGCAGGCCGAGCCGTGGGGGCTGCGGGTCATGGACTTCAGCCGGGATACCGCGCGGCACGAGCTGCGCTGGCTGGACGGCCTGGCCGCGGCGGCCGGGGGCGCACCCTGACCGCCACCCGGGCCGCCACCGGCACCGGCCGGCCGCCGTCCCGCAGAGCGTGCTCCAGGTGGTCCTGCTGGCCGGCCCGATGCTCTCGATGATCGACTCCTCGGTGGTCAACGTGGCCGTGCCGGTCATCGTCACCGACCTGCACACCACGCTGGCCACCGCGGCCTGGGCGCTCAGCGGTTACCTGCTCGGCCTGGCCTGCGGGCTGGCCGCCAGCCCGTGGCTGGCCCGGCGGTTCGGCACCGTGCCCGCCTACCAGGCCGCGCTGGCCGGCTTCGTGCTCGCCTCGGCCGCCTGCGCCATGGTGCCCAGCGTGGGCCTGCTCATCGCCGCCCGGGTGGTGCAAGGCCTGCTCGGCGCGCCGATGGTGCCGCTGGCCATGGGCCTGCTGCTGGGCAGGGACGGCGCGGCCCGGACCATGCCGCCCAGCGCGGGCATCATGCTGTTCGCCGCCCCGGCCCTCGGGCCGGCCCTCGGCGGCCTGCTGATCGGGGCGTTCGGCTGGCGGTCGGTGTTCCTGATCAACCTGCCGATCGGGCTGGCCGCACTGGCCGGCCTGCGGCTGTACCGCCGGGCCGGCGGCGGGCCAGGCGGTGACCCGGCGGCCCGGCTCGACCTGCCCGGCCTGGTCCTGCTCAGCGCGGGCCTGGGCCTGGCCACCTACGGCGCCAGCCAGGGCCCCAGCCACGGCTGGCTGTCCGCCGCGTCGGCCCCGGCCTGGCTGGGCGGGCTGGCCCTGATCGGCGGCTACCTGCTCTGGTACCGGGGCCGGCCGGGCCGCGCCCACGGCGCCACCCCGGCGGTCAACCTGAGCGTGCTCGCCGCGCCGCGCCGCGCGCTCACCCTGGCCCTGGCCTGTGTGGCCAGCGTGGTGCTGTTCTCCGTGCTGTTCCTGGCCCCGGTCTACCTGCAGGACATCCAGCACCGCACGGCCGCCCTCGCCGGGCTGGCGCTGCTGCCGCAAGGCGTGGTCATGGGCCTGGCCAGCTGGCTGGGCAGCGTGCTGATCGAGCGCGGCCGGGCCCGCCCGGCGATCATCGTGGGCAGCGTCGTGGGCGGGCTGGCCCTGCTCGCGGTGGCCACCCTGAGCATGCTGCTGCTCGGCCCCACCACTCCCGTCTGGGCCAGCGCCGCGCTCTTCTGCGGGCGCGGCGTGGCGCTCGGGCTGACCGTCCAGCCCCTGGTCATGGAGCTGGTCGGGGATCTGCCCGGGGATAAGCTGCCGGACGCCAACACCCTGTTCAGCATTACCGAACGCCTGTCCGGTTCGTTCGGGATCGCGTTGCTGGCGACGTATTACGCCCAGCGGGTCAGCATCACCGGGCTGCCGATCGCGGCCTTCCATGACTGCGTGCTGGTGCTGGCCGCGGCTTCCGCCGCGGGCGCGCTGGCCGCGCTGGGCCTGCGGCGTGGCACGATGGGCACACCGCCAGAATGAGACCTTAATCCGGGGAGACCCTCATGGATGCCGTCAGCACCGTTCCGCAGCCCAGCAACGAACCGGTCCGGCCGTACTCACCGGGCAGCGCGGAACGCGCCGTGGTCGAAGCCAAGATCAAGGAGCTGGCCGCCAGCCCGGCCGAGCTGACCATGACCGTGGGCGGGCAGCAGCGGATGGGCGGCGGCGAGCGGATCGCGGTGGTCCAGCCGCACAACCACGCGCACGTGCTCGGGCACCTGGCCAACGCCGACGACGTAGACGTGGCCGCCGCCATCAAGGCGGCCGCCGAGGCCGCCCCGGCCTGGCGGGCGATGTCCTTCGACGACCGGGCCGCGATCTTCCTGAAGGCGGCCGACCTGCTGGCCGGCCCGTGGCGGGCCACCATCAACGCGGCCACCATCCTCGGCCAGTCCAAGTCGGTGTTCCAGGCCGAGATCGACGCCGCCTGCGAGCTGATCGACTTCTGGCGGTACAACGTGCACTTCGCCCGGCGGCTGCTGGCCGAGCAGCCGTCCTCCGCCCCGGGCGAGTGGGACCGGATGGAGTACCGGCCGCTGGAAGGCTTCGTGCTGGCCATCACCCCGTTCAATTTCACCTCGATCGCGGCCAACCTGCCCACCGCGCCCGCGCTGCTCGGCAACGTGGTGCTGTGGAAGCCATCGCCCACCCAGCAGCTGTCCGCGCACTACACGATGCGGCTGCTGGAAGCGGCCGGGCTGCCGCCCGGCGTGATCAACCTGGTCACCGGGGACGGCCAGGCGGTATCCCGGGTCGCGGTGCCGCACCCGGACCTGGCCGGCATCCACTTCACCGGCTCGACCGGGACGTTCCAGCACCTGTGGCGAACCGTGGGCGAGAACATCGCGGGCTACCGCGGCTACCCCCGGCTGGTCGGCGAGACCGGCGGCAAGGACTTCGTCATCGCGCACCCGTCGGCCGACCCGGACGTGCTGTCCGTGGCGCTGCTCCGCGGCGCGTTCGAGTACCAGGGCCAGAAGTGCTCGGCCGCCTCTCGCGCGTACGTGCCCCAGTCGGTGTGGAGCCGGATGGAGGACTCGTTCCTGGCCCAGGTGGACTCGCTGACCATGGGCGACGTGTCGGCCGACCTGTCCCTGTTCCTCGGCGCGGTGATCGACGCCCGCGCCTTCCACAAGCTGTCTAACGTACTGGCCAGCGCGCCGAGCAGACCGTCGATCCGGGTGCTGGCCGGCGGGACCGCGGACGGGTCGCAGGGCTATTTCGTCCAGCCGACCGTGCTGGAGTGCTCCGACCCAACGGACGAGGTGTTCCGCACCGAGTACTTCGGCCCGATCCTGGCCGTGCACGTGTTCGGCGACAGCCAGTATGCCGAGGTGGTGGCCCAGGCGGCCAACGCCGCCCGGTACGCGCTGACCGGCTCGATCATCGCCCAGGACCGGGCCGCGATCGCCGCCGCGGCCGAAGCGCTGCGGTACTCGGCAGGCAATTTCTACATCAACGACAAGCCGACCGGCGCGGTGGTCGGCCGCCAGCCGTTCGGCGGGGCCCGGGCCAGCGGCACCAACGACAAGGCGGGCTCGATCTGGAACCTGACCCGCTGGGTGAACGCGCGGGCCATCAAGGAGCTGTTCGCCCCGCCCACCGACTACCGCTACCCATACATGGGCTGAGGCCGCCCACGCTATCCCCCGTCAGCGGGTGGGCTGGTGCGGCGCCCGGTTGGTCCAGCCGCTGCTGACGCGCTCGTTGTAAGTGAGCACCGCGCCGGGCGGCAGGCCGAGCAACGGCGTCACGGCGATGTTCTCGTCGCCGAGCAGATAGCCGTTGGCCGGGTCGATCAGCTCGTAGTCCACCGCGCGGTCACCCGGGTGGCTGAGCCACACCGCGGTTCCGACCTGCCCGGTGATGTCCCGGATACCCGGCTTGACCTGGACGCCCGGCACGCTGGCCAGCACCCGGTAGGCGGCGGCCCGGACCGCGGGCCGGACCGGGTCGCCCATCACCCCGACCGCCGCGTAGAACAGCATGTCGTTCCGGATCACCGGGTAGGACCAGCCGGTGGTGCGCTCGTCCATCTTGATCTCAGGGCTGGCCGGGCCGGGCAGCCCGGCCGAGAGCTGCGCCTTCAGCTTGGCCGGGTCGGCGGACAGCGTCGCGTAGTCGCTCCAGCCGGTCTTCTGGCCGGTCCACACCCGCGGGCCGGGCTGGAACGAGTCGGGGTGGTTGGCGTACCAGGCGCCGACCCGGGTGGGGGAGCCGGCCTGCCGCCAGCCGGCCCGGTCCGCCGCGGTCGGGAACTGGGCGCCTAGCGGCTGGTAGTAGCCGCCCACGGTGCCGCCCGGCCAGCTGCCATGCGGGGCCTCCAGGCAGTCTTCGGACTGGCTGCGCTCGATGACCGAGTACTGGTATCCGGCCGGTCGGACCGCGCTGGGGTTCCGTCCCCCGCCGTCCAGCCAGGGCACGGAGATTTCCTTATTGCCCGCGACGACCATCTCCCTGCTGCCCTGACGGACCACCGAGCACCAGTACCGGCCGGTGACCTTGGCCTGGCCGGCCGTGCCCGCCATGGCCAGCAGGTACTGGCGGGCGCCGGACGCGGTCAGGCTGCGGGGCAGCCCGGGTGCTATCCCATGCGCCCGGCCGGCTGGGCTGGCCGCTGGGCAGCATCGTCACCGCTACAAGCGCGGCAGCGGCCGCCGCAGCCAGCACGCCGCCGCCCAGCAGCGCCCGGTGGCGGTGCGAGCCCCGTGGCCGCCGGCGGCCACGCACCTGCGCGTCGAGGCGGTCCCGGGCGGCCGCGACGACCGGCCCGGTGGGTGGCGCCGCGTCCGGCAGCAGTTCGCGGACCAGAGTCAGCTCATCCATCGGTGGGCTCCTTCACCTGCATCGGGTTGATGTCACCGAGTGCGCCCCGGACGTGCCGCCGGGCCCGGCTGAGCCGGGAGCACACCGTGCCGTATGGGATGCCGAGCGCCGCGGCCACCTCCGGGTAGCTCAACCCGGCCAGCGCGACCAGCAGCAGCACGTCCCGGTCGCCCGGGGGCAGCGTGGCCAGCGCGGCGGCCAGGGCTGGCCCGGCCGCGGCCGCGCTGACCCGGTCGGCAACCTGGTCACCGGCGTCTGCGGGTGGCACCGCCTGGCGCGCCGCGCTGCGGGCCAGCGCGTGGTAGTAACGCTGCTCCCGGCGACGCTGCGTGCCGACCAGGTTGGTGGCGATCCCGTACAGCCACGGACGTGCGCATGCCTGGTCCAGGTCGTAGCGGGTGCGCTGGGCGAAGGCGGCGACGAATACGTCGGCCGCGAGATCGTCGGCCAATTTGCTGCCGACCCGGCGGGCCAGGTAGCGGTGGATCTGGCCGAAGTACCGATCGAAAATGGCGGCGAACTGCTCCGGGTCGGCCCAGGATTTCTCGATCACCCTGGCATCGGCCCCCGGTGGGCCCGCGATTCCAGCGGTCACGGTCAATGGTCACGTCCTTCGCGCGGTGACTCGTCACCCGGTTCTTAGCCGGACCTGGCTGCTCCCTTCGCGCTACGCTGGCCGGGGCCCCGCGCCAAGACCGCCCCCGGAGGCTTCCATTCATCGCCTGGTTCTGTGGAATATCGACCTGACCCTGCTGGACGTCGGACGGGTCACCCGGGACGCGTATGTCGAAGCGTTCCGCACGGTCACCGGGCGGCCGCTGGTCCAGCTGCCGCAGCTGCCCGGCCGGCTGGAGTCGGGGATCTTTTTCGACGCGCTGGCCCTGAATGGTGTCACGGTCGCGCCCGGCCCAGCCAGTGAGGAACTGCTCGCCCGGTTCAGCCACGAGCTGGCCGGCGCGTTCGCCGCCCGCCGGGATCAGCTCACCGAGCGGGGCCGGCTGCTGCCCGGCGCGGCCGAGGCGGTGGCCGAAGTGGCCAGCCTGCACGGCGTAGTGCAGTCCGTGCTGACCGGCTCCCTCCGGCCCAACGCGGTAGTGAAGCTGCGCGCGTTCGGCCTGGACCGGTTCTTCGACACCGAGGTGGGCGGGTACGGCTCGCAGGTGTACCCGAAGGGCGCGCAGCTGCTGATGACGCGGTCCAGGGCGGCCGAGAAATACGGCGTGCCGTTCGGCGAGGACGCCACCGTGTACATCGCCGACTCGACGCTGGACGTCGAAGCGGCCCGGACCGGCGGGGCCCGCTGCCTGGCCGTGGCCAGCGGCCGGTCCACGGTCAGCGAGCTGCGCGCGGCCGGTGCCGACGCGGTCTTCGCTGACCTGACCGACACGGCCGCCGTGGTGGCCGCGGTGGACCGGCTCACCCTGGCCGCCGCTGGTTAACCTGAGGGGCGTAGGTTGACCCCGTGTCTGGGGACGGGGCGCCGGATGGTGTCCCTGCGCAGCGTGCGGCGACGCCCGCCGTCCCGCTGCGCACCATTGCCCGGGAATGGGGCCGGATCGGCTGCATCGGCTTCGGCGGGCCGCCCGCGCACATCGCGCTGCTCCGCCAGCTCTGTGTCGAGGACCGGGGCTGGCTGCCGGCCAGCGAGTTCGAGGACGGCATCGCCGCCTGCAACCTGATGCCCGGCCCGGCCTCCACCCAGCTGGCCATCTTCTGCGCCTGGCGGCTGCGCGGCCTCGCCGGGGCGCTGATCGGCGGGCTGTGCTTCATCGTGCCCGGCCTGATCATCATCCTCAGCCTGTCCACCTTGTTCCTGGCCAAGCACCCGCCGGGCTGGATCCGCGGCGCGGCGGACGGGGCCGGTGCGGCCGTGCCCGCGGTGGCGGTGGCCGCCGCGATCGGCCTGGCCCCGGCCAGTTGGCGGAGGTTGGTCGGAGCCGACAGTGGGTTGCTGGCGTCCGGCGCGGAGCGGCGAGCGGGGGCCGGGGGTTCCGGGGATTGTCTCCCGGGGGAGCAGAGCGGGGGGTTGACCCCCCGGAAATTCAGATGGATCGGTTATGCACTGGCCGGTGGGGTGGCGGCGGCCACCGTGGGGCCGTGGCTGGTCCTGGTGCTGGCCGCGTGCGGGCTGGCTGAGGTCGCGCTGACCTCAGCCCGGGACCGCCCGGACCGGCCAGACCGGCCGGGCCGCCTGGGGCGGCCGGCGCTGCTGCTCCCGCTGGCGGCGGTGCCGGCCACCGGCGGGCTGCTCGCGGTGGCCTGGGTGGCGTTCAAGGTCGGCGCGCTGTCCTACGGCGGCGGCTTCGTGATCATCCCGCTGATGCAGCACGACGCGGTGCACACCTACCACTGGATGACCGCCGCGCAGTTCCTCGACGCGGTCGCGCTGGGCCAGGTCACCCCGGGACCGGTGGTGCAGACCGTGGCGGTGGTCGGCTACGCCGCACACGGCCTGGGCGGCGGGCTGCTCGCCTCGGCGGTCGCGTTCACCCCGTCGTTCGCGTTCGTGCTGGCCGGCGGCCGCTACTTCGACCGGCTCCGGGCTAACGGCCGGGTGCAGGCGTTCCTGACCGGGGCCGGGCCGGCCGCCATCGGCGCCATCGCCGGCGCGGCCATCCCGCTCGGCCTGGCCCTCGGCCATCTGTGGCAGGCCGGCCTGCTGGCCCTGGCCGCGCTGTGGCTGATCGGGCTGCGCCGCGGCGTGGTCACCGGCATCGTCGGCGCGGCCGGGCTCGGCGTGCTGGCCTTCCTGGCTGGCGCGCCAGTGGGATAGATCAGTGGGATAGATGGCTGCGATAGACCAGTGGGATAGATCACCTGGTCCGCTGCGCGCGGGCACATTGCGCGACCTGGGCTGACCCCCGATGCTGGGGCCTATGCCACGAGACGAGGACGTCACCGCGCTGCTCGGCGCCGGGTACGGCACGGTGCTCTGGGAACCAGGCCCGGAGGTCATCGAGCAAGCCCAGATCACCCGGTACCAGCGCTGGCTGGCCGGGCAGCGGGGCGTGCCCACCGGCAGCTACGCCGAGCTGTGGGACTGGTCGGTGGCCGAGCCTGCCGCGTTCTGGGACTCGATCTGGGACTACTTCGGCGTGCTCGGCGAGCGCGGCCACGGGCCGGCGCTGACCGGCCGCCTGCCGGACGCCGAGTGGTTCTCCGGCGCCACGCTGAACTACGCGCGGAACGCGCTGCGCATGGCCGAGACCGATCCCGGCCGGGTGGCCGTCATCGCCGCCGCCGAGGACGGCGAACCGCGCAGCATGACCTATGGGGAGCTGGCCGCCGAGGTGGCCCGGGTCCAGGCCGCGCTGCGCGAACTCGGCGTGACCCGGGGCGACCGGGTGGCCGGCTACCTGCCGACCGTGCCCGAGTCGCTGATCGCCCTGCTGGCCACGGCCAGCCTCGGCGCGATCTGGTCCTCCTGCTCGCCAGACTTCGGCGCGCACAGCGTGATCGACCGGTTCGCCCAGATCACCCCGAAAGTACTCGTCGCGGTGGCTGGCTACCGCTACAACGGACGGGCGTTCGGCCGGGAAGATGCCCTGGCCGAGATCGTCGCCGGGCTGCCCGGCCTGGGCGCGGTGATCATGGTGGGCGGGCGGCCGGAGGGGCCGCCGGTGACCGCGGCAGCGCAGGCCGCCGGGGCCCGCCTGCTGGACTGGGCCGGGCTGCCCGGCGCGGCCGGCGGCAGCCTGGAATTCGATGAGGTCCCGTTCGGCCATCCGCTATGGGTGCTGTACTCGTCCGGCACCACCGGGCTGCCCAAGGCGATCATGCACGGGCACGGCGGGGTCGTGCTGGAGCACCTCAAGGCGCTGTCGCTGCACCAGGACCTGGGGCCGGGCTCGGTATTCTTCTGGTACACCACCACCGGCTGGATGATGTGGAACTACCTGGCCGGCGGGCTGCTGGTCGGCGCGACCGTGGTGCTGTACGACGGCAGCGCGACGTACCCGGGCACCGACGCGCTATGGCGGCTGGCCGCCCGGACCGGGGTGACCTACTTCGGCACCGGCGCGCCGTACCTGCTGGCCTGCGCCAAGGCCGCGCTGTCGCCGGGCCGTGAGCTGGACCTGTCCGCGCTGCGCGGCATCGGCTCCACCGGGTCGCCGCTGCCGCCGGAGGGGTTCGACTGGGTCTACCGCGAGGTCGGCGCGGACCTGCTGCTCGGCTCGTTCTCGGGCGGCACCGACCTGTGCACCGGGTTCGTCGGGCCGTCGCCGCTGCTCCCGGTGCGGGCCGGCATCATCGCCGGCCGCTGCCTGGGCGCCCGGGTCGAGGCGTTCGACGAGTCCGGCCAGCCGGTCGTAGGCGAGGTCGGTGAGCTGGTCATCACCGCGCCGATGCCGTCGATGCCGGTCGGCTTCTGGAACGATCCCGGCGCCGAGCGCTACCACGCCAGCTACTTCGCCGCCTATCCCGGGGTGTGGCGGCACGGGGACTGGATCACCGTGCTGCCGGACGGCGGCTGCGTGATCTACGGGCGCTCGGACGCCACGCTGAACCGGGGCGGCGTGCGGATGGGCACCAGCGAGTTCTACCGGGTCGTGGAGCGGCTGCCGGAGATCACCGACAGCCTGGTGGTGGATACCGGGCAGCTGGGCCGCCCGGGGCGGCTGGTGCTGTACGTGGTGCTGGCCGAGGGCGGCACGCTGGACGACGAGCTGACCGGGCGGATCCGCGGCGCGCTGCGCGGCGAGCTGTCGCCGCGGCACGTGCCGGACGAGATCCATCAGGTGCCCGCGGTGCCGCGGACGCTGTCCGGCAAGAAGCTCGAGGTCCCGGTGCGCAAGATCCTGCTCGGCACCCCGGTGGCCCAGGCGGCCGACCCGGACGCGCTGGCCAACCCGGAGGTGCTGGCTCTGTTCGCGAGCCAGGCTGACCCCGCGTACAGTCGGGACGAGGTGCAGCGCGGCAAGAAGGGTGGCTAGTCGCGCCATTCAAGACCGACTAGCGAGTGCAGGCCCGGAGGGCCTGCCCGAGCGGTCGGTGCAGGTTTGACTTGAATGGCGCGCGTAGGAAGGGGCACGAGGGGCGTTATCGGGTGACAACACCACAACGGCGTGGTGCGGGCGGATCCAGTTCAGCCTCCTCAATGCGGCTGGCTTCGCCGAGCCCGCGCAACTTCGGCGAGGAAGGCGGGCGGCTGACCTATGGCAGCTACCTGCGGCTGCCCGAGCTGCTCGCCCAGCAGGTGCCGCAAGCCGACCCGCCCGCTCACGACGAGCTGCTGTTCATCACCGTGCACCAGGTCTATGAGCTGTGGTTCAAGCAGCTGCTGCACGAGCTGGAGGCGGTCCGGGACGCGATGACGGCCGGCCAGACCTGGCGGGCCCGGCACCTGCTGCGCCGGGTGCACGCGGTGAGCCGGCTGCTGATCGCCCAGGTGGACATCCTGGAGACGATGACCCCGCAGGACTTCCTGGAGTTCCGCGCGGTGCTCTCCCCGGCCAGCGGGTTCCAGTCGGTGCAGTTCCGCGAGCTGGAGTTCCTGTCCGGGCTCAAGGATGAGCGGTACCTGGCCCGGTTCCGCGGGGAGACCGAGGCGGAACGCGGCCGGCTGCGCCGCCGGCTGGCCGAGCCGAGCGTCTGGGACGCGTACCTGACCCTGCTGGCCGCCCGCGGGCTGCCCGCCGGGTCGGACGCGGAGCTGCTGGACTCGCTGGCCACCGTGGCCCGGGACCGGGCCCAGTACGACGACCTCTGGCAGCTGGCCGAGGATCTGCTCACCCACGATGAGCTGGCCGGGCTGTGGCGGGCCCGGCACGTGGCCATGGTGGAGCGGCAGATCGGCACCAAATCCGGCACCGGCGGGTTGACCGGGGCGCCGTACCTGCGGTCCCGGGTGCCGATTCATTACTACCCCCTGCTGTGGGAACTGCGGGACATGCTGTGACCACTTGGAGCGTGACAACCTATGTCGGATAACCGGGATGCGCTGCTGGCCGAGGCGGCCGAACTGGCCAAGGCGGCCGGGCCGGCCGAGGCGGGCGAGGTAAGCGTCGGCGACCTGCTGGCCTACCTGCGCGCCTACTACCGGCACGTCCCGGACGAGGACCTGGCCGCCGCCGGGGCCGGCCCGGTGGCCGCGGTGGCCATGGCCCAGGCCCTGCAGGCCGCCGACCGGCCGCAGGGCCGGGCTCTGGTCCGGATCGGCCCGGGCGGCTCGATGGCCGCGTTCGACCCGGCCAGCACGGTGATCGACATCATCACCGACGACATGCCGTTCCTGGTCAACTCGGTGACCATGGAGCTGACCCGGCACGGCGTGACCAGCTACCGCGTCGTGCACCCGCAGCTGCTGGTCCGCCGGGACGTGGCCGGGGCGCTGCGCGAGGTGGTCGGCCCGCTGGACGCCAGCCGGAGCGGGCACGACGAGCAGGCCGAGTCCTGGACGCACATCGAGGTCGACGTCCGGGCCTGCGACGTGCCGCTGACCGGGCTGGAAAGAGACCTGCACCGGGTGCTGCACGACGTCCGGGTCTCGGTCGAGGACTATCCGCGGATGCAGGCCAAGGCCACCTGGCTGGCCGACCGGCTGTTCGCCGAGGGGGCCAGCGCGCCGGCCGAGACCATCGCGCTGCTGCACTGGCTGGCCGACAACCACTTCACGTTCCTCGGCTACCGGGAGTACGACCTGGTCGACGACCCGGCGGAGATGTCGCTGCGGGCCGTGCCGGGCACCGGTCTCGGCATCCTGCGGCACGACCGGGAGGGGTCCAAGTCGTTCGGCGCGCTGCCGCCGGAGGTACGCGCCCGGGCCAAGGAGCCGATCCGGCTCATCATCACCAAGGCGAACTCCCGGTCCACCGTGCACCGGCCGTCCTACCTGGACTACATCGCGGTCAAGCGGGTGGACGAGGCCGGGCAGATCAACGGCGAGTACCGGTTCCTCGGGCTGTTCACGCACGCCGCCTACCACGAGAGCATCACCCGCATCCCGGTGCTCCGGCGCAAGCTGGCCAGCGTGCTGGACGCGGCCGGGGTGGCCGCGGACAGCCACGACGGGCAGGACCTGACCGAGATCCTGGAGGGCTACCCGCGCGAGGAGCTGTTCCAGATCACCCCGCAGGAGCTGGTGCCGATCGCGCTTGGCGTGCTGGCGCTGCGCGAACGGCGGCAGACCCGGCTGTTCCTCCGCCGGGACCGGTACGGCCGGTACATGTCCTGCCTGGTCTACCTGCCCCGGGACCGGTACACCACGGCGGTGCGGCTGCGCGCGCAGGAGGTGCTCCGGCAGGCCTTCGGCGGGGTGGCGGTGGAGTACAGCGCGACCGTCGGCGACTCGGCGCTGGCCCGGCTGCACGTCGTGGTGCGGGCCGAGCCCGGCACCCGGCTGCCCGAGGTGAACACGGCCGAGCTGGAAGCCAAACTGGCCGCCGCGGTCCGGTCCTGGGACGAGGACCTGGCCGCCGCCGCGCACGAGCGGCTGGGCGAGGCGGAGGCCAAGGCGCTGCTCGGCATCTGCTCGTCGGCCATCCCGGAGACGTACAAGGCCGACGTGCCCGCGGTCTACGCGCTGGACGACCTGACCCAGATCGTCCGGATGCTGGAGTCCGGCGAGCGGGTCGCGTTCGAGCTGTGGGAGGCCGAGGGGTTCTCCGGCGGGGTGCCGGTGGAGGACGCCCCGCCCGGCCGCCCGCTGGTCTGGCGGCTGACCATCTACCGGACCGGATCCCCGATCACGCTGACCGACGTGCTGCCGCGGCTGCAGCACATGGGCGTCGAGGTGGTCGACGAGCACCCGTACGAGTTCAAGGGCCCGGGCCTGGCCACGCCGTTCTGGGTCTACGACTTCGGGCTGCGCCGCGCCGGGTCGTCGGACCCGGCGGCGGTGCCCGCGCCGAGCGCGGTCAAGGGCCTGTTCGAGGACGCGCTGGCCGCGCTGTGGCGCGGCCAGATCGAGGACGACGGGTTCAACGCGCTGGTCCTGGACGCGCATCAGAGCTGGCGGCAGATCATGATGCTGCGCGCCTACGCCAAGTACCTGCGCCAGGCGGGCACCCGGTTCAGCCAGGACTACATCGTGCGGGTGCTGCGCTCCAACACCACGGTGACCCGGCTGCTGGTCCGGCTGTTCGAGTCCCGGTTCGACCCGGCCCGGCAGGCGGGCCAGGCCGAGCGCAGCGAGGCCATCACCGAGGAGATCCGCGGCGAACTGGACGACGTCGCGGTGCTCGACCACGACCGGGTGCTGCGCGCTTACCTGGCGCTGATCCTGGCCACGCTGCGGACCAACTACTTCGCTACCCCCAGGGCCGACGCGGCCACGACGCCGTACCTGGTCGTGAAGCTGAACGCGGCCCAGGTGCCCGACCTGCCCGCGCCGCGGCCGCAGTTCGAGCTGTTCGTCTACTCGCCGCGGCTGGAAGCGGTGCACCTGCGGTTCGCCGCGGTAGCCCGGGGCGGGCTGCGCTGGTCGGACCGCAGCGAGGACTTCCGCACCGAGATCCTCGGCCTGGCCAAGGCCCAGGAGGTGAAGAACTCGGTCATCGTGCCGTCCGGGGCCAAGGGCGGTTTCGTCTGCAAGCGGCTGCCGGACGCCGCCGACCGCGAGGCGCACCAGGCCGAGGTGCTGGCCTGCTACCGCACGTTCATCAGCGCCATGCTGGAGGTGACCGACAACCTGCAGGGCGGCCAGGTGGTGCCGCCACCCGGTGTGGTCCGGTACGACACCGACGACCCGTACCTGGTGGTCGCGGCGGACAAGGGCACCGCCACGTTCTCCGACACGGCCAACGAGATCGCCATCAGCTACGGGTTCTGGCTGGGCGACGCGTTCGCGTCCGGCGGGTCCGAGGGCTACGACCACAAGAAGATGGGCATCACCGCCCGTGGCGCCTGGGAGTCGGTCAAGTTCCACTTCGCCACGTTCGGCGTGGACACCCAGACCACCGACTTCACCGTGGCCGGCGTGGGCGACATGTCCGGCGACGTGTTCGGCAACGGGATGCTGCTGTCCCGGCACATCAAGCTGATCGGCGCGTTCGATCACCGGCACGTGTTCCTGGATCCGGTGCCGGACCCCGAGGCAAGCTTCGCGGAACGGGAGCGGCTGTTCGCGCTGCCCCGGTCGTCCTGGGCCGACTACAATCCGGCGCTGATCTCGGCCGGCGGCGGGATATGGCCGCGCAGCGCTAAGTCGGTCCCGGTGTCCGAGCGGCCCGCCAGGCGCTCGGCCTGGCCGAGGACGTCCGCGCGCTGTCCCCGGACCAGCTGATCTCGGCCATCCTGGCCGCGCCGGTGGACCTGCTGTGGAATGGCGGCGTCGGCACGTATATCAAGGCCAGCACCCAGTCGGACGCTGACGCCGGGGACCGGGCCAACGACGCGGTCCGCATCGACGCCACCGCGGTCCGGGCCAAGGTCATCGCCGAGGGCGGCAACCTGGGCGTGACCCAGGCCGGCCGGATCGAGTACGCGCTGGCCGGCGGCCTGATCAACACCGACTTCATCGACAACTCGGCCGGGGTGGACACCTCCGACCACGAGGTGAACATCAAGATCCTGCTGGCCGAGAGCGTGAGCCGCGGCGAGCTCACCTCGGACCAGCGCAACCGGCTGCTGCAGGAGATGACCGACGAGGTCGGCCAGCTGGTGCTGCACGACAACTACCACCAGAACCGGGCGCTGGCCTCGTCCCGGGCGCAGGCCCCGGAAATGCTGCACGTGCACAGCCGGATGATCCGGAAGATGGCCCGGGACGGGCGGATCAGCCGGCGCCTGGAGGTGCTGCCGGGAGACAAGGAAGTTGCCGAACGCCGGTCCGCGGGACTGGGGCTGACCACACCCGAGTTTGCCGTGCTGCTGGCTCAGGTGAAGATCGGGGCGGAGCAGGAAATGCTGGCCTCGGCGCTGCCCGACGACCCGTACCTGCGGTCGGTGCTCACCGGCTACTTCCCGGCACCGCTGCGGGAGAAGTTCGCCGGGCAGATGGACGCGCACCCGCTGCGCCGGGAGATCATCACCACCGCGGTGGTCAACGACATGGTGGACCGGTCCGGGACCACGTTCCTGTTCCGGATGAACGAGGAGACCGGGGCGTCGGTGCCTGACCTGACCGCGGCGTACCTGGTCGCCCGGCAGGTGTTCGACATGGCCGGGTTCTGGGCCCAGGTCGAGGCGCTGGACGGCCAGGTGGACGTGCCCACCCAGCTGGACATGCTGCTGGAGGGGCACAAGCTGACCGAGCGGGGCACCCGGTGGCTGCTGGCCAACCGGCGGCCGCCGTTCGACATCGCGGAGACGATCGACTTCTTCTCCGGCGGGGTGCTCACCGTCACGTCCGGGCTGCCCAAGCTGCTCACCGGCCGGGACCGGTCCGAGTTCGGCGATCGGCTCGACTCGTTCACCGCCCGCGGCGTGCCCCAGGCGCTGGCCGAGTGGGTGGCCGGGATGGTGCCCGCCTACTCCGCGTTCGACCTGGTCGAGATCGCCGCGACGGTGGGCCGGAGCGTGGAGGAGACCGCCGAGGTCTACTTCGACCTGGCCGACCGGCTGCAGATCGCCCGGCTGCGGGACCGGATCACCGCGCTGCCCCGGGACGACCGGTGGAACACGATGGCCCGGGCCGCGCTGCGCGACGACCTGTACGCGGCGCACGCGGCGATCACCCAGAACGTGCTCGAAGTGACCGGCCCGGGCCACCCGGAGGAGCGGCTGGGCGTCTGGGTGGAGCGGAACGAGACGGCGGTCAGCCGGGCCGCGCAGACGCTGACCGAGATCTGGGAGAGCGACCGGTTCACCGTGGCCATGCTGTCGGTGGCGGTCCGGGCAATCCGGACACTCGTGACGGCCAGTTCGCTTCCCGAACATCCTGGGTGAGTTGGCGGGCGATCGTCCTTTCGAATGCCTGCGCTCGCGTAGGCTTTCCCGCATGGCAGGTACCGATCCCGCAAATGAACTCTCGGAACTGTCGTCGACGCTTACCAGTGTGGAGTCCGTTCTCGACCCCGAGGCCATGCGGCATGAAGCAGACAATCTGCGCGCCCGCGCCGCCGACCCCGGGCTCTGGGACGCCCCGGAGAAAGCCCAGGCGGTCACGCGCCGGCTCTCTTACCTGGAGGGGGAACTCAGCCGGCTGGACAGCCTGCGGCGCCGCCTCGACGACACCCGGGTGATGTTCGAACTGGCGGACCAGGAGCACGACGAACCAACCCGCGAAGAGGCCACCCGTGACCTGGCCGCGCTGCGCAAGGAGATCGACCAACTCGAAGTACGCACGCTGCTGGCCGGCGAATACGACGCCCGGGAGGCGCTGATCACGATCAACGCCCAGGCGGGCGGGGCCGACGCGGCCGACTGGGCCGAAGGGCTGCGGCGCATCTACCTGCGCTGGGCGGAGCGGCACGGGTACCCGAGCGAGATCTACGACACGTCCTACGCGGAAGAGGCGGGCATCAAGTCCACCACGTTCGCGATCAAGGCGCCATACGCCTACGGGACGCTGCGCGGCGAGCACGGCACGCACCGGATGGTACGCATCTCCAAGTACGACAACCAGGGCCGCCGGCAGACCTCGTTCGCCGGGGTGGACGTGATCCCGGTGGTGGAGCAGGCCGATCACATCGACATCCCGGAAGACGAGATCCGGGTGGACGTGTACCGCTCCAGCGGCCCGGGTGGCCAGGGCGTGAACACCACCGACTCCGCGGTGCGGCTGACCCACCTGCCCACCGGGATCGTGGTGTCCTGCCAGAACGAGCGCAGCCAGATCCAGAACAAGGCGACCGCGATGGCGGTGCTGCAGGCCAAGCTGCTGGAGCGCAAGCGGGCCGAGCAGGCGGCCAAGATGGCTGAGCTGCGCGGCGACTCATCCGGCAGCTGGGGGACGCAGATCCGAAATTACGTGCTGCACCCGTACCAGAACGTCAAGGACCTGCGCACCGGCTTGGAAACCGGGAACACGGCGGCGGTGATGGACGGCGAGATCGATGACTTCATCGAGGCCGAGATCAGGTGGCTGCGCAAGAACCCGACTGCTTAGTGCGCGAGCGGCAGCGAGAGCGCGAGCAGCAGCAGCACGAGCAGGATGGCCAGGATGAGTGGCTTGCTCAGGTGGGAGTGATGGTGCACCTGGGCCCGTGCGGCCTGGCAGGCCGGGCAGCGGGCCTCGACCACAGGCCCCGCGCACTGCGCGCAGATCAAGTGTTCACAACTCACCTGGGTCCCTCCGGTCCGCGCCCGCCCGGGCCAGTTCTGTAGTGTTGGCCGCCGCGAGCCGCATTCCCCCCTAGACTAGCCCGTGGCCAAACCGGACAGTTCTCCAGCGCCCGGACGGCCGTCTGGCAGCCGCATCCGGCCGCCTGGTCCGCATTTCCGTCGAGCGAGTGATGGGCCCGTGATCCACTTCGATAACGTCACTAAGGCGTACCCGAACCAGAGCCGCCCGGCTCTGGAGAACGTCACGATCGACGTCGAAAAGGGTGAGTTCGTCTTCCTGGTCGGCTCGTCCGGCGCGGGCAAGTTGACGTTCCTGCGGCTCGTCCTGAAGGAAGAGAAGCCGACCGAGGGCAGGATCCACGTGGCCGGCAAGGACCTCGCCCGGCTGACCAACTGGAAGGTGCCCTACCTGCGCCGCCGGATCGGCTGTGTGTTCCAGGACTTCCGGCTGCTGCCGAACAAGAGCGTCTACCAGAACGTGGCCTTCGCGCTGCAGGTGATCGGCAAGCCACGCCGGTTCATCCGCAAGGTGGTGCCGGAAGTGGTGGACCTGGTCGGCCTGGAAGGCAAGCACGACCGGATGCCGCATGAGCTGTCCGGTGGTGAGCAGCAGCGGGTGGCGATGGCCCGGGCGTTCGTGAACCGGCCGATGATCCTGCTGGCCGACGAGCCGACGGGGAACATCGACCCGGCCACGTCCATCGGGATTATGAAGGTTCTCGACCGGATCAACCGGACAGGGACTACGGTCGTCATGGCGACGCACGACGCGGCGATCGTGGACTCGATGCGCAAGCGGGTCATCGAGCTGGAGTACGGCAAGATCGTGCGCGACCAGTCACGCGGCGTGTACGGCCAGGCGTACTGACCAGCTCAGCGGCCGTTGACGCCGTCAAGGGCGGCTGACGGGGGTCTGGGCGGTACCGGATACCGAGGGATTCAAGCAACCATGCGTGGACAGTTCCTGTTTCAGGAGGTCTGGACCGGCCTCCGGCGCAACCTCACCATGACGGTTGCGCTGGTCGTCGTGGTGGCGATCAGCCTGTCGCTGCTCGGCACCGGGTTCTTGTTCGTCAAGCAGGTGGACAACACCCGGACCTACTGGCAGGGCCGGGTCCAGCTGTCGATCTACCTGTGCACCGCGACCAGCGTGAGCCCGCAGTGCAAGCAGAACGGGCCGGCCACCGTGGCCGAGCGGACGCAGATCTACAACGACCTGCTCTCGCTGCGCTCGCACGGCGTGCAGCACGTCTACTACGAGTCGCAGGCCCAGGCGTTCGCCCGGTTCAAGCAGGACTTCGCCCAGGACAAGTCGTTCGCCAGCCTGGTCACCGAGAACGAGATCCCGGACTCCTTCCAGGTCAAGCTGGCCAACGCGCAGGCCGACTACAACGTGGTGGCGGGCACCGTGCAGGGCCGCCCGGGCGTGGACAACATCGTCAACGTGCAGTCGATCCTGTCCAACTTCTACAAGCTGCTGAACGGCGCGCGGGACGCGGTCATCATCACCGCCATCATCCTGGTCATCGCGGCCATCCTGCTGGTGGCCAACACCATCCGGCTGTCCGCGTTCAACCGCCGCCGGGAGACCAGCATCATGCGGCTGGTTGGCGCGTCCAACTTCTACGTTCAGCTACCCTTCCTGCTTGAAGGAGTCATCGCGGGGATGTTCGGCTGGCTGATCGCAGCCGCGTTGCTGGTGGCGGTCAAGACGATGGGCCTGGATGCGCTGCAGCAGTACTTCCCGTACAACGTCCAGCTCAGCCTGGCTGACCTCATCGAGGTCATCGTCCTGGCCATGGTCATGGGAGTGGTGCTCTGTGGCGTCACGTCCTTCCTCACCCTCAGGCGCTACCTACGCGCCTGAGCCCGGCGGACGCTGAACCATGGCATCCACTTCCAGGCAGCAGTCCACGGTCATCGCGCGCAACCGGCGGGCCCGGCACGACTACCACATCGAGGACACCGTCGAGGGTGGCCTGGTGCTCACCGGGACCGAGGTCAAGTCGCTGCGGGCCGGGCGTGCCTCACTGACCGACGGGTTTGCCCAGATCCAGGACGGAGAGGTCTGGTTGCACGGGGTGCATATCCCCGAGTACACCCAGGGCACCTGGACCAACCATGAACCACGCCGGCCACGCAAAGTGCTGCTGCACCGCCGGGAGATCGACCGGTGGGCCAGCGCAACGGCAGAACGCGGGCTCACCATTGTGCCGTTGGCGCTGTATTTTAAAGATGGCCGGGTCAAGGTCGAACTTGCCCTGGCGCGCGGCAAACGTACCTACGACAAGCGTCACGACTTGGCCGAACGCGATGCTGCCCGGGAGGTGGAACGTGCCTTCCGGCGGCGGGGCTGATGGCGAAGCAGGCCGTGGCCTCCTACCGTAGACGTGGGGCGCACGCGGCTGCCCGCAAGCCCGTAACGCCCTTCGTCTCAGTAAAGCGTGATCCGCAGCCTGCCGTCGGCGGACACGCACCGCGCAGCGGCGGCGCCGGGGGAGTCGTGAGCGGCCTGCGCTCGAGGTCGCGGCAGCTCAAACTGGGGGCTGCCGGGCTGGTGGCTGCCCTGCTGGTGGCTGGCGTCGCCACCGGCATCGTCAGCGGGGAGCCATCCGCCGAGCCGGCCGCGCAGAACTTCCTGCTGGCCTGGGCCCAGGGCCAGTACAAGGATGCGGCCGCGCTGACCACCGGCCCGCCCGGCCCGGTGACGGTCGCCTTGCGCACCGCGTACCAGCAGCTGGGCGCGGCCGCTTACTACCTGTCGATGGGCCAGATCAGCCAGCATTCCGGGGTCGCGACGGCCTATTTCCACGCCTCGGTGGACCTGGGCCAGGATGGGGCGGCCTGGGACTACACCGGCCATTTCACGCTGCGCAAGCTATCCGGGTCGTGGAAGGTGGTGTGGAGCCCGTCCGTCATTAACCCGGGGCTGCGCCAGGGCGTGCGGATGGCGGTGGTCACCCGGATGCCGAACCGGGCCCCGGTGCTCGACGCGGGCGGCGGGTCGCTGATCCGGCCGTCGGCGGCGTGGATCGCCCAGGTGCGGCCGGGAGACCTGAAGGACCCAGAGGCCACCGCGACCGCGTTCGCCGGCGCGACCGGGCTGGACGAGGAGCAGGTACTCAGCGTGATCCGGGCCGCACCGCAATCCGGGCCGCTGACGCTGCTCACCCTGCAGCCGTCCAGCTACCAGAAGCTGCGCCACGAGCTGGGCCAGGTGCCCGGGCTGACCATGCGCCGGGTGTCCCGCCGCCTGTTCAGCAGCCTGGCCAGCGACGTGACCGGTTCGGTCGGCACCGAGACCGCCCACGCGCTGCAGGAGCAGGGCATCGCGTACCGGCCGGGCACCACGGTCGGTGTGTCCGGGCTGCAGGAGGTCTACCAGCGCATGCTGGCCGGCACGCCGCAGACCATGATCGTGGCCGAGAACGCGGCCGGGCACCAGGTGGCCGTGCTGAAGAAGTGGGACGGGCAGCCCGGCACCCCGGTGCGCACCACCATCGACGGTGGCGTGCAGACGGCCGCGGACCGGGCGCTGGCCGGCCAGTCCGCGGCCGGGGCCATCATCGCCGTGCAGGCGTCCAACGGGCACATCCTCGCGGTGGCCGACCGGAACGCGGGCGGCGCGCCGAAGATCGACCCGCTCGACGGCCAGTACCAGCCGGGCAACGCGTTCACCATCGTGTCCACCGCCGCGCTGCTGTCCAGCGGCCGGCTGACGCTGGACACCCCGATCCCGTGCCGGTCCAGCACCAGCGTGGGCGGCCGGACGTTCAGCAACGTGCCCGCCGCGCCGCGGCTCGGCTCGGCGCCGCCGTTCAGCAGCGACTTCGAGCAGTCCTGCGGGACCGCGTTCACCACCCTGTCGCTCGGGCTGACCGGATCCCGGCTGGCCAGCAGCGCCTCCAACTTCGGGCTCGGCCTGAACTGGAAGCTGCCGCTGAGCGCGTTCACCGGGTCGTTCCGGGCCGCGGTGACCCAGGCTGGCCTGGCCGCGAACACGGTCGGCCAGCAGGGCGTCGAGGTCAGCCCGCTGGACATGGCCCTGGTTGCGGCCGGCGTGGACGCCGGCACCTGGCACCCGCCGATGCTGGTCACCTCGCCGCCCGACCCCGGGCTGAGCCCGCGCGCGGTGGCCGGCGCGCAGACCGTCGGCGCGCTGCGCCAGCTGATGCGCGCGGTGGTGACCAGCGGCGCCGCCCAGTCCGCCAACCTGCGCGGCGTCCCGGTGTCCGGCCAGGTCGGTACCGCCCAGGTCACCCCGGGCAGCAAATGGTGGGCGCACTGGTTCGTCGGCTACCGCGGCGGCGTGGCGTTCGCCGTGCTCCAGCTGACCAAGGGCCCGGCCGGCTCGGCGGTCCCGCTGGGCCGGTCGTTCCTGGCTGGTTTGGGCGGGTAAGGAACAGGTCGGCGATTGCGTAGCGTGAACATGGCTCGGATTTTTTGTAACTCTGAGCAACCAATCGAGCACTCCCTGGCGTCATACCTAATGACTGGGAGCCGCTTGGGGGGTTGCGCCCCAGTCGCCGTGATGAGAACCGGACCTCATCTCGGGGGAGGTCCGGGCATAAGACCGGCCCCGACCCTGCCGGTCGGCCCCCGTGGGCGCGTTTCGGCCACCGCCAGCGTCCACGGGGGTATCTCATCACCACGTGGGATGCCCGATGGGGCCCGCACTGCGGGCAGCCCATCGGGCATCTTGTGTTGTGGCCCGGTGGCCGGAATTCCGGTTGGTGCTCAGGTGTTGACTCCAGTACCGTCGTGAGTCACCGTGTTCTGACTGGCGTGGCTCACGGCAGCTTGACAACTCAAGATGAGTTACCCACAGGGGGTGACAGGCTTCGACTTCAGTGGTTGAACCAGGGGAAGCGAGCCGAGGACGGCGGACATAACCTCGTTAATACTGTGACCGCACATTTATAAGTGCCAATGTTAAGCGCACTCACCTCGCCCTCGCGGCCTAAATAACCGCGAGTTAGGGGTTGTCAGCCCGGGAACGCCTCCGGCCCGGTGTCTGGCATCAGCTAGGAGGATCCACCGGTCGGCCCGGTCGCGGGGCCGAGCGGGACACTAAACAGCGACTGAGCCCGCCGGCGGCCTGCCTGCAGGACCGCCGGGGCTGAGAAAAGCGACGCAGGCTGCGCTCGGAGAAGCCCTGGTGATGTACTGAAGGACGCGGGTTCGATTCCCGCCACCTCCACTGACCCGGCCCATGGCCCCGGCGACCACCCGTCGCCGGACGCCATGGGCCGTAGTTGTTCCTGGGCGCTAGGGCTGGGTGGCGGGGGCTAGGCCGGCCAGGCGGCACTGGGTCCGGGTCTGCCGGGACAGGCTGTCGTTGTGGCGGAACGCGCTCGTGCACAGGGCGCGGGCCTTGGCCCCGCAGGTGTGGCTTACCGCGCCACCCATGGAACTGACCACGGTCAGGGTGACGCAGCCGTCCCGGGACGGGCCGTAGCTGCTCTTGCCGACCACCGACCACACGCCCACGCCGGCCAGCACGGCCACCAGGGCGACGCCGATCATGCCCAGCACCCACTTACCGCGTGGGCTGAGCGACTGGCCGAAGTGGCCCGGGTTGCGGCCCGTCATGTATATCGAGGATAAGGCAAACGCCAGGTAAAGGCGGCCCGGCCGGTGCCGGCGCGACCCGATGGGGAAGTATGTCCCATGTGACTGAGCCGGGATCGGCCGAACCGGGGGACGGGCCCGGGTCCAGCCGGAACGTACCGAGCGGCGGCCGGCTGCAGCGTGGTTTCGAGCACGGGCTGTCGCTGGCCCAGTTGACCGTGCTGCTCCCGGTCGTGGTCCTGCTGCTGTCCGCCTTCGGCGCGTTCGTCTACGGCACCATAGTCGTGATCCATTTCGTGGTGGACATCATCAGCGAGCCGTTCGCCGTGCACAACCTGCGGCTGTTCCTCACCGAGATCGACCTGTACCTGATCGGGGCGACGCTGATGATCGCGGCGTTCGGCCTCTACGAGCTGTTCGTGTCCAAGGTGGGCGAGGCGGGCGGGCGGCGGCCATTGCCACTGCCGGCCTGGCTGGAGATGACCGACCTGGACGACCTGAAGGCCCGGGTCATCTCCATGATCATCCTGGTCACGGCGGTGAGTTTCACCGACGTGGTGCTGGAGTTCGGGAAGGCACTCGACGTGCTGTACCTGGGCGCGGGGGTGGCCATTTTCATCGGGGCGCTCACCGTCTACCTGCGGTTTGGCTCGAGCCGCAACCGCGACTGAGCGGCGGCTAGAACCGGCGGGCGAACCGGCGCAGCGACGCGGCCAGGGCCCGCTCGGCCAGTGGCCGGACCAGGACCGCTACCAGGCCGCCCAGCCCGGCTGGCAGCGGCAGCCGCAGTTGCTCGGTCCAGCGGAACTCGGACTCCGCGCCCGCCGCGTGCACCTCGAAGATGCCGGCCCCGCGGATCAGCCGGCCGGTGTGCTCGACCACGCAGCGGCGCGGCGGATCCCATTCGGTGATCACCATGGTGTCGGTGAAGCCGACCGGGCCCAGCCCGGTCCGGCCGGTCACCCCGGCGCCCACGCCCTGGCCGCCGTGCACCCGGGTGGCCCAGATCCACTCCCGCTGCCGGGACCAGTCGGTCGCGGCCCGCCACACCCGCTCGGCGTCAGCCGGCACCCGGACCTGCGCGGTGACGTGGAGTGGGCTGCTCACGCCTCCAACGTAGCGAACCGCCTGGCGGGGTCACTGCGGGTGGCAGCCGACCGCGGCCGCGTACCGGCGGAACGGCATCCGGTACTGCACCGCCGCGCCCGGATTGCTCAGGATGATGTCGAACACCCAGCGGTGATCCTGGTAGAACCAGGTGTCCACCGCCTGGGACCCCTCGACCTCGTAGCGGACCAGCCACCGGCCCGCCCGGCCCCCGGTTGCGCTCTCCACCCGGATCGGCGCCCGCCGTTCGGTGGCCGAGATCCTGCAGGCCGAGACGCCCTGACCCGGGCGGCCGGCACGCCCCGGGCGGCCTGCCCCGGGCGGCCGGTCTGGACACGCCGGAATCGGCTGCCTATCCTTGACTGTATGGTCAGTCAAGATCTTCGCACCACCGCGCCCCCGACCACGCCTACCACCCCGGCGGCCGACCGCCCCGGGTACCCGCCTGCCCCGCTGGATCTGGCCGGGGTCCGCGAGGCGCTCCGCCCGTTCGGGCAGAGCAGGATGCTGCCGCCGGCCGCGTACGTGGACGAGGACGTGTTCGCCTGGGAGCAGCGGCACTTCTTCGGCCGCGGCTGGATGTGCGTGGGGCGCAGCGCGCAGACGCCGGAGCCCGGCGACATGCGCGCCGAGCAGGTCGGTCCGGGCGGTGTGCTGATCGTCCGCGGCGACGACGGAGTGCTCCGCGGGTTCGCGAACTTCTGCCGGCACCGCGGCCACGAACTGCTGCCCTGCGGCTCTTCCAGTCAGCAGAAAGTGATCATCTGCCCGTACCACTCGTGGACCTACGGGCTGGCCGGGAACCTGCGCGCCGCGGCTGGCTTCAAGAACAAGCCGGGCTTCGACGCCAGCCAGTGGGGACTGGTCGAGCTCCCGGTGCAGGAATGGCACGGGCTGGTGTTCGTGGACGGCTCCGGCCAGGCCGGGCCGCTGGCCGACACCCTCGGCACGCTGGACGAGGTGATCGCCGGGTACGAGGTGGAGCGGCTGGTCGTCCGCGGCCAGCACGACTACGAGGTCGCGGCCAACTGGAAGGTGCTCACCGAGAACTACCACGAGTGCTACCACTGCCCGCAGATCCACCCGGAACTGTGCAAGGTCAGCCCGCCCAAGAGCGGTGAGAACTACGCCGCCCCCGGGGCCTGGGTCGGCGGCTGGATGGACCTGCGCGACGGAATGGCCACGATGTCACTCGACGGCACCAGCGGGGGAGTGGCGTTGCGCAATCTGGATGCGAAGGGGCTACGGACGGTCATCTACGTGAACGTCTGGCCGAACGTACTGCTCAGCTTGCATCCGGACTATGTGATGACGCACCGGCTGACCCCGCTGGCCGCGGGCCGCACCCGGATCGAGTGCACCTGGGCGTTCGCCCCGGAGTCGGTCGCGGCGGCAGACTTCGACCCGGGCTACGCGGTGGACTTCTGGGACATCACCAACCAGCAGGACTGGCACGCCTGCGAGTCGGTGCAGCGTGGGCTGGCCTCGCCGCGCGCCATCCCCGGGCCGCTGTCCGCCGAGGAGGACGCCGTCTACCAGTTCGTCACCATGGTGGCCCGTGGCTACCTGGGCGAGCGGGTCTGGAACCCGGGCAGCCCCGGCGCTTACCGGACGCAGCCGGCCGAGGCCCGGTAGGCCCCGGCAGGCCCGGCCAGGTCAGCCGCGGCGGGGGATGCGCCGCGGCAGGGCCAGCACCAGCACCAGGGCCAGCACGACGAACCCGATGTTGGCCAGCAGGGCTAGCTGGGCGCTGTGGCTGAACGCCACGGCCACCGCGTTGGGCCCGGGGTGTACGTGCAGGCTGCCGAACAGCACGGTGCCGATCACCGCGATGCCCAGCGCGGTGCCGATCCGCTGCGCGGTGCCCAGGATGCCGCTGGCTGTGCCCGCCTCCCGGCGGGAGACGGTGGCCAGCACGAAGTCCTGGTTCGGTGCGATCGTCATGCCGGTGCCCAGGCCGGCCACCAGCAGCGGCGCGACCAGGTACCAGCCGCTGACCGCGGGCGAGGTGAGGTGCACCACCAGGACGGTGCAGCCGAGGCCGGCGATGACCAGGACACAGCCGGTGACCAGGACCATCCGGCCCAGCCGGGCGGACAGCTTGTCGCTGTTGGCCGCGGCGACCAGGCTGCCGACCGAGAACGGGGCGATGACCAGCCCGGTGATCAGCGCGGAGTGCCCGAGGCCTTCCTGCCACAGGATGGACAGGGTGAAGAACACGCTGGCGAACCCGGCGAAGTAGACCACCGCGAAGATCGCGCCGGCCGAGAACGACATCTGCCGGAGCAGCCCCGGCTTGAGCAGCGCATCGCCACCGCGCCGGTCCACGGCCACCTCCCAGAAGCCGAGCAGCACCAAGGCCACCACGCTGCCGCCCAGGCAGGCCCAGCACCAGGCCGGCCAGCCCACCTGCTGGCCTTCAACCAGCGGGATGAGCAGCAGCAGCAGCGCGGCGGTGAACAGGCCGAGCCCGGCCGGGTCAAAGCCGCGCTGGGCCCGGGACGGCGAGCGCGGCAGCAGCCAGGCGGCCAGCGGCACGGTGACCGCGCCGATGAACAGGTTGACCAGGAACACCCAGCGCCACCCGTCGTCCGCCCCGGCGCCCGCGATGATCAAGCCGCCGAGCAGCGGCCCGAGCGCGGTGGACACTCCGATCGTGGCCCCCAGCATGCTGAACGCCCTGGACCGTTCCGGCCCGGTGAACGACAGCTGGATGGTGGCCGAGATGGCCGGATAGAACAGGCCGGCGCCGAAGCCCTGCACGATGCGGGCGGCGACGATCTGGCCGGATTCCTGTGACACCCCGCAGGCCACGCTGGCCAGCGTGAACACGGTCAGGCCGATGAGGAACATCCACTTGTGCCCGAACCGGTCGCCAGCCCGGCCGGCCAGCACCAGGGCCAGGCCGTAGGCCAGCGCGTAGCCGGCCACGATCCATTCCAGGCTGGCCGACGAGGCGTGCAGGCCGGTCCGGATGGACGGCAACGCGACGTTCACGATCGTGGTGTCAAGCAGCGCCATGAACGCCCCGATCAGCACGATCGAGACGGCCCGCCAGCCGCCCCCGGCGGGCGCGGCGGTGCCGCTGGCGGTGGTGGCCCGGTCCGGGCCGGTGCTCGTGCTCACGTCTGCTCCCTGGGCTGGCTGGTGTGGCCCGGCTCGCCGAAGTGCGGCCCACCCACTCCCTCGCGGAAGTCCGCGGCGATCTTGGGCATGCGCGCGATCAGCTCCTCGTGCCAGCGGATCTCCGCGGTCACCCGCTCGATCTGGTGCCGCAGAACCATCCGCTCCGACTCGTTGAGGTAGATGTCGGCGGTCTCCGCCCGGTGCCGCATCGAGGACTCGGCCACCCGCAGCCCGGCCAGCCGGTTCTCGGCGATCTGGGTGAGAGCCTCCTCGGGCAGGTCCCGGGACTGGGTGAGGGCCAGATCAAACGGGTCGTTGTGGTGGTCGAGCTGGCGCAGCGCCTGCTCACGCAGCACGGACAGGGCCCGCCGGCCGTCCGTGGTGATCTCGTAGACGGTCCGCTCGGGCCGGTTCCCGACTCGTTCCGTGCGCACCTCCCGGACCAGGCCCTCGTTGGCCAGCCGTTTCAGCGCGCCGTAGAGCGATCCGACGTGCACGTCGGCCCACAGCTCGGCGTGGTCCGCCTGCGCCTGCTGGCGGATCTGATGACCATGCAGTGGCCCGCTCTGGGCGAGCGTGCCGAGGATGAACACCCGAATTGATGACACGCGATTACTCTCGCACGACTAATCGTGTGCAGTCAACCGGGCAGCGGGAAAGGTGCGCTGCTTGCGCCCGTGCTGGTGCCTGGGTCAGGCCAGGGCGGCTGGGCCGCGCTTGGTCATCTGGGCGGCGATGATGGCCCGCTGGACCTCGCTGGTGCCTTCCCAGATCCGCTCGACGCGCAGTTCCCGGTAGAAGCGTTCGGCAACGTTCTCGCGCATGTAGCCGCGGCCGGCGAAGACCTGCACGGCGCGGTCGGCCACCCGGCAGGCCATCTCGGAGGCGTACAGCTTGGCCATCGAGCACTGCGCGTGGGCGATCTTGACGTCGTTGCCGCGGTCGATGCCGCGTGCGGTCTCGTAGACCAGCGAGCGGGCCGCGAACAGCTCGGTCAGGCTGTCCGCCAGCATCGCCGCCACGGCGCCGAACTCGCTGATCGGCCGGCCGGACACCTGCCGCTCCTTGGCGAACGTGGTCATCTCGCTGGTCAGCCGCTCGGCCGCGCCCAGGCAGCGGGCCGCCACCATCAGCCGCTCGAAGCGGAACCACTCGTAGGCGAACGTCATCCCGTCGCCTTCCGCGCCGATCAGGTGGCTGGCCGGCACCCGGACGTCGGTGAACTCGACGATCGGATGATGATGGCTGATCGTGTGCGAGTAGGCCGGGTTGCGCAGCACGGACACCCCCGGGCTGGGCAGGTCAACCAGGAACATGGCGTGCTCCCCGGCGTGCGGCCCGTCGGCCAGCACCCCCTGGAAGAACGCGAAGTCCGCCGTGTTGTACGACGTCACGTGCCACTTCACGCCGTTCAGCACGTATTCGTCCGCGGCCTCCCCATCCCCCTTCACCCGGCGGGCGGTCGCCTGCAGGCCGGCCACGTCCAGCCGGCCCCTTCCTCGGTGATCGCGTAGCACTCCTCGCGCTCACCCGCGACGGCCGGCCGGACGAACTGCTCGATCTGGTACGGGCTGGCGATGGGCGGCAGCCAGGACGGGGGCGTGGCGGCTACCCAGCCGAGCGCGTTCGTCACCCGGCCCATCTGCTCCTGAACCAGGACGACCTGCAGCATGCTGCACCCGCCGCCGCCGAGTTCGGTGGGCATGTTGGTCGAGTGCAGGCCGAGTTCCTGGGCCCGCTTGGCGTGCCCGGCGGCCACATCGGGCGGCAGTTCGCCGCCCTCCATCTCGGCCTGGACCTCGAACGGGACCAGCTCGTCCGCGAAGCTGCGGGCCCGTGACTGGATGGCCAGGTCCTCGTCCGACAACCCGTACACGCTGCACTCCTTTGGCTGGCCAGGGCGCGCAACCGGGCGCGCCCACAACGATCTACCGACCTTGACTGAATGTTCAGTTTATGCCAGCATCGGTCTCGTGCCAATGCCCTCCACTGGCCAGCCACCCGCCGCGGACGTCGTCGTCGTGGGCGGCGGGACGGTGGGCGCCTGGTGCGCCTACTTCCTGCGCCGGGACGGCCTCCGGGTCACCCTGATCGAGAAGGGCCTGCTCGGCCAGGGCGCGAGCAGCCGGGCGGCCGGCGTGGTCCGGGCCCAGGGCGGCACCGCCGAGGCGGTCCAGCTCGCGCACTGGACCCAGCGGTTCTACCTGCGGCAGCGGGATGAGCTCGGCATCGACTCCGGGTTCACCGCCCAGGGCTACCTGCTGCCCTGCTTTACCGAGGCCGAGGTCCCGGTGGCCCACCAGCGGATGGCCATGCAGAACTCGCTCGGCCTCGACGTGGAGTGGCTCAGCCCGGACGAGGTGGACGAGCGCAACCCGACGCTGGCCCCCGGCCAGACGCTGGGCGGCACGTTCTACGCGGCTGACGGCTACCTGCCCCCGACGCGGAACGTGACCGCCTACACGGTGGCGCTGGCCAGCAGCGGAGTGGACGTGCGCGAGCGGGTCCGGTTCCACGGGCTGCTCCGCGAGGGCGGCCGGGTCACCGGCGTGCAGACCAGCGCGGGCCCGGTCACCGCGGGCTCGGTGGTGCTGACCGGCGGGCCCAAGCTGGCCGAGGTCGGCCGGCTGGCCGGGCTGCGTATCCCGGTCGGCGGCGCCCGGCACCAGGTCGCGGTGACCGAGCCGCACCCCGATGTGCACCCGTCCCGGGTGCCGATGGTCTTCGACCTGCCCTCGGGCCTGTACTGGCGGCCCGAGGAAGGCGGCCTGCTGTTCGGCATGAGCAACCCTGAGGAGCCGCCCGGCTGGGCTCAGCCGGTGGACGAGGCCTACCTGGCCCGGATGCGGTCCCGGCTGAACCAGCTGGTGCCGGTGACCGCCGGGCTGGGGCTGCGCCGGGTGTGGGCGGCCACCATCGAGTACACCCCGGACCACCTGCCGATCGCCGGCCCGGCGCTCGGCCCGGACGGCAGCGCGCTGCCGGGCGTGTTCGTGGCCACCGCCGCGGGGCACGGCATGATGTGCGGCCCCGGCGTGGCCCGGACCGTGGCCGACCTGGTGCTGACCGGCTTCTCCGACGTGGTGGACACGGCCGGGCTTGGCCTGGACCGGTTCGACGAGCAGGGCCGCAGCAAGCTGTCCGCCGACCCGATCGCGCTGCCGTTCCCCGAGCAGGCCTACCCGGACACACTGTCCATCCCGTAGATCGCTGACCCGCCACCGAGAGGACCAGACCGCACCATGACCGAAACCATGCCGGTTACCCCGTTCCTGTCCGCCGCCGCGCTGCACGGCGAACTGGAGGACTGGGGCCCGCTCGCCGAGGCCACCGGTGAGCCCATGCACACCTCGGGCGTCACCACCTGGGCCGACGGCGACCTGGAGGTGGGCGTCTGGGAGTGCACCCCGGGCCCGTCCTACTGGAAGCTGGAGACCAACGAGGCCATCCACATCGTGTCCGGCCGGATGACGTGCACCCCGGACGGCGGCGAGCCGCAGGACATCGGCCCGGGAGACAGTGCCGTCTTCCCCCGCGGCTGGGCTGGGACGTGGCAGATCCACGAGACGATCCGCAAGCTCTACGTTCTTTTCTGAACGCCAGTGCCTGCGACTGATCCCGGGACGGCGCTCAGCTCCTCAATTGGGCCGTCCCGGGATCAGTCGTGCGCGTCAGCTAGGGTCGGCCAGGACGCGGGAGGAGCGTGCTGATGGGGCAGAGTCACGACGTGGTGGTGGTCGGCGGCGGGCACAACGGCCTGGTGGCCGCGGCGTACCTGGCCCGGAGCGGGCTGGACGTGCTGGTCTGCGAGCGGCGGCCGGTGCTCGGCGGCGCGGCGGTGAGCGAGCACCCGTTCGGCCCGGACTACACGGTGACCTCGCTGTCCTACGTGGTCTCGCTGCTGCCGCCGGCCCTGGTCAAAGACCTGGAGCTGGCCAGGCACGGCTACCACGTGTTCCCGCAGGGCCCGTACTTCGCGCCCCGCGAAGACGGCCGCTACCTGCGGCTGCCCAGTAACCCGGTGGAGCGGCACGCGGAGATCGCCAAGTTCTCCGCCGCGGACGCGGACGCCTACCCGCGCTACGAGGCCCACCTGGCCGGCCTGGCCCGCGTGCTGGGCCCGATGCTGGACGAGATCCCGCCCCGGCTCGGCTCCCGCCGCCCGGCTGACCTGTGGCGGCAGGCACTGCTGCTGCGCCACCTGCGCGGGCTGGACGAGCGCCGGATGGTGGACGTCACCCGGCTGATGGCGGCCAGCATCGCTGACCTGATCGAGGAGTACTTCGAGAGCGACGCGATGCTCGGCCTGCTCTCGGTGTCCGGGGTGATCGGCACCTGGGCCGGCCCGCGGTCGGCGGGCACCGCGTACGTGATGCTGCACCACCACATCGGCGACACCGGCGGCCAGGCCGGCGCCTGGGGTTTCCCGCGCGGCGGGATGGGCGGGGTGACCAGCGCGCTGGCCGCGGCGGCCCGCTCGTTCGGCGCGCAGCTGCGCACCGATGCCGAGGTGGCCCAGATCCGCACCCGGCCCGGCCGCGGGCCCGGGCCGTCGGTGGCCGGGGTGACACTGGCCAGCGGCGAGGAGATCGACGCGGGCACCGTCATTACCACCGCGCACCCGCAGATTTCCTTCCTCCGGCTGCTCGACCCGGCCGTGCTGCCGCCGGACTTCGTCGCTGAGATCCAGCGCTGGCAGACCCGCAGCGGCACGGTGAAGATCAACCTGGCCCTGGACCGGCTGCCGGTGTTCGCCAGCCATCCCGAGCCGGACCGGCAGATCCACGGCGGCACGATCGTGCTCGCGGAGAGCCTGGACGACATCGAGACCGCGTTCCAGCAGGCGGTCAGTGGCCAGCCGTCGGCGCGGCCGTTCGCCGACATCTGCATCCCGAGCGTGTTCGACGACTCGCTGGCCCCGCCGGGCAAGCACGTCATGTCGATGTTCACCCAGTGGGTGCCGCACCGCTACGCGGCCGCCCCGGACGAGGCGGAACTAGCCGCCTACGCGGACCGGGTGCTGGCCCGGATGGAGACGGTCGCCCCCGGCTTCACCAGTTCGGTGCTGCACCGGCAGGTGATCGGGCCGCACCAGATGCAGCAGGAGTACGGCCTGGTCGGCGGGAACATCTTCCACGGCGAGCTCAGCCTGGGCCAGCTGTTCCACGCCCGTCCCGCGGCCGGCTATGCCGACCTGCGCACGCCCGTGGCCGGCCTGTACCAGGCGGGCTCGGCGACGCACGGTGGTGGTGGGGTGACCGGGATCCCGGGCCGTAACGTCGTGCACCAGGTCCTCGCCGACCGGCGGGCTGACCAGTTGCGCCGCCGGGCGGCGTCGCTGACGGGCGCCGCCCGCGGTGGCCGCCGCCGGACCGGCCCGGCCTAGCCCCGGCGGCGGGCTCCCGGACCCGGATCCGGCAGGACCGGCCTCCGGCCAATGACGGCTCGGGCATTTCCGGATAATTGGCGCGTGACAGCTGGCTGGTCATTCCGTGTGCTAGCGTCCCGCTCGATCAGCCGCACAATTACAGGGGGAAATTATGCGGAAAATTCTGGCCGCGGCCGGGGCCTTGTCGGCCGCCGCGGTGATCACCGGCAGCAGCCTGCCCGCGGCCAGCGCGGCCGCGCACCACACAACCGCCAAGATGGAGTCGTTCCGGCTGGTGTCCGGGGTGGTCTCGGGCCGGGGCAGCGTGGTCGCGACCGGCGCGTTCACGGCCGGCGGCAGCACCAACCTGAATACGCCGGTGGGCGTGCTGCACTTCCCGCACGGCAGCGTCAAGGCATTCCCGCACGCCACCTCGACGGTAACCCAGGTCAGCCGGCGCACCTGCCTGATGACCATTGTGCAGCACGGCACTTACCGGCTGGGCGGGGCACCGGCCGGTACGCTCATCTCACCGGTCATGGCACGTACGTCGCCCATATTCTGGCCGTGCTCAACCGGAATAAAAAGGGCCGGTGCTCGCAGTCCAAGCGGCCGCAGGCGCTGCAGCAGGTCATCAACGCACACGGGCCGGTGTCCGGCGTCTAACCGAGTCCTGCCTGGATTAGTCAGCGGGTGCGTGGCTGCCCTGGCGTGGGATGGCCAGGGCATCCACCGCCACCGCGCCGTGCGGGCCGCAGATCAGCGGGTTGATGTCTAGTGCCTCCAGCGCGTCGCCCAGCTCCGCCGCCAGCTGGGACAGCGCGGTGACGGCGGCCACGACCGCGTCCAGGTCGGCGGCGGGCTGGCCGCGCGCCCCGGCCAGCAGGGCCGCCACCCGGAGCTGGCCGACCAGTTCCCGGGCCTGCTCCGGCCCGACCGGGGGCAGCGCGACGGCCCGGTCCGCCAGCAGTTCGACCAGCACCCCGCCCGCGCCCACCACCAGCAGCGGGCCCAGCTCGTGATCCCGGGCCAGGCCCAGGGACAGCTCCGGGCCGGCCGGGATGGTCTGGCAGACCAGCACCCGGCGGCCCAGCCGCTCGGCCAGGTCCTGATAGGCGGCGGCCAGCGCGGCCGGGCCGGCCAGCCCGAGCACCACCCCGCCCGCGTCCGACTTGTGCGCGATCCCCGGCTCGTCGGTCTTCAGCACCACCGGGTAGCCGATCTCCGCCGCGGCGGCCAGCGCCTCGGCGTCGCTGACCGCGGCGCGGGTGCGCGCGACCGCGATGCCATAGTCGCGCAGCAGGCCGCCCAGGGCTGGCCCGCGCGCTTCGCCCGCCGCGAGCACGGCGGTCCAGCGCGCCCGCCGGACCGGATCGAGGACCGGAGGCGGTACCTGGGGCGCTGGGCCGCTCCCGGGCTGCAGCGGCCCGTGGTTGAGCAGCCCGTGGTTGAGCAGCCCGTGGTTGAGCAGCCCGTGGTTGAGCAGATGGCGGAGCGCGAGCAGCCCGGTCCGGGTGCCCTCCAGCACCGGGATGCCGCCCGCCCGCAGCCGCGCCGCGACGTCCGGGTCGATGGCCGTGGGCAGGTTGCTCAGCACCACGACCGGCTTGCTGGTCTGCCGGGCGGCCTCGGTCACCGCGTCCGGGTAGGACTGGTCGCCGTCGTACTCGTGCACCAGGTCCACGGCCAGCGCCACCGCGGCCACCGCCGGGTCGCTGGCCAGCGCGGTCAGCGCCCCGGACAGCTGTTCCCCGGCGCGGGCCCCGGTGCCCCAGATGTCCAGCGGGTTGGCCGGCTCCAGCCCGGGGTCGAGCAGCCCGGCCAGCCGCGCCGTGGTCGGCTCGCCGATGGCCGCGAACGGCACCCCCAGCTCGTCGGCCACGTCGGCCACGTACGCGCGTTCCAGCCCGGAGTCATGCACGGTGGCGATCCCGGTACCAGCAGCGCCCGCTCCCGGCCCACCCCGGCGGCCGATCGCGAACAGCTCCAGCGTGTCGGCCAGTTCGGCCAGATCGCCGGCCCGGTGCACGCCGTAGCCGCGGGCCAGCGCCTCCCAGCCGCCGTCCGCGGCGGCCAGCGCCCCGGAGTGGGCCGACACCATGGCCCGGCCACGCGCCGAGCGGCCCGCGGTGAGCAGCACCACCGGGATGTCCCGGGCCGCAGCCGCGGCCAGCACGGCCCGTAGCCGGCTGGCGTCCCGGACCGCTTCCAGCACCAGCGCCAGCACCCGCGTCTCTTCGTTGCCCAACGCCCATTCCGCGTACTCGGCGGCGCTGGTGACGAGTTCTTGCCCGGAGGACACGGCCACCGTGTAACCGAGCCCGCGCCGGGTGCGCAGCATGGCGGAGAACACCGACCCGGAGTGGGTGACCAGCGCGACCGGCCCGGCCGGCAGTGGGTCAGGTTCCAGGTAGCCGACCGCGCGCAGCCCGCCGGTTACGTTCACGAACCCCATGCAGCCCGCGCCGCACACCGCCATGCCCGCGGCCCGGGCGGTCGCGGCCAGCCGGTCGCGCAGGCTGGGCTGGCCTGCCGGGCGCGGTCCCGGCGGGTCGAACGCGCTGCCGTAGATGACCGCCGACCGGTCACCGCGCCGCGCGGCCAGCGCGAGCTGCTCCTCCAGCGCGGTGTCCGGCACGGCCAGCAGCACCAGGTTGACCGATTCCTCCGGCAGGTCGGCCAGGGATGCGTAGCACCGGGTCCCGGCGATCTCGGTGTGCCGCGGGTTGACCAGGTAGCTGCGCGGCGCGGGGCGGCTCCGCGCCATCTCGGTGATCATCCGCTGGCCCAGGCTGCCGTCCCGCGGGCTGGCCCCGACCAGCGCGACACTCCGCGCCTCCAGCATGGCGGCCACGGCCGTGCGCTCATCGGGCCCCCGGCCCCCGGCTGCTACGCCATTGGAGCGAGCCGGGGGCGGGGGTGTCAGCGGCGGCGGCGCGCTGGTGGCGGCCGGTCGCGGGTACTGGCGTTCAGCTGAAGAGGGGTTGGTCATGACCGCCGGGTGAGCCGGCGCACGCTGCCGGACCGCTTGGCCGCCTTCTGGTCGGCGATGGCCGCCCGGGCCGCCTGCCAGCCGGGGATGCCGCACACCCCGCCGCCCGCGTGCGTGGCCGAGCTGCCGTAGTACATGCCGGTGATCGGGGTGCGGTAGTCGGCGTAGCCGGGCGCCGGGCGCATGTGGAACAGCTGCTCCAGGGACAGCTCGCCGTGGAAGATGTTGCCGCCGATCAGCCCGTACTCCTGCTCCATCTCGTACGGGCCGACGATGTCCCGGTGCAGGATGGACGCCTTGAAGTTGGGCGCGACCTCGTTGTAGCAGTCGATCATGCGGTCGGTGTAGGCCTCGAGTTCCGCGGTGTGCGGCTGCTCATTCCAGTCCTGCGGCACCCACTGGGTGAACAGCGACATGATGTGCGTGCCCGCCGGGCTCAGCGTCTTGTCGAACGCGGTCGGGATCACCCCGTCGCTGAACGGCCGGGCGGCGGCAGGCCCTCCCGTGCGTCCTGGAAGGCGCGCTCGATGAACTCCATGGTCGGCGCCATCTCGACCGAGCCGGTGTGGTGCTCCTGCAGGTTGGACCCGGGGTCGGCGGTGAAGTCGGGCAGCTCGGACAGGGCCAGGTTGATCTTCACCACGCCGCTGCGCGTCTTCCAGTGCTCGATGTCGGCGGCGAAGTCCGGCGGCAGGTGCTGCCGGCCGACCTGGTCCAGGAACGCGATCTTCGGGTGCACGGTGGACACGATCACGCCGGCCCGCAGTTCGTCGCCGTTGTCCAGCACCACGCCGCGGGCCCGGCCGTTCTCGACGATGACCCTGGCCACCCTGGCGTTCAGCCGGACCTCGGCGCCCTGCTCGCGGGCGGCCGACTCGATCGCGTCGGCCACCGCGCCCATACCGCCTTCCTGGAAGCCCCAGTTGCCCAGGTGGCCGTCGCCCACGTCGCCGATGGAGTGGTGCGCCATCACGTAGGCGGTGCCCGGCTCGAATGGGCCGGCCCAGGTGCCGATCACGCCGTTGACCGCCAGCGCGCCCTTGACCTGCGGGGACTCGAACCAGTCGTCGAGCAGGTCGGCGATGCTCATCGTCATCAGCCGGGTCACGTCGGCGATGGTGCGCACGTCCAGGCCGCGGTGCCGCCAGGCCAGCCGCAGCGTCTCGGCCAGGTCGCGCGGCTTGCGCGAGCCGATGTTCGGCGGCACGGTGAGCAGCAGCGGGCCGAGCACCTCAGCCAGGCCGGCCAGCCAGGCATCCCAGCGCGGCATGGCGTCCGCGTCCTTCTTGGACCACTTGGACACCTCCTCGTGGTTGCGCCGGGCGTCGTCCGCGTACAGCTTGATCGAGCCGCCCTCCGGGAACGCCTGGTAGTAGGGGCCCATTGGGTAGATCTTGTAGCCGTGCCGGGGCAGGTCCAGGTCCTTGATGATGGTCGGCGGGAGCAGGCTCATCACGTAGGACAGCCGGGTGACCTTGAACTCGGGCGCGTCCGGCCAGGGTGCCTCGGTGGTCGCCGCGCCGCCGGTCTTGCCGCGCCCTTCCAGGACCAGGGTGCGGGCCCCGGACCGAGCCAGGTAGGCCGCCGCCACCAGCCCGTTGTGTCCCCCGCCGACGACGATCGCATCGTAGGTTCCGGCCTGTGTTGCGGCCATCTGTCCATCCTCCATACAGGTGTGCTAAGACGTTCGCGGGAGGTTTCCCACGAGATTGACTGAATGTTCAGTCTAGAAACCTGATACGGTTGTCCACAAGAGGCCGGCCCGCAATCGGTCTCGAGGAGGCGGCGGATGAACGCACCGGAGTCAGCGACCCTGGTGCGCCGAGTGGGCGAGGATGTTCGAATGACTGAACGTGCTGGCGCTGTAGCCGACACCGCCGACCAGCGCCGCGAGCAGATGCTGCGCGCCGCCCTGGACGTGATCGAGGAGCGCGGCTTCCCGGACACCCGGATCGCGGACGTCGCGGCCCGCGCTGGGACCAGCCCGGCCCTGGTCATCTACTACTTCAAGACCAAAGACCAGCTGCTCACCGAGGCGCTCCGGTACGCCGAGGACACCTGGTACGAGGCGGGCATGCGCAGGATAGCGGTGATGCCCAGCGCGGCCCGGCGGCTCGAGGAACTCGTGGCCATCACGTTCGTGGAGGACGTCGAAGGCGAGCCCACCGGCAGCTGGCTGCTCTGGCTGGACCTGTGGTCGGCGTCGGTGCGGCTACCCGAGGTGGCCGCCGTCCGGCAGAAGTTCGACGACCGGTGGCGGGAGACGATCACCGCCGTGGTGCTGGCCGGGCAGGAAGCCGGCGAGTTCGGCCCGGTAGACGCGGATGATTTCGCGGTGGCCCTGTCCGCGCTGCTGGATGGGCTGGCCATCCAGATCGCGCTGCAGGACCCGTCGGTCGGCGCCAACCGCGCGTTCGAGCTGAGCATGCGGTTCGCGGCCGGCCAGCTTGGTTTCGACTGGTCCGGGCGGGCGCCCGGTAGGTAAGCGTAAGGAGGCCCCCGGTGGCCGGTGGACATATCCAGCTCGTCTCGCTGACCAAGCGGTTCACCGAAGTAGCGGTGGACGACATTGACCTCACCGTGGACAGCGGCGAGTTCTTCTCCCTGCTCGGGCCCTCCGGCTGCGGCAAGACAACCACGCTGCGGCTGATCGCCGGCTTCGAGCAGCCGACCGCGGGCAAGATCATGCTCGACGGGACCGACATGTCCGGGGTGCCGCCGCACAAGCGCAACGTGAACACGGTGTTCCAGAGCTACGCGCTGTTCCCGTTCATGTCCGTGTTCGACAACGTGGCGTTCGGGCTGCGCTACCAGAAGCTGCCCAAGCGCGAGGTCGTCAGCAAGGTGAACGAGGCACTGGACCTGGTCGAGCTGCGCTCCTACGCGAAGCGGCGGCCGGGCGCGCTGTCCGGCGGCCAGCAGCAGCGGGTGGCGCTGGCCCGGGCGCTGGTCCTCGGGCCCGCCGTGCTGCTGCTCGACGAGCCGCTCGGCGCGCTGGACGCCAAGCTGCGCCGCTCGCTCAAGGTGGAGCTCAAGGCGCTGCAGGAGCGGGTCGGCATCACCTTCCTCTACGTCACCCACGACCAGGAGGAAGCGCTGACCATGTCGGACCGGCTGGCGGTGATGCACGAAGGCAAGATCGTGCAGATCGGCACGCCGCGGCAGGTGTACGAGGAGCCCGCGGACACCTACGTGGCCGACTTCCTCGGCGTATCCAACCTGATGGAAGTGGACGTGGTGGAGCAGGGCCCGGGCACCCAGTGCACGGTCAAGGTCGGCGAGTCCGCACTGGACGTGGACCGGTCCGACGTGGCCGCGCTGGGCACTGCGCACGCGGTGATCCGCCCGGAGCGGGTGCGCATCGAGGAGCACAGCTCGGCCGGGCCGAACCGGATCCCGGGCATGGTGGAGCGGCTGGTCTTCCTGGGCGCGGCCACCCAGGTGCTGCTCCGGCTGGCCCCTGGCGCCCAGCTGCAGGCGCTGGTGCAGAACGACGGCGACCACCCGCAGCACCTGACCCAGGGCACGCCGGTGCAGGTGTACCTCGCCTCGGACGCGCTCCGGGTGCTGCGCGGCAGCGCGCTGGGCGCGGCCGATGAGGACGAGCTGCGGGTGACCAGCGCACCGGTGCAGGCCCGCTGACTCATTCTGAGAGCGCAGCGCGGGGTGCTGTGCGCCGCGGACTGACCAGCAGAAGGACCGGCCGGGGTAGGATCTGCGATGTACCTGCGAAACAGCTTTGAATGACTTTTGGGCCGGTTTTACCGCCTTTCGGGCGGGTGCCGTGAGGTACCGGGCGGGGTGTCTGGAGGAACGATGACCGAGGTCCCGCCGGTGCTGCCTGTCGTCGATACGAGCCGCCCTAGTGCGGCCCGCATCTACGACTTCATGCTGGGCGGCTGCCACAACTTCCCGGTTGACCGGGAGGCCGCGGCCAAGGTGAAGGAGCTGGTGCCGGAATTCGGCGAGATCGCCTGGGCGAACCGCGGCTTCCACCAGCGGGCCGCCCGCTGGATCGCGGACCAGGGCATCAGCCAGTTCCTCGACATCGGCTGCGGGCTGTTCACCGTGGGCAACACGCACGAGGTGGTCCGGGAGGCCCGGCCGGACACCAGGGTCGTGTACGTGGACCTGGACCCGATGGTGGCGCAGCAGGCCGCCGCGCTGCGCGGTGACCCGGACGCCACGTTCATCCAGGCTGACCTGCGCGACCCCGCGCCGTTAATCACTGACCCACGGCTGGGCGAGCTGATCGACCTGGCCCGGCCGGCCGGGCTGGTGCTGACCGGGGTCATGCACTTCGTGGCGGACGGCTCCGACCCGTGGCGGCTGGCCCGGGCCTATCTCGACCAGCTCGCGCCGGGCAGCTTCGTGGCGCTGTCCCACGGCACCTCCGACGGGGTGCCGCCGCTCGCGGTGCAGCGCTGGCAGGAGGTGTACGCGGACGCCCCGGTGCAGTTCCACCCGCGGTCCCGCGGCGCCATCGCCAGGTTCTTCGACGGCCTCGACCTGGTCCCGCCGTACCAGGGGGCCGCGGCCGAGGTGGTGCATCTGGGCCTGTGGGGCTGTGAGGACCCCAGGCTGGCGGACAGCGACTCGTCGCGGTGGGGGTACTGCGGGGTCGCCCGGGTGGGCTGAGCGTCAGCCGCGCTGAGCGTCAGTCGGTGCCGGCGATCGTGGTCAGCGCTTCCACCCGGCTGCCCCGCTCGCCGCGGGTCATCCAGCGGTAGCCGATGAAGCCGATGACCGCGATGATCAGCGACATGACCAGGGCGATGGTGCCGAGCGCGTTCAGCGCCGGGCCACCGTTGCCGCCGTGCTGCTGGGAGTAGATGATCACTGAGATCGGCGTGTTGCTCGCGTTGGAGGACAGCAGGTCCACGATCACGAAGTCGTCGATGACGCTGGAGAAGACCAGCACCGCGCTGGCGAAGATGGCCGGGCCGAGCAGCGGGACCATCACCCGCCGTATCGTCTGGAACTGATTGGCGCCCAGGTCGGCCGCGGCCTCCTCATATTGCTTGCCCAGGCCGACCAGCCGGGCCTGCACGATGATGGCCGGCCAGCTCACGTTCCAGGTGACCAGGCCGAGCACCTCGGCCAGGGTGCCCAGGTGCACTGATTTGAACAGCACGGTGAAGGCGAAGAACATGGCCACGCCGAAGATCAGCTCGGGGATCACGAAGGACAGGATCATCAGGAAGTTGAAGCTGGACGACGTGATCCCGCGCCACCGGTTGATGCCCAGCGCGAACGAGACGCCGAGCGGTACCGCGATCAGCGTGGTGAGCACCGACAGCCGCACCGTCTGGATGACCGCCGCGTGCAGCTGCGGGTTGTGCAGCACCGAGTTGACCGGGTCGCTGAAGTACCACCGCCAGGAGAAGCCCTGCCAGGCGCTCTGCGACTTCCCGTTGTTGAACGAGAACAGCACCGCGATGCCGATCGGCACCAGCGACCAGATCAGGTACAGCCAGGTGAAGCCCTCCAGGAACCAGGGGTGGCCCCACGGGTTGCGGCGCGGCATCATCCGCCGCAGCCCGCTGCGGGGCGCGGCTTCGGCCCGGCCCGGCGCCTGCGCCGGCGCGCTGGTCGCGGTCATGACGCCTCCCGCCCGGTCCGGTTGGTAGCCACCACGTAGTAGATCATCGGCACCAGCAGCACGAGCAGCAGCGCGATGGACAGCACCGCGCCCTGCCCCTCCAGGCCGGGCGTGCCCAGCTGGCCCTGGATCAGGTTGCCGATCATGGACGTGCTGGCCGCGCCGGACATCAGCTGGTTGGTGAAGTAGTCACCGACCATCGGCAGCACGGTGATCAGCATGCCGGTCAGGATGGTCTGCCGGGACAGCGGCAGCGTGACGCGCAGGAACGTGCGCACCCGGTTCAGTCCCAGGTCGCGGCCGGCCTCGATAAGTGCCGGGTCGATCCGGTCCAGCCCGGCGTAGAGCACCAGGATCAGGTACGGGATGTAGCCGTAGACCAGGCCGAGGATCACGGTGAAGGAGTATCCGCCGAGCCAGTTGACCGGGGTGGAGATGAGGCCGATCGAGGTCAGCGCCTTGTTCACGTAGCCGCTGGTCTGCAGCAGGTCGATCCAGGCCAGCATGCGCATCATGTAGCTGATCCAGAACGGCGCGATCAGCAGGATGAGGAACAGGCCTTTGCGGCGTCCGGCGAACCGGGCCACGAAGTAGGCCGTCGGGTAGGCGATCAGCAGCGAGAGCAGCGACGCCACCGCGACGTACCAGATCGTCCGCCACACGATCGGCCCGGCGAACGACGTACTCCCGACCAGGTCATGCCAGACGTTGATGACGTTGGACGAACTCCAGCCCAGCGGGTTCCACACCGCGATCGGCGACTCGAACAGCCGGTCCAGCTGGCCCATGGCGATGGCCAGCACGGCGTAGAACGGCACGATGAACAGCACGACGAGCCAGATCATGCCGGGCAGCGCGAGCAGCATGTAGAACAGCTTGCTGTGCTGGGGGTCGTCCCGCCTCGCCGCGCCCGGCTGGTCTGGCGTCCGCGGCGCGCGAGCCTGGTGGCTGGTCGCTGTCATCGCCGGCGCCTCCTAGATCCCGTTGCTCACGACGAGCCAGGACTGCTGCCAGTCCGCGTCCGCATCAACTGGAAGCTGCAGCTCGCTCACTCCCCGCCGGAAGAAGGACGGCACCACCGCAGTAGAGATCAGGCTCTTGGGCAGCAGTTGCTCCTTGACCAGCCGCTGCGGGGTGACTGCCGTCAGCGGCTGCATATAGCCGTTGAAGCTGATGTTCTCCAGCACGTTCGGCAGGTCCAGCAGGTAGTTGAGGAACAGGTGAGCCAGCACCGGGTTGCTGGCCCCCTGCTGGATGTTGAGTGTGTCATTGGCCACCGGGCCGCGGCCGTCCGGCGGGAACCAGTAGCCGACCGTCTCCACCGGGACTCCCTTGGGCATGTAGTACTGCGCCGAGGCCATATCCCCGGACCAGGCGTGGTGGATCCAGACCTCACCGGTCGGCACCTCGGTGTAGTCGTTGTTGTCGATCCGTACGTTGACCAGCTTGGTCAGGTCTTCGAGCGACTGCCGGGACAGCGCGATCTGGTTGCGGTCGGTGGTGTTCAGGTTGAAGATCCCGTTCTTCATCAGCCCCAGGCTGATGCTCTCCCGGTAGTCGTCCAGGATCGCGACCTTGCCCTTGTACTTGCCCTGCCAGGGCATCGCCCACGGGTTCCGCATCGCGTACGGGTTCTCGTGCACCAGGTCTTTCCGCCACGCCATGCCGGTGGTGTAGATGGTGTACGGCGTGGTGTACTGCCAGCCCCGGTCGTAGAACGGGTTAGTGAAGTCCGGCCAGGCCTGGCTGATGTTCGGGATGTAACTGTGGTTCAGCGGCTGGATCAGCTTGGACTCGATCATCTGGCCCAGCACGTCCACCGTGACGCCCATGATCACGTCGAAGGTCAGCCCGGCGCGCAGCTTGGACAGCGCCTCGTTCATCGTGTTGAACGTGGTCAGCTGCACCTTGCAGTTGTACTTCTTGGCGAAGTGGTTCAGGCAGGCCTGGTTGACGTAGGCGACCCAGTTGTAGACCTGCAGGGTCGCGCCGGCCTCCGGCTTGAGGCCGCTGGCGATCGGCTTGTTGTCCGGGAAGACCGGCCAGGTCACCGGGTTGTTGGGCCGGGGCAGCGGGCTGGTGACCCGGCCGGCCAGGGCGGGCGCGCACGCGTCGAGCAGCGCGGCGCCGCCCAGCGCGGCCAGGCCAGCGCCGCCGGTCCGGGCCAGGAAGCTCCGCCGGGAGACCGGCCGGGAGAACAAGGGCGGGCGGGACCCGTCCTTGGGCCACCCTTCTCGCGGATGCACCAGGTCGCCCCTTCCTGTTCCGGGTTCCTCTGGGCGGTTCCTTTGGAGGTTATTAACCTTGACTGAACAGTCCGTCAATAAGAGGTACTACTGCGCCAGCTTAGGCGCAACCCCTCTGTGGTAAAAGGGTCGAGACCAGCCGATACATGACCGAAACCTGCAGTTCAGCTGGTGACCGCGGCGGCGAACGCGGCGAAGTTCGCGACCAGCAGGTCGATGTCTGACTCGTCGTGCTGCACCGAGATCAGCCACTGCTCGATCTTGCCCCAGGGCGGCAGGAAGACCCCGCCGTTGTGCTGGAAAAGCCAGTGCGCATGGCTGTACCGGTCGTCGATGCCGAGGAAACCCCGGTAGTTACGGACCGGCTCGGGCGAGAACACCACGCAGCCCTTGGCCCCGACCGCGACCACGTGCGCCGGCAGCCCGGTCCGGGCGATCTCCCGCTCGATGCCGGCCACCGCCTGCTCGCGCAGCCGGTCGATGCGCTGGTACGCCTCGGGGGTGGCCACCTCGGTCAGCATGGCCCGGCAGGCCGCGATGGCCAGCGGGTTGCCGTTGAACGTGCCCACCATCTCGTAGTCGTTGTTCGCGACATGCTCCATGACCTCGGCCGAGCCGCCGATGGCCGCGATCGCGACGCCGCCGCCGATGGCCTTGGCCAGGCAGATGATGTCCGGGGTGACCCCGGTCCGCTGGGTCACGCCGCCCGGCCCGGCGGTCAGGCCGGTCTTGACCTCGTCGAAGGTGAGCAGCGCGCCGTGCGCGTGCAGCAGGTCCTTGAGCCCCTGCAGGTAGCCCGGCTCCGGCTCGATGATCCCGGCGTTCATCATCACCGGCTCGATGATCATCCCGGCGACCTGGCCCGGGTGCTGGTCCAGTAGTCGCTTGACGCTGCTCAGGTCGTTGAACGTGGCGACCAGGGTCAGCCGGATGATCGCCTCGGGGATGCCGGTGCTGCTCGGTACCTGGGCCGGATCGCCGGCCGGGCCGGCCTCCTCCGCCTCGGGGGTCACCGAGACCTGGACCGAGTCGTGGTGGCCGTGGTAGCAGCCCTCCACCTTGATGATCAGGTCCCGGCCGGTGATGGCGCGCATCAGGTGCACGGCGTCCATGGTCGCCTCGGTGCCCGAGTTGGCGAACCGCCACAGCGGCAGGCCGAACCGGCGGGAGAGTTCCGCACCGACGGCGACCGCGCTGCGGGTCGGCTGGGCGAAGTGCGTGCCCAGGCCGACCTGGTCGCGGACCGCCTCGACCATGGCCGGGTGTGCGTGGCCGGCCAGCGCCGCCCCGTACCCACCGTGCAGGTCGACGTACTCGTTGCCGTCCACGTCGTAGATCTTGGAACCCTTGCCGTGGCTGAGCCAGACCGCCTGCGGGACGGTGATCTGCCAGCTGGAGGTGACGCCGCCGGCCAGGCTGTGGCTGGCCAGGCCGGCCATCCGGGCGGACTCCGGCTGCCGCTCGACGAAGATTTTTTCCTGCTCGGCGATGATGTCCTGGAGGTTGGCAGAAGGCCCTGGCTGTGGGCTCGGCACGGTCATGCTCCTTTGGCCTGGCGCCGTCGTACTGGGCACGCGGCACCGCTGGTGGCTGACTGAACGTTCAGTCTACGAGTGGCGGCCGGCTGCTGACAAGACTCTGGACTGGTGCACTCAGGCTGCCTGGCAGTACCTGCTACGGCGGGTAACAGGCTCCTTGCCAAGATACATTGATCACCGTTACATTGCGCTCATGGGCGATGCGCTTCGCGAGCCCACCTTCCTGATCCTGGCCGCGCTGGCCCCCCAGCCGCTGCACGGCTACGCGATCATCGGTGAGGTGGCCGCGCTGTCCGGCGGCCGGCTGGAGTTGCGGCCCGGCACGCTGTACGGCGCGCTGGACCGGCTCGCCGCCGAGGGGCTGCTGGAGCCGGACCGGGAAGAGGTGATCGAGGGCCGGCTTCGCCGGTACTACCGGCTGACCGACGCCGGGGCCGGGGTGCTGGAGCAGGAGGCGGCCCGGCTGCAACGCAACGCCGACGCCGCCCGGCAGCGGCTGGCCCGGCGGCGCACGTTCCTGGAGCCAGGCCAGGCCAGCCCGGCCGGAGTGGCCTAGCCCACCCGGGGCGTGCTGATGCCGGGCGCGCTCAGCCAGGTCATCACGTCGAACGTGTACAGCCCCTGTCTGACGCCGGGGTCGTTGGCCAGCAGCTGGCGGACTTCATCCAGCGAGTCCTGCTGGTACACGCCCAGCCCGCAGATGGTCTCGTCCTCGGCCGGGCCGTCCGGCACCGGCCCGGCCACCAGCTGCGCGCCGCTGGCCACGTTGCCGAGCGTGTAGGCCAGGTGCTCACGGAAGATCCGCTCCCGGGACTCCTGGTCGAAGTCGTCGTACTGCCGGCTGCGCCGGAGCAGCGCCACCTGGTACCTGGCTAGCTGTGGCGGGCTACTCATCGGCGGTGCCTCCCGGGACGGAACGGGCGCCGGCCGCCGCGGCGCCGGCCGCCGCGGTGGCGGGCCGGGCGAAACGCTGCCACAGCAGCCGCCAGCCGAGCTGGAACAGGCCGAGGAAGGCCAGGGCGACCAGGATGAACGCGAACGCCGTGCCCTGGCCGGCCAGCACCCGGAGCATCATCCCCACCGCCACCGTGCCCAGCCACACGCCGACCCCGGTCGGCAGCAGCGCGGCCGGGCGCCGCCACCAGCGGGTCGCCAGCAGCCCGGCGACGGCGCCGGTGGCGAACGGCCAGTACGTGTCCCACAGCCCGGCCAGGCCGCCGCCCGCGTGATGATTGGCCCGGCCGATCACCACGAACAGCAGCACGCAGCCGAGATCGGCCGCAGCGGCCCCAGCGGCAGAACGCATGACCCTCCTCGCCCGGCTCCGGCGGTGGATGATCCAACCTATCGG
>CAWHSW010000020.1:0-217810 GCA_963832095.1 uncultured Actinomycetes bacterium
CCCGGTCGATCGGCAGGTCCGGCATGAACTGGTAGAAGATCCCGGCGTCCTGGCCGTAGTTGTTGTTCGAGTTGGTCGGCAGGATCAGCCCCCACCCGCCGTACGACTGGAAGCCGATCTGCGACGACATCCCGCACACAAGCAGCCCGCCGAACGCGGCCACCGGCGCGGTGAACCGGGTCGGGAAGTACGCCCCGGCGACGAACCCGGCGGCGCTGAACGCGGCCACTCCCACGGCGCCCACCGCGACCGGCCAGTACGGGGGGCCGCCCGAGACGATGGACCGGGACAGCAGCCAGAACGTCACGCCCATGAAGACCAGGTAGCCGCCCACCGCCCAGATCGCGGTCGCGGCCCAGGTGGCGAACTGGGTGGCGAAGCGCGACCGGGCGGAGGTGGTCACCAGGTCGGTCAGGCCGCGGCGGCCATCCCGCGACCCCATCCAGGCGGCCACACCCGCCACGAACGGCGCGAAGTCGATCAGGGAGTGGCCCTGGCCCAGGAGGTAGAACGTACGCAGGTTCCACAGCGCCGGGAGGGTGGCGGCGATCCGGTACGAGTCGAACCAGAACACCAGGGCGATCAGCGGCAGCACGAACGGCATCGCGTTGCGCCGCAGTTCCACCCGGAGCAGCCGGGCCAGGCCCCGCGGGGCCGTGTGGCCGGCCCGCGGCCGGGACCGCACCGGGAGCGTGGTGGCGGTCATGACCGCGACGCCGCCAGCGCCGCGCTGTACCCGCGTTCCAGCGGCGCGTCGCCAACCCCGTGCCCTTCACCCTGGGCGATCAGCTCGTCCGGCGTGCCGTGGAAGACGATCTTCCCGGCGTCCATCAGGGTTACCTCGCTGCACGCGGCGGCCACGTCCTCGACCAGGTGGGTGCTGACGATCACGGTGGCGTGCTCACCGAACTCGCGGAGCAGCGTGCGGAACGCCACCCGCTGCTCCGGGTCCAGCCCGGCGGTGGGCTCGTCCAGCAGCAGCAGCTCGGGCTGGTTCACGATGGCCTGCGCGATGCCGACCCGGCGCAGCATCCCGCCGGACAGCGTGCGCAGCTTGGCCCGGGCCTTGTCGCCCAGCCCGACGTGCTCGATGGCGGTGGCCACCGCCCGCGGCACTTGCCGTGATGGCATGTCCTTGAGCAGCGCGAAATACTCGATGAACTCGGCGGCCGTGAACCCGGGGTAGTAGCCGAGGTTCTGCGGCAGGTAGCCGAGCCGCCGCCGGATCTCCCGGCGTGGCCCGTAGCTGCCCGGATCGCGGCCGAGCAGCCGCAGCGTGCCGGAGCTGGGCGGCAGCACGGTGGCCATCATCCGCAGCAGCGAGGTCTTCCCGGCGCCGTTCGGCCCAAGCAGGCCGAACACCCCGGTGCCGGCCTGCAGGTCCACCCCGGCCACCGCCTGGGTCCGGCCGAACCGCCGGGTCAGCTCGGAGATCTCGACGTTCATGCTGTTCCTCTCGGAGTCCGGGTGGTATAGATGGCGATCACGGCGCAGCCCGCCGCGACGGCCAGATAGGGCAGGATCAGCGCGGTACTGGTGACGGCCGCGGTGAGCTGGCCCGCCGCCACCCGCCCGCCCAGCACGGCGATCAGCCAGCCAGCCAGGCCGGCCAGCACACCCACGTTCGGTGACCGGCTGAGCGTCGCGGCGGCCAGCGCCAGCCCACAGACCGCGGTCATCGGCACCAGCCAGCTGAAGGTCACCGCGGCGACGGCCCCGGACGCAGCCGAGGCGACCACCCCCAAGATGGCGTTAAGCCCAAATACGGCCAGGGCACGGACCAGCAGCACCATACGGTCGCTGACCGCCACGCTCTGGGATAGTTCCCAGGCCGGGTCGATGCCCGGCCCGTACGCGTAGGCGATGCCGGCGCCCGCGATGGGGGGCGCGAGCAGCGCCACCCACGGTGTGCCGGTTCCCCGCGTGAACGCCACCCCGGCGAGCAGCACGACCACCGTAGCCAGCACCCAGCCGATCAGCAGCGACGGCGTGGTCAGCAGGGCCCGGGCCAGGCCGGGTGAGCGGAGCAGCCGGCTGGCCAGCCGCTCCACCGGCCCGGGGCGGCGCTGCCACACGTCCGCGGCCACCCCGATCCAGACCCGGTCCAGGTCGACCTCGTCCGGGCCGGGGCCGGGCCTGCCTGCCTGCTTGTCCGTCATGTCAGGGCCCATGGTCATCGCCTGCCTTCCGCCCGGACCGGCTCGCGCTGCCGCAGCGCGGCCCGCATCAGCTGGCGCACCCGGTGCGCGCGGCTCTTCACCGTGCCCACCGGCACGCCCATCAGCTCAGCTACCTCGCCCACCGGGCGGTCCTCCAGGTACATCAGCCGCCAGGTCTCCCGCTGCGGGCCGCCGGCCGGGCCAAGCGCGCTGACCGCGTCGGCCAGGTCGGCCCGGCGGAGCGCAGCCTCGGCCGGGTCACCCAGTTCAGCCAGCCTGGCCGCGGTGCCGGGGGGCTGGCCGTCCGGGCCGGTCAGGGCGGGCAGCGGCAGCCCGGCCGGGCCGCGGCGGCGCAGCCACAGCGCGGCCTGCCGCCGGGCGATGCCCCACGTCCAGCCGCCAACCGAGCCCAGTTCGGGCCGGTACCGGGCGGCGCCGCGCCAGACGCCGAGGAAGGTTTCCTGGAGGACGTCCTCGACTTCGGCCGCGGGCAGTACGGTACGCAGCCGGGCGGCCAGCCACGGCGCGTGCCGGGTGAACAGCTCGCGTAGCGCGATGTCGTCCCCGCCAGCCACGGCAGCGATCAGCGCGTCATCGTCCATCGCTTCTCTTTTGCGTCCGGCTGACTCCAGGTTCACCGGCCGGCCGGATTTTGCCAGCGGTGCTCAGCTGGCCCGTGGTCAGGCAGGCAGCGCCCGGGCACGCAGCGCCTTCTCGGCTACGTCGCGGCCCTCGATCACCGCCCGCCGGAACGTGGGGTCCAGGCCGTCGGCCGCCAGCACCGCATCCGTCCGGGCCAGCAGCTCCGGCGAGGCGGCGGAATACGGGAACAGTACCTGGCCGAACACCAGCCGCATCGGGTTGCTGAGCGAGGCCCAGCGCGCGGGCAGCTGGGTGAAGAACCGGTCCGCGTACCCGGCCAGCAGCTCCGCGTGCTCGGCCTGGTTGAAGCCCAGCCCGACCTCGACCGTGCCTTCCACGCCCAGCTCGGCGGACTCGGTGAGCAGCCGCCACGCGGCCGCCTTGTGCCCGGCGTCCGGTACCGACGCGCGGCAGGCCGCGGCGTGCCGCCGGCCCGCGTCGGTGTCGTCACGGTCCAGCTCGGCGTCGATCTCCGCGTCACCGGCCCGCCCGGTGCTGGCCAGCCTGCGCAGCAGCGCCCAGCGCAGCTCGGTGTCCACCACCAGGCCAGGCAGCTCGGCGCCGCCGTCCAGCAGCCCGGCCAGCAGATCGAGCTGGCCCGCGCTGACCGCGGTGCCGCTCAGCAGCTGAGCCCAGGCCAGCTGCCGGTCGCTGCCCGGCTCGGCCGCGCGGAGCAGCGGCAGCGCCGCGTCGGCCAGTTGCTGCTTGCCCACCGGAACCCAGTGCGGGTCCCCGGTCATCATCAGCAGGCGGCTGGTCACCTGGTGCAGGACCTGCAGCACGGAGATCGACGGCTCATGCCCCATCCCCGCCGCCAGGATCCGCACGAACGCGGGCAGCGACAGTTCCGCCTGCAGGGCCATGTCGAGCACCGCACTCCAGCACACGGTGCGGGCCAGTGAATCGGTGAACTGCCCGATGGACTCGGCCAGCGTGGCCAGCGACCGCGGGTCAAACCGGACGATCGCGTAACCGAGGTCATCATCGTTCAGCAGGATCAGGTCCGGCTGCGGCTGGCCGGCCAGCCCGGGCAGCACGGTGCGTGCCCCGGTGACGTCCACCGTCACCTGGTGGCGGCGGGTGACCGTGTCCCCGGACCGGTCATACAGGCCGATCGCGATGTGGTGCGGGCGGAGCGTCGGATGGCTGGCCGGGGCTTCTTGCACGACCGCGAACTCGGTGAACGCGCCGCGAGCGTCCACGGCGAAGTCGGGCCGCAGCGTGTTCGGCCCGGCCGTCTCCAGCCACGCCTTCGACCAGTCGGCCAGGTTGCGGCCGGAACTGGCTTCCAGCGCGCGGAGCAGGTCGGCCAGCGTGGCGTTGCCCCAGCCGTGCTCGGCGAAGTACGCCTGCACCCCGGCGAAGAACTGGTCCCGGCCCAGGTAGGCGACGAGTTGCTTGAGCACCGACGCGCCCTTGGCGTAGCTGATCCCGTCGAAGTTCGCGATCGCCTCGCCCAGTGTGCGCACGTCGGCGGCCACCGGGTGGGTGGACGGCTGCTGGTCCTGCATGTAACCGAGGACCTTCCGCCCGCTGCAGAACGTGGTCCAGGCGCCGGTGAACCGGGTCGCCTCGGCGCTGGACAGCGTGGCGCAGTACTCGGCGAACGACTCGTTCAGCCACAGGTCACCCCACCAGCGCATGGTGACCAGGTCGCCGAACCACTGGTGTGACATCTCGTGCAGGATCACCATGGCCCGCAGCTCGTACATGGCGTCGGTGACCTTCGAGCGGAACAGGAACTGCTCGGAGATGGTGATGCAGCCGATGTTCTCCATCGCCCCGACGTGGTCGGCCACGAACACCTGGTCGTACTTGGCGTACGGGTAGCGGCCGAACAGCCCGGTGAAGTAGTCCAGGCCCTGCCGGGTGATGGTGAGTATGTCGGCCGGTTCGAGGTAGGCAGCCAGCGATTGCCGGCAGGCTAGCCCGAGCGGGATCAGCTGGCCGGCCGGGGTGGTGTGCTCGTCGCGCAGCAGGTGGTACTCGCCCGCCACCACCACGGTCAGGTAGGTCGGCATCTGGGGTGTCTGCGGGAAGTGCCAGACCGCCGTGCCGTCCCCGGCCGGCTCGGGGTCAGGGGCGGGCTGGTTGGACAGCACGATCCACTGTTCCGGCACGGTGACATGGAAGGTGAACTGCGCCTTCAGGTCGGGCTGCTCGAAGCAGGCGTACACCCGGCGGGCTTCGGCAGGCTCGAAATGGCTGGCCGTGTAGACCCGGCCGTCGGCCGAGTTGACGGTCCGCAGCAGGCCGGCCGCGTCGCTGCTGTAGGCGCAGTCGGCCACCACCTGCAGCTCGTTGTGCTCGGCCAGGTCAGCCAGCGTGATCCGGCCGGCCGCGTAGGCACGGGCCGGATCGAGCGGCGTGCCGTTCAGGGTGATCTCGTGTACCGCCGGGGCGATCAGGTCGGCATAGCTGGCCGCGCCCGGGTGGGTGCAGTCGAACCGGATCGAGGACACCGACCGGAACACCCGATCGCCCTGGGTCAGGTCGAGCTGCACGTCGTAACTCTCCACCTGGAGCAGCGCGGCGCGTTCGGCGGTCTCCTGCTGGGTGATCTCGGCGATCTGCATGAAGGGTGGTCCGCTCTCCTGAGGCAGTCAAGGGTCGAGACAAATCTATGAGTGTCCGGGTGGGTTTGGCCCGTTACCTTACGGACAGCAACCTGATAATTACAGGAAGTTGGTATGAGCACAAGATCACCTCGCTAGGGTGTCGGTGTCTTGCCGCGTACTCCGCCATCTCCCCCCGCTCGGTGACGGCAACCGGTTTCTCTTGTTCGCTGCCTTTGAGGCACCCGGAGGACCACATGCGTGCTGGAATCTGGCTGGCCGGCGCCCGCGGGTCGGTTGCGGTCACGACCGTCGTCGGGGCGCTGGCCCTGCGCTCCGGGCTGGCCGATCCGGTCGGCTGCGTGACCGCCCATCCCGAGCTGGCCGTGCCCGGCCTGCCGGACGTCGCCGACCTGGTGTTCGGCGGTCACGACCTCGACACGAGCCCGCTGGGCAAGCGGGCCGAGCAGCTGGCGGCGGCCGGGGTGCTGCCCGGCCGCCTGGCCGCCGCGCTCGGCCCCGACCTGGCCGAGGTGGAGGCGAACCTCCGCCCGGTGCCCGACCGGGCCACTCAGGGCCAGACCGCGGCCGCGGTCGCGGCCGACCTCACCGAGTTCGCCGCGCGGCACCAGCTGGACCGGGTCGTGCTGGTCAACGTCGCGTCAACCGAGCCGCTGCCGCGACCGCACCCGGCGCACGCCAGCCTGGCCGCCCTGGCCGCCGCGCTGGCCCGGCCGGGCCAGGTGCTCCCGCCCAGTTCGCTGTACGCCTACGCCGCCTTCTCGGCCGGCTGCCCGTACGTGGACTTCACCCCGTCCACCGGCGCCCGGCTGCCGGCCCTGGCCGAGCTGGCGGGCCAGCGCGGCCTGCCCTACGCCGGGCACGATGGCAAGACCGGGGAGACGCTGCTCAAGTCGGTGCTGGCCCCCATGTTCGCGATGCGCAACCTCGCCGTGCGGTCCTGGTCCGGACTCAATCTGCTGGGCGGCGGGGACGGCGCCAACCTCGCTGACCCGGGGGCCAACGCCAGCAAGTCGGCCAGCAAGCAGCGGGTGCTCGGCGAGACACTCGGCTACCTGCCCGAGGGCCGGACCCGGATCGATTACGTGGCCGGTCTTGGCGACTTCAAGACGGCCTGGGACCTGATCACCTTTGACGGTTTCCTCGGCACCGGGATGCGCATGGAGTTCAGCTGGCACGGCTGCGACTCCGCGCTCGCCGCGCCGCTGGTCCTCGACCTGGCCCGGATCACCGCCGCGGCGCACGCGGCCGGGCGGGCCGGCCCGCTGACCGGGCTGTCGTTCTTCTTCAAGGATCCACTGGGCGACGTCAGCCACGCACTGCCCGATCAGTGGCAGGCGCTCCGCGCATTTCTCGCCGGGCTGCCTGACCCGCGCCGGTGACCACGGTGCGAGACCTCGCCGAGCTGGTCCGCGCGCCTGCGGCCCTGTCCGTGCCGGGGGACGCCCTGGCCGGCGCGGCCGCCGCGGGCACCATGACAGCGCGGGCGTGCGGTCTTGGCGCCGCCTCGGTGTGCCTGTACTGGGCCGGGATGGCGGCTAACGACTGGGCCGACCGGGCGGTGGATGCCACCGAGCGGCCCGGCCGGCCGATCCCGTCCGGCCGGGTCCGGCCCGGCACCGCGCTGGCCGCCGCGGCTGGGCTGAGCGCCGCCGGACTCGCGCTGGCTGGCCTGGCCGGCGGGCGGCGTGCGCTCGCGGCGGCGGTACCGCTGGCCGGCGCGGTGTGGTCGTACGACGTGGGGCTGAAGGGCACCCCAGCCGGGCCGGCCGCGATGGCGGCCTGCCGGGGGCTGGATGTGCTGCTGGGCGCGAGTTCCGGGTCGTGGCGGCGGGCCGCGTGGCCGGCGTGCACCGTCGCCGCGCATACCTACCTGGTCACCGCGCTGTCCCGGCGGGAAGTCACCGGCAGCGGCGCGCTGCTGCCCGCCGCCACGCTGGCCGGCACGCTGGCCGTCGCCGCCGTCCCGGCCGTGGCCGGGACGGCCATCCCGGCGGCGGCACCGGCCGCGGTGGCGCGCACCGGCCGCGCTGCGCACCGCGGCTGGCCGCGGTTCCTCGCCACCGGGCTGGCCGCCGGGTATGCGGTCAGCTACGGGCGGCCACAGCTGAGCGCGGTGGCTGAGCCGACCGCGGCCAACATCCAGGCCGCCGTCAGCGCCGGGATCACTGGCCTGCCGGCCCTGCAAGGGGCGCTGATCGCCCGGTCCGGCGCCCCGCTGGCCGGGCTGGCCGTGGCCGTGGCCGCGCCCGCCGGGCGCCGCCTGGCCCGATGGTGGTCACCGACATGAGCCTGCGGATCGGCTACGGCACCAATGGGTTCGCCAACCACCGGCTCGACGACGCGCTCGCGGTCATCGCCGACCTCGGCTACGTGGGGGTGGCCCTGACTCTCGACCACCACCACCTTGACCCCTACGGCCCGGACCTGGCCCGCCGGGTCAGCCTGGTGCGGGCACGGCTGGACCGGCTCGGGCTGGCCGTAGTCATCGAGACCGGCGCCCGGTACCTGCTGGACCCCTGGCGCAAGCACGCACCGACGCTGCTCGACGACGATCGCGGGCTGCGGCTCGACTTCCTCCGGCGGGCCGTCCAGATCGGCGCCGACCTGGGCGCCGAGGCCGTGTCCTGCTGGGCCGGGATACGCCCGCCGGCGGTGCCCAGCCCGGTCGCCTGGGACCGGCTGGTGGACGGCTGCGCTCAGGTGCTGGCCACGGCCGATGCGGCCGGCCTGCCGCTGGGCTTCGAGCCGGAGCCCGGCATGCTGGTGCAGACACTCGACGACTGGTTCCGGCTGCATGACGCGCTCGGCGCGCCGGAGCGGTTCGGCCTCACCCTCGACATCGGGCACTGCCGCTGCGTGGAGGCCGGCACCGTGCCCGAGTGCGTGCGCCGGGCCGGCCCGTACCTGTGCAACGTGCAGATCGACGACATGCGGCGGGATGTGCACGAGCATCTGGAGTTCGGGGCCGGTGAGGTCGACTTCCCGGCCACCTTGCGAGAGCTGCACGCGGTCGGCTACCGCGGGCTGGTGAGCGTCGAACTGCCGCGGCACGCACACGCCGCGCCCGCGGTGGCGCATGACTCGCTTGCCTTCCTTACCGCGGTGGCAGTTAAGGAGGGCCTGGTTGACTGACGACGACCTGCGGGTGGCGCTGGATGGCGCGGTGGCCGACCCGGCCTGGCTGGCCGACGCGGTGTACCGGGTGTCGGTCAGCCCGGCCGCGATCGGCGCGCTGTTCCCGGCGGTGAGCCGCCGCTGCGGCCGCGGCCCGCTGCCCGGCGGTGCCCCCGGGCTGGTGGGGTGGACCGTCGATGACGCGGGACGCGCGCTGCTGCTGGCGGCGCTGCCGATGCGCGGGCCGGCCCTGGCGGCCGCGGCGGGCGAGCTGTACCGGTACGGCGACGCGGCCGAGAAACGCGGCGTGCTCCGTGCGCTGCCCTGGCTGGATATCGGGGCCGGCGGGGTGGAGTTGCTGCACGACGCGATCCGGACCAATGACCCGCGGCTGGTGGCGGCCGCGCTTGGCCCGTACGCCCGGTACCTGGCTGACCCGATGTGGCGCCAGGCCGTGCTCAAGTGCGTGTTCATGGACATCCCGCTGAGTCTGGTCAGCGGGCTGGCCGGGCGGGCCGACGGCGAACTGGGCCGGATGCTGGCCGATCTGGCCGGTGAGCGGCACGCGGCCGGCCGGACGATACCGGCCGGCGCCGCCGCCCTGCTGGCCCGGCTGACCGAGGCGGAGGAGGCAGGCTGATGCGGATCTTCGACCCGCACATCCACATGAGCTCACGCACGACCGACGACTACGAACGGATGGCCGCGGCCGGCGTGCGCGCGCTCGTCGAGCCGGCCTTCTGGCTCGGCCAGCCGCGGACCAGCGCCGGCTCGTTCACCGACTACTTCGACTCGCTGGTCGGCTGGGAGCCGTTCCGGGCCAGCCAGTTCGGCATCCGGCACCACTGCGCCATCGCGCTCAACCCCAAGGAGGCCAATGACCCGCGCTGCCGGGAAGTGCTCGGCCTGCTGCCCCGCTACCTGGCCAAGGACGGGGTGGTGGCGGTGGGCGAGGTCGGCTACGACTCGATGACCCCAGCGGAGGACGAGGCGTTCGCGGTCCAGCTTGCGCTGGCCGCCGAGCACGGCTTGCCAGCCCTCGTGCACACACCGCACCGGGACAAGCTGCGCGGCACGCAGCGCACGCTCGACGTGGTCAAAGAGTCCGGTCTCGGCCCGGGCCAGGTGGTGGTCAACCACCTGAACGAGGTGACCGTGGGCCTGGTCGCGGACAGCGGGTGCTGGATGGGCTTCTCGATCTACCCGGGCACCAAGATGTCGCCACCCCGGATGGCCGCGATCCTGCGCGAGTACGGGCTGGCCCGGATGCTGGTCAACTCGGCTGCCGACTGGGGCCGCAGCGACCCGCTGCTCACCCTGCGTACCGCCGAGGCCATGCGGGCCGCCGGGTTCACCGACGATCAGGTGGACCGGGTGCTGTGGCGTAACCCGGTGGAGTTCTTCGGCCAGTCCGGGCGGCTCGACGTGTCGGCCGCACCGGAGCCGGCCGCCACGTTCGCGGACAACTCGATTCAGCGTGGGGGTTCCTGATGCGGTTGCAGCATCCCGACGGGCAGCTGATCCACCTCGGCTACTGCACCAACGTCCATCCCGGCGAGGACCTGCCGGAGATCCTGGCCCAGCTGGACAGCTACGCGGTGGCAGTGCGCCGCCTGGTCCCCGCGGACCGGCTGGGCGTCGGCCTGTGGCTGGCCGCGCCGGTGGCGGCCGAGCTGGCCGCGGACCCAGCCCGGGTGGCCAGGCTGCGCAAAGATCTCGACGCGCGCGGGCTGGAGGTGGTCACCCTCAACGGCTTCCCGTACCAGTCGTTCCATGCCCCGGTGGTCAAGCACGCGGTGTACCGGCCGGACTGGCTCACCGCGGCGCGGCTGGACTACACCGTGCACCTGGCCCGGGTTCTCAGCGGGCTGCTCCCGGACGACGCCGCCCGCGGCTCGGTGTCCACGCTGCCGCTGGCCTGGCGCACGCCACCGTGGACCGCGGAGCAGTCGGCGGCGGCCCAGCGGCGGCTGGCCAGCCTGGCCGGGCACCTCGCGGCGCTGCGCGCCGAGACGGGCCGGCTGGTCCGCGTCGCGTTCGAGCCGGAGCCCGGCTGCCTGCTGGAATCGGCCACCCAGACGGCCGCCGGGCTGTCCGGCGTGGACACCGAGTATCTCGGCGTCTGCCTGGACCTGGCCCATCTGGCCTGTGCCTGGGAGGAGCCGGGCGTCGTGCTTGACCAGCTGGCCGCCGCCGGGCTGCCAGTGGTCAAGGTGCAGGTGTCCGCGGCGCTGGCCGCGGACCGCCCGGAGGAGCCGGGCACGGCCGCCGCGCTACGCGGCTACGCTGAGCCCCGCTTCCTGCACCAGGTGCGCAGTTCCTCCGGCCAGGCCGCGGATGACCTGCCCGAGGCGCTGGACGCCGGGCTGCCCGGCCCGTGGCGGGTGCACTACCACGTGCCGCTGCACGCCGCCCCGCAGCCACCGCTGCGGGCCACCGTGGATGTGCTCCGGTCCGCACTGGCCGTCCTGGTCGGCGGCGGGAGCGCCCGCTGCGACCACTTCGATGTGGAGACCTATACCTGGAGCGTGCTGCCGGTGGCACAGCGCCCGGCCAGCCCGGCGGAACTGGCCGGGAGCATCGCCGCAGAGCTGCGCTTCGCCCGGACTGAGCTGCTCGCGCTCGGCCTGGCCGCACCGTCCCCGCCCGGGCCTGGCCGGCCTGCGCCGCCGGTGCCAGCACCGCCCGCGGCGGAGGTCCGGTGACCGGCCGGCCGGTCCCGCTCGTCGTCCTCGACGTGGCCGGGCTCACCCCCCGGCTGCTGGCGCACATGCCGCGGCTGGCCGCCCTGGCCCGCGACGGCGGCTGGCAGGCCGAGCTCAGCCCGGTGCTGCCCGCGGTGACCTGCTCCATGCAGGCCACCCTGCTGACCGGCGCGCTGCCCAGTGAGCACGGCATCGTCGGCAACGGCTGGTATTTCCGTGGCCTCGGCGAGGTGCTGCTCTGGCGGCAGCACAACGCGCTGGTGGGCGGGGACAAGATCTGGGACGCGGCCCGGCGGCGGTATCCCGGTTACACGGTGGCCAACGTGTGCTGGTGGTACGCGATGGGCGCGCGGGTGGACTGGACGGTGACGCCGCGGCCGGTCTACCACGCCGATGGGCGCAAGGACCCGGACTGCTACACCCAGCCACCCGCACTGCACGACGAGCTGACCCAGGCTCTCGGCACCTTCCCGCTGTTCGACTACTGGGGCCCGCGCGCCGGGCTGGCCTCATCGGCATGGATCTGCCGGGCCGCAGAGCACATCATGGCCCGGCACAGCCCGGACCTGACCCTGGTCTACGTCCCGCACCTGGACTATGACCTGCAGCGGTACGGTCCCTCGGCGCCGCAGGCCGCGGCCGCGGCGGCCAGCCTGGACGAGGCGCTCAGCCCACTGCTGGCCGCGGCCCGGGCCCGCGGCGCGACCGTGCTGGCACTGTCCGAGTACGGCATCACCGAGGCGGGCCAGCCGGTCAACGTCAACCGGGTGCTGCGCTCCGAGGGCCTGCTGTCCGTCTACACCCAGGCCGGCATGGAATACCTGGACCCCTGGACGTCGCGGGCCTTCGCCGTCGCCGACCATCAGATCGCGCACGTGTACGTGACCGACCCGGCCGACCTGCCCACGGTACGGAAGGTATGCGCCGGGCTGCCCGGGGTCGCCGAGGTCCTCGACCGGCCTGCCCAGGCCGGCTACGGCCTCGACCACCTCCGGTCCGGGGAACTTGTCCTGGTCGCCGAGCCCGGCGCGTGGTTCACGTACTACTACTGGCTGGACGACGCCCGCGCCCCGGATTTCGCCCGGCTGGTCGAGATCCACCGCAAGCCCGGGTACGACCCGGCGGAACTGCTGTTCGACCCGGCCGCGCCGGGCGCCGCCAAGCGGCGCGGGGCCGTCGCGCTGGCCCGGAAGAAGCTCGGCATGCGCTACCTGATGAACGTGGTCGGCCTGGACCCGGGCGCCGCCGCGGTGCGTGGCTCGCACGGCCGGCTGCCCGATGACCCGGCCGACGGCCCGGTCCTGCTCTGCTCCAGCCCGCGCGCCGCCCGCAGCCAGTGCGCCGCGACCGAGGTCAAGGACATCATGCTCGAACTGTCCGGCCTGTGACGGCCGCTCAGACGAGCGGTCACCGCGTAGCTAGCGGTGGTACCTCGCTCAGTATTTCGTCGCACAGGTCCAGGCACTGGCCGCAGATCCGCGTGGGACCAGCCGATGCCATGGCCCCGACCCGGTCGCGGCCTTTCCCGCAGAAGCAGCACCGCAGCGTCCCGGCCTCATCGGCTACCGGCTCGATCGTGCCGATAGGCGTGCTGGCCGTCTGGCCTGGTTCGGCGATTACCCCGTGTGCGCGGGGTACACACTGGTCGCAGATGAAGTGCGGCGCCGGCACGCCGATCATCACCTTGGCCTGCTCTTTGGTCTGCCCGCAGAACGAGCACACGACATGTCCGCCATCAGGCACTCACCCAATGTACCCATGCGGCGGCATTAGCCACCGCTGCCGGACACTGGTGCGATCATGAGCGGGTGACTTCGTGGCGGGATGTCGAACAGGCCGAGCCGGAGTTCGCGCAGCGTGTCCGGGCGCTGTTCGACGCGCACCGGCACAAGACACTGGCCACCGTGCGCGGCGACGGGTCGCCGCGGATTTCCGGCATCGAGACGGTCTTCGAGGACGGCGAACTGGTTTTTGGCTCGATGCCGAACGCGCGCAAGGGCGGTGATCTCCGCCGGGATCCGCGGTTCGCCGTGCACAGCGCCACAGTCGACCCGGTCGAGGGCGCCGAGGCGCAGTGGCCGGGCGAGGCCAAGATCTCCGGCCGGGCGATTGCCGCCGGGCCGATCACCGAAGGACCAGACGGCGACCGGTTCGTGGCCGACGTCGCCGAGGTCGTGCACACCCACCTCAACGAGCAGGCCACCATGCTCGTCGTCGAGTGGTGGACGCCCACCCACGGGCTGCGCCGGATCGAACGCGGGTGATCAAGGGAAGCGTCCCGTTCCTGTGGCTGTGCGGGCCCAGCGGCGTGGGCAAGTCAGTGGTCGGTTATGAGATCTTCCAGCAGGTCTACCGGTCCGGCATCAAGGCCAGCTTCATGGACTTCGACCAGTTTGGCTTGTGCTATCCCAGACCGCCGGACGATCCACACAACCACTAGGTGAAAGCGGAAAACCTCGGCGCCGTGTGGCCGACCTACCGGATGGCCGGTGCCAGGTGCCTCATCGCGGTTGGCGGAGTCACCTCCGCGAGACCGTGGTGCGCTACGCGGGCCAGGTTCCCGATATGGACCTCACGCTGTGCAGGCTGCGCGCCACCGCGGAGCAGCTCACCGAGCGGGTATTCCGCCGTGGCCTGGGCCGGGGCCCGGTGATACCCGGGCCGCCACCGACGACAGCCAAGCAGCAGCTCGCCGCGATGGCAGCGGAAGCCATCCGCGAAGCTGGCGAACTGGACGCTGCCGACTTCGCGGACCTGTGCATCGACACGGACAACCACACCGTCGCGCAGGTCGCCAAGCACATCCGCACCCGGACCGGCGGCTGGCCGCAGCTGACCCCGTGATCTACCGCCCAGTCTCGTCTGGCACCCGCCGGACCGGTGCGAGCAGAGCAGGCTCAGGTTAGGGGAGGTGCGGAACGAGCGATAGTGAGGTACCAGGATCCGACCGAGAACTGTGCCGCCGCCAGCACCAGCCAGAACGCTGCCCACCAGATAGCTACCGTTGTAAAGGAACCCCCCACGAGCGTAACGGCGCCAAGGCCGGTCAAGACGATACCAGCGGCAATGCGCACGCGCGCGAAGCCACGGAGGTGGCGGTACTCCCAAGGGATGATTATGCGCTGCAGGCCGGATCGCGGGGGAGATGCCCACCACCCGCGCAAGCCTTTTGGAGCACTGTTGTCATTGGGTGCGTTCACCGGGATGCCTCCCGTCGCCTGTGGTGTCGGCCACCTGACCACCTATCAAAATGATATCACTTTTGGGACTCGGTCACCAGCGGCGGGCACCCGGAGCGCTAGCCAGCGGGTTTGACCGACTCTGCTCCGTCCGCCTGATAGGCGCCGGGTCCTGCCATGGAAGATCAGTGTCTAGGGTGCAACGCCGCTGACTTAACGGTCTGGACGTTCCCCATGCGCTGGCCCTGGCCTGCCGACTTCAGCCCCATCAGGCACATCGATCATGCGCTGTGGCGACTCTTCACGTATCTGGTTCGGTTCCTGTCCGGTTTATCCCGGTTCTAGCGGGCCAAACACGTGAAAAGTTGGCGCCGGCGGTGTGGCCGGGGGCTGGCGATGGCCTTAAGTCAGCGGCGTTGTCTAGGGTGGCGGTTGCGCCATCCCGTAGGACGCGCCCTTGGGCGCGCCCTAGACGGTGATCTGATCCCGGGGAGTGGACCCCTCGTGAGCTGTGGCACAGCTTCGTCTCGCTGCTGTCCGACGCTGGCGTGCCGATCGAGCGGATCTCACGGCTGGCCGGCTACAACGGGACTACGACCACGGAAGTGATCTACCGGAAGCAGATACGGCCGGTCATCGTGCACGGCGCTGCCGTGATGGACCAGATGTTCCCGCGCGAGGCAGACCCGGATGCGTAGTTACTCACCGCACAGGAAAGGCCACCTGCCGAGATCGCAAGTGGCCTCCGAGCTGGTCGGGGTGGCCGGATTTGAACCGGCGGCCTCTTCGTCCCGAACGAAGCGCGCTGCCAAGCTGCGCCACACCCCGCCGGCCGCTTTGGGGCTACGCCCCGGGAGGGCCGATGCCCCTGGAACCTCCGGCAGTCTAGCCGATCCGCGGGACCAGCGTGAGCAGGGTTGCCTCCGGCCGGCAGGCGAACCGGACCGGGGCCCACGGCGAGGTGCCGAGCCCGGCGGACACATGCAGCCAGGACTGCGGCTGCCCCGGCTCAACCGGGCCGGCCGGGTGCCGGTGCAGGCCGCTGACCCGCTCTGGGTCGATGCCGCAGTTGGTCACCAGCGCCCCGTGCAGCGGCACCCGCAGCTGCCCGCCGTGCGTGTGCCCGGCCAGCAGCAAGTCGTAGCCGTCCGCGGTGAACTGATCCAGGACCCGTGGCTCCGGCGTGTGCAGCACGCCCAGCCGCAGGTCGGCCGCGGGGTCGGTGGGCCCGGCGATGTCCTGGTAGCGGTCCCGCTTGGTGTGCGAGTCGTGCACCCCGCCGACTTCGATGTCCAGGTCCCCGGCCTTGACCCGGCCGCGCTTGTTGTTGGCGTCCAGCCACCCGGCGGCCGCCATCCCGGCGCCGAGCTCGGCCCAGGGCAGGTCAGGGATGTGCCGCAGGTGCTCCCGGCTGCTGTCCCGCCACAGATAGCGGGCCGGGTTCTTGGGCATCGGTGAGTAGAGGTCGTTCGAGCCGTACACGAAGACCCCGGGCCGGTCCAGCAGCGGCCCGAGCGAGTCGAGGAACGGCTGCACCGCGTCCCGGTGGGCGATGGAGTCGCCGGTGTTCACCACGAGGTCCGGCGCCAGTGCATCCAGCGACCGGATCCACGACATCAGCCGGTGCCGGCCGGGCGTCAGGTGGGCGTCGGAGATGTGCAGCACCCGGAGTGGCGCCGCGCCCGACGGGAGCACGGGGACCTCGATCCGGCGCAGCGCGAACCAGTTCCGCTCCAGCACCGAACCATAGACAAAGGCTGCCCCGCCGAGGGCAGCCGTGGTCCCGAGAGCCTTTAGCACTCGTGATGACATTCCCCTATGGTGCCATGACCGGCGGCGCACCCGGACCAGACAATGACAAGGCAGGATAGGCCCATGGCTGAACTCAAGGACCGGCTGCGCACCGACCTGACCACCGCGATGAAGGCCCGGGACACGGTCCGCACCCGCACCTTGCGGTCGGCGCTGACCGCCGTGTCCACGGCGGAAGTGGCCGGCCACACGTCCCGCGAGCTCAGCGACGACGAGGTGACCAAGGTGCTGGCCCGGGAGGCCAAGCGGCGCCGGGAAGCCGCGGACGCGTTCGACGCGGCCGGGCGGGCCGAGCAGGCGTCCGCCGAACGCGCCGAGGGTGATGTGCTGGAGGCCTACCTGCCGGCCCAGCTGGGCGACGATGAGCTCACGGCCATCGTGGCGGCCGGCATCGCCGAGTCCGGGGCGGCTGGCCCGCGGGCCATGGGCCAGGTGATGAAGGTGGTCACGCCGAAGGTAGCCGGCCGGGCGGAGGGTGCCCGGGTGGCCGCCGAAGTACGCCGCCAGCTCGGCGCCCAGTAAGCACGCCCAAGCGTCGGCTAGCGGGCCAGCAGGTGGCTACTGGACCAGCGGCTGGCTAGCCGGTCGGCGGGCCGCCGCCGGTGCCCCCGCCGCCGGGGCCGTTCCCGCGGCCGCCACCGTTCCCGCCGCCACCGTTCCCGCCGCCGTTCCCCCCGCCGCCATGCTTCTTCTGCACCGGGTTGGTCTGCCCGTTGCCCATGGACCACAGCTCAGGGTTGATGTCCGCCTGGACGAAGTTGAGTGGCACGGCGGCCAGCGCCGCGTGCTGGAACGTCATCTGCCAGGTGTGTGCGGGCGCGTCCGCGCCGAACATCTGGCCGGGGCAGCCGAGCCGGTAGCACGACCCGGTGCCCTGCATCGGGAACTTGACCGGGTCGATCGGGTTGAACACCGACACGTACCCGGCCAGGTCGGGGGTGTAGCCGCCGAACGCCGCGAAGTCGAAGTTGTCCGAGGTGCCGGTCTTGCCGGCCGCCGGGCGGCCGATACCCAGCCCGGCCGCGGTCCCGGAGGTCAGCACGCCCTGCAGGATGTAGCTGGCCGCGTCGGCCACCCCGGCCGGGATGGCCTGGTGGCAGCCGGCCGACTCGACCGGCAGCTTGGTCCCGGTGGGGCTGATGATCTTGGCCACGGCGACCGGCTTGCAGTACACGCCGCGGGCCGCGACGGTCGCGTAGGCCGCCGCCATGCCCATCGGCGACACGTTGACCGAACCGAGGGTGAACGACGGCAGGTCGTCGGCGGGCTCCTCGGTCTTCCCGTCCCACTTCAGCAGCGACCTGCCGTCGGCCCGGGTCAGCCCCATGGCCATCGCCGTCTTGACCACGTTGCACAGGCCGACCTTGCGCTCCAGCATCGCGAAGTAGATGTTCACCGACTGGGTGGTGGCCGTGTACAGGGTGTACGCGCCCTTTTCCGACGGTGAGTCGTTGACCAGCGTGTAGGGACCGTCCGGAGCGCCCGAGCAGTTCGTGTAGCCGGTCAGCGTGGCGGACGCCGGCACGGTCTGCGGGAAGCCGAACGGCACCCCCTGCTCCAGCGCGGTGATCAAGGTGAACAGCTTCGAGGACGAACCGGTCTGCACGCCGACCCCGCCGTCGTACTGCGAGTTCACCGCGTAGTCCTCGGTGGTCTGGTTCTTCCCGGTGCCGTAGGAGCGGTCGTTGGCGATGGCCAGGATGCGCCCGCTGCCCGGCTGGATCAGCACCTCGGACACGGCGTTGCCGCCCGGGTTGGCCCCATTCGGCGGCTGCGGCACCATGTAGTTCACCGCCTGCTTGGCCGCGCCCTCGTCCTGCGGGTTCAGCGTGGTGTACACCTTCAGCCCGCCGGCCCCGTTCAGCTGGTTCCACGCCGCCGAGAACGTGCTGTCCTGCTTCATCAGCGAGATGACGTAGTCGCAGAAGAACGCGGCACTCTTGGCCGAGGCGCTGGTGCAGCCGGTCTGCAGCGGGGTGAGCTTGAGCCCAAGCCCCTGCTTGCCCACCGCTACCGCGTGGGCCACGGTGATGTAGTGCAGCTGGGCCATCCGGGCCAGCACCACGTTGCGCCGCTTCAGCGCCGTCTCCGGGTGCGCGATCGGGTCGTCGGCGACCGGGTTCTCCACCATGCCGGCCAGCAGCGCCGACTGGGCCAGGTCCAGCTTCTTCGGCGAGGTGCTGAAGTAACGCATCGCGGCAGTCTTGATGCCCCACGCCTGGTTGCCGAAGTAGGTGCCCCAGAAGGCCGTGTTCAGGTAGCCGGCCAGGATCTGGTTTTTGGTCATCTTCTTCTCGACCTGGATGGCCAGCCGTAGTTCCTTGATCTTGCGGCTGAGCGTGTCGGTCGTGGCCTGCTGGGCCATCTGGATGTTCGGCGCGGTCAGCACGAGGGCGTTCTTCACGTACTGCTGGGTGAGCGTGGAGCCGCCCTGTACCGCCTTGTGCTGCACGTCGTTGATCAGGGCGCGGATGGTTCCCTTGATGTCGATGGCCCCGTGCTGGTAGAACCGGGAGTCCTCGATGGCCACGATGGCGTTGCGCATCACCGGCGAGATCTGGCTGTAGGTGACCGGCTGGCGGTCGATGCCGCGGGGGTAGTAGTAGGCGATCAGATGGCCCTGGCTGTCCAGGATCTCAGACCGGACCGGAAGCTCGCCGATCGTGCCGGCCTTCATGTTGTTGAAGTGATTCGCCCCGTTGCGCACGATGAGCCCGACCGCTGCCACCCCAGGTACGGCCAGCCCCCCGGCCAGCAAGCCGGCCACCCCGGCCAGCACTCCGGCCCGGGCAGCCACGCTGATCTTCCCGAACACCCCTGTAGTCAGCACGGTGCCAGGGTACTGCGTGGCGCGTTGTCCCGATGTCGCGTCACAGTTTGCGTAAGATGTCGCGGAACGGGTCACTGGCGCCCCGTGCGGAATGGTCACTATCCGGCAAGGTAGACGACCACTCGGTAACCATGGCATGGCCCAGGCGGACTATGCGGGAAATGGGCCCAACGGGCTCTAGCGCTGACCCCCTGGTCTTCCGTAAGTTACTTTTTCGCAACGACGACAACGCAAGCAGGCGGGAGACCGCCTGCCCTGGACCGCAGGTGAACGCCATCCGGCGTGGCGACCTTACGGGCCGTGACGATCAGGAGGAGTGGGCCACATGTGGATCACTGACTGGACCGCCCGCGCCGCGTGTAAGGGAACTGACCCGGACGAGCTCTTCGTCCAGGGTGCGGCGCAGAACCGGGCCAAGTTGATCTGCCGCGGCTGCACTGTCCGCACCGAATGCCTGGCCGATGCGCTGGACAACCGCATCGAGTTCGGCGTCTGGGGCGGCATGACTGAGCGCGAGCGCCGGGCGCTGCTCCGCCGCCGCCCCGACGTGACGTCGTGGCGCGAGCTGCTGGAGCACGCCCGTAACCAGTACGAGCGGACCTCGGACGATTACGAGCGGACCTCGGACGAGCTGGTCGCCAGCTAACGCTGGCGGCATCCCCGGCTTCCAGGGTCTGGTTCTGGCTGGCAGCGTCGCCTAGCTGAGCCTTACGCCCCGGGCGAGTTCGCCCCCGACCGCGCGCAGCCCATCGAGGTCATGCACGTCCTCTGGCTGCGCGGGCACTTCCACCATCGGGATGACCGGGTGGGCCGCCGTGAAACTCTCTTCGAGCCGGTGTTCCCGCCCGGCCAGCTGCATCCGCTCCGCGTGCAGCCGCAGCGCGGTCACCGCGAGCGGATGCCGCGGCGCCGTGGGCTGCGCGGGCACGGTCTGCAGCGCTTCCGCGGCGGCCAGGCTGCGCGCGGCGGACAGCTGCGGGGCGGCCGACCGGTGCACCCGGTTGACGACCAGGCCGGCCAGCGGCATCTGGTCGGCGGACAGCCGCTCCACGAAATACGACGCCTCGCGCAGCGCGTCCGGCTCCGGGGTGGCGATGACCAGGAACGCGGTGCCTGGTGCCTGGAGCAGCCGGTAGGTGTCCTCGGCCCGCTCCCGGAAGCCGCCGAACATGGTGTCCAGCGCGATCACGAACGTCTGCACGTCGCGCAGCAGCTGGGTGCCGATCACCTTGGTGAAGACCCCGGTCATCATGGTGAACCCGGCGGTGAACACCCGCATGTAGGCCCGGCCGCCCACCTTGGTCGGCGCGGTCAGCAGCCGGATCAGCCGACCGTCCAGGAACCGGCCCAGCCGCTGCGGCGCGTCCAGGAAATCCAGCGCTGACCGGCTCGGCGGGGTGTCCACCACGATCAGGTCCCACTCGTTGGCCCGGCGCAGCTGGCCGAGCTTCTCCATGGCCATGTACTCCTGCGTGCCGGCGAAGCTGGACGACAGCGACTGGTAGAACGGGTTGGCCAGGATCTGGGTGGCCCGGTCCGGGTCGGCGTGCGCTTCGACGATCTCGTCGAAGGTCCGCTTCATGTCCAGCATCATCGCGTGCAGGCTGCCGCCGGCCGTCCCGGCCATCGAGCCGGGCACCGGCCGCGGCGTGTTGTCCAGCGAGGACAGGCCCATCGACTGGGCCAGCCGCCGGGCCGGGTCCACGGTCAGCACCACCACATGCCGGCCGCGCTCCGCGGCGCGCAGCCCGAGAGCCGCCGCGGTGGTGGTCTTGCCCACCCCGCCGGACCCACAGCACACGATGATCCGGGTGCGCGGGTCATCCAGCAGCCGGTCCACGTCGAGCGCGGGCGGGCGCTGCTCGATTCGCATCAGGCCGCTCCCTGCTCGCGCAGCGCCGCGGCCAGCTGGTACAGCCCGGCCAGGTCCATCTGGCTGGTGATCAGCGGCAGTTCGTACCGCGGCTGGCCGGCCTCGGCCAGCCGGTCCCGCTGGGCCCGCTGGGCCAGCGCCTGCTGGGCGTGCTCGGTCAGCTCGGTGGCCAGGCTGCTGGCCAGGCCACGGCGGTCCTCGATACCCGCATCCTTCAGGCCCAGGTCCAGCTCGTGCTCGTCCAGCGTGCCGGCCGCGGCCGCGCGCAGCTGGTCCTCGGTCAGGTCTTCCGGCCGGACCATGTTGATCATGATGCCGCCCAGCTGCAGCCCGCCCTGGGCCAGCCCGCGCAGCTCGGCGATGCCGTCCAGGGTCTCCTGGACCGGCATCTCCTCCAGCACCGTGACGAAGTGCACCGCGGTCTGCGGTGACTTGATGAAGCTCTGCACGGTGTCCGCGTGCCCGCGGATGGGGCCCACCTTGGCCAGCCCGGACACCTCGGTGGCCACGTTCAGGAACTTGCCGATCCGGCCGGTGGGCGGCGCGTCCATGATCACCGCGTCGTACTGCTGACGGCCGCCGGCCCGGCGCCGGGTGGCTTCCACCGCCTTGCCGGTGAGCAGCACGTCACGCAGCCCGGGCGCGATCGTGGTGGCGAAGTCGACCACCCCGAGCTTGGTCAGCGCGGTGCCCGCGTGCCGCAGGTTGTAGAACATCTCCAGGTACTCGATGAGCGCCGCTTCCGGGTCGGCGGCCAGCGCGTACACGTCGCCGCCGGGCAGCGTCGGGGTACTCGGCGCCACCGCCACCCGGCGCTCCGCGTAGGGCAGCGGCGGGCTGTCGAACAGCCGGGCGATGCCCTGGCGGCCCTCCACCTCCATGAGCAGGACCCGGCGCCCGCCGTAGGCGAGGGCGATGGCGAGTGCCCCGGCTACCGTCGTCTTCCCCGTCCCGCCCTTGCCGGTGACGACATGCAGCCGGACACCTTCCCAGTCCGTGTCCCGCGCGCTCACTCCATGGAGGCTATCCCTGCCCGGGGACCACATCCTGCAGTCCGCGCGGCGATCTACTGGCGCGTAGCGCCGTGGTCACTAGGCTGGGTAAGCGCAAGCGGGCCTCTCAAACCGAAAGAGGTGTGTCCGATGCTGGCAGCCATAGTGATCATCCTCGTGGTGATCGTTCTGGGGGGACTGGTCCTGACAGGCCGCTCGTTGCGGGTGGTGCAGCAGTACGAACAGGGCATCGTGTTCCGGTTCGGCAAGGTCCTGCCCGGAACACGCGGCCCCGGGCTGACCATTCTGCGGCCCATCGGCGACCGGATGCAGAAAGTCAACATGCAGATCATCGCCATGGCGGTGCCCGCCCAGGAGGGCATCACCAGGGACAACGTGAGCGTCCGGGTGGACGCGGTGGTGTACTTCCGGGTGGTCAACCCGATCAAGGCCGTGGTCAACGTGCAGAACTACATGTTCGCCGTCTCGCAGCAGGCGCAGACCTCGCTGCGGTCCATCATCGGCCAGTCCGAGATGGACCAGTTGCTGGCCGAGCGGGACACGGTCAACCGTGAGCTGCGCCAGATCATCGACGAGCCGACCGAGGGCCCGTGGGGCATCCGGGTCGAGCGGGTCGAGCTCAAGGACGTGAACCTGCCGGAAGGGATGAAGCGGTCCATGTCCCGGCAGGCCGAGGCGGAGCGGGAACGGCGGGCCAGGATCATCTCGGCCGACGGTGAATACCAGGCCTCCAAGCGGCTGGCCGCGGCGGCCAACGTGATGGCCCGGGACCCGGCCGCGCTGCAACTCCGGCTGCTGCAGACCGTAGTCGAGGTGGCCGCGGAGAAGAACAGCACGCTGGTCATGCCGGTGCCAGTTGAGCTGCTCCGGTTCTTCGACCGGAACGCGCCCGTGGCGCCACCGTCAGCCGAGCCCGCCCCGCCGCTCGAGGACACCGGCGACGCCGAGCTGGCCGCGGCCGAGGCGGCCGGCGAATTGGGCAGCGCGCCGTTGCCGGAGATCGCCGAAGCGCCGGCGCCGGAGATCGAAGCGCCGATACCGGAGATCGCCGACGTGGCGGTACCCGAGCTGGACGAGGCAGCCATCCCGCCACCGCCCCCCGAGGCGGTCGCGAATGGCCCGGCCGCCGGGCAGCCTGATGTCGCCCCGGCACCGGACAGCTCAACGCCCAGCACGCCCGGCGGCTCCCGTACGCGACGCAAGACCTAACCCCGAGCGGGGGGGTTCGGGGCGTCGCCCGCCGAACCAATACAGTTCTGCCATGCAGAAATGGGAGTACGCGACGGTGCCGTTGCTGGTGCATGCGACCAAGCAGATCCTGGACAACTGGGGCGACGACGGCTGGGAACTGGTGGCGCTGGTGCCCGGGCCGAATGCCGAGCAGCTGGTCGCCTACATGAAGCGGCCCAAGGAGGGCGCGTGATGGCCGGCTCGCCGGAGGAACGGCTGGCCGCGCTCGGCCTGGAGCTGCCGGCCGTCGCCCCGCCGCAGGCCGCCTACCTGCCCGCGCTGCGCACCGGGAACTACGTCTACACGGCCGGCCAGCTGCCCATGGCGGGCGGCAAGCTGATGATGACCGGCAAGGTCGGTGCCGAGGTCGGCGCGGCGGAAGCCGCCGGGCTGGCCCGGGTATGCGCACTGAACGCGCTGGCCGCCGTCGTCTCGGTGGCCGGCCGCCTGTCGGCCGTGGTGCGGGTGGTCAAGGTGACCGGGTTCGTGGCCAGCGCCCCGGACTTCACCGGGCAGGCTCAGGTCATCAACGGCGCCAGTGAGCTGCTGCAGGACGTGTTCGGCGAGGCCGGCCGGCATGCCCGCAGCGCGGTCGGCATGGCGGTGCTGCCGCTCGATGCCCCGGTCGAGGTCGAGCTGATCGCCGAGGTTGAGTGAGCGGGGTGCGGTGACGCGTGACTGAGGACCCGGCACCGGCGTACCGGCCGATCTTCCGGCTTGGCGGTGGCTACGCCGAGCAGGCCGGTGACTACTTCGCGGGCCGCCGGGCGGCCGCGGAGCCGCGCGACGCGGCCTCGGTGCTGCTGCTCAGGGCCGCGCCGGACCAGCCCGGTGCCGAGGTGTACATGCTGCGCCGGGCCCGCTCGATGGCGTTCGCGCCGGGAGCCTCCGCGTTCCCGGGCGGCTCGGTGGACCCGCGCGACGCCGAGGACGAGGTGGCCTGGGCCGGCCCGGACGCAGCCGCGCTGGGGCCGGCTGCTCGACGCCCCGCCCGCCCTGGCCCGCGCGCTGGTCTGCGCGGCCGTCCGGGAGACATTCGAGGAATCCGGGGTGCTGCTGGCCGGGGCGGCCGCGGGCACCCTGGTGGCGGACACCAGCGGGCCGGACTGGGAGGCGGACCGCACCGCGCTGCTCGACCGGTCGCTGTCGCTGGCCCAGCTACTGGCCCGGCGCGGCCTGGTGCTGCGCTCCGACCTGCTCCGCCCGTGGGCCCGGTGGATCACCCCGGTGACCGAGGCGCGGCGGTACGACACCCGGTTCTTCGCCGCTGCGCTGCCGCCCGGCCAGCGCACGAGGGACGTGGGCGGCGAGGCGGAACAGGTGATCTGGACCCGGCCCGCCGAAGCCATCCGGGCCGCCCGCGCCCGCGAGCTGTTCCTGCTCCCGCCCACCGCAGCCTGCCTGGCCGGGCTGGCCGGCTACCCGGACGTCACCGCCGCGCTCGGCGCCGAGCACTCCATGCGGCCGGTGATCCCGGCGGTGGTGCAGGTGGACGGCACGTTCTGGCTCACCGTCCCGGAGGATGTGGGGTACCCCCTGTGAGCGCCATCCGGTACCGGGCCCCGACCCCGGGCCGCCAGGCCCGGGCGAGGGGCCGGTCCGTGGGTTTCCGCCGGATGGCGCGAACTTCTCAGGAGACACTGTGACCGCCAGCGACGCATCCCTGGACGGCGCCGGTACCGCACGCGCGACCAACGTGCTGGCCCCCAACCCGGGACTTATGACATTGAACGGGACCAACACGTGGCTGGTCGCCGAACCGGGCGCGACGTCGGCGGTGGTGGTGGACCCCGGCCCGGACGACGACGCGCACTTGCGCCGGGTGGCCGGGCTGGCCGCGGCGGCCGGGCAGCGGGTCGCCCGCATCCTGCTCACCCACGGCCATCCCGATCACGCCGAGGGCGCGGCCCGGTTCGCCGCGCTGACCGGGGCGCCGGTGCTGGCGGCCGACCCGGCGCTGCGGCTGGGTGACCAGGGCCTGGCGCCAGGCGACGTGCTGACCACGGCCGGCTGCGAGATACGGGTGGTGGCCACGCCCGGGCACACCGCCGACTCGGTGTGCCTGCTGCTGCCCGCGGACGGGGCGCTGCTCACCGGGGACACCGTGCTGGGCCGCGGCACCACGGTGATCGCCCAGGACGGGAACCTCGGCGACTACCTGGCCAGCCTGGACCGGCTGCGCGCGCTGGCCGACGCGGAGCAGTTGCGCATGCTGCTGCCCGGGCACGGGCCGCTGCTGGCCGACCCGGCCGGCGTGCTCGACTTCTACATCGCGCACCGGCAGGAGCGGCTGGCCGAGGTGCGGGCCGCGCTGGCCGCCGGGGACCGGACCCCGGAGCAGATCGTCGAGCGGGTGTACGTGGATGTGGACCGGTCGCTGTGGCCGGCCGCGCAGTGGTCGGTCCGCGCCCAGCTCGGCTACCTGGCCAGCCAGGGCCAGTTGCCCGGCGGAGCGACCTACTAGCGCGCGCTCTGCTTATTTGCGAGCGCGCTGAAGGGCGCTTTTAGGCGCCTCCTTCCCTCGTCGCTCGGTCGCTCGTTCCTCGCTTCCTCGCTCCTCAGTCCAGTTCGGCGCCGCGCCCTTCAGCGCGCTCGCTTGGCGAGCCGGTCGGCGTCGATGATCAGCACCGACTTGGCCGACAGGGTCAGCCAGCCGCGGGCGGCGAAATCGGCCAGCGCCTTGTTCACCGTCTCGCGCGACGCGCCGACCAGCTGAGCCAGTTCCTCCTGGGTCAGGTCGTGATGGACCTGCAGCCCGTCTGGGGTGGTCTCGCCGAACCGGTCGGCCAGGTCGAGCAGGGCCTTGGCCACCCGGCCCGGCACGTCGGTGAACACCAGGTCGGCCATCACGTCGTTGGCCCGGCGCAGCCGCTGGGCCAGCGCCCGCAGCAGGTGCAGGGACACGTCCGGGCGGCCGGTCAGCCAGTCGCGCAGCTCATCATGGGCCAGCGCGGCCAGCCGGGTGTCGGTCACCGCGACCGCGCTCGACGTCCGCGGCCGCGGGTCGAACAGGGACAGCTCGCCGAACATCTCGCCCGGGCCGAGCACGCTGAGCAGGTTCTCCCGGCCGTCCGGGGCGGCCCGGGTCAGCTTGATCTTGCCGTCGAGCACTACGTAGAGCCGGTCGCCGGCGTCGCCCTCATCGAACAGCCGTTCGGCCCGGATCAGGTCCACGTCCGTGACCAGCGCCCGCAGTGCTTTGGCGCTCTCCTCATCGAGCGCTTCGAACAGCGGCGCCCGGCTGAGCACGTCATCCGCGTGATCCACGGGTGCCTCCTTGTGCACGTTATATGCACAGTGTGACGCATCTCATGGGCTGCTCGCGACCGGCCCCGCCGACGTCAGGCCAGGTACGGGCAGGGTCCGGTCAGCCTTCCAGCTGGGCCAGCCGCTGCCGGCAGACCTCGATCTCCTTCTCTGCCGCAGCCCGGCCCACCCAGCCGTGGACCTCGACCTCTTTGCCCGGCTCCAGGGCCTTGTAGACCTCGAAGAAGTGCTGGATTTCGAGCAGATCGAACTCTTGCACGTCCTCAATGTCGGTGAGCCCGGCCATCCTGGGGTCGGTGGCGGCCACACAGAGGACCTTGTCGTCCAGCCCGTTCTCGTCCCGCATCCGGAACATCCCAATTGCCCGGCAGCGGATCAGGCAGCCCGGGAAGGTAGGTTCCTCCAGCAGCACCAGCGCGTCGAGCGGGTCACCGTCATCGGCCAGCGTGTTCTCGATGAACCCGTAGTCGGACGGGTACCGGGTCGAGGTGAACAGCATGCGGTCCAGCCGGATCCGGCCGGTCTCGTGGTCCACCTCATACTTGTTGCGTTGTCCCTTGGGGATCTCGATGGTCACGTCGAATTGCACGATGTCGCTCCCTTAGGGCGAAGATGGTCGACTCCGGTCCCGGCGGCGAGCTCCCGGACCGGGAATCTAAGCATCTCGTGAAGGGACGGGCCGTGGCGAACCGGGCGTGGCCGACGCGGCCGCTGGCCACCGTCGTGATCGCGCTGGCGCTGCTCAACGTGTTCACGCTGGGCGCCGGGGCCGCGGTGGCGTCGCTGATGCCGGCCCAGCTGGCCAAGTGGAACGTGGCCCGGGTAGCGGGCCGGCCGCTGTCCGCGGCGGGCCCGGTGCTGCCCGGCGTGACGGCCACCGCACCGCTGCCGACCAGCCGCGGGCTGGCCGCCGCCCTGTCCGGGGTGATGTCCTCGGCCGGGCTCGGCCCGCAGACCGGCCTGGTGGTCACCGATCCGGCGTCCGGCCGGGTGCTCTACGCCAACGGCGCCGCCACCATGCTGCAGCCCGCCTCCACGGCCAAGCTGACCACCGCGGTGGCCGCGCTGGACGTGCTCGGCCCGGACGCGCGGTTCACCACCCGGGTCACCATGGGCGGCACGCCGGGCTCGATCGTCCTGGTCGGCGGCGGTGACCCCACGCTGGCCGCCGGGCCGCCGCCGGCCAGCGACTACCCGCAGCCCGCCACCCTCAAGGCGCTGGCCGCGGCGACCGCGCGGGCGCTGCGCGCCCGCGGCCGGGACTCGGTCCGGCTCAGCTACGACACGTCCCTGTTCACCGGGCCGGCGCTGGCCCCGGGCTGGCCGGCCGCCTATGTCAGCACCGGCAACGTCACCGCGATCACCGCGCTGGAGGTGGACCAGGGCCGGCTGACCCCGTCCGGCGCCCCGCAGGACGCCGATGACCCGCTCAACTTCCGGCCCCGGTCCACCGACCCGGCGGGCCAGGCCGCCGCCGCGTTCCGCGCGTTCCTGGCCGCCGACGGGATCCACGTGCTGGGCCAGCTGGGCCAGCAGACCGCCCCGCGCCACGCCCGCACCCTGGCCGCGGTGTCCTCGCCGCCGCTGTCCGCGATGGTGGGCTGGATGCTGCGGGAGAGCAACAACGTGATCGCCGAGGACCTGGCCCGGCAGGTGGCGCTGCGCGAAGGCAAGCCCGCCACGTTCAGCGGCGCGGCCGCGGCCGTCACCCAGGTGCTCGGGTCACTCGGCCTGCGCCGCGGCATCCACCTGGTGGACGGATCCGGGCTGTCCCCGCAGGACCGGATCGCCCCCAGCCTGCTGGCCCGGCTGATCGGGCTGGCCGCGAGCAGCAGGCACCCGCAGCTCCGGGCGGTCATCACCGGGCTGCCGGTGGCCGGCTTCCTGGGCACCCTGGCCCCCGGGCAGAGTGTGTTCGGCGGCCTGGCCGGGCCCGGGCTCGGCGTGGTCCGGGCCAAGACCGGCAACCTGAGCACGGTGGCCACCCTGGCCGGGCTGGTCTACGACAGCAGCGGCCGGGTGCTGGGCTTCGCGTTCATGACCAACGGGGTGCCGGCGGCCAGGCTGGGCCAGGCGGCGAAGGGGATCGGCGCCATGGCCAGCGCGCTGGCCCGGTGCGGATGTAGGTAATCGCCGGGCCGGCGCTCGGCGCGAAGCGGCGATCGGGGGGCCGGGGGTTCCGGGGGTAGTCCCCCGGGCGAGCCGAGCGGGGGTCGTCCCCCCGGGTCAACAGAGCACGTACGGTGGAGGGGTGAGCAGCGGGCAGATGATCGATTGGGACGTGGCCATCTCGACCGGGACGAGGTTCGCCCGGCCCGGGCCGCAGGTCGGCCTGGGCGAGGCCAGGGCAGTGGTGGCGGAATTGCGTGCGCTGGCCGCCACGGTGTCGGAGCCGGTGCAGGCCCTGACCGGCATGCACGGCCCGGACGACGGCGGCTGGGTGGCCGTAGTGGACCGGCCGGGCTGGATCCGGGCCAACGTGGACGGCTTCCGGGTCGTCCTCGACCCGCTCGCCGAGCACCTGCGGGAGAAGGGCGCCGCCCCCGGCGCCAACTCGGTGGTCGGCGCGGTCGGCTCCCGGATCACCGGCTTGCAGGCGGGCCTGATCCTGGCTTACCTGGCCGGCCGGGTGCTCGGCCAGTACGAGCTGTTCCTGCCGCCCGACCCGGCCGCGCCGCGCGGCGCCGCCCCGGCCTGCCGGCTCACCCTGGTCGCGCCGAACATCATGATGGTCGAGCGTGAGCTCGGGGTGAACCCGCACGACTTCCGGCGCTGGGTGTGCCTGCACGAGGAGACGCACCGGACCCAGTTCACCTCGGTGCCCTGGCTGCGCGGCTATGTGCAGCAGCAGATGAGTGAGTTCCTGCTCGCCTCCGACCTGGACCCGGCCACCATCCTGGAGCGGCTCCGCTCGGCCGCCGACGCGGTCGCCGGCGCGGTGCGGGACAACGGCGGGGACAGCGTCATCGAGGCCATCCAGAGTCCGCGGCAGCGGGAGATCCTGAACCGGCTGACCAGCGTGATGACCCTGGTCGAAGGGCACGGCGACTACGTGATGGACGCGGTCGGGCCGCAGGTGGTGCCGACTGTGGCGCAGATCCGGGCCCGGTTCAACGAGCGCCGCGGCACGGCCGGCCGGCTGGAGCGGACGCTGCGCCGCATTCTCGGCATCGACCTGAAGATGAAGCAGTACGCGCAGGGCTCCCGGTTCGTCAAGATCGTGGTGGACGAGGCGGGGATGGCCACCTTCAACAAGGTGTGGACGTCACCGGAGACGCTGCCGACCAAGGACGAGTTCGTCACCCCGCAGCTCTGGCTCGACCGGGTCGGCGGCGGCGGTGCCCTCGCCGCCGGTGGCTGACTAGGCCTTAACGGTGGGCCCGCATCCGGCGGTAGCCCAGGCGCGTGGCGGCGTCCGGCGGTGCCTGGCCGACCTGGCGCCGGGCGATCTGGTCCTGGCCGCCTGCTCGGGTGGCGCCGACTCGCTGGCGCTGGCCGCCGCGCTGGCCCACGAGGCGCCGCGGCTCAGCCTGCGCGGTGGCGGGGTGACCGTGGACCACGGGCTGCAGGCCGGGTCGGCCGAGCGGGCCGGCCGGGTGGCCGCGGTGCTCCGCCAGCTGGGCCTCGACCCGGTGCACCAGGCCAGCGTGACGGTGCCCGCCGGGCCGGGCAGCGGCGGCCCCGAGGCGGCCGCGCGTACCGCCCGGTACACCGCCCTGGAGCAGGTCGCGGAGCAGGCCGGCGCGACCGCCGTGCTGCTCGGCCACAGCCGGGATGACCAGGCGGAAACCGTGCTGCTCGGGCTGGCCAGAGGGGCGGGCGGCCGGGCACTGGCCGGGATGCCGGCCCAGCGCGGCCGGTTCCGGCGGCCGCTGCTCGGCGTGGCCCGGGCCACCCTGCGCGAGGCATGTGCCGCGCAGAGCCTGGAGCCGTGGGACGACCCGCACAACGCCGACCCGGCCTATGCTCGGGCCCGGGTCCGGCACCAGGCCATGCCCGCCCTGGAGCAGGCGCTCGGCCCCGGCGTGGCCGCCGCGCTGGCGCGCAGCGCCGCCCAGCTCAGCGCGGACTGCGCCGCGCTGGACGCCATCGCCGCCGCGGAGGGGTGGCGGATCGCGCCACCGCCACCCGTGATGGCCGGGGATCCGGCGGGCGGCGCTGACCACGCGGTAGTCGTTCTGGATATTGAGGGGCTGGCGGAGCTGGCGCCGGCGGTCAGGTCACGGGTACTGCGCCAGGCGGCGCTGACCGCGGGGTGCCCGGCCGGTTCGCTGGCCGCCACGCATGTCGCCGCGCTGGATGCGCTGGTCACGGGATGGCACGGGCAGCGCTGGGCAGACCTGCCCGGGGTGATCCGCGCCCGGCGCCGGTATGGGAAGCTGCTCTTCAGCAAGGGCAGGGCCAGCCGGGGCGGGGCAGCCGGAACCGACTGAGGCGGAGGCGACGTTTGGACGCGAATGACGTGGGCGCCGGCCTCAAGGAGGTGCTGATCCCAGCCGAGCGGCTGCAGACCCGGGTGACCGAGCTGGCGGCGCAGATCGACGCGGATTACGCCGGGCGCGAACTACTGCTGGTCGGGGTGCTCAAGGGCGCGGTCATGGTCATGGCCGATCTGGCCCGGGCCATGCACCTGCCGGTGCAGATGGACTGGATGGCCGTTTCCTCCTACGGATCCGGGACCCGGTCCTCCGGCGTGGTCCGCATCCTCAAGGACCTGGACACCGACATCACCGGCAAGGACGTGCTGGTGGTGGAGGACATCGTGGACTCCGGCCTCACCCTGTCCTGGCTGGTCGGCAACCTGCGGTCGCGCGGGCCGGCCTCGGTCCGGGTGTGCGTGATGCTGCGCAAGCCGGGCGCCGCGCGGATGGACGTGGACGTGGCCTACGTCGGTTTCGACATCGAGAACGAGTTCGTCATCGGCTATGGCCTGGACTACGCCGAGCGGTACCGCAATCTGCCGTTCATCGGGACGCTGGCGCCACATGTGTACAAGGACGACGAGCCGCCAGATCCTGGTCACCAGGCTGCGGCCGCGGCGGCGCACCCGGGTGCCGCCGGAGAGGGGAACAGGATCAGCGATCAGGAGCGTTGAGATCTGCGAAGGCTCGCTGAGTCCCGGCGGCGCTTCTCCGTACCGGCATGGTCGGCCGGGGTGTACCGTCGGGTATTCACGGTGGTGCGGCCGGGTATGACAGCGCTGCCAGTGACGGTGGCGCTGCCGGTGACAACAGGGAAGCCGGGCATGCTCACTCAAGCTCAAGGCAGTTCTGCCGGGCTAGGCAGGACATGAAGCTGGTCAGGAGGAACCCGCGCATGACTGGCGGGGCCGTTCACCGATGGATCTGAAGCGTTATTTCCGCGGGCCGTTCGTGGCCGTCCTTGTGATGCTGCTGGTTTTCTTCGTCGTCTACGAGTACGCCAGCTCGGGCCCCTCGTTCAGCCAGACGGACACCTCGCATGTCGTCTCGCTGATCGAGCATGGCCAGCTCAAGTCGGCGCTGCTGATCGACAAGGATCAGACGATCCAGGTCACCACCAAATCGGGGCAGAAGCTGGAAGCTTCCTGGGTGGGTAACCAGAGCACGCAGCTGGTCCAGGAACTGGAGAAGCACCCCGCCGGCGCAGGGCTGGAATGTCGAGGTGCCGAAGAGCAGCTCGATCTTGAGCGTGCTGTTTGGCTGGCTGCCGTTCCTCGTGGTGATCCTGATCTTCTTCTTTATGCTGAACCAGATGCAGGGCGGCGGCTCCCGGGTAATGAACTTCGGGAAGTCCAAGGCCAAACTCATCACCAAGGACACACCAAAGACCACGTTCGCGGACGTGGCCGGCGCGGACGAGGCGATCGAGGAACTCCAGGAGATCAAGGACTTCCTGCAGAACCCGGCGAAGTTCCAGGCCATCGGAGCCAAGATCCCGAAGGGCGTCCTGCTGTACGGGCCGCCCGGCACCGGCAAGACGCTGCTGGCCCGGGCCGTGGCCGGTGAGGCGGGCGTGCCGTTCTACTCCATCTCCGGCTCGGACTTCGTGGAGATGTTCGTCGGCGTCGGCGCGTCCCGGGTCCGTGACCTGTTCGAGCAGGCCAAGGCGAACGCCCCGGCCATCGTGTTCGTGGACGAGATCGACGCGGTCGGCCGGCACCGCGGGGCCGGCTTCGGCGGCGGCCACGACGAGCGCGAGCAGACGCTGAACCAGTTGCTGGTCGAACTGGACGGCTTCGACATCAAGGGCGGCGTGATCGTCATCGCGGCGACCAACCGGCCGGACATCCTGGACCCGGCGCTGCTGCGGCCGGGCCGGTTCGACCGGCAGATCGTGGTGGCCCAGCCGGACCTGGCCGGGCGGCGCGGCATCCTCAAGGTGCACGCGCGCGGCAAGCCGTTCGCCCCGGACGTGGACCTGGACATCATCGCCCGGCGGACGGCCGGCTTCACCGGCGCCGACCTGGCCAACGTGATCAACGAGGGCGCGCTGCTCACCGCGCGGCACAACGGCACCCTGATCACCATGGCCTCGCTGGAGGAGTCCATCGACCGGGTGATGGCGGGCCCGGAGCGCAAGAGCGTCGTGCTCTCCGAGAAAGAGCGCAAGATCATCGCCTACCACGAGGGCGGTCACGCGCTGGTCGGCCACGCGCTGCCGCACGCCGACCCGGTGCACAAGATCACCATCATCCCGCGTGGCCGGGCGCTCGGTTACACCGCGTCCGCGCCGCAGGAGGACAAGTTCCTGGTCACCCGGTCGGAGATGATGGACCAGCTGGCCATGCTGCTCGGCGGCCGGACCGCGGAGGAACTGGTCTTCCACGAGCCGACCACGGGCGCGGCCAACGACATCGAGAAGGCCAGCTCGGTCGCCCGCGGCATGGTCACCGAGTACGGGATGAGCGAGCGGCTGGGCGCGCGGAAGTTCGGCACCGGCGACGGCGAGCCGTTCCTGGGCCGGGAGATGTCGCACACCCGGGACTACTCCGACGAGATCGCCTCCACCATCGACGAGGAGGTCCGCCGCCTCATCGAGTCCGCGCACGACGAGGCGTGGGAGATCCTGGTCACCTACCGCGAGGTCCTGGACGACCTGGTGCTGAACCTGATGGACAAGGAGACGCTGAGCCGGGAAGAGGTGCTGCGCATCTTCGCGCCGATCCAGAAGCGCCCGACCCGCGGCTCCTACACCGGGTACGGCAAGCGGCTGCCGTCCGACCGGCCGCCGGTGCTGACCCCGAAGGAACTGGCGCTGACCGCCGCGGCCGAGATGAACGACCACCCGGCGGCCGGCAACGGTTCCACGGGCGCGATCGGCGGCCCGGGCTCGTCCACCGGCCAGCAGGGCGGCGGTCAGGGCTCGTCCGGCGGCCAGCAGGGCGCGCCCGGCGAAGGCCGGTGAGCGGCGACTTCGACCAGCCGCGCATCGAACGGGCGGTGCGGGAGATCCTGCTCGCCATCGGGGAGGACCCAGAACGCGATGGGCTCCAGGACACCCCGGCCCGGGTGGCCCGGGCCTTCACCGAGCAGTTCTCCGGGCTGGGCCTGCGTGCTGAGGACGTGCTGACCACCGTCTTCGACGCGGACCACGATGAGCTGGTACTGGTCCGCGACATCGAGCTGTACAGCACCTGTGAACATCATTTGGTGCCCTTTTTTGGCGCCGCCCATATCGGCTATATACCGAACGAAAAGGGCCAGATTACCGGGCTCTCCAAGCTGGCCCGGCTGGTCGATGTTTATGCCCGCCGACCGCAGGTACAGGAACGGATGACCAGCCAGATCGCAGACGGCCTGATGAACGTTCTGGAGCCGCGCGGCGTTCTGGTAGTGATAGAGGCTGAGCACCTGTGCATGTCCATGCGCGGCGTGCGCAAGCCAGGAGCCAAGACCGTCACCTCGGCGGTCCGCGGGATCATCCGTGACAGCGACCGGACCAGGATGGAAGCTATGAGCTTGCTATTTGGGCGGCGCGCCAGCGGGTAACGTTCCCCTTGTGCGGAATGCCCACCGTACGCGGGACCCATGACTACGCTAGTGGTCCGTGATTCAGGGCGTGACCCGGATGTCTGAAGCAGAAGAAAAGCCGTCGAGCGAGGGCGAATCGGCAAATAACGCCGCTCCGCCCGCGCCCGCATCCCAGCAGGTGGTCCGGCCACCGGACCGCCGGTACCAGCACACCTGGGTGCCGGTGGCCGCGGGCTGGCTGTGCCTGCTGATCGGGCTGGCCGACATCGTCCAGGTGGTCCGCCCCAGCCTGTACACGTACAGCCACCTGCACAAGATCCACGCCTTCGTACCGGGCGCGCTGACCAACGTCGCGCACACTCTCACGGTCATCATCGGCCTGCTGCTGCTGATGCTCTCGCACGGTCTGCGGCGGCGGAAGCGGCGCGCCTGGGAGGCCGTCACCCTGCTGCTCGCGGCCAGCGTGGTGGTGCACCTGATCCACCCGCGGCACGACCGGGTCATCACCGCGGTGGTGTCGGCCGTGCTGCTTGCCGCGCTGCTGTACTTCCGCAAGGAGTTCTACGCCGTCGGCGACCCGCGGACCCGGTGGCGCGCGCTGTGGGTGTTCTGCGGCCTGGTCGTGGCCGACGTGGCCATCGGCCTGACCTACATCCTGCTGGCCAAGGGCCTGCAGCAGGACTACTCGCTGTGGCAGCGGACCGTGCACGTGGTCTACGGCCTGGTCGGCGTGTCCGGGCCGGTCCAGTTCGTGCCCGAGTCGCGCAGCGACCTGTTCTCCCTGCTCACCGCCTGCCTCGGGCTGTTCACCGCGATCGTGACGGTGTACCTGTTCTTCCGCCCGGCCCGGCCCGCGGGGCGGCTCGGCCAGCAGGACGCCGCCCAGGTGCGCGAACTGCTGTGCAAGCAGGGCTACCGGGACTCGCTCGGCTACTTCACGCTGCGCAGCGACAAGAGCGTCATCTGGTCGCCGACCGGCAAGTCGTGCATCGGCTACCGGGTGGTGTCCGGGGTGATGCTGGCCGGCGGCGACCCGCTGGGCGACCCGGAGGCCTGGCCCGGCGCCATCCACGCGTTCCTGGACGAGGCGGCCCGGCACGCCTGGGTGCCGGCCGTGATGGGCTGCGGCGAGCAGGCCGCCGAGGTGTGGTGCCGGGAAGGCGGGCTGACCGCGCTGGAACTCGGCGACGAGGCCATCGTGGACGTGGCCGGGTTCAGCCTCAAGGGCCGGGCCATGCGCAACGTCCGGCAGATGGTGAACCGGGTGGAGCGGAGCGGCTACACCGCCCAGGTGCGCCGGGTGCGGGACATCCCGCGCGAGGAGATCGCGGCGTTCCGGCGGGTGGCCGGGACCTGGCGGGGCAACCCGACCGAGCGCGGCTTCTCGATGGCCCTGGGCCGGATGGGCGCGCCGGGCGACGAGGACTGCGTGATCGCCACCGCGCACGAGAACGGCGTGCTGCGCGCGATCCTGCACTTCGTGCCGTGGGGGCCGGACGGGCTGTCGCTGGACCTGATGCGCCGGGACCGGTCGGCGCAGCCCGGGGTGAACGACTTCCTCATCGTGGCGGCCATCAACGCGGCCGGCGACCTCGGGGTCAAGCACATGTCGCTGAACTTCGCGGTGTTCCGCGCGGCCCTGGAGCGCGGCGAGCGGATCGGCGCCGGGCCGGTGACCCGGGCCTGGCGCGGCGTCCTGGTGTTCGCCTCGCGCTGGTTCCAGATCGAGTCGCTGTACAAGTTCAACGCGAAGTTCGCGCCGGTGTGGGTGCCCCGGTTCTTCGTCTGGCCGGGTACCAGGGACACGCCCCGGGTGGCGCTGGCCGCGCTGGAGGCCGAGGCGTTCCTGGTCTGGCCGAAGCTGGAGGTGCGCAGGCTGGCCCGGCGGCTGGGGCTGGGCAAGGCCCGCCGCCGGCTGCTCCAGGCGACCCGGCCTGCCGAGCCGGCCACGGCCGCCCGGCCGGTTCGGGCCGCTGGGCCCTCCTCGCCGCCTGCGGCGTCCGCTTCGCGCCCGCCCGCCGCGCCCGATGGGCGGCCGCCTGCCGCGCCCGCTTCGCGCCCGCCCGCCGCGCCCGGTGGGTCGGCGGCTGTGCCTGGTGGCCCCGGGGCCGCAGCGGAGCCGGCCCCGGCCAGCAACGACGGCCAGCCCGCCAACGGCCACGTTGCGGCCACCCCGCCCAACGGATCCCCGGCCGAGCCCAGCCCCGCCGAGCCCAGCCCCGCCGAGAGCAGTTCCGCTGAGTCCTGCCCGGTTGATCCCTGCCCGGTTGAGCCCAGCCCGGCCGAGAGCAGTTCCGCTGAGTCCTGCCCGGTTGATCCCTGCCCGGTTGAGCCCAGCCCGGCCGAGGTCAGCGTCGGCAAACCGCACACCCCCCGCTAGCCAGCACGGCCCAGCGGGCTGTCCCGGCTTCGGTCTGCGGCGCCACACGCACCACACCAGTCACACGGGCACCACGCCCCGGGGCCCCTCACCCGGCAACCGCGACTATTCACGTAAGTGGTCCGGCCGCGTGTCCGTTTTATCCGGATTCCGGCGTACCGCATCCGTGAAAAGAACCGGGTGGGCGCGCGAGGACGGGCGACGGCGGTTGTCGCCGCGGGCCGGTGCCGGGCTGGTAGCGCGCCGCGTAGGGTTACCCACGTGATCAGCAACGCAGCCCGGCCGGCTGGCCCGCCTGGGCTCCCAGCCCCGGGCCGCTGCCTGGTCATGGGCGTGGTCAACGTAACCCCGGACTCCTTCTCCGACGGCGGCCAGTGGTTCGGCGCGGACGCCGCCATCGCGCACGGCGTGGAACTGGTCGCCCAGGGCGCGGACATCGTGGACGTGGGCGGTGAGTCAACCCGTCCCGGCGCGCAGCGGATCACCGCCGAGGAGGAGTTGCGCCGGGTCCGCCCGGTGATCGACGGCCTGGTCGCGGCCGGGCTGCCGGTCAGCGTGGACACGATGCGGGCCGAGGTGGCGGACCAGGCGCTGCGGGCCGGTGCCCGGCTGGTCAACGACGTGAGCGGTGGCCTCGCCGACCCGGAGATGCCCCGGCTGGTCGGCGCGGCCGGGGTGCCGTATGTGGTGATGCACTGGCGCGGGCACAGCCACAGCATGGATTCCAGGGCCGTGTACCAGAATGTGGTACGCGAGGTGGCCGAGGAGTTGTGCCGCCGGGTGGACGTGGTCACCGCGCAAGGCGTTGACCCAGCCATGATCGTGCTGGATCCGGGGCTGGGCTTCGCCAAACGGCCCGAACACAACTGGGCGCTGCTCACCAACCTGGACCAGATCAGCACGCTGGGCGGCCGGGCGCCGGGATTCCCGGTGCTGATCGGCGCGTCCCGCAAGCGGTTCCTGGGCAAGCTGCTGGCCGCGCCGGATGGCACGCCGCGGCCGTTCGTCGGCAGCGACGACGCCACCGTGTCGGTGACCGCCCTGGCCGCCGTGGCCGGGGCGTGGTGTGCGCGGGTGCACCGGGTCCCGGCCAACGCCGACGCGGTGCGGGTGGCGGAAGCATGGTGGCACGCGGCGCACCCCAGCTCGCCGGACTCCAGCCCGCCGGACTCCAGCCCGGCCGACGTAACCGGGCCTAGCCGGGCCGCCGGAGCGAGCGGATGAGCACCGACGGCCCGGCGCCACGCCCGGACGATGCCGAGCCGCCCGCAGCCGAGGCACCGGCAGCCGAGCCGCCCGCAGCCGAGCCACCCGCGGCCGAGGCACCGGCAGCCGAGCCACCCGCGGACCGGATCACGCTCCGCGGGCTGCGCGTCTTCGGCTATCACGGCGTGCTGGACGCCGAGCGGCAAGACGGCCAGGAGTTCATCGTGGACGCGGTGCTCTGGCTGGACACCACGGCCGCCGCGGCCACCGACAACCTGGAACTGACCGCGAACTACGCGGCGCTGGCCGACCGGCTCGCCGCCATCGTGGCCGGGCCGCCGGTCCGGCTGATCGAGACGCTGGCGCAGCGCCTCGCTGAAGCCGCTACCGCCACCGAGCCGCTGGCCCGCCAGGTAGAGATCACCGTGCACAAGCCGCACGCCCCCGTCGGCCATCGCTTCGGCGACGTGTCGGTGACCATCCGCCGCCGCCCCGGAGACCGGGCCGGGTGAGCTCATGACGGATGAGCCCGGCCAGCACGTCGTCCTGGCCCTGGGCAGCAACCTCGGCGACCGGCTCGCCACCCTGCAAGGCGGCGTGGCCGAACTGCTGAGAGAACCCGGGCTGACCCTGACCGCCCTGTCCCCGGTCTACGAGACCGTCCCGGTCGGCGGCCCGTCCCAGCCGGAGTACCTCAACGCGGTGCTGATCGCCCGCACCAGGCTGACCCCCAGCGCCCTGCTGCACCGATGCCAGCAGGCTGAGCAGGCGTTCCACCGGGTCAGGGCCGAGGTCTGGGGACCACGGACGCTAGATGCCGACATCATCGTTTACGGTGACCTGGTGAGCGACGATCCGGTGCTGACCCTGCCCCACCCGCGGGCCCGGGAACGCGCCTTCGTCCTGGCCCCGTGGCTCGACGCCGAACCAGCTGCCGAGATCCCCGGCCAGGGCCAGGTGGCTGACCTGCTAGCCGCGGTGGGACGGACCGGCGTCCGGCGGCGGGACGACCTCACCCTGCGGCCGCCGTCATGACCCCGACCCGGCTCTGGGTGCTGGCCGTCATCGCGGCCGCCTGTGCGCTGCTGGCCTGGCTGGTGCTCCGCGAGGTGTACGCGTCGCTGCCGCCGCTGCCCTGGACGGCGGCCGCGGCCATGGTGCTGCTGGGTGTGGCTGAGGCGCTCAGCGGCCGGAACCTGCGGGCCAGGATCCGCGGCGGCCAGGGGCTGAAGCCGGTGGCCCCGCTGGCCGCGGTCCGGATGGCCGCCCTGGGCAAGGCCAGTTCGCATGCGGCCGCCGCGATCGGCGGCCTGGCCCTCGGCTTCCTCATCTACCTGACCAGCTCGCTGAGCAAGTCGGTGCCGCGCAGCGACGCGTTCGCGGCCGGCGGCACCGTCCTGGCCGCGGTCGTGCTCCTGCTCGGCGCGCTCTACCTGGAGAACAGCTGCCGGGTGCCGACCGACGACGACCGGGACAGTGAGCCGACCGGGACCCACCGCTAACCCCCCAGCAGGCCCAGGTCAGCAGGACCGGAGGAACTCCTCGCGCCGGATCGCGTCGCGCAGGTCCACCGCGTCCTCGCCGCGGACCAGCACCGGCGGCGCGGTGTCCCGCAGCTGCGCGTAGACCAGCCCGCTGATGTCCCGCCAGACGTCCCAGTCCGGCAGTTCGGCCGCGTACGGCCACCAAGGCGGCAGCCTGTGCCCGTTCGCGGCCATGAGTGCACTGTAGAGCATGTAGAGCACTTAGAGCTAGCAGAAGTTTAGACAGCTCGGAGTGGTGCATACCTTGATCATGTGGGTGCGTCCCCGGTCGATCCGCTGGCCGCCGACTTCGCATACGTGCAAGTCGCGGACAACATTCAGGTGCGCATCGAGACCGGCGAGATCACCCACCGGCTGCCGTCGGAGCGGGACCTGGCCGAGGAGTACGGCGTCGCCTACCAGACCGTCCGGCACGCGATGAAGCTGCTCCGCGAGCGTGGGCTGATCATCACCCGGCAGGGCCGCGGCACATTTGTGGCCGCCGCCCGCGGCCCGCGCCCCGGCGACAGCTAGCCAGGACCTACCGGTCCATATCCCCGACCACGAAGAACATCGACCCCAGGATCGTGGTCAGGTCGGCCACCCGGTGCCCGGGCAGCAGTTCGCCGAGCACCTGCACGTTGCTGAACGACGCGGACCGCACCTTGAGCCGCCACGGTGTCTTGCCGCCCCGGGACACCAGGTAGTACCCGCTCACCCCGAGCGGCCCCTCGGTCCAGGTGTACAGCTGCCCCTGCGGGATCCGGAGCACCTTGGGGATCCGGGCGCTGAGCGGCCCCCGGGGCAGGCTGGCCAGCCGGCTGGCCGCCGCGTCCACCAGGTCCAGGGACACCGCGACCTCGTCCAGCAGGCACTCGAACCGGGCCAGGCAGTCGCCCGCCGTCCGGGTCACCACCCGCAGCGGGCCGCCCAGCTCGGCGTAGGCCAGGTACGGCTCGTCCCGGCGCAGGTCGAAATCCACCCCGCTGGCCCGGGCCGCGGGCCCGCTCACCCCGTACTGCAGCACCTGCCCGGCGGACAGCACGCCGACGCCCTCGGCCCGGCCGCGGAACTCCGCACTCCCGGACACCACGGCGCCGATCCGGGGCAGGCCGGCGCGCACCGCGGCGGCGGCCGCGCCGACCCGGCCGAGCCAGCCTGCGGGCAGCTCTTCCTTCAGCCCGCCGACCCGGTTGAACATGTAGTGCATCCGGCCGCCGGAGATCTCCTCCATGACCGCCAGCAGCCGCTCCCGGGCCTGCCGGGCCGCCGCGGCCGGCCCCGCGCCGCCGGAGCCGGCCACCTCCGGCGGGTAGGACCCGAGAAACGCCAGGTGGCTCAGCACCCGGTTGAGCTCGGCCAGCAGCGTCCGCGCCCACACCCCGCGCGGCGGCACCTCGATCCCGGCCAGCCGTTCCGCGGCCAGCACCACGCCCAGTTCGCTGGCGAACGCGCCCAGCCAGTCGTGCCGGTTGGCCAGCACGATGATCTGCCGGTAGTCCCGGGCCTCGAACAGCTTCTCCGCGCCCCGGTGCACATACCCGATCACCGGCTCGGCCGTCACCACCTGGTCCCCGTCCAGCTCCAGCCGGAGCCGCAGCAGCCCGTGCCCGGACGGATGCCCCGGGCCGAGGTTGAGCACCAGGTCCGTGCCCGGCGACGCCCAGCCGCCGGTGACCGCCTGCACCGTCCGCTGCGCCGTCACCGCCGCAGCTCCAGACTTTTCTGCCGAACGCCATCTCGTGGCCGGTCCAGGCTGGCCAGTGACCCGGGCACCGGCACGCCAACCGCCTGCACCAGCCAGCTGAACCCGCCCAGCCCAGCCGGGTCGGTCAGCTCGGCCTCCTCGGCCGCCTGGCGCAGCGCGGCCAGGTAGCCGGCCGGATCACGGTCGGCCTGGCGCAACGCGGGCCGCCGCCCGGTCAGCCCGAGCGCGCGCAGTGCCGCCCGCTGGGTGGTGAGCAGGGTCGCGGCCGCCCCGGCCGCCGCCCCGGCCGCGGCACACGCGTCCACGGCCACATGCGCGGTGATGTCCCGGGAGCCGTCCGGGATCGGGCGCACCGGCCGGCCGTCGCGGAAGCCCGCCAGCGTCCCGGCGGCCGGCGGCTGGCCCGCCGGTGGCCGTAGTCGGCGGCCAGGGCCACGCCGCGGTCCAGCCGGCCGATCACCCCGGCCCAGGCCGCGCAGCGCGGACGTCCCAGCTCGGCGCGGTCACCCAGGCGGCGCAGCGGCCACCAGCGGCGCAGCCAGGCCAGGTCGGCCGGGGCGACCGCGGGCCCACTGCGCTCCGCCCCGGTGCCGGTATCCACCAGCATGAGCCGCGGCCCGTCCAGGTCCAGTTCAGCCACGTCGAGCGGCACGTTGTCCAGCCACTCGCTGGCGATGACCAGCCCGGTGATCGCCGATGGCGGGGCGGGCGCCCAGCGGATCCGCTGGTCAAGCCCGGGCGGCCGGGGCGCCACTTCGGCTGCGTGCGGGACGATCCGGCCGGCCAGCGGCGGCCCGGCCGCGGCCAGCACCTGGCTGAGCAGCTCGCCCTGCCCGGCGCCGATATCCACCAGGTCCAGCTGGGCGGGCTGGCCGAGCGCGGTGTCCACCTCGCGGAGCAGGGCCAGCACCGCCGCGGCGTACTGCGCCGAGGTGTGCACCGAGGTGCGGAAGTGCGCGGCCGGGCACTCGCCACGGACATAGAATCCGCCGGGCCCGTACAGCGCCTCCTGCATGGCCTGCTGCCAGGTCTTCCACACCCAGCAGACTCTAGTGCCGCGGCCCACCCGCCCAGTCCTGGGCCAGTTAGCGGTGTAGATCCATGCCCCTATAAGGGCAGCGATGTACACCGCTAACGGATGCAGCGCCCTGGCGGCGCGGCCAGGCGGGCAGTCGGCCAGGGCAGCACCGTTATGCTGATCACTGCCGTTCCGGAAGCCACCCCGGACGCCTGTGAGAGGACGGAGGCAATGGCGGATCAAGCCAGCCTGCGCCCGGCCCGGCTGAAGGTCGGCGTGATCGGGGCCGGCCGGGTGGGCGCCGTGCTGGGAGCCGCTCTGGCCCGGGCCGGTCACCAGGTGGTCGCGGTGTCCGCGGTGTCCGAGGGATCCCGGGCCGCCGCGGCGCGGATGCTGCCCGGCGTGCCGGTCGAGCCGCCGCCTGAGGTGCTGACCGACGCCGACCTGGTCCTGCTCACCGTGCCCGACGACGTACTGCCCGGCCTGGTGTCCGGGCTGGTCAGCGCAGGCGCGCCGGTGACCGGCCGGCTGCTCGCGCACACCAGCGGCCGGCACGGCGCGGCCGTACTGGACCCGGCCACCCGGGACGGCGCGCTGCCGATGGCGCTGCACCCGGTGATGACGTTCACCGGGCGGCCGGACGACCTGGACCGGCTGGACGGCATCAGCTGGGGGGTGACCGCACCGGAGCCGGTGCTGCCCGCCGCCGAGGCCCTGGTCATCGAGATGGGCGGCGAGCCGGTCGTCATCGACGAGGCCAACCGCGCGCTCTACCACGCCGGGCTGGCCAGCGCGGCCAACCACCTCGTCGCGCTGGTCGCCCAGTCCGCCGACGTGCTCCGCGCGGCCGGGGTGGCCGAGCCGTCCCGGATGCTGGCGCCGCTGCTGTCCGCCGCCCTGGACAACGCGCTGCGGCTGGGCGACGCCGGGCTGACCGGGCCGGTGGCCCGCGGCGACGTGGACACCGTGGCCGGGCACATCGCCGCGCTCCGCGATACGTCCCCGGAGGCGCTGCAGGCCTATCTCGCGCTGGCCCGGCTCACCGCCGACCGGGCGCTGGCGGCCGGCATCCTCAGCGCCCCCGATGCCCAGCGCCTGCTCGGCGTGCTGTCCGGGGCCCCGCGATGATGCCTGTGGTCGCCCGGACCAGGCTCGGCCTGGACGCGGCCCGGCGCCCGCTGGGCTGTCCCGTCGTCCTGGTGCCGACGATGGGGGCGCTGCACCATGGCCACCGGGTGCTGCTCCGCCGGGCCCGCGACCTGGCCGGCCCGGATGGCAGCGTGCTGGTGTCCATCTTCGTCAACCCGCTGCAGTTCGGCGAGGCCGCGGACCTGGAGCGCTATCCGCGCACCATGGACGAGGACGTGCGGGTCTGCGCCGCGGAGCACGCCGACCTGGTGTTCGCGCCGGACCGCAGCGTGATGTACCCGCGGCCGCAGCTGATCACGGTGGATCCCGGACCGCTCGGGCGGCGGCTGGAGGGCGAGTCGCGGCCCGGGCACTTCGCCGGCGTGCTGACCGTGGTGCTCAAGCTGTTCCAGCTCACCGCGCCGGACGTGGCCGTGTTCGGCGAGAAGGACGCGCAGCAGCTGGCGCTGGTCCGCCGGATGACCGCGGACTTCGACCTGGGCATCGAGATCACCGGGGTGCCCACCGTGCGGGACGACGACGGGCTGGCCATCTCCAGCCGGAACCGGTTCCTGTCCGGCCCGGAGCGGCGGACCGCGCTGCTGCTGCCGGCCGCGCTGCGCGCCGGGCGGGAGGCGGCGCCCGGCGGCCCGGGCGCCGTGCTGAAGGCGGCCGGTGAGGTGCTCAGCCAGGCCGCCGGCCCGCCGCTCGGGCTGGACTACCTGGTGCTGGCCGATCCGGAGACGTTCCAGCCGGTCGCGGACGACTTCACCGGCGAGGCCCGGCTGCTGGTCGCCGCGCGGGTCGGGGCGACCCGGCTGATCGACAACACCCCGCTGCGCCTCGGCGCCCCTTGAGAGCGTTATTCAACCGACCAGTGAGGGCAGGCCCGGAGGACCTGCCCGAGCGCTCGGTGCGGGTCGCCGCGACGTCGGCCATGCGTGATCATTTGAATAACGCGAACTTTGAATTGGACACGGACTGACTACCGCCAGGAGCAAGGCGTGCTGCTGACCATCGATGTCGGGAACACCAACACGGTGCTGGGCATGTTCGACGGCGATCAGATCGTCGAGCACTGGCGGATCGCCACCGACCCGGTGCGCACCGCCGACGAGATCGCCGTCGTGCTGGCGGGCCTGCTCAGCCACAGCTCGCTGGTCAAGGACCCGGACGTGAGCGGGATCGCGCTGTGCTCCACGGTGCCGTCCGTGCTGCACGAGATGCGCGAGATGCTCCGCCGCTACTACGGCGACGTGCCCGCGCTGATCGTGGAGCCCGGGGTGCGCACCGGGGTGTCGGTCCGGATGGACAACCCCAAGGAAGTCGGCAGCGACCGGATCATGAACACGGTGGCCGCGGCGCACCTGTACGGCGGCCCGGCCGTCGTGGTGGACTTCGGCACGTCGACCAACTTCGACGCGGTCAGCGAGCGCGGCGAGTTCGTCGGCGGGGCGCTCGCGCCCGGCATCGAGATATCCGTGGACGCGCTGACCCGGCGGGCCGCCCAGCTGCTCAAGGTCGAGCTGGCCCGGCCGCAGCACGTCATCGGCAAGAACACCGTCGAGGCGCTGCAGTCCGGGATCATCTTCGGGTTCGCCGGGCAGGTGGAGGGCATCGCCCGGCGGATGGCCGCGGAACTCGCGCCGGACGACCCCGAGTCGGTGACGATCATCGCCACCGGCGGGCTGGCCCCGCTGGTCATCGACGAGGTGAGCATCATCGACGCGCACGAGCCGTGGCTCACCCTGATCGGGCTGCGGCTGGTGTTCGAGCGCAACCTCAGCTCGTGGCCGGGGGCCGCCCGGGGCGTTCCAGATAGGTCCGGTCCGGCCGGGTGAACCCGAACCGCTCGTACAGCCCGTGCGCGTCGGACGTGTGCAGGGTCCAGCGGAACGTGGCGCCCGGGCCGCGGTCGATCATCGTGGCGACCAGTTCGACACCGAGGCCATGGCCGCGGTGGCCCTTGTCGATGAACACGTCGGCCAGGTAGGCGAAGCCGGCCCCGTCCGAGATGGCCCGGGCGAAGCCGACCATCGCGCCCGAGCCGGCCTGGTACACGCCCACCACCCGCCAGGCACTGTCCAGCTGCTGCTCGACCACGCTGCGGGTGCGCCACCGGCCCCAGTACGCCTCCTGGGACAGGAACGACCACAGCACGTCCCGGTCCACCCGGCTGCGGTCGTCGTCCAGTTCGTACTCGCCGGCGGTAATTCGCACGCCTTGGACTGTATCGGGGCTCATCCGGGGCAGCGGCCGGCCCCGGTAGCGTCGACCGGGTGGACGACGATCATGTGCCGGAACAGATGAAGGTCCGGCTGGACAAGCGCCAGCGGCTGCTCGACTCGGGGGTGGATCCATACCCGGTCGGCTTCCCGCGCACCGCCACCATCGCCGAGGTGCGCGCCCGCTACCCGGACCTGCCCCCGGACGCGCACACCGGCGACACGGTGGGGGTCACCGGGCGGGTGATGCTGTCCCGCACCGGCGGCAAGCTGTGCTTCGCGACCATCCGGGACGGCACCGGCGACATCCAGGTCATGGTGTCCCTGGACCGGGTCGGCCCGGACGCGCTGGCCGCCTGGAAGCGGGACATCGACCTGGGCGACCACGTCGGGGTCGAGGGCGAAGTGATCGCGTCCCGCCGCGGCGAGCTGTCCATCCTGGCCGACCGCTACGCGATTACCGCCAAGGGGCTGCGCCCGCTGCCGGAAAAGCACCGGGGGCTCAGCGATCCCGAGGAACGCGTGCGCCGGCGTTATCTAGACCTGATCGTGAACCCGGAGGGACGCCGGCTGGCGGAGCTGCGCGGTGCGGTGCTGGCCTCGTTCCGGCAGGGGCTGAACGCCCGGGGCTTTCTCGAGGTGGAGACGCCGGTGCTGCAGACGGTGCATGGCGGGGCCAACGCGCGGCCGTTCCGCACCCACATCAACGCCTACGACCTCGACCTGTACCTGCGGATCGCGCTGGAGTTGCACCTCAAGCGGCTGATCGTGGGCGGCATCGAGAAGGTCTACGAGATCGGCCGCATCTTCCGCAACGAGGGCGTGGACGCGACGCACAACCCCGAGTTCACCATGCTGGAGGCGTATCAGGCCTACGGCGACTATAACTCGATCGGCGTCCTCACCCGGGAGCTGATCCAGGGCGCGGCCGAGGCCGCGTTCGGCGCCCAGGTGGCCCGCCGCGGCGGCCAGGAGTACGACCTGAGCGGCGAATGGCCGTCGGTGACCGTGTACGGCGCGATCTCCGCCGCGCTCGGCGAGGAGATCGACCCGGGCACCAGCGAGCAGCGGCTGCGTGCGCTGTGCGCCCAGGCTGGCGTGCCCACCGAGCCGGCCTGGGGGCACGGCCAGATCGTGCTGGAGATGTACGAGCGGCTGGTCGAGGAGCGGACCGTCGAGCCCACGTTCTACCGCGACTTCCCGGTCGAGGTGTCCCCGCTGACCCGGGCGCACCGGACCGACCCGCGGCTGGCCGAGCGGTGGGACCTGGTCGCGTTCGGCACCGAGCTCGGCACCGGCTATTCCGAGCTGGTCGACCCGGTTGAGGAACGGCAGCGGCTGACCGCGCAGTCGCTGCTGGCGGCCGGCGGCGACCCGGAGGCCATGCAGCTGGACGAGGACTTCCTGCAGGCGCTGGAGTACGGGATGCCGCCGACCGGCGGGGTGGGTGTGGGCATCGACCGGGTGCTGATCATGCTCACCGGCGAGAGCATCCGGGAGACCACACTGTTCCCCCTGGTCCGCCCGCAGTAGCGGGCGGACCAGGGCACGCCCCGATCAGGCGACGATGCGGACCGCGCCCACGTACTCGCTCAACATCGGCTGGATCTGCACGACCTGGCCGGTCTGCGGCGCGTCCAGCATCAGGCCGTCGCCCACGTACAGGCCGACGTGCTCGATCGTCGGGAAGAAGAACACCAGGTCACCGGGTTCGAGCTGGCTCCTGGAGATGTGCTCGCCCATGTTCCACTGGGACACCGTGTAGTGCGGCAGGTTGATGCCCACCTGCGCGTACGCCCACTTGACCAGGCCGGAGCAGTCGAAGGAGTCCGGCCCGGCCGCGCCCCACACGTACGGGTCGCCGCGGCGGGTGAGCGCGGCCTGCAGCGCCTGCTCCCCGACCGTGTTGGCGGTGGGCAGGTTGATCGACGGGTAGTTCCCGGTCTGCTCGAAGATGGACATCGCCTTGGCGAACGCCTTGCTGTTCAGGGTGTTCACCTTGCCCTGGATGACCTGCTTCTCCTTGGCCATCTGGGCGGACAGCGCGGTCACCCGGGTGGCCTGCTGGACCGCGGTCTCGTGCGCGCGCTGTGCGGCCGCTGCCGCGGTGGACAGCGCCTCGACCCGGTCGCCGTTCTCGTTCTGCAGCTGCTGCATGATCGACACCTGGCTGAGCATCGAGCTGGTGTGGTTGGCGGTGAGCACCTGGAGCGGGGTGGCCAGCCCGCCGTTCATGTAACTTTCCGCGGCCAGCTGGCCGATCGCGGCCTGGCCGCCAGCCAGCCGGGCCGCGTCCTGGCGGAACGTGATCTGCGCCGTCTTGGCTTCCGCGCGGGCCTCGGTGAGCTGGATCTGCAGCCCGTCGTAGTTGTTGCTCAGCACTTCGATCTGCCGGGCCAGGCTCTTCGCCTGGGTGACCAGGCTGGCCAGGCTGGGCTGCGGCTGGGCCGGGCGGCTGCTCGCGGCGTAGCTCGCCGCGGCCGGCGCCACGGCGGTGGCCAGCAGGGCCACGGCACCGGCCAGCGCGGCCCGCCGCCAGGCGGCCCGGCCGCGCGGCACACGCCGGAACCGGGTGGGGTGGATCGGTCTCTCGCTGGCCGCGAGCCCGGCTCCGGGCAAGCGCTTCACGTGCTCTCCTCTCCTTTACCGCCTACCGGGTTAGCTGACGGGTTCGGGCCAGGGGAGCCCTACCACTGCGCGCACCCACTGGTGTCCGCAGCGGATTCACCCCGGGAACGTGGGTCCCCGGCTTCCCGGGCCGCCGTCGCGGCACAGGAACTCGGCGGGCCCGTGCTGCGTCCGGGGGGCTGGGGGCGTAGCACGGTGACAGCGTTGGACATTAATGGATCACGGCCCCCTCGGTGGCCTGAACCGCCGAATCTTCTGGCTAGGTCAGGGGCCATATCACGGCATGAGGACCGAATCGTGATCAGGGCGTGATGGGCGGCTCGTTACGCCCGTGCCCTTCACCAGCAATGCGTGATTATTTGTTAACGCTCCGTGCGCAATGGCGGCGGGATAAGCGTACTGCCGTCGGCCCGTCCTGGCCGGTAGCGGCACGGGCTAGGGTGTGCGGGCGATGGAGCACACGATCCGGCGAGCCCGCACCCGCGACGTCCCGGCCATTACTGACCTGGTCGCCGGCAACGTGGCGTCCGGCCGGGTGCTGCGCAAGGCCACCGTCACGCTGTACGAGGACGTGCCGGAGTTCTGGGTCGCCGAACGCACCGCCGACCACGCGGTCGTCGGCTGCGGCGCACTGCACGTGATGTGGGAGGACCTGGCCGAGATCCGCACCGTGGCGGTGCACCAGAGCTGCCAGGGCCACGGGGTCGGCCACCGCCTGGTGGCCGCGCTGCTGGACAGCGCCCGCGAAGTCGGCGTGCAGCGGGTCTTCGTGCTCACGTTCGCGGTCGGTTTCTTCGCCCGGCACGGCTTCGCCGAGATCGAGGGCACCCCGGTCTCCCATGAGGTCTACGCCGAACTGCTCCGCTCCTACGACGAAGGCGTGGCCGAGTTCCTCGACCTGGACCGGGTCAAGCCGAACACCCTGGGCAACACCCGCATGCTCTTGTACCTGTGACGTCTGCGCCCGCTCACAGCAGGCGGAGCTGGCGGCCGGCCGGGCGGCGGGCCCGCGGGGTGGACCGGTCCAGCAGCGCCGGGTCGAGCGCGGCCAGGAACGGGGACGGGCCCGCCTCGGCCGGCCCGCCCGGGCGGCCCCGGCGGGCCGCACAGCTGAGCAGCAGGTGCGCCCGGGCCCGGGTCATCCCGACGAACAGCAGCCGCCGCTCCTCGGCCGGGTCGGGGCCCTCGCCCGGCCCGCGCCCCGGCAGCCACAGCGGCAGCAGCCCCCGCTCGCAGCCGGCCAGGAACACCACCTCGAACTCCAGCCCCTTGGCCGCGTGCAGGGTGAGCAGGCTGATCGCCTCCGCCCGTGGGTCCAGCGCGTCCACCTCGGCGCCCAGCGCGATCTCGGTACGGAACTGGTGCAGGTCATCGCCGCACCGGCGGGCCAGCGGGGCCAGCACCTCACCGGCCGCCCGCAGATCGGTGCTGGACAGCCGGCCACCTGGTTCGCCGTCACCGAGCCGGCTGCCGTCGGCGATCGTGGCCAGCCGGGTCACCGCGGCGCGCATCTGGTCCAGTGCGCTCCCCCCGGACTCCGCCGCGCGCCACTGGATTTCCCGGACGATCTCGGCCACCCCGGGGCGTCGCTCGAGCAGATCGTGCGACCGCTTCTGGAACGGCAGCCCGGCCCGGGTCAGCCCCTGGCCGAGCGCGGCGGCCTGCGTGTCGGTCCGGTACAGCACGGCGATGTCGGCCAGCCCGATCCCGTCGTGACCGTGCCCGTCGGCCCGCCCGCTGTCCAGCGAGTGGAACGAGGACCCGCCGAGCAGCCGGTCGATGGCCGCCGCGATCCAGGCCGCCTCGCTGGCCGGGTCGGCCGCCTCGTGGCAGCTGATCGTCCCCGGCTCGCCCCGGCCGGCGGCGCGCAACGTCCGGCCCGGGACCAGCGTGCCGGGCGCGATGGCCTGCATGGCGCCGGCCACGATGCCCGGGTCTGACCGGTAATTGGTGCTCAGCGCCACCGTGCTGGCCGCCGGGTAGTCGGCCCCGAAGCGCAGGAAGAACCCCACGTCCGCGCCGCGGAAGCCGTAGATGGCCTGGTCCGGGTCGCCGATCACGGTGAGCCCGGCGCCGCGGTCGGTGAGCAGCCGGAGCAGTTCGTACTGGCCCGCGTCGATGTCCTGGTACTCGTCCACGCTGACCCGCGGCCACCGCTGGCGCAGCGCGGCCGCCACGGCCGGGGCCTGGCGCAGCACCTCGGTACTCAGCTCGATCAGGCCGTCGAAGTCGACCAGGCCCCGCGCGGCCAGCGCCTGGCGCAGCCGCCCGCGCTGCTCCGCGTCGCCGGCCGCCGCGGCCAGCCAGGCCCGGGCGGCCCGCGGCGTCCCGGCCAGTTCGGTGGCCACCCCGAGCACGGCCTGCTCGTCGGCCACGCTGAAGTCGGCGGCCAGCCCGGCCAGTTCGTGCTGCTCGCGGAGCAGCATCAGGCCAAGCCCGTGGAAGGTGGTCACGGTCAGCCGGGCCGCACGCCGGCCGAGCAGCGCGGCCAGCCGCTCGCGCATCTCCTCGGCGGCCCGCCGGGTGAAGGTCAGCGCCAGGCACTGCTCCGGGCGGGCCTGCTGGCTGGCGATGGCGGCGGCGATCCGGTGCGTCAGCGTACGGGTTTTCCCGGTCCCCGGCCCCGCGATGATCATCAGCGGCGCCGCCGCCTCCGCCGCCGCCCGCTGCTCCGGGTCGAGGCCGTCCAGCAGCGCGGCGGCCGGCCCCCGTTCGTCACCCCCGCATGCTGAACGCCACCGGCTGGCGACGGCCGTGCCCCCGCTTCCCGGCCGTTCCTGGCCGGCCGTGGGTCCGGGGCTGGCCTGGGTGCGGGCACTGCCGGAGCCGGCTCGGGCAACTCGAACAGTGCGGTGCCCCGGGTGAGGTCGCCCGGCTCCAGCAGCCGGATTACTCCGTACTCGCCGTCGTAGCCAGGGTCCTTCCGCGCGGTGCCGGCCCGCAGCCGGGAGACGGCCTCGGCCAGCAGGCTGCCCCCGGCCCGGCTCAGTTCGTCCACCGGCAGGTCGAGCAGGATGGCCAGTTCCGGCCCGAGCGCACCGACCAGGCGGTCCACCTCGGCGGTGACCTTCTTGCTTTTCGCGCCGGTGCCCAGGATCTCGCCGATCACCTCCGGCAGTGCGACCAGGCTGGTGGATTGTGGCGCACCCGGTGGCCGGTATCCCGCGGGCCGGTCAGCAAGCTCGGTCACCCGGTTCAGCACGCCTATGGTTAATGGCTTGCCGCACTCTGGGCACAGCCCCCCGTACTCGGCCGACTCGGCCGGTTCCAGCCGGACTCCGCACTTCCGGTGCCCGTCCAGGTGGTAACGACCGCCCTCCGGAAAGAAATTGATCGTGCCGTGCAGGCCAGACCCAGTTCGCAGCGCATCTTCGATCGCGAAGTAGTCGAGTTCTACGTCCAGCGTGGTCGCCTCGCGGCCGAGCATCGGCGGTGAGTGCGCATCCGAATTGCTGAGCAGCCGATAACCGTCCAGCGAAGAGCACATCCAGTTCATCGGCGGATCGGAGGACAGTCCCGTCTCCACCGCAAACACGTGCTCAGCCAGGTCTCCGTAACAGTCAGCAACGGAGTCGAAACCGGATTTGGAGCCGAGCACGGCGAACCACGGCGTCCAGATATGCGCAGGAACCAGATAGCATCCAGGCCCGGCGTTCAGCGTGATGTCAAGCAGATGGCGGGAGTCCAGGCCAAGAATAGGGCGGCCGTCAGAGGCGAGGTTGCCGACCTTACTCAGCGCGGCCGTGATCGTGGCCGCCGCGTCCAGCGTCGGCGCATAGAGCAGGTGATGCACCTTGCGGGTGCGATCGCCGGCCCGGTAGATAGTCGATATCTCGGTGCAGAGCAGGAAACGCACCGGCTGCTGGCAACTCGGTGGTGAGTCCCGGCGAAGCCGGCTGGCCAGGTCCGGGCGAAGCTGGAACAGTCCCGGTTCCGCTGGCTCCAGCGTCTCGCGCAGTTCCTCGGCCCAGCCAGGATGGGTGAAGTCGCCGGTGCCGACGACGGTGATCCCCTTCCGCCGTGCCCACCAGGCCAGGCTGGGAATGTCGCAGTTTTTGCTGCATGCGCGCGAGAAGCGCGAGTGAACGTGCAGGTCAGCGTGGAACATCCGGTGTCTGTTCTGGCTTTCTGGCGGCGCTGCGCCGGCCGCCCGTCCTCGGATACTGCCACTCTGCCGGAGCCGGGGCGGAGCGTTCCGGCAACACGCCGGCCCTGGCCGGCCTGCCTGCCCCAAAACCGGGAGGGGGTGATCCGCACGCTTTGGCTATGCGCGACAATGCATAAGTGCGGTGCACTGCCTGATCACCCAAAGCGGGCTCAGGTTGTTCGCCTGGATGCGATGCAAGCTGGGCCGATGGCCGCACTAGCCGGACGATCAAGTGGGCGGGCGGAAAGGAGTGTGCCATGCTCGGCGACCTGGCCGCACTGACCCCGCCAACGGTTGTCGCCGTGGCCTTCCTGATCGGGCTTGGGATCTTCCTTCGGCACCAGCTAGGGCCCAAGCAGGAGTCCGCAGAAGACGAGCAGCCGGACGATATTTCCGGTGACAGCGGGATTCCGCATACTGAGCGTTCCGGGTCGGCCACATCACCCGATGGTGGTACGGGGTAGCCCACGTTCTGGAACCAAGCAGATCGGCACTGCACCCCTATCCTTGCTTGATTACGGAGAGTTACTGCAATCTTCCGGCTAGTCTGCCCGCTTGGCGAACTCCACTGCGATTCCGCTACTATCAATTGGCAAACACAAGCGAGTCATGGTATATCTTTGGCAACCTAAAAGACTTGCTCCAGCGGAAGGGCTGGCACCCATGGCACAAAAGGTTCAGGTACTCCTCGTCGACGACCTCGATGGGGGCGAGGCGACCGAGACCGTGGCCTTCAGTCTCGATGGCACTATGTACGAGATCGACCTCAGTACCGAAAACGCAGGCAAGCTCCGCAAAGAGTTTCAGTCCTACGTCGATCACGCGCGCAAGGCAAGCGGTGGCGGCGGTGGCGGGCGGCGTCGCCGCGCGCGGACCGGGCCGGGCCGGGAGCGCAGCTCGGAAATCCGGGCCTGGGCCAAACAGCGTGGCTACAAGGTGAGTGAGCGGGGCCGCATTCCGGCCACGATCATTCAGGAGTACGACGCAGCCCACTAGGGACTACAGCCGAGGGCCCGCAGGTGCCTCGCGGCGCATCAGTTTCCGCTCCGGACCGCGCCGTGGGACTCGTGCGGGCCCCGTGCTTCTTGACCACCCCGGGCCCGGCGGCCACCCTCGCCGGGCCTGTTCTTGTCGGCCGGAACCGGCCCGTTTCCGGCCGGCCGGAAACGGCCCGCGCTTCTGCTGCTCCGGAACTTCTTATCCTGAGGACCGCTGATCCTTAGGCTTCGCGTCGCCGGGAGCTTCCAGCCCGCCGCGAGTGGCCGTGGGTTGTCCCGCCTCGTCCCGGCTTGGGCGGCCCCGCAGCCTGGTGCCGCGCCGCCCCTGGGTCCCCGTCTCAAACGGTTAAGCCGTCCCGCCGGGACCGCCCGCACGGGCGGTCAGCGGTGAACTCCGCGGCCCTCCACCGCGTAGTAACAGAGGTACGCCGTCGCTGGTCGGGCGGCGTTCGCTTGCGGCGTACAGGGAACACCTGCCCCCCGTCCGGGGGTTGGATGGGATGAAGGTCCTCCTGCCGGGGAACTCTCTACACATGTGCGGCATATCGCGCGGCACATCGTCCGGCATGCGGGCTACCATGCGGAAGGGACGGGCCCCGGAGCACCGGACATCTGGGTCCCCCCGACCGCTCTGTGAGGAGCGAGGCGATGTTCGAAAGGTTTACCGACCGGGCGCGGAGAGTTGTGGTCCTGGCACAGGAAGAAGCCAGGATGCTCAATCACAACTACATCGGCACCGAGCACATCCTGCTTGGCCTGATCCACGAGGGCGAGGGCGTGGCGGCCAAGGCGCTGGAATCCCTGGGAATCAGCCTGGAGGCAGTACGCCAGCAGGTTGAGGAGATTATCGGTCAGGGCCAGCAGGCACCTTCCGGGCATATTCCGTTCACGCCGCGGGCGAAGAAGGTGCTCGAGCTTTCACTGCGCGAGGCGCTGCAGCTCGGGCACAACTACATCGGCACCGAGCACATCCTGCTCGGCCTCATCCGCGAGGGCGAGGGCGTGGCCGCCCAGGTGCTGGTCAAGCTGGGCGCGGACCTGAACCGGGTGCGCCAGCAGGTGATCCAGCTACTGCACGGCTACCAGGGCAAGGAGCCGGCCGCGGCGGGCGCGCCGTCGGAGTCGGCCCCGTCTACTTCCCTGGTGCTGGACCAGTTCGGCCGGAACCTCACCCAGGGCGCCCGGGAAGGCAAGCTCGACCCGGTGATCGGCCGGGAGAAGGAAATCGAGCGGGTCATGCAGGTGCTCTCCCGCCGCACCAAGAACAACCCGGTGCTGGTCGGTGAGCCTGGTGTGGGCAAGACGGCGGTGGTCGAGGGACTGGCCCAGAAGATTGTCAAGGGTGAGGTGCCGGAGACCCTCAAGGACAAGCAGCTGTACACGCTTGACCTTGGCGCGCTGGTGGCTGGGTCCAGGTACCGCGGTGATTTCGAGGAGCGGCTGAAGAAGGTCCTGAAGGAGATCAGGACCCGTGGTGACATCATCCTGTTCATCGACGAGCTGCACACTCTGGTCGGCGCCGGTGCCGCCGAGGGTGCTATCGATGCCGCGTCGATCCTGAAGCCCATGCTGGCCCGCGGTGAGCTGCAGACGATCGGTGCCACCACGCTCGACGAGTACCGCAAGCACCTGGAGAAGGACGCGGCGCTGGAGCGCCGGTTCCAGCCCATCCAGGTGGCCGAGCCGACGATCTCGCACACCATCGAGATCCTCAAGGGGCTGCGCGACCGGTACGAGGCGCACCACCGGGTGTCCATCACCGACGGGGCGCTGGTCGCATCGGCGCAGCTGGCCGACCGGTACATCAGCGACCGGTTCCTGCCGGACAAGGCCATCGACCTGATCGACGAGGCCGGCTCGCGGATGCGCATCCGCCGCATGACCGCACCCCCGGACCTGCGTGAGTATGACGAGAAAATCGCGCAGGTGCGGCGGGAAAAGGAGTCGGCCATAGACTCCCAGGACTTCGAGAAGGCCGCGGCGCTGCGCGATACCGAGAAGCAGCTGATCGGGAAGAAGGAAGCCCGGGAGAAGGAGTGGAAGGCCGGCGACATGGATGTCGTCGCCGAGGTGAATGAGGAACTCATCGCCGAGGTGCTGGCCACCGCCACCGGTATTCCGGTGTTCAAGCTGACCGAAGAGGAGTCGCAGCGGCTGCTCCGGATGGAAGACGAGCTGCACCGCCGCGTCATCGGGCAGAACGATGCGATCAAGGCGCTGTCCCAGGCCATCCGGCGGACCCGGGCCGGGCTGAAGGACCCCAAGCGCCCCGGCGGGTCGTTCATCTTCGCCGGGCCGTCTGGCGTCGGCAAGACCGAGCTGTCCAAGACACTGGCCGAATTCCTTTTCGGGGACGAGGATTCGCTGATCCAGCTCGACATGAGCGAGTACATGGAGAAGCACACGGTGTCCCGGCTGTTCGGCTCGCCGCCCGGTTACGTCGGGTACGAGGAAGGTGGCCAGCTCACCGAGAAGGTCCGGCGCAAGCCGTTCTCCGTGGTCCTGTTCGACGAGATCGAGAAGGCCCACCAGGACATCTTCAACTCGCTGCTGCAGATCCTGGAAGACGGCCGGCTGACCGACGCGCAGGGCCGGGTGGTGGACTTCAAGAACACCGTCATCATCATGACCACCAACCTGGGCACCCGGGACATCTCCAAGGGCGTGTCCGTGGGCTTCGCCCGGTCGGGCGAGTCCAAGGGTTCCTACGACCGGATGAAGGCCAAGGTCAACGAGGAGCTGAAGCAGCACTTCCGGCCGGAGTTCCTCAACCGGGTGGACGACACCATCGTCTTCCACCAGCTGACCGAGGCCGAGATCGTCGAGATCGTCGATCTGATGATCGCCAAGGTGGACGAGCGGCTTCGCGACCGGGACATGGGCCTCGAGCTCCGGCCGGCGGCCAAGTCGCTGCTGGCGGAGCGCGGCTACGACCCGGTGCTCGGCGCGCGGCCACTGCGGCGCACCATCCAGCGGGCGATCGAGGACGCACTGTCCGAGAAGATCCTGTTCGGTGAGCTCAAGGCAGGCCAGATCGTGATCGTGGACGTGGAGGGCACCGGCGAGGACGCCCAGTTCACCTTCAAGGGCGTGCCCAAGCCGGACGCGGTGCCGGACGCGCCCCCGGCCGAGATCGGCAGCGGTGCCGCGGTCGAGCGCGGGGCATCCGCGCAGCAGCAGGACTGAGCACAACCAGCACCAGACGCTGAGCGGCGGGTCCCCGAAGGCCCGCCGCTCAGTGTTTTCCAGCCGCGGCCTACGGCCCGCCGCTCGGTGTTTCCGGCGTCGGCCTACGGCCCGCCGCTCGGTGTTTTTACGTTCCTGGGAGAGCGAACCGGCCATCGGGGAGCGGGTCCACCAGCCCGTCGGCGACCAGGCTGTCCAGCGCCCGGCCGCGCTGCTGCGGCTCGGCCCAGGCGGCGTCGAGCAGCGCGGCCGGCACCGGCCCGTCCGCCGTCCGGAGCACCGCCAGCAGCCGCCCCCGGCACTGCCGGTCGGTGCCCTGGTAACCCTGGCTGCGCCGCGCGCCGCCGCTCGCTGGGCGCCCGGCCAGCTGCCACGCGCAGTCGCCCGCCACCGGGCACTCGGTGCACCGCGGCCGAGTCGCGGTGCAGACCAGCGCGCCGAGTTCCATGACCGCTACCGACCACCGCGCGGCCACCGCGGGCTGCTCCGGCAGCAGCGCCTCGGCCAGCCGGCGTTCCGCGGCCGACGCGCTGGGCGGCGCCAGTTGCTGGCCGCTGACCAGCCGGGCCAGCACCCGGCGGACGTTGGTGTCCAGCACCGCGTGCCGCTGGCCGAACGCGAAGCTGGCCACCGCCGCCGCGGTGTACGCGCCGATGCCAGGCAACGCCAGCAGCGCGTCCAGCGCCGCTGGTACCTGGCCGCCGTGCCGCTCCACCAGGGCCTGCGCGGTCATGTGCAGCCGGAGCGCGCGGCGTGGATAGCCCAGCCGGCCCCACTCCCGCACCGCGTCGCCCGGGGCCGCCGCGGCCAGCGCGGCCGGAGCCGGCCAGCGGGCCAGCCAGGCCGCGTACACCGGCAGCACCCGGGCCACCGGCGTCTGCTGCAGCATCACCTCGCTGACCAGGATGGCCCACGGGGTCGCGTCAGCGCGGCGCCAGGGCAGGTCGCGCTGGTGGGTGGCGTACCAGTCCAGCACGGCGGCGGGGTTCGGGGTCGGCATGTCCCCCGATCCTCGCACGCACCCGCGCACGCGCCGAATTCCATCGCACACCGACCTGATCTCACCCGCAGCCCCGCCGGACCCAGCGGATGATCTTGTGCGAGTGTGGCAGAAACGTTCCGGCCGTCGAATGATTCTGGGATAATGCCCAGCCCGGCCGGCGGGTCGCCGCGCCTGACCGGGCTGATCAGCGCATACTGCTCGCATGTCTGGTCGTGCACCCGATGTCTATTGGCGTCGCCGGGTTTTCGCGCTGACCGGGGCGATCGGGGCGCTGGCGCTGATCGCCTGGACGGTCAACGGGGCGCTCGGCGGTGCCGGGAACGCGCGGCAGGCTGCGGACACCACGCACACCGGAAAGCACGGTCACTCGGGACTGGCGGCCGCGGCCGCCACGTCGCCCGCCGCGCCGGCCAGCACGGCCACACCCACGCCGACCGCAACGGCCGCGCCGGCCGGGACAGCCACGCCCCGGCCCACCGGGCCCGCCAGCGCTAAGCACGACCAGGCCAGGCACAGCCGGAACCACGCCAGGCAGGATGCCGCCGGGAAGGGCAGTGCGGGGACCTGCCCGCGCGGCTCGGTCGTGCTCAGCCTGTTCACCGCCAGGTACCACTACCCCGCGCACCAGGTGCCCAGGTTCCAGCTGGACGTGGTCTCCACCGCGGCCCGGCCGTGCTCGTTCGACGTGGGCGCGAAAAACGTCCAGCTAGTGATCAAAGCGGGCGGCGAGCGCCGGGTGTGGGACTCCGCAGCGTGTCTCGGGTCGCGTGGCCACCGGATGGAGCAGCTGACCCGGGGCGTGCCCGCGGTGCTGCGGATCAGCTGGGACCGGAAGACCGCCGGCGCCACCTGCCGGCAGCTGGGCCCGGCGGCCCAGCCGGGCACCTACACCGCGATCGCACGGAGCGGCGCGCTGCACAGCCAGTCGCTGATCTTCGTGCTGGGCGGGCGGGACGTCACGGTGCCCTGACCCGCGGTCAGGAGTACCGCTCCAGCAGCGTCACCTCGGCCAGCCGGGACAGGCCTTCCCGGGCCCGGCGCGCCTCCGGCTCGGCTACCCCCGGCACGTCCTGCAACTCGGTGACGCTCGCGGCCAGCAGCTTGTGCAGCCCGCCGAAGTGGCTGACCAGCCGGTGTGCCACCGGTTCCGGCAGCCGCGGCACCCGGGCCAGCAACCGGTAACCGCGCGGCTCCACCGGCTCGTCCAGCATGCCCGCGCCGCCCAGCCCGAGCACCGCGGCCACCCGCCCCGCGTCCAGCAGTTCCTCCGGGGAAAGCTCACCGAGTTCGGCGAGCACCGCGCCGACCTGATCAGCTGGGCTAGCCCGGGGGGACGACCCCCCGCTCTGCTCGCCCGGGGGACCACCCCCGGAACCCCCGGCCCCCGCGAGTCGCTGGCTCGGCGGGAACACGCCTTCGGTGCGCCCCGCCTCGTCAGCTGATGGCAGGTAGTCCTGCACGATGAGCTGCCGCTCGAACCCGCTGCCCGCGATGAGCTCGTCGAACTGCAGCGCCAGCAGCCGCCCGTCGGTGCCCAGCTCGACCTGGTAGCCCTCGATCTCCCCGGCGATGCGGCGCACCATCTCCAGCCGCTGGGCCACCGCGGTCACGTCGCGGACGGTGGCCACGTCCTCGATCTCGTGCGCGGTCAGCAGCCGCGATACCTCGTCCAGCCGCAGCTTGTAGCGCTCCAGGGTGGCCAGCGCCTGGTTGGCCCGGGACAGGATCGCGGCCGAGCCCTCCAGCACGTACCGCCCGCCGTCCAGGTACAGCCCGATGATCCGCATCGACTTACTGACCGAGACCACCGGGCAGCCGGTGTGCCGGGCGACGCGTTCCGCGGTGCGGTGCCGGGTGCCCGATTCGCCGGTGGGCAGCGCCGGATCCGGCACCAGGTGCACCGCGGCCCGGACGATATAGTCGGCCTTGCCGTCCAGCACGATGGCCCCGTCCATCTTGGCCAGTTCGCGCAGCCGGGTCGCGGAGAACGCCACCCGCAGCTCGAAGCCCCCGGTGCATACCTCGTCCACGGCGGGCCCGTCACCGAGCACGATGAGCGCGCCGGTGTTGCCGCGCAGGATCCGCTCCAGGCCGTCGCGCAGGGCGGTTCCCGGGGCCAGCGCGGCCAGGGCAGTCCGGCGGCGCTCGTCTCTGCCGTGGTGCCCCTGCTGGGCTGAATATGGCGGCACTGGCCCCCCGGGGAAGGTTGCTGGCTGGCCACCAGCTTATCGGCGGCCTGCACTCTTGACCGCCGCTTTACCACCGGGCCGCCGGGCGCCCGGGGGCGCCGGTCAGCCGCCGAACGCGGCCGTCATCGCGTCCCGGATGTCGGTCACCTCGCGGACCTCGATCGACCCTGGCCCGTCCACGCGCCCGGCCGCCGGCCCGGTGCTGGTCACGTCGGCCTGGCCGGCCTGCACCAGGGCGAGCCGGAAGCCCAGCCGCTCCGCTTCAGCCAGCCGCCGGGCCACGCCGTTGACCTGGCGCACCTCGCCGGCCAGGCCCACCTCGCCGACCGCGACGACCGATCCGGGCACGCTCAGGTTGATCAGCCCGCTGGCGAACGCCAGCGCCACGGCCAGGTCCACCGACGGCTCGGTGAGCCGTACCCCGCCGACCGTGGCCGCGTACACGTCCTGCTTGCCCAGCTTGAGGTCGGCCCGCCGGGTCAGCACGGCCAGCACCATGCCCACCCGGTTGGGGTCCAGCCCGGACGTCACCCGGCGGGGCAGTTCGGCCGGGGACGGCGCGACCAGCGTCTGTACCTCGGCGATCAGCGGCCGGCGTCCCTCCAGGGTGACCGTGACGCAGGTGCCGGGCACCGCATCCCGCTGCCGGGACAGGAACAGGCCGCTCGGGTCGGCCAGCCCGGTGATGCCGCGTTCACCCAGCTCGAAGCAGCCGATCTCGTCGGTGGGGCCGTACCGGTTCTTCACCGCGCGGACCATCCGGAACTGGGCGTGCCGGTCGCCCTCGAAGTGCAGCACCACATCGACCAGGTGCTCCAGGGCCCGTGGCCCGGCGATCGAGCCGTCCTTGGTCACGTGCCCGACCAGCACGGTGGTCAGCGCGTGCTGCTTGGCCACCGCCATCAGGGCCGCGGTGACCGCCCGGATCTGGGACACGCCGCCGGGCGCGCCCTCCACGCCTTCGGCCGTGATGGTCTGCACCGAGTCCACGATCAGCAACTGCGGCCGCACCGCCGCGACGTGCCCGAGCAGCGCGGCCAGGTCGGTCTCGGCGGCCAGGAACAGGTTCTCGGCGACCGCGCCGATCCGGTCCGCGCGCAGCCGGACCTGGGCGGCGGATTCCTCGCCGGTGACATACAGCACCGGCCCGGACTGCGCGGCGAACGTGCCCGCCTCCAGCAGCAGAGTTGACTTGCCCACCCCGGGCTCCCCGGCCAGCAGGACGACCGCCCCCGGCACCAGGCCGCCGCCGAGCACCCGGTCCAGTTCGCCGAGCCCGGTGGACCGGGCGCCCGCCGCACTGGCATCCACCGCCGCGATCGAAACGGCCGGCTTAGCCGGTGCTACCGCGGCGCTAAACTCGGCTGCCGAGCTGCTGAAGCCCGCCGCCCCGGTACCGGGCCGGACCAGCCGGGGCGCGGCCGCCGCCTGCACGGTGCCCCACGCCTGGCACTCGCCGCAGCGCCCGGCCCATTTGGTGCTGCGCCAGCCGCACTCCGAGCACTGGAACGCCTGGGCCGCCGATGACTTCGCCATGGGCAGGACGGTACTGGCCGGGTCCGACAGCCGGGCGGTGCGACACACGGCGGCCCGCCGCGTGGGTGAGCGCCGCCGCCCGCCGCGGCGCATAAGCTGGCCAGGGCAGCTCAATCCGCGCCGCGGCCGGGTGCCGGGCGCGGGTGGAAACGAGGGCGCGCGGGTAGCAAACCACGGGGTAGCAAACAGCGTGCGGAAGGAGTCACGGTGAGCGAAGCGGACAGCGCTCCGCGACCTCTGGTGGCACTATCTACCGCGTCGGTCTACCCGGACCGGACACCGGACGCGTTCGAGGTAGCGGCCCGCCTGGGTTACGACGGCGTCGAGGTCATGGTCACGCCGGACGCGGTCAGCCAGGACGTGGACGTGCTCCGGCGGCTCGCCGACTACCACAGCGTCCCGGTGCTGGCCGTGCACGCGCCCTGCCTGCTGATCACCCAGCGGGTCTGGGGCCGCGACCCATGGGGCAAGCTGGTCCGGGCCAAGGAAGTGGCGGAGCAGCTTGGCGCCCGGGTCGTCGTGGTGCATCCGCCGTTCCGCTGGCAGCGCGACTACGCCCGGGACTTCGGCACCGGGCTGGCCCGGATGCAGCAGGAGACCGGCGTGCTGTTCGCGGTGGAGAACATGTTCCCGCTGCGCGCCCGGGGCGCCGAGGTGGCGCCGTACGCGCCCACCTGGAACCCGGTCCAGATGGACTACCCGCACGTCACCCTGGACCTGTCGCACACCGCCGTGTCCGGCTCCGACCCGCTGGCCATGGCCGCCGAGCTGGGCGGCCGGCTGGCCCACGTGCACCTGGCCGACGGCACCGGCCTGGCCTACCGCGATGAGCACCTGGTGCCGGGGCGGGGCACCCAGCCGTGCGGGCCGCTGCTGCGCGGGCTGGGTCCGGCGGGCTACCAGGGCATGGTCGTGCTGGAGGTCAAGACGTTCCGCGCGCCGACCCAGGAGGCCCGGCTGGCCGACCTGGCCGAGGCGCTCGAGTTCGCCCGGGTGAACCTGGCCGCCCCGGACACCGGCGCGGGCCCGGCCGCCGCCAGCCCGGGCGGCGCCGGCCCGCACGGGGCCAGCCCGGACGGCGCCAGCCCCGGCCCGGCCGGCACCGGGCATGATCACCTCGCGCACGGCTCGGTGTTACCGTCCCGTTCATGACACCGAACACGCTGATCACCGTCGCCCCGACCGGCGCCGAGTCAGACAAGGCCGCGGTCCCCGCGCTTCCAGTGACCCTGGACGAACTGGTCACCACCGCGGTCCAGTGCCGCGCGGCCGGGGCCGCCGTGATCCATGTGCACATCCGGGATGACCAGGCCCGGCCCACCCTGGACCTGGGCCGGCTCAAGGACACCGTGCGCGCGCTGCGGGACAGCACCGACCTGATCGTGCAGCTGTCCACCGGCGGCGCGGTCACCGACAGCTTCGCGGACCGGCTGGCCGTGCTCGACGCGGCCCCGGACGCCTGCTCGCTGACCTGCGGCACGGTCAACTTCGGCGATGAGGTGTTCGCCAACCCGTATCCGTTCATGCGTGAGCTGTACGCCCGCACCCAGGCGGCCGGCGTGGTCCCCGAGTTCGAGCTGTTCGACCTGGGGCAGGTGGCGTCGCTGCACCGGCTGCTCGACGAGCTGGGCCCGCCGCACGGCGGCCACGTGCACTGCGACCTGGTGATGGGCGTGCCGGGCGGGATGCCGGGCACGGTGGCCGCGCTGACCGCGGCGGTGGCCGCGCTGCCGGCCGGGGCGACCTGGTCCGCGACCGGGATCGGCCGGACCACGCTGCCGGTGCTGCTCGGCGCGCTGGCCGCGGGCGGCCACCTGCGGGTCGGCATGGAGGACACCACCTCGTTCGCCCGCGGCCGCCCGGTGACCGGCAACGCGGAACTGGTCGAGCGGGCCGCCGCCGCGGCCGGGCTGGCCCAGCGGCCACCGATGCCGCCCAGCGAGGCGCGCGAGTTCCTGGGGGTGAGCAGCCGTAACTGAGCAGATGGCGGCCACGATGGGCGACCCCGCGCCGCCGGTGCTGGCCGAGGTGATCCGGTCCGGTTTCACCGAGTCGCGGCACCGCGGCTCGGTGCTGGCGGCCGGCGCGGACGGCACCCCGGTGCTGCGGGCCGGCCAGGTCAGCGGGCCGATGTTCCCGCGCTCGGTGAACAAGCCGCTGCAGGCGGCCGCCCTGCTCCGGGCCGGCCTGGACCTGGACGGCAAGCTGCTGGCGCTGGCCGCGGCCAGCCACTCCGGCGAGGACTTCCACGTGGCCGGGGTGCGGGAGATCCTGGCCCGGGCCGGGCTGACCGAGCGCGCGCTGCGCTGCCCGCCCGCGCTGCCGATGGACGAGGCCGCCCAGCGCGAGGTGCTGCGCCGCGGCGGCGGCCCGGACCGGGTGCACATGAACTGCTCCGGGAAGCACGCCGCCATGCTGGCCTGCTGCGTGTCAGCGGGCTGGCCGGTGGACAGCTACCTCGACCCGGCCCACCCGGTGCAGCAAGCGATCCGCAGCATGCTGGCGGAGCTGGCCGGTGAGCGCATCGAAACCGTGGCCGTGGACGGCTGCGGTGCCCCGCTGTTCGCGCTGTCCCTGACCGGCCTGGCCCGGGCGCTGCGCGTCCTGGTCACCGGGCCGGCCGGCACCCCGGAACGCCGGGTGGCCGACGCGATGCGCGCCCACCCGGACTGGACCTCAGGCAGCCGCCGCCCGGAACGGGCGCTGATGGCCGCGGTGCCCGGCCTGCTGGTCAAGTCCGGTGCGGAGGGGGTGGAAGGGCTCGCGCTGGCCGACGGCCGGGCCGCCGCGTTCAAGCTCGAGGACGGCGCGTCCCGGGCCCGCCCCGCGGTCACCGTGGCCGTACTGCGCCGCCTCGGCGCGGCCAGCGGGCCCGGCGTGGACGGCGCGGCGCTGGACCAGATCGCGCATGTCCCGGTGGTCGGCGGGGAGCAGGAGGTCGGCGTGGTCCGGGCCACGCTCCCGGCCTGACGGCCGCGCGGCGGCGTGGCGGCAGTCCGCGGGTACTGGCGTTCGGCAGGATAAGGGGGTGCTTGCAGGGCGTTTGCAATTGCAAGCACCATTTGATTCACTGGAGCTGTGAGTCCAATGCGTGGTGTCAGCTCCATCGGTGAGTACATCAGGGAACAGCGGGAGCAGGCGAAGATCTCGCTGCGGCAGCTAGCCGCGGCGGCCGGCGTCTCCAACCCGTACCTGAGCCAGATCGAGCGCGGCCTGCGCCGGCCGAGCGCCGAGATACTCCAGCAGATCGCCAAGGGCCTGCGGATCTCCGCGGAAGCGCTGTACGTGCAGGCCGGGATCCTGGAGGACCGGGAACCGGACACCGGCGTCCGCGCGGCGGTGCTGGCTGAACCGGTGCTCACCGAGCGGCAGAAGCAGGTGCTGCTGGAGATCTACGACTCGTTCCGCAAGGAGGCGGCCGCGCAGGCGGCCGAGGCGGGCGAGGACACCGAGGTAGCCGGGCTGCTCGCCGCGGCTAAGGCGGCCGGGCTCGCGGAAGAAGAGGACGACGACCCGCTCGCGGCACCGGAGCCGCCCCGCACCGATGAGGCGCTCCAGGACAGGGCGTCCGCGTCCGAGTCAACCGGCCTGCCGGCCCCCGGCGGGCCAGGAGAGGTAGAAAACTGATGAACCGTACCGATGCTGTGAAGACCGAAGTGCGCAAGCTGGCCGAGAGCAAGCCGGTGCACGCCGCGGCCGGCGCGGGCGCGCTGACCGCCGCCGCGCTGCGTGAACTGCCCGCGCGGATCTCCCGCTGGAGCAGCGATATGCCCGGGCACGTGGCCACGGCCCGCACCAAGGCGGTCAAGGAGTACGACAAGCTGGCCGTGCACGGCGAGCGGGTGCTGCACCGCCGGACCGCGCTGACCGGCAAGGACGACTCCGCCGCGGCGAGCTGACGCCGGAGTTGCCAACAACTGGCCCGGGCGGGAGCCGGCTTTGGTTCCGGATCCCGCCCGGACCGGATAATGTGGCACCGTGTTGCTGAACATGTCAGCGATGAGCCCGCTCTACTGGTTCCTCGAGATACTCGCGATCGCCGCACTGGTTGCCGAGGTGTGGGCGTTCGTGGACGCGCTGCGCCGCCCGAAGGGGGCGTTCACCGCTGCGGGCAAGCAGACCAAGCCGCTGTGGCTGATCATCCTCGGTGTGGCAGTGGTGATCGGGCTGTACCTTGGCGTGCTGTCCGGTGGGTTCGGCGCCGTGGGCATCCTGCCCATCGCGGCGTTCGTGGCCGCGGCCATCTACCTCACCGACGTGCGGCCCAAGGTCCGCGAGTTTCGCGGTAACAGCAGCAGCTCAGGCCCGTACGGCCCCTGGTAGGCCGGCCCAGCTGCGGCCGCTGCCCCCGGCAGCGAGCCATCTATTGAACGCCCATGCCCGCGACTGTCAGTCCGCGATGCGGACGCGCAGGCGGCGGAACCCTTTCCCCTTGCTCTCGACCTTGACGACCTCGATCCGGCCGACCTGCCGGGTCGAGGCGACGTGCGTTCCGCCGTCGGCCTGCTGATCCAGCCCGACGATGTCGATGATCCGCACGTCCTTGACCTCGGGCGGCACCAGGTTGGTCGCGGTCCGGATGATGTCCGGCAGCGCGAACGCCTCATCCCGGGGCAGCACCCGGACATCGATCTGCCGGCCGGCCTGCACCTCGGTGTTGCACGCGGCCTCGACGGCGTCGCGGAAGCCGGGTGGCACCTCGGGCAGGTTGAAGTCCATCCGTGCGGACAGCGGCTCCATATTGCCGCCGGTCACCAGCGCGCCGAAGTCGCGGAACACCACGCCGCACAGCACGTGCAGGCCGGAGTGGGTACGCATCAGCGCGGTCCGGCGGTCGTCCTCGATGGCGCCGCGCACCGGGGTGCCCGGCACCGGCAGTGGGTCGCCCTCGGCCGGGATCAGGTACAGGTCATCGCCCCGGCGCGCGTCCACGATCCTGGTCTGCACGCCGCCCCAGAGCAGCACGCCATGGTCCGGCGGCTGGCCGCCGCCGCCCGGGTAGAACGCCGACCGGTCCAGCACGATCCCCTCCGGGCTGGCCGCGAGTACGTGCGCGTCCCACTCGCGTAGCGTCTGGTCGTCCAGTTCGAGCCGGTGCGTGCGCCATTGCGTGTCGTCCATGCGGGCAGCCTAGTCAGCGGACGCCTGGGGTGAGCACGGCGCCCGCCGCTTCGACCAGCAGGGTCATCTCATAGGCGATCAGGTCGAGGTCGGCCTCGGCGGTGGCCAGCGTGGCCAGGCTCGATCCGTCGCTGATCGACATGATCACCAGCGTGCCCTGGCCCATCGCCACCAGGGTCTGCGTGACGGTGCCGCACTGGAACACCTTGGCCGCTGCGGTGCCCAGGCTGACCAGGCCCGAGGTGATCGCGGAAAGCTGCTCTGCCTGGGCCGGCCGGATTCCCTCGGACACCGCTACCGGCACGCCGTCGGAGGACACCACCAGCGCGTGCGCCACGTCGGTGACACGCTCGGTGAAGTCGGTGATCAGCCAGCTCAGGTCCTGTTTCTGGCCACCTGCGACAGACAACCCGCCACTCTCCATCCCATGCCCGGCCGAACTGCCCCCGCGGGGTCTATCCTGCCCCGAACCGGCCCGGCCCGCACTGGCCGGCCGGGGAGTCCCTGGCGGCGTATCGCGGCGGCGGCTCAGTCGCCCGGCGTGAGCTGCCGCGCCGACGCCCGGGCCCGGCGGGAACCGCGCTGGAAGTTGGCCAGCCGGCCGCGCGCGATCTCGGCCGCCTCGGCCATGGTCGCGGTGCGGCCGCGTTGGTCGCTGGCCGAGCCGGGCACCAGGTTGGCCTGGGGAACCCGCTTCGGCAGGCCGGCCGCGGTGGTGCCGCCGGTCGCCGGGGTGGTGATGGCGGCTGCGGCCCGCCAGCCGTCGTCGCCGGGTGAGGTCCAGTTGCGTGGCTCGGCGGCCGGCGCCCCGGCCCACGTCTCATCGCGCCGCACCATCCCGCGGCCGCGCGCCCGGAACCAGTCGGATTCGAGCGACTCATAGATGGGCAGCCCGCTGCCCTGGGCCGGGCCGCCGGCCGGCGGGATGATCACGTTAGGGCCGGTCGCGGCGGGCCTGGGCCCGGTGCCCGCCGACGAGGCCGTCAGCGTTGCCTGGTCCAGCGCCGCATGGTCCAGCGCCGCCTGGTCCAGTGTCGCCTGGTCCAGCGCCGCGGTGAGCAGCGGGGGATCCGGCACCGGGCCGGACGCGAACCGGCTCGGCACGTACTGCGGCCCGCGCGGCCCGGGCCGTGCGGCCAGCCGCAGGCCCGTCCGCGGCCGTCCCCCGGCGGCCGCACCCTCCCGCGAGGTCAGCGACGCGGGCAGGCGCACCTGCGCGACGGTCCCGCCGCTGGCCGGCGAGTTCAGCTCCACCTGGATGCTGTGCCGCGCGGCCAGGTGGGCCACCGCGAACAGGCCCATATGCCGGGACACCGCCACGTCCGCGACCGGCGGATTGGCCAGCCGGTAGTTCAGCCCGGCCAGCACCTTGTCTGGGATGCCCATCCCGTGGTCGGTGATTTCGATCACCGCGCCACCGCCGGTCAGCCGGTGCCCGGACGCGGTGATCCTGGTGGTCTTGGCCGAGAACGTGGTCGCGTTCTCCAGCAGTTCGGCCAGCAGGTGCACGGTGTCGGCCACCCCGGCGCCGACGACCGCGACGTCCGGCTGCACGTTCAGCTCTATCCGCTCGTACTGCTCGATCTCGGACGATGCCGCGCGCAGCACGTCCACCAGCGGCACCGGCTCGGCCCACCGGCGCGGCGCCTCGTGGCCGGCCAGCATGAGCAGGTTCTCCGAGTTGCGCCGCATCCGGGTGGCCAGGTGGTCCATCCGGAACAAGTTGGACAGCCGCTCCGGGTCCTCCTCGCCCAGTTCCAGGCTGTCGATCAGCCGGAGCAGCCGTTCCAGCAGTGACTGGCTGCGCCGGGACAGGCTGACGAACATGGCGCTGACGCTGCTGCGCAGCCGGGCTTCCTCGCCGGCCAGCCGGACCGCCTCCCGGTGCACCTGGTCGAAGGCCCGGGCCACCTGGCCGATCTCGTCGTCGGACAGCACGTCGATCGGGCGGACCAGCAGCGGGCGCCCGGTGTCCAGCGCATCGGTCAGCTCACGGACCTCGGCGGGCAGCCCGGTTTCCGCGATGTCCAGGGCGCCTTCCTTGAGCCGGCGCAGCGGGCCGAGCATGGACCGGGCGATGAGCACCGTGATGAGCAGCACGAGGAGCAGCGCGAGGAGCGCCAGGCCACCGGTCTCCAGCACGGTGCGTTCCGCGTTGCTGTGCAGCGCCCGGGCGCTGCCCACGACCTGGCCGGCCAGGTCCTGCTCCACCAGGCGCATCCGGCCGATCGTGTACGACATGTCTGCGTACCACGCATGGCTCGTGCCCGGGAGGAGGTTGAGCGCGGTCCCGTTGTTGGAGTTCGCCACCGTGGTCTGCTCGAGCGTCTCGCCCTGGTTCATCATCGGCCCGGCCACGACGCGGCTGAGCAGCTCGCTCTGCAGTGCGGTGGCCGAGGCGTCGAACGCTTGCAGCTGGGTCGACTGCTGGGCCTGCGCCGCGACCAGTTCGGTCTGATCGGCCGGGGTGAACTGGCCGGCCACGAACGCGGTGTAAAGGATGGCCCGCTGCTGGGATACCTGATCTTTTATCTGGGACAGCGCGCTCAGCGTGCGCACGTCGTTCGCGAACGCGGCGTTCCCGGTCTGCTGGGCGATGCCATCGTTGAACGAGAACAAGTTGGCCAGCGCCGCGGTGTAGGAATCGATCGTGGACAGCCCGGGGGTGATGCCCTCGACCGCGTCCTGGCGCAGCGCGGGCAGCTCGTTGATGCTGGTCAGAACCGCACCGCCGTTGGCTAACGTTTGCGCCAGGAAGCCGTGGCCGAGTTGGTGGATGAGCGGCCGGACCCGGGCTGCCCAGCGGTTGGTGACCGCGTACTGCCGGGTCAGCCCGGGCTTGCCCGCGGCCGGCCGGTTGTGCGCGATGAAACCGGCCGTCTCGTCCCGCTCGTCCTCCATGGCCTGGGCCAGTCCGGTGATCTGCTGGCCGAGCACGGCCAGCCGTTCCACCCGCCCCATGGTCTGCGCGTTCCGCTCAGCCATGCTGACCTGAATCCCGGCAAAGGCCAGCCCCATCGCGGTCGGGACGGCGATCAGCGCGATCAGCCGCCAGGACACCCGCCAGTTCTCCAGCGCCAGTCTCGGGCGTGCCAGCAGCCCAGGCCGGGCCCGGCGGCCGGGCCGGGACGCTGGGCCGGGCCCGGGTAAATCGGGCCGGAGCGCCGGCGGCGGGTGGGGCGCCGTGCGGATGGGCGTGGGCGGGGCTGGACTGGCTCATAGCTCGTCCTTGCTGGCGGGGCAGGGCACATCACGAAGCGATCAAGGAAAACCGGGATGCAGGCCCGCCGGCCATTCTCACCCCTTTCCCGGCGGGAAACCAGGGCAGTACATAAGTCAGCCTAGTAGCCGGAAGGCCGGCAACCGGGGTGACCCATTCAGCCGGAACGGCCGGTGGGAAAACTTCCGGTGAATTATGCGTATATCTGGCGGAAACGGCCTGGTCGGCCGCTGCTTACACCGGGAACAGCAGCAGCGCGACCGGGACCACGACCAGGGCCGCGGCGGCCCCGCTGACCAGGGCCAGGGCGGGCACCGAGAGCCCCGGTGCCGGGGCCAGCAGGCGCTCCACCCGGGCGCACACCCCGCTCTCGGCCGGCCGGCCGCCGGCCATCGCCAGCGCGCCCGCCGGGGCGCCGGCCGGGCCGGCCGCCCCGACCCGGATCAGCGCGGTGACCAGTTCCCGGGCCGGCCGGTGCCGGAGTGCGTGGTCGTCGGCCAGCATCTCGATCAGCAGGGCGACCGCGGCGTAGGCCCGCTGAGCCGACCAGGACCACGGGAAGGCCCGGCACAGCGCGGTGAACGGGAGCAGCACCAGGTCGTGCCGTTCCCGGGCGTGCGCCCGCTCATGGGCCAGCACGGCGGCCAGTTCCGCCTGATCCAGCAGGTCGAGGGCGCCCGCGCTGATCACGATCCGGGATCGCAGCCCGGGTACGCAGTAGGCCGCGGCCGCCGGGTAGTCGACCACCAGTGCGCCCGGCACCTTCGGGTCGCCGTGCGCCAGCAGGGTGAGCAGCGCCCGGTGCCGCCGCCGGTCCCGGAGCACCGCGCCGGACGCGGCCATCAGCACCCAGCACAGCAGGGCCAGCAGCGCCGCCGACGCGGCCAGGCAGAGCAGCCGGAGCGCGGCTAGCAGGCCAGGTGGGGTGGCTTCACCGACGAGATCGTGCACCGCCCGGGCCAGCACCGCGAGTGCGTCCCCGGCCACCCCGAACCCGGACCCGCCCCGGTCGGTGCCGAGCGCGGCCAGCGTGCCGATGGCCGCCAGTCCCCAGCCGAGACCCATCGCCTGCCACAGCACGATGGCCGCGGCCGGCGACCGGTGCGGCCAGTGCGCCGCGGCCAGGCCGGTGGCGGCGGGTACCAGTCCGATGGCCACGGACGCCAGGACCAGGACAGGGGGCAGCACGAACGGTTCAACTCCTGGCGGGATCCCCGCCTGTCTCCAGGGCTCGCAGCAGCACCAGTGCCTCGGTGTCCGAAACGCGGCGCGCGAAGCTAGCCAGCGCGGCCGACCGGTCGCCGGTCTGGTCGAGCGCGTGAAGCATCAGTTCGGTGACGTACGCTTCCCTGCTCGCGGCAGCCCGGTACAGCCAGGCACGGCCATCTCGCTCGCGCCGGGCGAATCCCTTCTTGGCCAATCGGTCAAGGACGGTCATCACGGTGGTGTGAGCCAGGTCCCGGTCGGTAAGCCTACTGCCAACCTGGCGCACGGTGAGCTGAGTCTCGCTTTCCCACAGAACGTCCATGATGGCCCGTTCAAGTTCGCCCAGTCGGTTCACGGCGTCACTCTACCTACCGGTCTTGCGCCGGGACAGACCCAGCCCGGCCCGGCTCAGGTCCCAGCCCGGCTCAGCCCCAGGTCAGGTCAGCCAGTACGTGTTGTAGTGCTGGTGCTGCATCCGGGCGATCGGAATGAGCTGGACGGCGCGCCCGTCCGCCCGCGCCTGGAAGGCCAGCGGCCGCTGCGACGTCATGGTCAGCGACCCGATGTCCAGCCGGGGCATCGGCATGGCGCCCTGACCGCCGTAGCCGCCGCTGAGCACGATCGGCCCGTACGTCACCGCCTGCACGGCCGGCTGGTCCGGGGTGGGATTGCTGGCCAGCTCCATCGGCAGGCTGACCCGCAGCGTGTCACCGGGCGACCAGGACCGGTCCAGCACCAGCCAGCTGCCCGGCGCGGCCCGCCCGGCCAGTTCCCGGCCGGTCAGCTCCCGGCCGTTCAGCCAGGCCCGCGCCGGGGCGGCGGCCCAGCCCGGGATGCGCACCCGCAGCGCGATCCGGGCCTGCCCGGCCAGCACGGTGAGCCGGGTGCCCGGCTCATCCGGGAACCTGGTCTCCTGCCGGATCCGCATCCGGTTATCGCCCCAGGTCACCTCGGACGGAATGAACAGGTTGACGAATAGGCCGTGCCGATCCCGCGAGTAGATGGTGTCCGCGAATTTGGACTGAGTCTCCATGCCGGTGCCGTCGTCGCAGGAGAAGTTGTGATAATTCGTCGAGTAAACGTCCGGATCGCTGCCCATGAATGGCGGCTGCCGTTTGAAAGCGGCTGGTGACAGCCCGGTGTAGTAGATGTTGAAGCCGTGCGCGGAGCGCGGGTCCTGCTCGCCGAGCATCTGGTTGAACAGCGTGCGCTCGTAGTAGTCGATCAGGTCGATCCGGCGCGGCTGGTGGAAGTGCAGCAGCCGCGTCAGCTTGAGCATGTTGTAGCTGCAGCAGTTCTCGCAGGTCCGGTTGCTCAGCTGGCCGGCCATCACGTCCGGTGCGTGCCAGTGCTCCCAGTTGCTGGTGCCGCCGATCACGTAGCTGTGATGCTGGGTGACGATCCGCCAGAAGTTGCGGGCGATGTCGTGATAGCGCGGGTCGCCGGTCTCCTCCCAGATCCGGACGCACGCGATCATCTTGGGGATGTTGGTGTTCGCGTGCCGCCCGGGCAGGTCGTCCTGGTCCCGGGCCAGCGGGTCGAACACCTGGGCGTCGTAGAACCGCCCAGCCGTGCGCAGGTAGGACTCGTCCCAGGTCAGCCGGTACAGGTTGGTCAGTGACTCGGCGATCCCGCCGTGCTCGACGGTCAGGATGCGCTGCATGTGCTGGTAGGAGAGCCGCCCGGTCCGCCAGCCCACCCAGTCGCCCAGCCGGGCCGCCGTCTCCAGGGCCTGGGCGTTCCCGGTGAGCTCGTGCTGGTCGATCAGCCCGGCCATGATCTTGTGGATCATGTAGTACGGCGACCACACCGGCAGGCCGGCTTCCAGCCGGTCGAAGAAGCTCTCCGGGAACGCCGACAGGTAACCGTCGTGGAAACCGGCCCGGCGCGCCCGGGCCTGGCACCGGGTGAGCTGGTCCACCAGGTAGTGGCCCTTGTCCGCGGCGCCCGGGTGCCCGGTGTTGGCGTGGGTCAGGGCGAGCCCGGACATCAGGTGCCCGGTGCAGTGGCCGCGTACCTCGGAGGCGGGCCGCTCCCAGCCGCCGCACGGCCTGGCCCGCGAGGGCAGGCCGTAGTTGTGCCGGAAGGTGTGCAGCATCCGGTCCGGGTCCACGAACATTAAGTAGCTGGTGTTGCGCGCCTGGTTGGCCCGGAACGGGCTGGGCCGCAGCTGGACCGCGGTCAGCGGGAACGCCTGGCCCAGCCCAGCCGTGCCGTCGGGCACATACCCGCTGGTCCAGCCGCCAGAGGCGGCCCGCAACTGTTCCCCGACGGTGCCTGCCAGCAGCGCGCCGGCCGCGGCACCGCCGAGCGCGCTCAGCACCGCCCGCCTGCTGACCGGATGAGAGGTCATGCCCCGTCCTCTGGCGGGCCTGCCCACCGCGGCTGCCTCCGCGGTGACTCAGACCCACCCTGATCAGAACTCACAGCAGCCAGCCGGTCAATGCCCGCCACGCCAGCCCCAGTGGCGAGACACAGTGGCCTGGGGCCGGCCGCCGGCCCGCCGGGCCGGCTGCGACGATGGAGGCCAGTCGAGACAGGGCGGAGAAGCAGATGGCAGACGAAGAGTTCACCCGGGCCCTGGACAGCAGCCGTGAAGTCGACCTGACCGTCACCGGGCGCAAGTCCGGCCGTGGCATCACGCTCCCGGTCTGGTTCGCGCGGGACGGCGGCACGCTGTATCTGGTCCCGGTCAGCGGGTCGGACAGCAACTGGTACAAGAACGTGCTGCGCACGCCGGCCATCCGGCTGGCCGCCGGGGGTGCCGAGCGCACCGCCAGCGCGGCGCCGGTCACCGATCCGGCCCGGGTCGCTGAGATCGTGGACAGGTTCCGGGCCAAGTACGGCGCGAAGGACGTGGCCGCCTACTACCCGAAGCAGAACGCCGCGGTAACCGTCCCGCTCAGCTAGCCGCGCCCGGCGCGCGCACACATCACCCCCCCGCAGGACGCTGATTCGCGTCCGCGACGGTCACGGTCGGCCAGATGCTCGGCGGCTCGGCCGGCACTTCGCTGCTGAACAGCATCTTTGCCAGCGCCGTCGCCTCCTACCTCACCGCGCATCTCGCGGCGGCCCGGCTCAATGGCCGCGTCCTCGTCCAGTGCGCTGAGGTTGTCCCGGTCGGTCTCGGCAACCAGCAACCGCTCGGCGTCATTGAGGACCGCGAGCAGGGACGCGTTCATCTGTCTTCCCCGGTTCCTCGGCATCGCTGCCGACCTGATAAGGGGTCTTCCCGGCCAGGGCCGCCAGCTATCGTGAAGTCACGTGACGTTCTGGCTAGGCTCTGGGATATGCGGCAGTTCGCACGTTTGGAGGGGAGATGATCCGGGTCCTTCTCGCGGAGGACATGCGGATTCTGCGGGACACGCTGGTCTCGGTGCTGAACCTGGAGGATGACATCAAGGTGGTCGCCCAGGTGGCGGTGGGCACCGACATCGTGCCCACGGCGCTGGCGGAGCGTCCCGACCTCGCGGTGCTGGACATCGACCTGCCGGGGGCTGACGGGCTTACTGCGGCGGCGGAACTGCATGAGCGGCTGCCCGCGTGCCGGGTGGTGATCCTGACCGTGCTGGGACGCCCCGGGCAGCTGCGCGCGGCCCTCGACGCGCACGTGGCGGGGTTCATGGTCAAGGATGCCCCGTCGGACCAGCTGATCGACGTGCTGCGGAAAGTCGCGGCGGGGGAGCGGGTCATCGACCCAAAGCTGGCCCTGGCGGCGCTCGAGATGAAGCAAAGCCCGCTGTCGGAGCGGGAGACCGATGTGCTGCGGCGGTTCGCGGCGGGCGCGGACCTGCCCGCGATCGCGGCGGAGCTGTTCCTGTCCTACGGGACCGTGCGGAACTACATGGCATCCGCGGTGACCAAGCTCGGCGGGCGTAACCGGATGGACGCGGTGCGGATCGCCACCGAGGCCGGCTGGCTCTAAACGACCGGCTGGCCCGCAGCGAGCGGCAGCTCGACAGCCAGGCTGAACGTGCCGTCTTCCGGCGTGGCGGTCAGGTCCCCGCCCGCAGCATCGAGGCGGGCCGCGAGGTTAAGCAGGCCGTTACCGGTGCGGCCGACCTCGGCTAGCGGCGGCCGCCGGTGTCGCCCCGGCCGTCGTTGCTGATCGACAGGTGCAGCAGCCTGGCGTCAGCGGTCATTTCAAGCACGCAGTAGCTTGCGCCGCTGTGCTTGAGGATGTTCGTGACCGCCTCCCGGATCACGGGAACCAGGACGGCGGCCGCCTCGGGCGGCGGGTCCGCGCTCACCCGCATGCGGACATCGATGCCCGCCGACGTCAGGACGTCACGGGCAGCCGCGAGCTCCGCGTCAAGCGGCAGGTCCCGGGCCTCGCCGGTCACTAGGCGCACGTCGGCCCGGGCGGTGGCGCAGATCCGTGCGAGCTCGGCGATCTCCGCGCCTGCCCTGGCGTCGCCGCGGTCGATGAGCTTACCGATCAGGTCGGCCTTCATCGCGATCGCGGACAGGCCAAGGCCGAGGAGATCATGGGTGTCCCGCGCCACGCGCAGCCGCTCGACGGCCACCGCCTTGCGGGCGAGTTCGCCACGCAGGTTTTCCAGCTGCACGGCCAGCTGCGCCAGCCGGGTCAGCCCGTAGACCAGCAGGCCGAGCGCCGCGCCGTCCAAGGTCAGGAACACCACGGCACCCAGCCACACCTCCCCGGTCGAGAGCCCAGCCATGGGTTTCACCGTAAAGAGCACTGGCAGGGTAGCGATCACCGCCGCGAACGCGGCCCAGCCTGGCGCGGCGGGAACGAGCAGCAGCGCCGACCCGGCGAGGAACCCGACCATGATCAGCGGGTGCCAGCCGGTCAACGGGACCAGTGCGTAGGTGAGGATGGCCTGCAAGAAGAGGGTGACGGGCCAGCCGCGCGGCCGGGCGATGCCACGTGACGGCCATGAGTGACGCAGCTGCAGGATGACGAGCGCGACCGCGTCCGCGATGGTCAGGGCGATGACCAGGATGCTGTAGCCGCCCGGCACGCCATGGACGTTCTCCGCGACGAAGAGCACGTACACGAGCGCAAGACCGGATAGCACCACCACGAGGACGGCCTGCGCGAGCCGGGGAGCCAGCGGTTCCGACGGCTTGGCCGGAGCCGCCTCCGGCCATGGCGCGTTCCGGAACCGGGTAGCCACCTCCCGCACCTCCTCGAGTGCGTGGCGGGCGGTCACCGCCGTCTCCGCGATCCGCTCGCGGGCCAGCGACGGGTTCCCGGCGATCGCCTGCAGCGCCGCCGCCGACCGGCCAGCCGCCTCGGCCAGTCGGCCGTCGACCGCGGCCCGCAGGCTGTCGGCCGCCCTGACCCGCTCGGCGGTCACCGCCGCCTCGGCGAGCTCGCCCCTGGCCGCGTGTACCGCCCTGACCAGGTCGGCCAGCCGGGCCAGCCCGAACAAGATCAGCGCGTCAAAGACGAAGGCAAACGTGCTCCACACTGCCACTGCCGTGGGCTGGCTGGCCAGCCCGCCCACGCCTGCCCAGGCGGCCGTCTCAAGCGCGGCCAGGACCGCCGCCACGAACCACGACGCCGGCGACGCAACCGTCAGCAAGACCAGCCCCGCCAGCCACCCCGACGGTGTCCAGTTCGCGCCGAACCAGGCAAACGGCAGGTAGGTCAGCGCCGCCTGCACGCCAAGCAGTAGGTACCGGTGCCGCAGCCACGTCGGCCTGGTCGCCGGAAAGACATACAGCAACGGCAAGACAACCAGCGCAGCGACCATAGGTACCTCGCCGAGCCCGCCGTTGGCGGCGCCGTAACCCGCTTCGGAGATCGCCACCAGGCAGATAACCACGGTGACCAGCGCCGTTGCCTGCTTCACCACGCCGTCAGGCTATTAGTTCGCTGGCGTGTGCGGACCCTGCAAGACGGGCCGACTTGGCATGCATTCTGCACATTTTCCAGGTGGGCGGCCCACGCCGGACCGGTACTCACGGCACTACTTAAGTCCCCCGCTACCAGCGGAAACTCGACGCGGTAACCAGAACAAAAGGTCCACGTTGCAAGAAGTGAGGTCCGCTATGAACCGAGCCGCCTGGTACGAGGCGCCGCCAGCCAACATCGGTCCGCCGCCACGCCGGGTGCGCCCGCCGGCCGTGGAAATGATTGCCGGGTGGAGCGCCCGGTACCGCAAGACCGCGGTCTTCGGCTGGCTCGCGCTGGTCGCCGTGGCCTACCTCATCGGGCAGCTGCTCGGTTCCCCCAGCCTGCAGCAGAACGACCTCGGCCAGGCAGGGCAGGCCGAGCAGACCTGCAGCACCTCGGCGTGACAACCCCGACGACCGAGGCCGTGCTGATCCGGGCCCGTACCCCGGGGCAGACGTTCGCGACCGATCCCGCGATGCGCCAGGCCGTGAGCCAGGTGACGGCCGCGCTGTCGCGGCGGCCGGACGCGGCGGCCGGGATCGACTCGCCGCTGCGGCCCGGCGGCCAGGCGCTGGTCTCCGCCAACGGCCGCAGCGCGCTGGTCACCTTCAATGTTCCCGGTCCGGCCGCGGACGTGACCACCGCGGTCACCCCCGCGCTGTCCGCGGTCGCCAAGGTGCAGGCCAGCCACCCCGGCTTGCTGGTGGCCGAGGCGGGCGACGCCAGCCTCGGGCAGGCGGTGAACAACCAGATCGGCCGCGACTTCGGCAGGGCGACGGAAACGTCGGTGCCGCTTACCCTGATCCTGCTGGTCGGCGTGTTCGGCACGCTGGTCGCCGCGGGTATCCCGGTGCTGCTCGCCCTCACCTCGGCGCTCACCGCAACCTGGCTGCTGGCCATCCCCGGCCACTGGCTGCCGGTCGGCTCGCAGACCTCCACGGTGGTGCTGCTGGTTGGCATGGCGGTTGGCATCGACTACTCGCTGTTCTTCCTGCGCCGCCAGCGCGAAGAACGGTCCCGCGGTGCGGAGTTGCATCAGGCGATCACCACCGCCGCCCGCACGTCCGGCCGGGCGATCGTGGTGTCAGGCATGACCGTCATGACGGCGCTGGCCGGGCTGTTCCTGACCGGGTACGCGCTGTTCACTGGGATGGCGATCGGCGCCATCGTCGTAGTCGGCATCGCCGTCACCGGTTCGCTGACCGTGCTGCCCGCGCTGCTGTCCTGGCTCGGCGACCGGGTCGAGGCGGGCCGGATCCCGTTCCTCGGCCGCAGGCGCGCGGCGGCCCCGTCGAAGGCGTGGTCCACGTTGGTGCGCCGGGTGGTCCGCCGCCCGCTGTTGTGGGGCGGCGCGGCCACCGTCGTGATGCTGGCCATCGCCGCGCCCGCGCTTGGCATGCGCCTCGCCTACCCGGCGATCGACGCCCCGGCGGACCTGCCCGTGGTGTCCACCATCCAGGCCATCCAGGCGGCCTTCCCGCAGAGCCCCGCGCCGGCCGAGGTGGTCGTCACCGGCCAGCACCTCACGGGTCCCGTGGTCACCGGCGCGATCAGCAAGCTGGAGTCGCTGGCCGCGAAGGGCGGCGCGATCCGGGAGCCGGTCACCGTCATCTCCGTCGCCGACGGCCGGGCGCTGATCGTCAGCGTCCCGCTAGCGGGCAACGGCGGGGACAGCGCCTCCTACACCGCGCTGGATACGCTGCAGGACCACATTCTCCCGCGGACGTTCGGCGGAACAGGGGTTAGCTACGCGGTGGCGGGCGACACCGCCGCCAATCATGACAACGCCAGCCAGTTGAGCGCGCGCACGCCGCTGGTGCTCGCCGTCGTCGCCGCGGTGGCCTTCTGCCTGCTGCTGCTCTGTTTCAGGTCGGTAGTCCTGCCGCTGGTCTCGATCGCGCTCAACTTCCTGTCCGTCACCGCCGCCTACGGGCTGATCACCTTCATCTTCCAGGACGGCAGGCTGCAGGGGCTGCTTGGCTACGCCAGTTCCGGCGCGATCACCCCCTGGGTACCGCTCTTCCTGTTCACGTTCCTGTTCGGCATCTCGATGGACTACCACGTTTTCATCTTGAGCAGGATCAGGGAATTGCGGCAGCGCGGCGAGACCACGGTCGGCGCCGTCACGGCCGGCATCGCCAGCAGCGCCGGGGTCGTCTCCAGCGCGGCGCTCATCATGGTCGCCGTCTTCTCCATCTTCATCGGCATGGGCCAGGTCGAGCTCAAGATGCTCGGCGTGGGCCTGACCGCCGCCATCCTGCTGGATGCCACGATCGTCCGCGGCGTCCTCCTCCCTGCGGCTATGACCCTGCTTGGCGACCGCTGCTGGTACCTGCCCCGCTGGCTGTCGTGGCTTCCCGGCCGCACTCCGGCAAGCTCCGGCAGCACCGAAAGCGGACGTCCCGCCGGGGCGCCACACCAAGGAGAAGTGATGAACGAAACGGTCACGACGAACGCAGCGACCGGCCTCCAGCCTCGCACCGGGAACTGGGCGACGCGGGGCATCGTCGCCGCCGGGCGGGGCATCGCCCTGATTGGGCTCACCCTGGTCGGCCTCGTGCTGTGGATGGTGTTCGCGATAGCGGTCACGCTTGCCCCGCTCGGCATCGGGCTGCCGGCGATCCCCGTCACGGTGCGGGCCATACGCCGGCTGGAGACCAGGGTCCGGCGGCTGGCCGGCGACTGGTGCGGTGCCGCCATCAGTAACCCGTACCAGCCTGAGCCGGCCCGTCGCGAAGGACAGCCACCACCGGGCTTCTGGGCACGGTTCGGCTTCCTGATCGCCGACCCGGCTACTTGGCGGGACCTGGTGTGGATCACCGTGGATACCCTGGTGGGCTGGCTGCTGATACTCACCCCGGCGGGCCTGATCGCCTGGGGCCTGTTCGGCCTGGTTATGCCCGCCGTCTGGCACCCGATCGTCGCCGCACACGGCAACAACTGGTACGCCTTCATCCACGTGACCACCGCTAGCACCGCCTGGCTGTCGGCGGCCCTCGGCATCGCGTTCATCGCCCTGGGCCTGCTGACCGCCCCGTGGCTGCTGCGCCGCTACGGCACCCTCGCGCAGTCGCTGCTCGCCCCCACCCGTTCCATCGGCATCGGTACTGACCTGACTTGGGGTCTTCCCGGACGAGGCCGCCAGCTATCGTGAAGTCACATGACTATCCGGATCACGCTGCACGAGGGGGACATCACCCGGCAGGCCGCCGACGCCATCGTGAACGCGGCCAACTCGTCGCTGCTCGGCGGCGGTGGCGTGGACGGCGCGATCCACCGCCGCGGTGGGCCCGCGATCCTGGCCGAGTGCCGGTCGCTGCGGGCCGGCCGGTTCCCGGACGGCCTGCCCACCGGCCAGGCGGTGGCCACCACGGCCGGCCACCTGCCGGCCCGGTGGGTCATCCACACGGTCGGCCCGGTGTACTCGCGGGGCGAGGACCGCAGCGCGCTGCTCGCGTCCTGCTATGCCGAGTCGTTGCGGGTGGCCGACCAGATCGGCGCCGAGGTGGTCGCGTTCCCGGCCGTCTCCGCGGGCATCTATGGCTGGCCCGCGGACGACGCGGCCCGGATCGCGCTCGGCACCGTCCGCGGCGCGGACACCGCCGTCCGGGAAGCCCAGTTCGTGCTGTTCGGCCGGGAGATGCATCAGGTGTTCGCGGCCGCGCTGGCCGCCCTGCCGGGTGACTAGGATGTGGCCGGGAGCAGCGAGGGGAGGACACCGGTGACCAGTGCGGACGCGCCCAGATCACCGCGGTTCCGTGCGGTGCTCGACGACTTCGCCCCGTACCAGCCGGGCCGCCAGGTCCGTGCTCCGGATGGCCGCTCCCACAAGCTGTCCTCGAACGAGTCCCCGTTCGGCCCGCTGCCCTCGGTGCTCGACGTGATCGCCGACGCGGCCGCCGCCGTGCACCGCTACCCGGACAACGGCGCGGCCGCGCTGACCGCGGCGATCGCGGACCGGTTCGGCGTCCCGCCGGAGCACATCGCGGTCGGCTGCGGCTCGGTCGGGGTGGCCCAGCAGGTGCTGGCGGCGGCCGGCGAGCCCGGCGCCGAGGTGCTCTACGCGTGGCGCTCCTTCGAGGCCTACCCGACGCTGGTCGCGCTGGCCGCCGCGGCGCCGGTCACCGTGCCGCTGCGGGCCGAGACGCACGACCTGGCGGCGATGGCCGCGGCCATCACCGGCCGGACCCGGGTCATCTTCGTGTGCAACCCGAACAACCCGACCGGCACCGTGGTACACGCGGACGAACTGGCCGCGTTCCTCGGCCAGGTGCCGCTGGACTGCCTGGTCGTGCTGGACGAGGCGTACAACGAGTACGTCCGCGACCCGGCCGTGCCGGACGGGCTGCAGGTCTACCGGGAGCACCCCAACGTGGCCGTGCTGCGCACCTTCTCCAAGGCCTACGGGCTGGCCGGGCTGCGGGTCGGCTTCCTGGTCGCGCACCCGCCGGTGGCCGAGGCAGTGCGCAAGACCATGCTCCCGTTCACGGTGAACGCGGTGGCGCAGGCCGCCGCCATTGCCTCGCTGGCCGCCGAGGCGGAACTGCTGGACCGGGTGGACCTGGTGGTCAAGGAACGGTCCCGGGTCAGCGGTGAGCTGGTGGCCCAGGGCTGGACGGTGCCGCCGACCGAGGCCAACTTCGTCTGGCTCCGGCTGGGCCAGGACACCCAGGACTTCGCCGCCGCCTGTGCGCAGGCCGGGGTGGCCATCCGGCCGTTCGGTGCGGAGGGCGCCCGGATCTCCATCGGCGACCACGACGCCAACGACACGTTCCTGGCCGTGGCCCGCGCCTACCCCCGGAGACACTGACCAGTCCGGGAGACGACCCCGGGCCAGCTCAGCGCGCGGCTGGGCGGCGTTCTAGTTTCTCGGTGACCAGGCGGTAGAACTGGCGGGGGCGGCCGGGCTGCGGTGCCCGGCTCGGCGGCAGCGGCCAGGCCAGCCCTTCCTCGACCAGGCCGTGCAGCAGCCGCCGCGCGGTCCGCGCGGTCACCCCGAGCACCTTGCCCGCGGTTTCCGCGTCCACCACCAGCGCGCTGTCGCTGCCGGCCAGCTTGTCGGCCAGCCGGGACAGCGTCTCCAGGCCACGCGGCCGGGTGCTCTCGGCCGCGGCCGCGGCCGGGTGCCGCGGCGCGGGCACCAGCGCGATGCCCTCCCGGTCCAGCGCGAAGCCACGGCTGCCCGCGGCCGCGTGCGAGCGGGACAGCGCCGCGTGCGCGTGCGCTTCCGCGTCCTGCGCGGTGCGGCCCATCCCGATGCCCACCTCGACGGCGATGCCTAGCTCGGTGCGGGCGCGCTCGCTGAACGGCGGTACCCGGAAGCCGTCGGTCGCCGCGGCCAGCGAGCCGCGGGTGGCGGTGACCAGGAAGCAGTGGTCGCTGACCGGGCTGACCGAGGCGTGCATCCGCTGCGCCTCCTGGACCAGGAACCGGTGCACGGTGAGCCGCAGTTCCTCGCGCGCGTGCCGTGGCGTGGACCGGCGGGTGGTATCGCGCAGCGTGGGCACCTCGATCAGGGCCACCGCGAGCTGGGCTTCCTCCAGCCGCCGGTTGCCGGCCAGCAGGGTGGCGGTGCGCAGGGCGGCGCGGATCGCGCTGCTGGTCGGGCGCAGGATGCGGACCGGCACGTCGGCCGCGGACAGCCGCTGCGCCACCGACTGCAGGCAGGTGAACGCGACGGTGATCTCGTCGCGCCGCCACAGCCGCTCGTGGAACGCGGCCAGCGTGGCCGCGTTGGCCGCGTCCTCCCGGACGTGCACGTTGTCAGTGGGCACGCCCAGTTCGCCGAACGCGTCCTCCACGTCCATCCGGCTGAGCACGTCCACGCTGACCCGGCTCAGATCCTGGCCCAGCTCCCGGCTGGCCCGCAGCAGCGCCGCGTACAGCGAACTGCCGGCCAGCGGCACATAGGTGGCCGGGACGCGCAGCGTGCCCGCCCGCCGGGCGTACTCATGCGGCACCTGGCTGGCGAACAGGCAGGCGTCGATGCCCGCGCCGAGCCGGAGCACCTTGTCGGCGGCCTCCTGCTCGCTGCGGTAGGCGGCCGCAACGAGCCGCCGGGGCGGCGCCGCCGAGCCGTTCGCGGACGGCGCTGGGCCGGTGCCCGGCTGGCCTGGGCCGCCGGGCAGCATACCGGGCTGCGCGGTGCCGGACAGCATGATGCGTTCGACCAGGTCGTGCGGACCGACTATGCCGATCGTCAGCTCGCCCGCTGGCTGGCGCTGGCCGGTCATCGCCGCTGGCCATAGCGTGAGACGGCAGTCACTAACGTGCTGCCGGCCGCGGAATGCCGCTCGTGGAGAGAAGTCACAGTCAGACCCTTACGGGGACGATTGCACGATCGTATAGTTCGTAACCTGCCCGCGGCCTGGACGTACGCAAATCCGCTGGCAGTTTCGTGCTTCGTCACATTTGGCTGGGCAGAAACCGCCCGTTAGGGGCGTTACTTCTCAGCCGCTCGACTCGATGCTGATGTCCGCGCCCAGCGTGGTGAGCCGCTCCGCGACCGCCGCGTGCCCGCGATCGATCAGGTAGCCGGGGGCCACCACGGTCTCGCCCTCGGCGGACAGCCCGGCCAGGATCAGCGCGATGCCGCTGCGCAGGTCGTGCGCGACCACCTTGGTCCCCTTGAGCGTGGACGGGCCGTGCACGATGGCCACGTTGCCGCTGTCCACCTCGACCTTGGCGCCCATCTTGTTCAGCTCGCCGACCAGCGTGTACCGGCCGTCGAAGATGGTCTCCCGGATGTAGCTGGTGCCGTCGGCCAGGCAGCTCAGGGCCATGATCGGCGACTGCAGGTCGGTGGCGAAGCCGGGGTACGGGCTGGTGATGACGTTGATCGGGCGCAGCGTGCGCTCCCGGCGGACCTGGAGCACGGCGCCCTTGGCGGTGAACTCCACGCCCATCTGCTCCAGCTTCCAGCGCACCACGCCGAAGTGCTCCAGTTGCGCGCCGACCAGGTTCAGCTCGCCGCCGGTGATCGCGGCGGCCATGGCGAACACGCCCGCGTCGATCCGGTCCGGCATGACCGTGTGCTCGGTCGCGGTCAGCTCACTCACCCCGCGCACGGTGACGAAGCCGGTGCCGCCGCCGCTGATGTCCGCGCCCATCTTGGTCAGGAACGCGATGACGTCCAGCACCTCGGGCTCGAGCGCGCAGTTCTCGATGACCGTGGTGCCCGGCGTGAGGCTGGCCGCCATGATCAGGTTTTCGGTGCCGGTGTGCGACGGGGTGTCCAGGTACAGGTGCGCGCCCTGCAGCTTGCCCGCCTTGACGTAGATCTTGTCGCCCTGCTCGTCCACGATCGCGCCGAGCCGGGCGAAGCCCCGGTAGTGGAAGTCCAGCAGGCGGCTGCCCAGGTTGCAGCCGCCGATACCCTCGATGACCGCCTCGCCGAGCCGGTGCAGCAGTGGCGGCACGAACAGCACCGAGGCGCGGAACCGCCGGGCGATGTCGGCCGGCAGCACCGGGGTGGTCAGGTTGGACGCGTCCACCACCAGGGTGCGCTCTGATTCGTGGAACTTGACGACGGCCCCCACGGCCTGGGCTAGCTCAACCGCGCGGCGGACGTCCTCGATCGGCGGCACGTTGCGCAGTACCGTCCGGCCCTCCGCGGTGAGCAGGGACGCGGCGATCATCTTGAGCGCGGCGTTCTTGGCGCCCTGGACGAAGACCGTGCCCTGCAGCGGGATCCCGCCTCGTACGCGGTAGCAGGTCTCGGGGCCAATGGTCATGAGGCTGAAGCTCCTGTCCTTCGGAAACGCGTCGTCACGGTGTGCCGGCGGTCCTGGCAGTGCGCTGCCCAGGGCTGGGCGGGCAGCGGGCCGCTGGGCCAGCGGCAGCCCTTCTGCATATCCCAGGCCAGTATTCCACCGGCCTGCCGGGTCTCCGGCTGGAGCCGGGGCCGGGCCCGCGGTGCCGTGCCCAGCCAGCCCCGCGGGGTCGTCGACCAGAGTTCCACGGCAGTCATACCCACTGCCGTCCGGTGATGCGCTCATAAGCCTCGATGTAACTAGCACGTGTCTGCTCGACCACATGGTTCGGCAGTGCTGGGGGTGGCTGGCGATCCCGCTCTGCCCAGCCGGACTCGGGCGAGTCTAGCCAGTCCCGGACGATCTGCTTGTCAAATGACACTTGTGGCTTACCGGGCAGCCATTCGCTGGCCGGCCACAGCCGGGACGAGTCCGGGGTGAGCACCTCGTCGGCCAGCAGCAACCGCCCATCCGGGTCGAAACCCAGCTCAATCTTGGTGTCGGCGAGCAGGATGCCGTGCCGCGCGGTGACCTCCGCGCCGCGCCGGTACACCTCCAGCGTGATCCGCCTGAGCTCATCCGCTACACCCGCGCCGACCTGCGCAACCACCGCCGAAAACGGGATGTTCTCGTCATGCTGCCCGCGCGGCGCCTTGGTCGCCGGGGTAAAGATGGGCTCGGGCAGCTGCGAGCCGTCCAGCAGCCCAGCGGGCAGCGCCACCCCGCACACCGACCTGGTCTGCCGGTACTCCCGCCAGCCAGAACCGGCCAGGTAGCCGCGGGCCACGCACTCCACCGGGACCATGGACAGCTTGCGGCAGGCCATCGCCCGCCCGGCGAACTCGGCCGGGATCTCCGCGGGCACCAGATGGTTCGGTATTTCGTCGGCGAGTTGTTCGAACCACCACAGGGACAGCTGGGTCAGGATCTTCCCTTTGTCCGGTATCGGCGTCGGCAGCACGTGGTCGTAAGCGGACACCCGGTCCGACGCCACCAGCAGCAGCACGTCATCGCCCAGCGAGTAGACGTCCCGCACTTTCCCCGAGTACAGCAGCGTAGGGACATCAGTCACGAGAGCCGCTCCAGCCGCTCGAACACCCCGCCCAGCCGGGCCACGTAGCGCTCCGGCCGGGAGACCTCGGCGAGCCGCGCGTCGTCCAGCGTGACGCCGCGGGCGGCCGCCTCGGTGCGCAGCGTCTGCAGCAGCGGGGTGCCGTCCTGCCAGGTCCGCATCGCGGCCGCCTGGACCAGCGCGTAGGCATCCTCCCGGGACATCCCCGAGTCGACCAGTTCGAGCAGGATGCTCGAGGTGTAGATCAGGCCGCCGGTGGATTCCAGGTTGGCCAGCATCCGGTCCGGGTCCACGACCAGGCCCTCGATCAGCCCGGTGGTCAGGTGCAGCAGGTAATCGAGCGCGATGGCCGCGTCCGGCAGCGCGATCCGCTCGGTGCTGGAATGTGAGATATCCCGCTCGTGCCACAGCGCTATGCCCTCGGTGACCGGCGTCACATAGCCGCGCACGATCCGGGCCAGCCCGGCGATCCGCTCGGAGCGGATCGGGTTCTTCTTGTGCGGCATCGAGGACGAGCCCTTCTGCCCGGCCCGGAACGGCTCGGCCAGCTCACGGACCTCGGTGCGCTGCCCGTGCCGGATCTCCAGCGCGATCGCCTCGCACACGCTCGCGGCCACCGCGACCGCGCTGATCCACTCGGCGATGCCGTCCCGGAACACCACCTGGGTGGCCACGTCGGCCGGCCGCAGGCCCAGTTCGGCCATGACGGTGGCCTCGATGGCCGGGTCGATGTTGGAGTACGTGCCGACCGGCCCGGACAGCTTGCCCACCGCGACCGCGTCGCGGGCCCGGAGCAGCCGGTCCCGGCTGCGGGCCATGGCGAACGCGAAGTCGGCCACCCGGTGCCCCCACACGTCCGGCTCGGCGTGGATGCCGTGCGTGCGGCCCACCCGGAGCGTGCTGCGGTGCGCCAGGCCGTGCTCGCGCAGCGCGGCCACCAGCCGGCTGGCCTCCGCCACCAGCAGGTCGGTCGCCTCGGTGAGCTGCACCGCCAGCGCGGTGTCCAGCAGGTCGGACGAGGTCATCCCGTAGTGCACCCAGGCGGCCGCCTCGCGCGGCGTGGTGTTGTCCGCCCACGCGGTGAGGAACGCGATCACGTCGTGCTCGGTGACCGCCTCCACCGCGGCCACCGCTTCCGGCGTGGGCGGCTTGGCGTTGCGCACCGCCTCCACCGCCTCGGCCGGCACCGTCCCGGCCGCCGCCTGCGCCGCCAGCACCAGCGTCTCCACCTGGCACCACAGCTCGTATTTGTGTGCTTCGCTCCAGACTTTGCCCATCCCAGGCCGGGTGTACCGCTCGATCACACCGTCTATCTTTCCCTAACGCCAGTACTGGGCCGGTCACCCCGGCCGGCCCGCGGCCGCCCGGCGGCGTTCCAGGCCGAGCAGGCCGGCCAGCCCGGCCAGCAGCACGACGAGCTGTGCCTCGATGCTCACGGTGGCCCCGAGCGCCGCCGTGGCCAGGGCGAACAGCGCGGCGGCCAGCCGCGGCCACGGGGTGCCGAGGTGCAGCGCCCGGCGGAACGCGGCCTGCCCGGCCAGGAACAGCGCCACGCCGGCCGCCGATGGCCAGTGCCGGGCCGGCCGGGTGGGACTGCGCGTGGCCGATGGTCTGCTTCACCCCGGCGGCCAGTGCCACCACGCCGAGCAGGATCGGGATGTGCGGATAGAAGTACGCGGACAGGGCGAGCGCGGGCCGCCGCTCCCGGGGTGCCTGGGCCATGGCCTGGCCGGCCCGCTCGTCGTCCGCGCCGCCGAAGTAGACCCACCACAGCGCGGCCGACACGGCCAGGCCGAGCACCGCGGCCAGCACGGTCTGCGCGTCCAGCGGGTGCTCGGCGGCACCGATGCCGACCGAGGCGACCGACTCGCCCAGCGCCACGATGACCAGCGCGCCGTGCCGCTCGGCGAAGTGCGCCGGGGCGATCTCGAACCGGCCGCCGACCCGCACCACCAGCGGGGACAGCACCTGGATGGCCAGCGCCGCCGTCCACAGCAGGTAGTCGGCCAGGCCGGTGGTCAGCCCGGCCACCAGGACCAGCAGCGCCGAGGCCAGGTTGACCGGGAGCACCCGGACGATGTTCCGGTTCACCCGGTAATAGAGCCCGGCGTGCACGCACACCACGACCAGGTACCCGACGCCGAGGAAGATGCCGCTGCTGGCCGACCGGCTGCTGGCGCCGAACCCGTTCCGGATGGCCAGCCCGACGACCAGGAACCCGGCCATGCCAACCAGCAGGAGCAGCCGCTCCGGGGCCCGGTCCGGGGTACGGGTGTTGGTCAGCCACGCATATCCGCCGTACATCCACCACAGCACCCCGAACACCAGCAGCACCTGGACGATCGAGGTGGCCGAGAAACCGCTGTCGTCCAGCAGCGCCGCCAGCTGGGTCAGGGTGAACGCGAAGACCAGGTCGAAGAACAGTTCCAGCGTGCTGACCCGCAGCGGCGGGTCCGGGGTCTGCTCGTCCGCCACCGGTTCAGCCACGCGCCGCCTGGGCCGCCGCCCGTTCCGCGATGTCGGTGCGGAACCAGCCGCCGCGCATGGTGATCTTCCCCGCCGCCTGGTACGCCGCCGTCCGGGCCGCCGCCAGGTCCGGCCCGGTGCCGACGACGTTGAGCACCCGGCCGCCGGCCGACACGAGCTGACCAGCCCCGTCCAACTGGGTGCCAGCGTGCAGGACATAAGCCCCTGGGGTGCGTTCGGCATCGGAAAGGCCGGTGATGTGATCGCCGCGCGCTGGCTTCCCGGGGTAGCCCTCGGCCGCGATCACGACGGTCACCGCGGCGCCCGGGGCCCAGCTGGGCGGCGCGAGGCCGGCCAGCGATCCGGACGCGGCCGCGGCCAGCAGGCCGGCCAGCGGGGTGGCCAGCCGGTCCAGGATGACCTGGGTCTCCGGGTCGCCGAAACGGGCGTTGAACTCGACCACCCGGACGCCCGCCGCGGTCAGGCTCAGCCCGGCGTAGAGCAGGCCGCGGTAGGGCGTGCCGCGGCGGCGCAGTTCGTCCACGGCCGGCTGCAGCACGGTGCCGAGCACCTCGCCGGCCAGCCCGGGTGGGGCCCAGGGCAGCGGGACATAGGCACCCATCCCGCCGGTGTTCGGCCCCTGGTCGCCGTCCCCGGCCCGCTTGAAGTCCTGCGCGGCCAGCAGCGGCACCGCGGTGACCCCGTCGGCCAGCGCGAACAGCGACACCTCGGGGCCGTCCAGGAACTCCTCGATGACCACCGTGCCGCAGGCCTGGGCGTGCTGCTGCGCCGCGGCCCGGTCCGCGGTGACCAGGACCCCCTTGCCCGCGGCCAGGCCGTCCGCCTTGACCACGTAGGGCGGCCCGAACTCGTCCAGCGCGGCGGCCACCTCGGCCGGGCTGGCGCAGGTGTGCGCCCGGGCGGTCGGGATGCCGGCCGCCTGCATGATCTGCTTGGCGAACGACTTCGAGCCCTCGATGGCGGCGGCCCGGCGGCTCGGCCCGAAGCAGGCGATGCCGGACGCGCGCAGCCCGTCGGCCACGCCGGCCACCAGCGGCGCCTCCGGGCCGATCACCACCAGGTCGGCCCGGGTCGCCCGGGCCAGGCCGGCCACCTGCCCGGCGTCGGTGATGTCCACCGGGTGCAGCCGGGCCAGCGTGGCGATGCCGGGGTTGCCCGGCGCCGCGTGCAGGCCGGTTACCTCAGGATCGGCGGCCAGGGCCCGGGCCAGCGCGTGCTCGCGGCCACCGGAGCCAAGCAGGAGGACTCGCACGGCGCGAGCCTACCGGTGGTTGCCGGTTCTCCGGCTGGCCTGGGGTTATCGATGGTCAGCATGGGCGGGCGGCGCGGACGCCGTGCCGCTCCTGGCCGCCGCCGTGGGTCACCAGCACGTGCCGGAACCGCCCGGCCGCATGCGCGAACCAGAACACGCCGCCCACCGCGACCGGCTCCGCCGGGCAGGCCTGGGTGCGGACCCGGCCAGTGCGGAACTGCACCAGCAGGCCCCGGCCCGCCGCCGGCAGGATGCCCCAGGCGGCCGCAGAGCACTGGCCCGCCCAGGCCGCCGAGCACGCGCCGCGGACGATGTGCGGGGCGAGCGGCCAGTCGGCCGGCAGCACGAGCAGGTCCACGAACACGTCCGCCGCGTAGATCTCCAGGGCGGGCCGGCCAGCCGGGCCGGCCGCCCGGCGCACCGCCCACGGCCGGCCGGGCAGTTCCTCCAGGCTGTGCTCGGGCTCGGCGGTCACCAGGGTCAGCATCGGGCCGTCCTCCTGTACCGGGGGTGGCTGGGCTCGGTTCCCAGCCTGCCCGGCGGGCGCGCCGCGGTCAGTAGCGCGGATGCCCGGATTGAGGGTGGTGCCAGCTACCGGTGCGGCCGGGTAGCCCGTACCCGGCTTGTGCCGTTGGCCCAGTTCAGACGAGAGGGCGCAACTGCAGGGTCTGGTCCCGGCGCGGGCCGGTGCCGACCGCGGCCACCGGCGCGCCGATCATGTCTTCCAGCGCCTTGATGTAGCGCTGCGCGTTCGGCGGCAGGTCGGCGAACTCCTTGGCCGTGGAGATGTCCTCCCACCAGCCATCCAGGTACTCGTAGACCGGCGTGGCGTGGTGGAACTCGGTCTGCGTCATCGGGATCTCGTCGTGCCGGGTGCCGCCCACGTCGTAAGCCACGCAGACCGGGACCTTCTCCAGCCCGGACAGCACGTCCAGCTTGGTGATGAAGTAGTCGGTGATCCCGTTGACCCGGGTCGAGTACCGGGCGATCACCGTGTCCACCCAGCCGGTGCGCCGCGGCCGCCCGGTGGTCACGCCGTACTCCCCGCCGGCCTTGCGCAGCCACTCACCCTGCTCGGTAAGTAGTTCGGTGGGGAACGGCCCGGCGCCGACCCGGGTGGTGTACGCCTTGAGGATCCCGATCACCTTGGTGATCCGGGTCGGCCCGATGCCCGCGCCCGCGCAGGCGCCGCCGGACGTCGGCGAACTCGACGTGACGAACGGGTAGGTGCCGTGGTCCACGTCGAGCAGGGTGGCCTGGGCCCCTTCCAGCAGCACCGTCTTGTCCTGGTCCAGCGCCTGGTTGAGCACCAGGCCGGTGTCGGCCACGTAGGGCCGGATCTGCTCGGCGTAGCCCAGGTACTCCTTGGCGATCGCGTCGGCCTCGATGCCGCGCCGGTTGTACACCTTGGTCAGCAGCTGGTTGCGCTCCCGCAGCACGAGTTCCAGCTTCTGGCTGAGGATGCCCGGGTCGAGCAGGTCCTGGACCCGGATCCCGGTCCGGGCCACCTTGTCCGCGTACGTCGGGCCGATGCCCCGCCCGGTGGTGCCGATCCGCGCGCTGCCCAGGTAGCGCTCGGTGACCTTATCCAGGGCCCGGTGGTAGGGCATGATCAGGTGCGCGTTGGCCGAGATCAGCAGCCGCTCGCAGGACACGCCGCGGTCCCGTAGCCCGTCGATCTCGCGCAGCAGCACCTCAGGGTCGATCACCACCCCGTTGCCGATGACCGGGATGACCTCGGGTGACAGGACGCCGGAGGGCAGCAGGTGCAGCGCGTAGCTGTCGTCCCCGATGACCACCGTGTGCCCGGCGTTGTTCCCGCCCTGGTAGCGGACCACGTAGTGGACCCGGTCCCCGAGCAGGTCAGTCGCCTTGCCCTTGCCCTCGTCACCCCACTGTGCGCCTACGAGCACAATGGCCGGCATCCGACCAGCCCCTTCCAGGCCTCGCCCCGCCTGCCGTGTTGAGGTTACTCCACGCTACGGGCCACTTTGTTACGCCCCTGGGGGCGGGACGGCTGGGCGGGTGGGCCCGGTTTAGTGGCCGGTTCCGGACAGGGCGGCTGCGGCGGTGGCGCTGCTGTCGGCCAGGAACGCCCGGCAGCGTTCCTCCTCTTCGGTCTCGCCGATCGCCCCGGCGGCCTGGCCCAGCGCGTGCAGCGAGCGGAGGAAGCCCTGGTTCGGCTCGTGCTCCCAGGGGACCGGGCCGTGCCCCTTCCACCCGGCCCTCCGCAGCTGGTCCAGGCCCCGGTGATACCCGGTCCGGGCGAACGCGTAGCCGGTCACCCAGTCACCCTGATCCAGCGCCCGCTCGGCCAGCGCCGCCCACGCCGCCGTGCTGGCCGGCTGACCCGCCGCCACCGCGGCCGGATCGGCCCCGGCCGCCAGTTCAGCGGCCCCCGGGTCCTCAGGCAGATAGGTAGCCGGCGGCCCGCCAAACAAGTTCTCACGTTCCATACCCCCATCCTGCCCGACCCCGCCCCCACTCCCGCCCGGTACCGCCCACCGCGCCCCGTACCCGCCGCCCGTACCCGCCGGGCCAGCGCCCCGTCCCGGCGTCCCCCTGCCCGGTCCGCACGCCCGGCGCCACGCGTACTACACCTGCCACCCCGCCCGCCGCCTGCCACCCCGCGCTTTGCCCGCCGCCTGCCACCCCGCGCTTTGCCCGCCGCCTGGCAGCCACCGCCAGTTCGCGCGGACCCCCGGTCCCTTCAGCACCGCTAGTCTCACCAGTTGCGCTGTCGCCGGGGACCGGTGTCGCCAGATCCCACTCTTCACGTGTTTGGTCCGCTAAAACCGGACAAAAGGGGGCAGCGAGCGTACCAGTTACGTGAAAAGTGCCGTTGTGCCGGTGACACGAGGGCGGGTGAAGTGGGCCTGGGTGACTCTGATTGTCGGTGGTCCGGGTCAGAGTGAAGTGGTGCAGCAGAGGGATGAGGTGCCTGCCGGGGTCAGCAGCACGGCGCAGTTGCGGGCCGCGGGCTTATCCCGGCGCGGGATCCGCCGGCTTGTCCGGGAAGGCAAGTTACAGCCTGTGCTCTACGGCGCCTACGCCTCGGCGCCGGCGGCTGCGGCCCTGGGCACCGACAATGCCACCGGAGGCCGGGACCGGCGGCCCACCGAGAGAGCCCAGGCCGGTCGCGCGCCGGACCCGGCCGCCAGTCATCTGCTCAAGGTAGCCGCTGTGCTCACCCTGGCCGACTCGCGCTCGGTGGCCAGTCATCGCTCCGCGGCCCAGGTACACGGCCTAGGCCTGCTCCGCGCCGGTGCGGCTGAGCTGGTGCACGTGACAAGGTCACCGGCTGACCTGGGCAGCCGTACCGGGCGCCCTGGGATCCGGGTGCACCAGGCGGCGCTGCCGGCTGGACATGTCACCACGTGCCGGGGGGTGCCGGTGACGTCGGTGGCCAGGACGGTTGTTGATCTGGCCCGGACGGTGCCGTTCGTGGAAGGGGTGGCGGTGGCCGACTCGGCGTTACGGGACAAGCAGACGACACCGGGCGAACTGCAAACGTCCTCGCGCGGTGCGCACGCTGGCCGGGGATCCAGCGGGCGCGACGGGTGGTTGCGTTCGCCGATCCACTGGCCGAGTCGGTGCTGGAGTCGATCAGCCGGGTGGCGTTCCACGAGCACGGTCTGCCGCCACCCGAGCTGCAGGTCTGGGTGGGGGACGAGGACGAGATCGCCGGCCGGGTGGACTTCCTCTGGCGCGAGCACCGGACGATCGCCGAGGCCGATGGCGCCATCAAATACACCCGGCCGGCCCGGGCGCTGGCGCAGCTGAACCGCGATGCCCGGCTGCGCGCGGCCGGTTTTGCGGTGGTGCACTTCACCTGGCCGGAGATCACCCGGGTGCCGGGCCAGGTGGTCACGGCCATCCGCGCCGCGTTCCGCCAGGACAGCGGAACGCGGCGCGAATGAAACGGATCAGCTGAGCTTGGTGCCTGCCGACTGCAGGTCCTCGCAGGCCCGCACCACCCGGGCGGACATGCCCGCCTCGCCGGCCTTGCCGTAGGAGCGCGGGTCGTAGGCCTTCTTGTTGCCCACCTCACCGTCGATCTTCAGCACGCCGTCGTAGTCGCGGAACATATGGTCCGCGATCGGCCGGGTGAACGCGTACTGGGTGTCGGTGTCCACGTTCATCTTGATCACGCCGTAGGAGATGGCCTCCCGGATCTCCTCCAGGGCCGACCCGGAGCCGCCGTGGAAGACCAGGTCGAACGGCTTGTCCACGCCGTACTTGGCGCCCACCGCGTCCTGGATGTCGCGCAGGATGGACGGCCGCAGCGTGACGTGCCCCGGCTTGTACACCCCGTGCACGTTGCCGAACGTGGCGGCCAGCAGATACCGGCCGTTCTCGCCCAGGCCGAGCGCCTCGGCCACGGCCAGCGCGTCCTCGGGGGTGCTGTACAGCTTCTCGTTCATCTCGCCGGTGACGCCGTCCTCCTCGCCACCGACCACACCGATCTCCATCTCCATCACGGCGCGGGCCTTGGCGCACTCGGCCAGCAGCTCGGTGGCCAGCGCGATGTTCTCGTCCAGCGGCACCGCGGACCCGTCCCACATGTGCGAGTTGAACAGCGGCTCCTCGCCCCGGGCCACCCGCTCCTGGGACAGCCTGACCAGCGGCCGCATGAAGCCGTCCAGCTTGTCCTTGGGGCAGTGGTCGGTGTGCAGGGCGATCTGCACCGGGTACTTGGCCGCCACCTCGCGGGCGAACGCGGCCAGCGCGGCCGACCCGGTCACCATGTCCTTGATGGCCGCCCCGGACAGGTAGTCGGCGCCGCCGGTCGATACCTGGACGATTCCGTCACTTTCCGCATCGGCGAAACCACGCAGCGCGGCGTTCAGTGTCTGGCTTGAGGTCACGTTGATGGCCGGGTAGGCAAAGCCGCGTTCCTTGGCCCGGTCCAGCATCTGTGCGTAGACCTCAGGCGTGGCGATAGGCATGACGATCGGCTCCCTGTCTCAGTTAGTGCTGTCTAGTATCCGGGAAACCGGCCCGCCGCGGGCGGCGCAGCGCTGGCCGGCCGCGGAACAGAGGCTGGTAAAGGGTCTCCTAACCTGGTCCGCTGGGGGCCGCGGCGCTCCCGGGATGCGGTACAACAGTGAGCTATGGAGAGCTTTCTCAGCCAGTGGGGTCTGGCGGCTGTCTTCTTGTTCGGCTTCCTCGAAGCGTGCTGCATCCCGATCCCGTCGGAGATCACTTTCGGGTTCGCCGGGGTGCTGGCTGGCGAGGGGCGGCTGAACATCGTCGCCGTCATCATCGTGGGGACGCTGGCCGAACTCATCGGCTCGTTCGTGTCGTACACCGTGGGCCGGGTGGCTGAGCGGCCACTGGTGTCCCGGTTCGGCCGTTATCTGCTGATCACCGAGCGGGACATCGACCGTGCGGAACGCTTCCTCGCCGGGCGGGGCGCCTGGGCGGTGCCGGTCGGCCGGGCGCTGCCGGTGGTGCGCACGTTCATCTCGATCGTGGCCGGCTTCACCAAGATGCCCGCGCTGCTGTTCGGCGTGCTCAGCCTCATCGGCACCGCGATCTGGGTGACCGTGATCTCGCTGCTCGGCTACAGCCTGAGCAGCACCTGGCAGAGCATCTCGCACGGCATCGCGGTGGCCGGGTACCTGATCGCCGCGGTGGTGGTGATCGCCATCGTGGCGCTGATCCTGCACCGGCTGCGCGAGGTCCGGCACGAGGCCGCGGCGGCCGGCGCACACGCCCAGGGCCGCGACCAGGCCTGGCGATCAGCCCAGGCCCAGGTCGCCCATGTCGTAGGCGGCCAGGTACGGCAGCCCGCGCGCGGCCACCTTGTCCCGCGCGCCACGCTCCACCACCACCGCCACCCCGACGACCTCCGCGCCCGCCTCGCGCAGCGCGTCCACCGCGGTCAGCACGGAATTGCCGGTGGTTGACGTGTCCTCCACGGCCAGAACCCGGCGCCCCGCGACGTCCGGACCCTCGATGCGCCGCTGCAGGCCGTGCGACTTCCCTTCTTTCCGCACAACGAAAGCATCCAGCGACTGGCCCGCAGCGCTCGCGGTGTGCAGCATGGCGGCGGAAACCGGGTCCGCGCCCAGGGTCAGCCCGCCGACCGCGTCGTAGTCCAGCCCCGCGGTGAGGTCGCGCATCACCCGGCCGGCCAGCGCGGCGCCCGCCCCGCTGAGCAGCACCCGGCGCAGGTCGATGTACCAGGTGGCGGGCTGCCCGGAGGACAGCACGAAGTCGCCGTGCACCACGGCCTTGTCCTTGATCAAACGCAGCAGGTCCTCACGGTCGCTCACGGCTGAGCAGCCTACCTGGCCTGCTCAGCCGGCCGTGGAGATGGCCACGTCGCGGACGGTGTGCACGTCGGGAGCATGATGGCATGCACTCTGCGTGACCACATGGAAACGTTCTGAAGTGGCTAGTAAGCCGGCTAGCTCAGCTGAGCCCGGCTAGGATCTGCTCCTCCTTGGCTGGGTCCAGGCCGATGGGGGCGGTGCCGGTGCTCGGCACGGTCAGGTCGCTCAGTTCGGTGCCCTGGGCCGTGGCCTCCTGGCGCAGCCAGGCCCACGTGTCGTGCACGGTGTCGGTCAGCGGCCGGTAACGGATGCCGGTCCGGATGGCCCGGCCGCCGGAGACGGTCCAGACCCCGGCCAGTTCCGGGGTGTCCGGCGCCCACATCGGCAGTTCGGTCCACGGCTCGACACCCGCGTCGAGCAGCACCTGGTCCCGCACCCAGCGCAGGTCGAGACCGGTACGCCGGTCGGCCCTGGTCATCTCGCCGCAGGTGGTGAGCAGGTCGCCGAACCTTGCGTCGTTAGAGCCCGGGCACGTTGACGATCCCCGGGATGCGCCGCCGGGAGTTGTCGATCAGCCAGGCGGCCAGATCCCGGGCGTCGGTCAGCCGGATCGGCCGGTCCGGATCGCCGGGGGCGAGAACCATCCCGCCGCGGGCGATGCGGGTCAGCCACCACGGCAGCCGGCCAGTGGTCTCGTGCGGCCCGACGATGAGCCCGGGGCGGGCGATGAGATGCCGCCGGGGGAAGGCCTCGGCCACCGCCCGCTCGCTGCCCGCTTTGAGTTCGCCGTAGCCGAGGGATTCGATCGTGCCGTCCGCGTCGGCCGGGCAGTCCAGCACCCTGGAGTCTTCATCGACCGGCTCGCGGGGGTAATCGGCGTAGACCGAAATCGTGGATACGTACGTGTAATGGCCGACCCGCGGGGCGAGCAACCGGGCCGACGCGGCCACGTGCCGGGGAGCGATGGTCGAGGTGTCGATGACGAAGTCAAAATCTCGTTCAGCCAGCTTGGACAGATCCTCGGACCTGGTACGGTCTCCGTGCAGTGCCTCGGCACCCGGCCGGGGCTCGCCGCTCAGCCCCCGTGTGAAGGTTGTGACGTCATAGCCACGCCTGATCGCTTCGTCCACGATGGCACGCCCGAGGAACCGGGTACCCCCGAGAACAAGAAGTCGCATGGCGGAAGACTATGCCGGGTCATGAGCAAGCGCCGGGGACGCTTCTGCCGAGAGCGGACTTCTCCCCGCGGATGCCCGCGACCTGCTCGCGATCTATCACAGTGGATCCATCAACACTGGCGGCTGGGCGCTGGTAACGTCTCGCGTCGAGGGAAGGACGGTGTCGCGTGGACCGGTGCGCGCTGTTCGTGGACGCGGGCTACGTGCTGGCGGATGGCGCGATGGCCGTTCACGGAACCCGCCACCGAGAGTCCGTATCCTGGGATTACGCAGGCCTTCTCCAATTCTTCGGCAGCATCGCCCGGGAACGGACCAGCCTCCCGCTACTGCGCTGCTACTGGTATGAGGCTACCGTCGAGGGCCGCCGCGCCCCGGAGCACGACACGCTGGCCGATCTCCCCGGGCTGAAGCTGCGGCTGGGCCGGCTGCGGCCGGGCCGCCGCGAAGGCGTGGAAGGCGAGATCCGCCGCGACCTGACCACACTGGCCCGGAACAACGCGATCAGCGACGCGCTGCTGGTCAGCGCCGAAGAGGATCTGGCCCAGGTCGTCGCCGACGTCCAGGACCTCGGCATCCGGGTGCTCATCGTGCACATCACGGTCGGCGGCAACTGGACCATCTCGCGCAGCCTGCGGCAGGAATGCGACGACATCATCGAGATCGGTGACGGGCACCTGCGCCCCTACACCGAACTCGTCGCCGGGGCCACCGCGCTGAGCGCGGGCGAGCCGTATCAGCTGGCCATGTCCGCGGGGCGCGCGCTGACCAACGGGCACGGGCCGGTCGTCGGCCCACTGGCCCAGCAGGCCCTGGCCGCCGGCGCGCACCCGGCCCCGCCGGCCATCTACACCGCGCCGGTGGTGGCCGAGTACCAGCGGGCCGCTCAGCCGGCGGCCCAATCGGCCGGGAACGCGGTGCAGGCGCCGCCGCTGCCGCGACGCCAGACCGGCGGGCCTGCCGCCGACCGGCAGCCCGTGCCGACCAGCCGCGGTTCGGCCGGGAACTCGGCCGAGCCTGCGCCGGGCGGGTCAGCTTCGCTGCCCGATCCGCTCGGCTCGGCGGCGGCGCAGCGGCCCGGGCCGGCCGGGCCGGGGCAGCCGGATCTGCCCGGCCAGCCGATGCCAGGGTCCGCGCCCGCGGCACGCCAGCCGGGCCTGCCCGGCCAGGAGGCGATGGCCGGGCAGCCGCAAAACCTGACCGGGCAGCCGACCCTGCTCGGGCAGTCCATGCCCGGTCAGCAGTCCATGCCCGGCCAGCAGTCCATGCCCGGTCAGCAGTCCATGCCCGGTCAGCAGTCCATGCCGGGCCAGCAGTCCATGCCGGGCCAGCAGTCCATGCCCGGCCAGCAGTCCATGCCCGGTCAGCAGTCCATGCCCGGTCAGCAGTCCATGCCCGGCCAGCAGTCCATGCCCGGTCAGCAGTCCATGCCGGGCCAGCAGAGCATGCCGGGTCACCAGCCGAGGCCCGGTCAGCAGAGCATGCCCGGCGGGCAGAACGGCATCCCGGGCCAGAACGGGCTGCCGAGCCCAGAATGGCGTGCCGAGCCAGAACGGCCTGCCCACCCGGCAGAGCATGCCTGGCGTCCAGGGGGCAGCCCAGCGGGTCCAGCCTGCCCGGCCAGCGAGTCCATACCGGGCAGCAGTCCATGCCGGGCCAGCCGCATGCCGGGCCAGCAGTCCATGCCGGGGCCGTAGAGCACGCCAGGGCCTGGCCTGGGCCGGCCCGGCCAGCCCGGCGGATCCGGGCTGTCGTCGCCCTCGTCGCCGGGGCTGCCCGACCCACGCAGCCGCGGCGCGCACCACGCCCAGGCACCCGGCGCGGACCAGGATCCGTACCAGGCGCCGCCGGCCAGCTCGTTCCGCGGGCCAGCCCAGGACGTGCCGGTGCACCAGCCGATGACCGGGTCGCCGGGCCAGAGCCTGCCCGGTGGCCAGGGCATCCCGGAGCCGCCGCGCCAGTACCAGCAGAGCCCCTACGGGATGCCCGCCGAGCCGATGCCCGGGCAGTACCCATCCGCCCCGGCAGGCCAGGACGGCGGCAGCGGGGCCGCCTCCTATGTGCCGCCGCAGGCGCCGTACGGCGGGCCGCCGCCCGCCTCCGCTGCTCCTGTCCCACCGGGCCAGGCGTTGCCCATCGCGGACGCGGTGCAAGCCGCGCACGCGGAGGGGTTCGAATTCGGTCAGTCGGTCGCCCGTGAGGCGCCGGCGCTCTGGCTGGAGGCCGTACTTGCCCGCAAACCGCGCATGCCGTCCGACCTGGAAGCGAGGTTGCTCCAGGACTCGGCACTGCCGATCGATTCACTGCTGCACGACGAGACCCGGCACGCGCTGCGCCGCGGCTTCTGGGATGCCCTGGAACGATCGCGCAGATAGCGCGGTTCTCCTGTGACTGAGTTCGTTCGCGGCGTTGAAACCGGTCTCGGTATGGGTACGTCCGGTGACGTGGTGCTGCTGACCAGGGACCTGTTTGATGCGATCGAGTTCGACGCGGCGTGCAGTGGTGACCACCGCGCCGCGGCCGAACAGATGATCAATCTAGCCGCGTCCGGCACGCAGACCGTGGAGTTCCCGCGCGCCGAGGCCTACCTCAGGGCGGGCGAGCAGTGGCTGCTCGCCGACGAGCCGGCCGCCGCGGCCCACGGATTCCAGCGTGCCCTCGAAGATGGCGGCGCGGCCTTCGTGGACCCGCGGGTCCCGCTGGCCCGGGCGCTGTTCCTGATGGACAAGACCACCGAGGCGGACAGCCTGATCCGGCAGATCGAGCAGGAGCAGCCCAGCGACCCGAGGATTTATGATCTGGTCGCTGAGCTGCTGATGGAACGCTCGGATCTGACCGGCGCGCTGCGCTGGGCCACCACCGGGGTGGGGCTGTGCCTGGGCCGGCTGGGCGCCGGCTGGGATGCCGGCGCACCAGCCCTGGCCACCCGCCCGGTGACCAGCGCCGCCAACGGCGACCCCACCGAGCTACGGCTGCTGCTGACCCTGCGCTACCGGATCCGCAACGACCTCGGGCTGCCCGAGGACGACTACGACCGGCTGCTCGACGAGCTGCCGTCCGGGCCAGCCAGGCCGGCCGCGGACAGCTGAGCCCGCCGGGCCTCATCCTTCCGGACCGTCAGCGTGTCCGACGCCGGGTCCAGGTCGACCAGGACGTCATCGCCGTCGATGATCGCGCCGGACAGCAGCGACTTGGCCAGCTGGTCGCCGATCGCGGACTGGATCAGCCGGCGCAGCGGCCGGGCCCCGTAGATCGGGTCGAAGCCGGTCAGCGCCAGCCACTCCCGCGCGCCCGGGCTGACCCGCAGGTTCAGCCTGCGGTCCGCCAGCCGCCGGCCGAGCCGGGCGACCTGCAGATCGACGATCTGGCTGAGCTCCTCGGTGGTCAGCGAGTCGAACAGGATGACGTCGTCCAGCCGGTTCAGGAACTCGGGCTTGAACGTGGCCTGGACCACCGCCATCACCGCGTCCCGCTTGGCCTCTTCGGTCAGCGCCGGGTCGGCGATGAACTGGGAGCCCAGGTTGGAGGTGAGGATCAGGATGGTGTTCCGGAAGTCCACCGTCCGGCCCTGCCCGTCGGTCAGCCGGCCATCGTCCAGCACCTGGAGCAGGATGTCGAAGACCTCCGGATGCGCCTTCTCCACCTCGTCCAGCAGCACGACGCAGTACGGCCGGCGGCGGACCACCTCGGTGAGCTGGCCGCCCTCCTCGTAGCCCACGTAACCGGGCGGCGCACCGACCAGCCGGGCCACCGAGTGCTTCTCGCTGTACTCGCTCATGTCGATGCGCACCATGGCACGCTCGTCATCGAACAGGAACTCGGCCAGCGCCTTGGCCAGCTCGGTCTTGCCCACCCCGGTCGGGCCGAGGAACAGGAACGACCCCGCGGGCCGGTCCGGGTCGGCCACGCCCGCTCGTGACCTGCGCACCGCATCGGCCACCGCCTGCACCGCGCGGGACTGGCCAATGATGCGCCGGCCCAGCTCGTCCTCCATCCGGAGCAGCTTGCCGGTCTCGCCCTCGAGCAGGCGGCCCGCCGGAATCCCGGTCCACGAGGACACCACGTCGGCCACGTCGTCTGGGCCGACCTCCTCCTTGACCATCGACGCCTCGCCCTCGACCGCCTGGTCGCTGGCGATCGCCTGCTCGATCTCCGCCTTAAGGGCTGGGATCTCCCCGTACATGAGCCGCGACGCGGTGCCCAGATCGGCGTCCCGCTGTGCGCGCTCCAGCTGTCCCTCCAGGTCATCCAGGCGCTTCTTCAGGTCGCCGACCCGGTTCAGGCTGGCCTTCTCCCGGTCCCAGCGGGCCAGCAGGGCAGTCAGCTGCTCGTGCCGGTCGGCCAGGTCGGCGCGCAGCCGCTCCAGCCGCTCCTTGCTGGCTGGGTCGGCCTCCTTGGCCAGCGCCAGCTCCTGCATCTTCATCCGGTCCACCGACCGCTGCAGCTCGTCGATCTCGACCGGCCGCGAGTCGATCTCCATGCGCAGCCGCGACGCGGCCTCGTCGATCAGGTCGATGGCCTTGTCCGGCAGGAACCGGGCGGTGATGTAACGGTCGGACAGTGCGGCCGCGCTGACCAGGGCCGCGTCGGAAATCTGCACCTTGTGGTGCGCCTCGTACCGGCCCTTCAGCCCGCGCAGGATGGCGATCGTATCCTCGACCGACGGCTCGCCCACGAACACCTGCTGGAACCGCCGCTCCAGCGCCGGGTCCTTCTCGATCCGCTCGCGGAACTCGTCCAGGGTGGTCGCACCGACCATGCGCAGCTCGCCACGGGCCAGCATCGGCTTGAGCATGTTGCCCGCGTCCATCGCGCCCTCGGCCGCACCGGCGCCGACCACCGTGTGCAGCTCGTCGATGAACGTGATGACCTGGCCTTCGCTCTGCTTGATCTCGTTCAGCACGGCCTTGAGCCGCTCTTCGAACTCGCCGCGGTACTTGGCCCCGGCCACCATCGCGGCCAGGTCCAGCGCGACCAGCCGCTTGCCGCGCAGCGACTCCGGCACGTCGCCGGCCACGATGCGCTGGGCCAGGCCCTCGACGACGGCGGTCTTGCCCACGCCGGGCTCGCCGATCAGCACCGGGTTGTTCTTGGTCCGCCGGGACAGCACCTGGATGACCCGGCGGATCTCCGCGTCGCGGCCGATCACCGGGTCGAGCGCGCCGTCCCGGGCCTGCTGGGTCAGGTCGATGCCGTACTTCTCCAGCGCCTGGTAGGTGCCCTCCGGGTCCTCGGTGGTGACCCGGGCATTGCCGCGCACCTTCTGGAATGCGCCGAGCAGTTCATCCGGGCCGGCGCCCGCCTTGCGCAGCACGTCAGCAGCCTGCCCACCGTCGGCGGCCAGGCCGACCAGCAAGTGCTCGGTGGACACGTATTCGTCATCGAGCTCCTTGGCTCGCTTGGCCGCCGTGGCCAGGGTGGCCAGCAGGGCCCGCGAGGTGTCCGGGGCGCTGACCGTGCTGCCCGCCGCCTTGGGCAGCCGGGCGATCAGGTTCTCGGTGCTGCGCAGCACGGCCGCGGGGTCGGCGCCGACCGCGCGCAGCAGCGGCGCGGCGGTGCCACCCTCCTGGCTGATCAGCGTGGCCAGCAGGTGCAGCGGCTCGACGGCCGGGTTGCCGTTGGTGGTGGCCAGGCGGACCGCGCCGGAGATCGCCTCCTGGCTCTTACGAGTGAGCTTGTCGTCCATGATTATTTTTCTGGATCCTTACTGATCCGCTGTGTCGTTGTTGAGTTGGGTGTTCGCGCGGGCGGCCCGGCTGGCGGCCGCGGGCAGCTCGCGCCGCTCGGCCGCTGGCGGCGGCTGGCCGCCCGGGCTGGCCGCCGGCCGGCCGGTGGCGTGCACCGGGACCAGCTGCGCGCCGCCGGAGCGGCTGCGCACCAGGCCGGCCAGCCGGGCGGCCACCGCGCGGGTAGATTCCAGCTCCATCCGGAGCTGCGTCAGCTCGGCCGTCACCTCGGCCAGGTGCTGCTGATGCCGCCGCAGCTCCCGGTCCAGCTCCAGGATCCGCTTGATCCCGGACAGGTTGACGCCATCCTCCTGGGACAGCCGCTGCACCTCGCGCAGCGCGAGCACGTCGCGCAGCGAGTAGCGGCGGCCGCCGCCGGCCGACCGGCCCGGCGACACCAGCCCCTTCTGGTCGTACGCCCGCAGCGTCTGCGGATGCATGCCGGCCAGCTGGGCGGCCACCGAGATGACGTACACCGGTGTGTCGTCGCCGAAGTCGAACGGGCTGCTCATCACGCGCTCCTGGCCCGCTGCAGCAGGTCCTCGCGCGGGTCCTGGCCGGCCGTGGCCTCGCGGAAATCCTCGAGCGCCTTCCTGGCCGGGCCGTTCACGTGCTGCGGCACCTGCACCGCGACCGTCACCAGCAGATCGCCGTTGGTGCCGTCCGTGCGCCGCACGCCCTTGCCGCGGACCCGGAAGGTACGCCCGTTCGGCGTCCCGGCCGGGATCCGCACGCTGACCGGCGCCCCGCGGTGGGCCGGCACCTTGACCTCGGCACCGAGCGTCGCCTCGGGGAACGTGACCGGCACCGTGACGGTGAGGTTGTGCCCGGACCGGCCGAAGACCGGGTGCGGGGTGACGTGCACCCGCACATACAGGTCCCCGGCCGGGCCGCCACGCTCACCCGGCGCGCCCTTGCCCTTGAGCTTGATCCGCTGGCCGTCCGCGACACCCGCGGGGATGCGGGCCTGGATGGTCCGGGTGCTCATGGCCCGCCCGCTGCCCGAGCACGCCGGGCACGGGTCGTCCACTACCAGCCCGCGGCCACGGCACTCGCGGCACGGCTCGGAGAACGCGAAGCTGCCCAGGTTCCGGCTTTCCTGGCCGGTCCCCTCGCAGTTCGGGCAGACCCGGGGCACGGTGCCGGCCTTGGCCCCGGTGCCCTTACAGGTCGGGCACGGGCCCTCGCCGGCCAGCCGCAGGGCGACCGTGGACCCGTCCAGCGAGTCGCTGAACGACAGGGTCGTCTCGGTCTCCACGTCCGCGCCCCGGCGCGGCCGGGCCTGCGTGGTACGCGTGCCGCCGCGGCCGAACACGCCGCCCAGGATGTCGCCCAGGCCGCCGCTGCCCTGGCCGCCGGTGGTGGGGGTCCCGCCGCCGAACAGGTCGCCGAGATCGAAACCGCCGAACCCGCCCTGGCCGCCCGCCCCGGCCTGGCCGGGACGGCGGAACCCGCCGCCGAACAGCGAGCGCGCCTCGTCGTACTCCTTGCGCTGCTTGGGGTCGGACAGCACGTTATAAGCCTCGGAGATCTCCTTGAACCGCTCCTCGGCCTTGGCGTCACCCTTATTGGCATCCGGGTGATACTTGCGGGCCAGCTTGCGGTACGACTTCTTGATCTCGTCCGCGTTGGCGGTCTTGGTTACCCCCAGGACCTTGTAGTAGTCCTTCTCGAGGAAGTCCTTCGTGCTCACTTAGCCTCTCTCCGGGATCAGTTGTTTCCTGCCGGAGTTCCCCGTGGGCCGTCCGGGCTGCCCTGAGCCGGTCCGTCGCTGGGTTCCGCGACCGCGACCCGGGCCGGCCGGACGATGCGGTCGCCCACCCGGTAACCCGGCTGGAGGATCTGCACCGCGGTCGGCTCGGTCACGTCAGGTGAATAGGTGTGCGTCAGCGCCTCGTGGATCCGCGGGTCGAACGGCTCGCCGGCGTCGCCGAAGCTCTCCAGCCCCAGCTTGGCCGTGGTCGTCTCCAGCGACTCGCCGACCGACTTGAAGCCGCCGGTCAGCTCGCCGTGCTCGCGGGCCCGGCCGATGTCGTCGAGCACCGGGAGCAGCGAGCTCAGCACGTTGGCCAGCGCCTGCTCGCGGACCGCCATCCGGTCCCGCTCCACGCGCTTCCGGTAGTTCGCGAACTCGGCCTGGATGCGCTGCAGGTCCGCGGTGCGCTCGGCCAGCTGGGCGGCCAGCGCCGCGTCGGCGCCGTCCGTCCGGCCCGGGCCGGCGCGCCTGGGCCGCCGCCGGGCGGCCCCGCGGGAGAAGTCCCGCCGGGCGCACCCGCGGCCTGGCCACCTGCGCTACCGGACCTCGCGGCGTCTGGCCCTGGCCCACCGGGCATCCCCGGTCCACCGGGCATCCCCGGCGCACCGGGCGCGCTGCCCGGTGCCGGGCCGGCCCGCCAGCACCCGGCTGGGCGGGCCGTGCGCCCGTCCCGCCGGGCTTGGAGGCCGCGTGCCGGCCGGGCTGCCGCGGCTTGCCAGGAGCCTGCCGGCCCTGCTGGCCTGGATCCCTGACCTGCCCGGTTACCGGGTCGATGCGCCTGAGGTCACGGATCACCGGCCCGTTGGTGTCCTCTGGCGAATTCATCAGGCGGCGCCACCCTCACCGGCGTTGCGGTCCTCGTCGACGATCTCGGCGTCGACCACCTCGTCGTCGTCAGTGGTGTCCTGCGCGCCACTGTCCTGCGCGCCACTGTCCTGCGCGCCACTGTCCTGCGCCGCACTGGCCTGGGTCTGCGCGTAGATGGCGGTGCCCATCTTCTGGCTGGCCTGGGCCGCCTTGTCGGTGGCGTCCTTGATCGCCTCGACGTCGGTGCCCTCGAGCGCCTTCTTCAGCTCGGCGATGGACTCCTGGACCTCGGACGTGATGTCCTCGGGGACCTTGTCCGAGTTCTCGCCGAGGAACTTCTCGGTCTGGTAGGCCAGGGTGTCGGCGCGGTTGCGGACCTCCGCCTCCTCGCGGCGGGCGGCGTCCTCGGCGGCGAACTGCTCCGCTTCGGCCATCATCCGGTTGATCTCGTCCTTGCCCAGCGCGGAGCCGCCGGAGATGGTGACCCGCTGCTCCTTGCCGGTGCCCAGGTCCTTGGCCGAGACGTTGACGATCCCGTTGGCGTCGATGTCGAAGGCGACCTCGATCTGCGGGATGCCGCGCGGCGCGGGCGCGATGCCGGACAGCTCGAACATGCCGAGCTTCTTGTTGTACGCGGCGATCTCACGCTCGCCCTGGAACACCTGGATCTGCACCGACGGCTGGTTGTCATCCGCGGTGGTGAAGATCTCCGACCGCTTGGTCGGGATCGTGGTGTTGCGCTCGATCAGCTTGGTGAAGATGCCGCCCTTGGTCTCGATGCCCAGCGACAGCGGGGTCACGTCGAGCAGCAGCACGTCCTTGACCTCGCCCTTGAGCACGCCGGCCTGCAGCGCAGCGCCCACGGCGACGACCTCGTCCGGGTTGACGCCCTTGTTCGGCTCCTTGCCGCCGGTCAGCTCCTTGACCAGGTCGACCACGGCGGGCATCCGGGTGGAGCCGCCGACCAGCACCACGTGCTGGATGTCGCTCAGCTTGGTGTTGCCGTCCTTGATCACCTGCTGGAACGGGCCCTTGCAGCGGTCCAGCAGGTCGCTGGTCATCTTCTGGAACTCAGCCCGGGTCAGCTTGCTGTCCAGGTGCAGCGGGCCCTGCTCAGAGTGGGTGATGTAGGGCAGGTTGATGGTGGTCTCGGCCGAGCCGGACAGCTCGATCTTGGCCTTCTCCGCGGACTCCCGCAGCCGCTGCAGCGCCATCTTGTCCTTGGACAGGTCCACGCCGTAGCCGTTCTTGAAGTCCTGCACCAGCCAGTCCACGATCCGCTGGTCCCAGTCATCGCCACCGAGGTGGTTGTCACCACTGGTCGCCTTCACCTCGACCACGCCGTCGCCGACTTCCAGCAGCGAGACGTCGAAGGTGCCGCCACCGAGGTCGAAGACCAGGATGGTGGCCTCGCCCTCCTTCTCCAGGTGGTAGGCCAGCGCCGCGGAGGTGGGCTCGTTGATGATGCGCAGCACGTTCAGCCCGGCGATCTGCCCGGCCTCCTTGGTGGCCTGCCGCTGCGCGTCGCTGAAGTACGCCGGGACGGTGATCACCGCGTCGGTGATCGTCTCGCCCAGGTAGGACTCCGCGTCCCTCTTGAGCTTCTGCAGGATGAACGCGCTGATCTGCTGCGCGTTGTACTTCTTGTCGTCGATCTTGACGTTCCAGTCGGTGCCCATCTGGCGCTTGACCGAGCGGATCGTGCGGTTGACGTTGGTCACCGCCTGCCGCTTGGCGACCTCACCGACCAGCACCTCGCCGTTCTTGGCGAAGGCAACCACGGACGGCGTCGTCCGCGACCCCTCCGCGTTGGCGATAACCGTCGGCTCGCCGCCTTCGAGAACTGCGACGACGGAGTTCGTGGTTCCGAGGTCGATACCTACCGCACGTGCCATGTGATTGTCCTTGTGTGTGGTTGTGGTCCTAGACTTGAGCCTTGTCGGCTCAAGTTCTACCAGGAGCCGATGACCCCTGGCAAATGAGTTGAGTCTACTGGGCTCAACTTCTCTACGCCCAAAAACATTCCGCGGCGTGGCAGGCCCGCCCGGAAGCGGTGCCCGCCACGCCGCGGAGGCGTTTTGGCTGGTAGTTAGCTGATCGTCAGCGTGGCGCGGTCTGCTCCGTCCAGGTGCTGCCGTTCCACACCTCGACCAGTGGGCGGACCGATCCGGTCGCGGTGGCGGCATCCCCGCCGACGGCCACACAGTGACTGGCCGAGGTGCAGGACACCGAGTCCAGCGCGCTGAAGGTGGCCGGATTTGGCGTGGTCAGGATCGCCCACGAGCTGCCGTTCCACTGCTCGGCCAGGGTCGACACGCTGCTGCCGGAGGTGGGCCCGGCGTCGCCGACGGCAATGCAGTCGGTGGCCGAGATGCAGGACACCGAGTCCAGTTCGGCCAGGTCGCCGGCCGTCGGGTCAAGGGCGTGCACGTTCGACCACTTCGTGCCGGTCCACTGCTCGGCCAGTGGTGCCTGGGTGGACACGTTCGCGCTCGTGGTGCCGACCGCGAGGCAGGTGCTGGCCGGGTGGCAGGACACGCCGATCAGCGGGCTGAACGAGTTCGGGCTGGCCGAGGGCTGCACCGACCAGGTCTTCCCGTTCCAGTGCTCAGCCAGCGACTTGCCGGACCCGGCCTGCCCGACCGCGGTGCAGTTCCCGCTGCCCGGGCAGGTCACGGCACCCAGCAGGCCGTCCCGCTTGGTGGCCAGCACGGACCACTTCTTCCCGTTCCAGTGCTCGGCCACGGTGGCCCCACTGCCACGCATGCCCACCGCCAGGCAGTCCTTGGCCCAGGTGCAGGAGATCCCGTACGGGAGGACGGCCGCGGGCTGCTTGTTCAGCGGCTGGGTGGCCCATTTGGATCCGTTCCACCCCTCGCCGAGCAGCCGGAACGTGGTCTTGCCGTACGAGTAGCCCGCAGCCACGCAGGCGTGCGAGGACGTGCACGACACGCCGGCCGCCAGGGTGCCGCCCTGCAACCCCCCGGTCAGCGGGGTGGGCGTGCTCTGCACCGCCCAGGTGGTCCCGTTCCACCGCTCGGCCAGCGTCCGGGTGTTCTTCCCGCTGCGGGTGGTGACCAGGCCGGCCGCGGTGCACTGCGCCTTCCCGGTGCAGGACACCCCGTACAGCAGGGCTCCGGTGAACTCGGTCGGGGCGGCCGACGTGGCCATCGTCCGCTGGCCGGCCGCGGCCGGGCGGCTCCCGGACCCGAGCCACCGGGCGCCGGGTCCCAGTAGCCTGCTCACTGCGCTGCTGCCCGGGGTACCAGCCGCGCTGGCCACCGTGACGGGTCCCGCCACGGCCAGCGCGCAGGCGGCGATCGTGGCGAGCGCCGCTGCTCGTCGTGTCATGCATTCCTCCGCTGGGTTGGCCCCCCTGAGATCCGTGCAACACATCAAGGACGCTCTATCCACCCCATTGGTTGGCATAACGCCCGTATCGGGCCGGCGCCGCCGGGAGGCGCGCGGTGGCGGTTAAGTTACCGACGAGTACGATAGCGGGACACCGCGCCCGGCAAGCATGATCATCAGGCGGGCGGGAGCGCGGCGTACGCTGGCACCCGGTGCAGCCCAGCCGGCCAGCAGAGCGCCCCGGGCTGGGCTGGCGAGGAGGTCCTTTTCGTGGTTGTGCGGATCGTGGTCGGGCTGGTCCTGACGGTGGCGGCAGTCGCGCTGGCGGGCCGGCGGCTGTGGTGGCTGGCCCGGGTGGGCCGTACCGGGCAGCCCGCGCCGGAACGGCTCGAGGCGGTGCGGTCGCACCCGGCCCGGGACGCGGAAACCGAGGCCACCGAGGTGCTCGGGCAGCGCAAGCTGCTCAAGTGGACGGTGCCAGGGATCGCGCACGCGTTCACCTTCTGGGGCTTCCTGGTGCTGACGCTGACCATCATCGAGGCCTACGCCAGCCTGTTCGACAAGAAGTTCCCCGGCATCGACCACTGGACGTTCATCGCGTTCATCGAGGACCTGTTCGCCGTGCTCGTGCTGGCCGGGATCATCACCTTCGCGGTGATCCGGCTGCGCAACAACCCGCACCGGGAAGGCCGGGACTCCCGGTTCTCCGGGTCACATACCGGCGCCGCCTGGCTGGTCCTGCTGGGCATCTTCCTGGTCATCGCCACCCTGCTGATCTACCGGGGCGCGCAGATCAACACCGGCGACTTCCCCTACCCGCACGGCGCGTTCGCGTCACAGCTCGTCGGGCACTGGCTGGCCCCGCTGGGCACCGGGGTGAACAGCGTGCTGGAGACGGTGTTCATCCTGGCCCAGCTCGCGGTCATCCTGGGCTTCCTGGTGTTCGTCACCTACTCCAAGCACCTGCACATCATCACCGCGCCGCTGAACGTGCTGTTCTCCCGCCGCCCGGACGCGCTGCGCGGGCTGGAGCCGATGCGCAGCAACGGCAAGGTACTGGACTTCGAGGAGGCCGACCCGGACACCGACGTGTTCGGGCTGGGGAAGATCGAGGACTTCTCCTGGAAGGGCCTGCTGGACATGGCCACCTGCACCGAGTGCGGACGGTGCCAGTCGCAGTGCCCGGCCTGGATCACCGGCAAGCCGCTGTCGCCCAAGATGGTCATCCTCGACCTGCGCGACCATGCCCTGGCCAAGGCGCCCTGGCTGCTGGCCGATAGCGATGCGGCCCGGGAGGCACTGCCCGAGCAGGTGCAGGCCGAGGCGGCCCGCCCGCTGGTCGGCACCGAGGCCGACCACGGCGTGATCGACCCCGATGTGATCTGGTCTTGCACCAACTGCGGGGCCTGCGTGAACGAGTGCCCGGTGGACATCGAGCACATCGACCACATCGACGGGATGCGCCGCCACCAGGTGCTGATCGAGTCGGCCTTCCCGGTCGAGGCGGCCGGCATGCTGAAGAACCTGGAGAACAAGGGCGACCCCTGGGGAATGGGCGGGGCCCGGCGCGCGGAGTGGATGGACGGCCTGGACTTCGAGGTCCCGGTGGCCGACGGGCCGCTCGGCGGCGACGTGGAGTACCTGTTCTGGGTGGGCTGCGCCGGAGCGCTGGAGGACCGGGCGCGCAAGACCACCCGGGCCATCGCCACCCTGCTGCATACGGCCGGGGTGAACTTCGCTGTACTCGGCCCGGCCGAGACGTGCACCGGCGACCCGGCCCGGCGGATCGGCAACGAGTTCGTCTACCAGATGCTGGCCCAGCAGAACATCGAGACGCTGAACGAGGCCAAGCCGCGCACGATCGTCGCGTCCTGCCCGCACTGCTTCAACACGATCGCCAACGAGTACCCCCAGCTCGGCGGGGACTACCAGGTCATCCACCACACCCAGCTGCTCTCCCGGCTGGTGGCCGAGGGCAGGCTGACCCCGGTCAGCGCGATCGAGGAGAAGATCACCTACCACGACCCGTGCTTCCTCGGCCGGCACAACAAGGTGTACTCGCCGCCGCGGGAGATCATGGAGCGGGTGCCCGGCGTCCAGGCCCAGGAGATGCACCGGTGCAAGGAACGCGGGTTCTGCTGCGGTGCGGGCGGCGCCCGGATGTGGATGGAAGAGCGCATCGGCAAGCGGATCAACACCGAGCGGATCGATGAGGCGCTGACCACCAGCCCGGACACCATCTCCACTGGCTGCCCGTACTGCCTGGTCATGCTGGGCGACGCGGTGGCGGCTAAGAAGGCCAGCGGCGAAGCCAAGGACAGCCTGGAAGTGGTGGACGTGGCCCAGTTGCTGGCCCGCTCGGTGGCCACCCCGGTCCCGGCCCCGGCCGCGGCCCAGGACGAAGGCGGCCAGGCCGGCGCCGCCGGCGCCACCCCGGACGCCGATGGCTGAGTAGCGGGGCATGGACACCAGGCGGGCAGAGGCGTTCAGTGATGGGGTCTTTGCCGTTGCCATCACGGTGCTGGTGTTCAACCTGCTCGAGATCAACCCACCGGTGCTGCACTATCACGACCTGACCAGAGCCTGGCCGAGCTACTTCGCGTACGTGGTCAGCTTCCTGACCATCGGGATCATGTGGATGAACCACCACACGATGTTCGCCCACATCACCCGGGTGGACCGGCCGGTGCTGGCGCTCAACCTGCTCCTGCTGCTCGGTATCGTCGCGATCCCGTGGCCCACCGCCCTGGTGGCCAAGCAGTTGCAGCACTCCGGCGGCGCGCCCGCCGCCGTCACCTACGGCCTGGTCATGATCCTGATCTCGCTGGGCTTCGCTGGGCTGTGGGTATACGTGGTCACCCACGCGGCCAAGCTGGGCGGCCGGGTCGAGCCGCAGGCGCTGCGCCGGTCCATCCCCGGCTTTACCGGCGGGCTGCTCGGGTACGTGGCCGGGACGGTGCTGGCCGCGTTCGGGCTGCCGGTGGCCGCGCTCATTCTGTACGGCCTGCTCGGCGTCTACTACCTGTTCGAGCATCTGCCGGTCCCGGCGGATGCGGCGTGACCTCGGGCGCGGTGGGCAGGAAGATGCGGACCCGGGTGCCCTGGCCGGGCCACGACTCGAGCGCGGCCTGGCCGCCGTGCGCGGCCGCGATGGCCTGCACGATGGACAAGCCCAGGCCGCTGCCCGCGACCGAGCCGCCGTCCGCTCCGCCAGCCCGGTCCGAACCGCGGTGGAACCGGTCGAACGCCTGGGCCGCGTCCAGCTCGGACATGCCCGGCCCGGCGTCGGCCACCTCGAGCACCACGCCGCCGCGCACCGGCGCCAGCCGGACCGCGACCGGGGTGCCCGGCGGGGTGTGCTCCCGCACGTTACCCAGCAGGTTGGCCAGCACCTGCCGGATCCGGGCCTCATCCACCATCGCGATCAGCCGGGCCGGCGTCTCCGCCTGGACCGGCCGGCCCGGCTCCACCGCCGACGCGTCGGCGGCCGCGTCGCGGACCAGCCCGGCCAGATCGGTCTCGGCCAGGTCCAGCGACGAGGTGCGGTCCAGCCGGGCCAGTTCGAGCAGTTCCGCCACCAGCGTGCTCATCCGCTCGGCCTCCTGCTCGATGCGGCGCATGGCGTTCGGCAGCTGATCCGGGCCGAGCGCGCCCTGGCGGTACAGCTCGGCATAGCCGCGGATGGTGGTCAGCGGAGTGCGCAGCTCGTGCGAGGCGTCCGCGGCGAACTGCCGGACCTTATGCTCGGAGCGCAGCCGGGCGCCGAACGCCTGCTGGATCCGGTCCAGCATGGTGTTGATCGCCCCGCCGAGCCGGCCCACCTCGGTGCTGTCGTCGTCATCCGGCATCCGCGCGGTCAGATCGCCCTGGGTGGTGATCCGCTGCGCGGTGCCCGCCATCTGGCCCAGCGGGGCCAGGCCACGCCCGATCAGCCACCGCCCGCCCGCCGCCAGCAGCAGGATCAGCGCCCCGCCGGTGATCAGCTCGGTGAGCACGATGCTCCGGACCTGGTCGGTGATGGCGTCGATGGGCCGGGCGACGAACATGACCGCGTGCGTCCCGGCACCGCCACTGACACCGCCACCGCCGTGCAGCACCACGCCGACGGCCCGCAGCCGCGGCCCGCCGTCCATCCGCGGCACGCCGAACGGATGGTCGCCCAGGAAGTGCCGGGCGCTGTGGGTGGCGATCATGCTGCGCACGGCGTCGACCAGTTCCGCGGTGGCCGCGCCGGTGCCGGTCAGCGGCTGCACGGCCAGCGGCGGGAAGGTGACCTCGACGGCTACGTAGTCACCTGGGTTGCTGGCGATCTGCTGCGGCTTGTGCTGCGCGGCGGCCAGCAGTTCCCCGTCGAATTGGCCGCCCAGCCGCTTGCTCAGCACGAACGTGCTGACCACGCCCATGACCAGCAAGAACGCCGCGGTGACCGCGATGAGCAGGACGAGCAGGCGGGAGCGCAGGGACAGCCGCCCCGAGCCGGTCATCCCCCCGGCCCAGCGCCGGCCGGCCGCAGGCTGTAGCCGATGCCGCGCTGGGTGTGAATCAGCGGCGGCCCTAGCGGGTCGAGCTTGTGCCGCAGGTAGCTGACGTAAGTCTCGACGATCTGCGACTGCCCGGCGTAATCCCAGCCCCATACGTTCTCCAGCAGCTGAGCCCGGGTGAGCACCCGGCCCTGGTGCCGCATCAGGTAGGCGAGCAGCCGGAACTCGGTCGGGGACAGCTCGACCGGGACGCCGGCCCGGTGCACGGTCCAGCGCGACTCGTCCAGTTCCAGGTCGCCGGCCCGCAACGTGCTGAGCTCCTCGTTGGCACCGGCGGTGGCCCGGGAGGCGCGGCGGAGCACCGCCCGCACCCGGGCCACCAGGGCCTCCACCGAGAACGGCTTGGTCACGTAGTCGTCGCCGCCCAGAGCCAGCCCGGTCACCTGGTCGGAGGAGGTGTCCCGGGCGGTCAGGAAGATCACCGGCACCTCGTTGCCCGCCGCGCGCAGCCGCCGGCATACCTCGAACCCGTCCAGGTCAGGCAGCATGACGTCGAGCACGATGAGGTCCGGCCGGACCGATTCGGCCTGCCGCAGGGCATCCTTGCCGCTGGCCGCGGTGCTCACCGCACAGCCGTGGAACTTCAGCGCGACCTGAACCAGCTCACGGATGTTCGGCTCGTCGTCCACGACGAGCACCTGCGGAATGCGGTCGTTGTCTGTCATCACCTGGGGGTGGCACGGGCGGCCGGAGGGCCAGCATAGGCTACCGGCTCCCGCAGGTGGCGAGCCTGCGGGAGCCGGTAATCAGCGCCAATCAGCTGCCGGATGCTGACGGCGCTGGCGTGGCGGCGTGGGGTGCCGAGGGTGGCCGGATCACGATGAGCCGTGCGTCCCTGGCCCCGGAGATCACCGGGCCGCCGACCCACACCGGCTCGCCGCTGGTCAGCGCGCCGCGCGAGGTCTTCTTGCCGTGCTCGCGGACCACCGTGTTGCCGACCAGGTGCCAGGTCTCGGTGATGCCGGTCACGGTGCGGACCACGATGGCGCTGCCGCTCACCGACTTGATCACGCCGCGCTCGAAGGCCAGCGTGCGCAGGGTGCCCTGCTTGGTGCGGAAGGTGAACTGCCCGACGACGCCGCGCAGCAGCACGAACCGGAACAGGCGGTGCCGCCGCAGCAGGCCGTGGCAGCGTGCGATGACGGCCGCCCGCGCCGCCTTGATCCGCGCCGGGTGGCCGGACCGCCGCGCCGCGCGGAGCGCGGCCAGCGCCCGACGGCAAGCACGGATCTTGGCCGCGGCGACGGCCTTGACGGCGGGCTTGGCTGCGGCCTTGGCCGTGCCGCCCGTCGCGGCGGGGGCTGAGCTGAGGGTCAGCGCGCCTGATGTGCCGGCCGCGTTCAGCACGCTGCTCAGCGCGGCCGCCTGGGACTGCGGCTGGCCGGCCGCAGCCGTGCCACTGCTGCCGGTACCACTGTGCGCCGCGGTGCTGTCGCTGGCCTGCGAGAAGTTGCTGGTTGGTGGGTGGCTGGCCAGCGACACCCCGGCGATCACGCCGCCGGCCGCCAGCACCAGGGCCAGGCCCAGCCCGACGGTCCAGCGCAATGCGTGCCGGCGGTCCCTGGTGTAGTGCTGTTCCAGGTGACTCGGCTGCGGCGGGCCCGCGGGGTCCTGCGGGTTGCCGCCGGCCGGCCCGGGATGCGAAGTCCAGAACTGATCGGTGCGGCGGGAATCCTGCGGGTCGCCGTCACCGGTAGGCGGGTACATGTTGTCCATGGCCCCGAGCTTTCCGGGCCGGGCTGGGACATTAGCGCGCGAAGCCTGGGATTTCGCTGGGACAGGGCTGCGGGCTTGCCGTGGGCTGCGCTACATCCGCTCGGGAACCGGGATGCCGAGCAGACCGAGCCCGGTGTCCAGCACCCGCAGGGTGAGCGCGGCCAGCGCCAGCCTGCTGTCCCGCACCGGGCCGGGCGCGTTCAGCACCGGGCACTGCTCGTAGAACGTGGTGAACGAACTGGCCACCTCGAACAGGAAGCCGGCCAGCAGATGCGGTTCCGCGTTCTCCCCGGCCTGCCGGATGGCCGCGCCGAAGCCGAGCAGCCGCAGCGCCAGCGCCCGTTCCGCCGGTTCGGCCAGCTTGACCGGCCCGGCCGCGGCCGCCGGGTCGATCCCGGCCTTGCGGAAGATGGACCGGATCCGGGCGCTCGCGTACTGCAGGTAGGGCCCGGTGTTGCCCTTGAACGAGATCATCCGGTCCCAGTCGAAGACATACTCGCTGTCCCGGGCGGTGGACAGGTCGGCGTACTTGATCGCGCCCACGCCGACCGCCTCGGCGATGGCCGCCCGCTCGGCTTCGCTGAGGTCCGGGCTGGTGCCCAGCTCGTCGACGACCGTCCTGGCCCGCTCGACGCCCTCGGTGAGCAGGTCGCCGAGCTTGATCGTGTCGCCGGCCCGGGTACGCAGGATCTTCCCGTCGGTGCCGAGCACGTTGCCGATCTGGGCGTGCTCGAACCGGGTGCCCGCCGGTATCCAGCCCGCCTGCCGGGCCACCGCGAACACCATCTTGAAGTGCAGCGCCTGGGCCGAGCCCACCACATAGATGGCCCGGTCCACGTGCAGGTCCCGGACCCGGTACCGGATCGTGGCCAGGTCGGAGGTGGCGTAGTTGTAGCCGCCGTCGCTCTTCCTGATGATCAGCGGCAATGGCTCGCCGTTCCGCCCGGTGAACCCGGGCGGGAAGGCGCACAGCGCGCCGTCACTGATCACCGCGACACCGCTGGCCTCCAGTTCGGCGCAGACCTCGGCCAGCATGGCGTTGTAGAAGCTCTCGCCGCGGATGTCCGCGTCGGTGAGCGTCACGTGCAGCTGCCGGTAGATCTGGTGCAGGTAGTCCAGGGACAGGTCGACCAGGTGCTGCCACAGCCGGAGCGTCTCCGGGTCGCCGCCCTGCAGCAGCACCACCCGCTGCCGGGCCCGCTCGGTGAACGCCGGGTCGCCGTCGAACTTGCTCCGCGCGTCCTGGTAGAACGCGTTCGGGTTGGTGTGCAGCAGGGCGGCCTCAGCCGAATCCTCGCCCACGTCGAGCAGGTGCTCGATCAGCATGCCGAACTGGGTGCCCCAGTCGCCGAGATGATTGTCCTTGATAACGTCGTGACCGGCGAAGTCCAGGATCCGGGCCAGCGCGTCCCCGACGATCGTGGTGCGCAAGTGGCCGACGTGCATTTCCTTGGCCACGTTCGGCGAGGAGTACTCGACCACGATCCGCTGCGCCGGGTCGGCGGCCGGGGTGCCCAGCCTCGGGTCGGTCAGCTCGCTGCTGGCCTGGGCCGCGATCCACTCGGGAATCAGCGTGAGGTTGATGAAGCCGGGCCCGCTGACCTGCGGCGGCTCGGCCACCCCGGTCAGGTCCAGGTGGCCGATGATCTCCGTGGCGATGTCCCGGGGCGGCCGCCCCAGCTTCTTAGCCAGCGGCAGCGCCGCGTTGGACTGGAAGTCGGCGAACGAGGACGGCCGGATCACCGGGTCGGCCGCCGCGTATTCCGTGCCGAACGCGGCGCCGAGCGCGTCCTGCACCCGCCGCGCGAGCACTTCCCTGGGATCAGCCATGTGTAAAGCGTAGCGAGGCGTGTCGAGCGAATTCGCCGCGCAGCGCCGCGGGTGGTCAGCTGCGGCGCAGGAAGTGCGCGCCGCGGCTGTGCCCGAGCCGGGCCCGGATCTTCTCGGTGATCTGGCCCTTGCTCAGGTCCGCGGCGAGCAGGCAGGCCGAGGTGATGCCGCGCGCGGTGGATGCGCCGTGCGCGATCACCACGGTGCCTTCCAGGCCGAGCAGCGCCGCGCCGCCGTAGCTTTCCGCGTCCATCCGGCCGCGCAGCTCGCGGAACGCCCGGCGCTGCAGCACCGCGCCGACCCGGGCGGCCCGCGAGCCCGCCAGCGCCGAGCGCAGCTGGTCGGCGGCGAACCCGATGGCGCCCTCCAGCGTCTTTAGCGCGACGTTCCCGGTGAAGCCGTCGGTCACGATCACGTCCACCCGGCCGGCCAGCAGGTCGCCGCCCTCCACGTTGCCCGCGAACGTGATCGGCAGCGCACCGTGCGGCGGCGGCGCGTTCAGTAGCTCGTAGGCGCGCCGGATCAGCTTGTTACCCTTCCCGGGCTCGGTGCCGATGTTGAGCAGCCCGACCCTTGGCTCGGCGATGCCGTAGGCGATCTGGGCGTAGGCCACGCCCAGCTGCGCGAACTGCAGCAGCGCCTCCGGCTTCGGGTCGGCGATGGCACCCGCGTCGACCAGCAGGGTGGGCTTGGGGCTGGTCGGCAGCGCCACGGCCAGGCCGGGCCGGAGCAGCCCGGGCACCGACCGCAGCCGGAGCCGGGCGGTGGCCACGATGCCGCCGGTCGACCCGGCCGATACCAGTGCCGCGGCCTGGCCGCGCCGGATCACCTGGCAGGCCACGGCCACACTCGAGCGGGGGCGGCGCCAGCTGGCCAGCGCCCCTTCGTTCATGGCGATCGCGTCGTCGGCCGGGACCAGCTGGAGCAGCCCGGCCACCTCCTGGTGCTCGGCCAGCAGCGGCTGCAGCTCGGCGGGCTGGCCAGTCAGGATGATCGGGGCCCGCAGCGCGGCGGCGGCGGCCGCCACCCCGGCGACCACCTGCGCCGGGCCGTGATCACCGCCCATCGCGTCGACCACGATGGCGGCCCGGTCCGGGGCCGGGCCCGGCGCGTCCAGGATCATGCGAGGTTCCGGGAGCCCGGTCAGCCCGCTGGCGGCGGGCTGGGCCAGCCTGCCGGTACCAGGCAGGCGGGCAAGGTGCGTCGAATGACCAGCATGGGCCCAAGCTTCTCACTGCCGCGCACCGCCCGCACCGCTGCCCTGGCGAGCCCGGTCCGCCGGGAACGCGGCATACACCGCCGCAGCGCGGCCGTACACCGCCGCGGCGCAGCGGCCCCGGACCGGTGGCGCGCATTCCATACACCGCCGCGCCGGGGCGGTCCGGGACCGGTGGCACACATTCCATACACCGCCGCAGCGGGCCGGGACCGGTGGCACAAATGATGTTTAAGGGTGCATAAGGGTAGTTATGGGTTGATGGCAGACTCAACATGATTGATGATGGGCCTACCGGGTAACCATCTGGCACGATCTGGGCTGGCGAGCGGGCAACCGGGCGAAGAAGCGCTCCGCGCATCCCTGGTCGTGCCGAGGTGGAGTCACGGCTAGCGGACACCGGGCGCGCAGTTGACTGACGGGGCGTAACGAGCGAACCGTCAACGCCGCTTCAGTGTTTCCTCAACGTGATCTCCTTGTATTGAGTCTTAACTAGTGGGGTTAATCCTGCCTGGAGCGTCTGAGGAGGTGACCGCGGCGCGCAGATCGCAGCCGCCGGCCTGAACGATCCGTGTGCCCTGGCAGGGCCGCCAGGGGCGCGACCGACCGGAGGGAGACGCGTGACTGGGATTCGGCAGACAGTGCCGGCGGCACCGGCGGCGGGACGGCGGTTCCGCGCGTACACCGCAAAACACCTGGACACCCTGACCGCGCGGGCCGGTCTCGGCGCCGCGGACCGGCTGGCGGTACGGGCCGTCGGGGCGGTGCTGCCCTTTCGCACCAACTCATACGTCGTCGAGGAGCTCATCGACTGGGCCGCGGCGCCTGATGACCCGATCTACCGGCTGGTATTTCCGCAGGCTGACATGCTGCCCGCGGCCGACGTGCAGCACATCTCCGCCCTGCTGGCCCGGGGCGCGGCCGAGCCGGAGATCAAGGCGGCGGCGCATGAGGTCCGGATGCGGCTCAACCCGCACCCCGCTGGGCAACTGGCGCTGAATATCCCCGACCTGGGCGATGAGCCGCTGCCCGGGGTTCAGCACAAGTACCCCGAGACGGTGCTGATCTTCCCGAAGCAGGGGCAGACCTGTCACGCCTACTGCGCGTACTGCTTCCGGTGGGCCCAGTTCGTGGACGAGCCTGAGCTCAAGATGGCCACCACCGACGTCAACCGGGTGATGCACTACCTGCGGCAGCACCGCGAGGTAACCAGCGTGCTGATCACCGGCGGGGACCCGATGATCATGGGCGCGGCGGTGTTGCGCCGGTACATCGAGCCGCTGCTGGCCCCGGGCATGGAGCACATCGAGTCGATCCGGATCGGCAGCAAGGCCTTGGCTTACTGGCCACAGCGGTTCGTCACCGACCCGGACACCGACGACACCCTGCGGCTCTTCGAGCAGGTGGTGGCGTCCGGCCGGGCACTGGCGTTCATGGCGCATTTCTCCCACCCGAGGGAGCTGGAGCCGCCACTGGTGGCCGAGGCGGTGCGCCGGATCCGGTCGGCCGGCGGCGTGATCCGCACCCAGGCCCCGCTGATCAGGACGATCAACGATGACCCGGCCACCTGGGCCGCGATGTGGCGGGCCCAGGTCCGCCTTGGCATGGTGCCGTACTACATGTTCGTGGAGCGGGACACCGGGCCGCAGGACTACTTCGCGGTGCCGCTGGCCTGCGGTTACAGCATCTTCCGCCGGGCTTACCGGCAGGTGTCCGGGCTGTGCCGGACGGTGCGCGGGCCGTCCATGTCGGCCACTCCGGGCAAGGTGTGCATCGACGGAATCGCTGAGGTCGCCGGTCAGCAGGTGTATGTCCTGCACATGATCCAGGCACGCGACCCGAGCCTGGTCGGCAAGCCGTTCTTCGCCCGGTACAACCCGGACGCCACCTGGATCTCAGACCTGGAGCCCGCGTTCGCGGCGCGGTTCCCGTTCGAGCCTGAGGCGGAGGAACTCCCCGGCCTGTGGTCGCCCGCGGTCTTCGAGCCCGCGAGCTAACCGGGGGCCCCGTCGGCTGCGGGCCAGCCGAGGCTGGCCCGCCAGTGCGGGGCCGCCCCGCCTGCGGGCTTACCTGGCCCGCAGGCGGGGCGTTCGGCCCGGGTTCAGGCGCGGGTGCGCTCACCCGCGGGCAGGTCGGGCACGACCTCCTCGGCCGTCTTGCGCCCCTCCCTGAGCAGCAGGCAGCTGAGCGCGGCGATGGCCAGCAGGATGACCGGGAACAGCATGGTCGAGCGCATGGCCGTGACGTAACCGAAGGTGAAAACGTCATGACCGATCCGCGCGAGTTCCGCGGCCAGCCGGGCCGGCAGCCCGGGCACCACTGAACTGCCGCCGTTCTGGCCCGCCCCGACCTGGATGCCGTTGCTGGCCGAATGCTGGATCTGGGCGATGAACGGGCCGCGCACCCGGGCGGGCAGCGCGGCGGAGCGGGTGATGGCCTGCGCGTGCATCGCCGAGACCAGCCGGTTCTGCAGCAGCGCACCGACCGCCGCGGTGCCGATGACCAGCCCGCACTGCCGGACCGTGTTCAGCACCCCGGAGGCGGCCCCGGCCATCCGCGGGTCGATGTTCCGCATGGCCACCGTCACCATCGGCGCGAAGATGCAGCCCATCCCGATCCCGGCCACGATCAGTGCGGGCAGGAACGCGTACCAGGTCGAGGTGGTGGTGGCCTCCAGCGCCACCCAGCCCATCCCGGCGCCGAACAGCGCCAGCCCGGACATCAGGATGTACTTGCCGCCGATCCGGTCGGTGAACCGGCCGGCCACCGGGGCGATGAACATCGACAGCACCGAGGCCGGCGCCATGGTCAGGCCCGCCTTCAGGGCGGAGAAGCCGAGCACCGACTGCAGGTAGATGGTGAACGGCAGGAAGATGCCCATCATGCCGATGGACAGCGTGCCGGACACCCAGTTCACCACCGAGTAGTTCCGGTCCTTGAACAGCGCGAACGGCACCAGTGGCTCACGGTCCTGGGTCCGCCACTGCAGCAGCAGGAACCCGGCCAGCAGCACGATGCCGACCACGAACACCAGTGGGATGCTGATGAACCCGGTGATCGTCCCCCAGTTGTACTTCTGCCCCTCGACCAGGCCGTAGCAGATGGCCAGCAGGGCCGCGCTGGCCAGCACCACGCCGGGCACGTCGATCCGGTGCCGCCGGCCGGGCCGCAGGTCAGGGATGATGAAGAAGGTCAGGATTAGGCAGGCGATGCCGAAGGGCAGGTTGACGAAGAAGATATAGCGCCAGTCGAACGCGGTCACCAGCAGGCCGCCCAGGGTCGGCCCGGCGATCGTGGCCACCCCGGCTACCGCGCCCCAGACGCCGAACGCCGCGCCGCGGCGGTCCGCCGGGAACGTGTTCGTGATGATGGTCAGCGTCTGCGGCATCAGCATGGCGGCACCGAGGCCCTGCACGGCGCGGAACCCGATCAGCCAGCCCGCGCTCGGGGCCAGGCCGCAGGCCGCGGAGGCGGCGGTGAACACGCCGATGCCGAGGGCGAACATGATCCGCGGGCCGATCAGGTCGCCGAGCCGCCCCGCCGTGATCACCAGGACCGCGAGCACCAGTGCGTAGGCGTTGATGACCCAGAGGATGTCGTCCAGCGAGGCGTGCAGTCTGGTGATCATGTTCGGGATCGCGATGTTCACGATCGTCAGGTCCAGCAAGGTCATGAAGAACCCGAGGGATACGACCAGCAATACCGCCCACGGGTTGGCCCGGAATTTCGTCACCGACTGCTCCTCTATCTGCCGCTGGCCCGCCCCATCCCCGCCGGCTCCGCAGGCGAGTGCCAACGATCCTGATCGTAGACGGAGGCACCGACACAGCGTCTGGACGGCTGACCAAGAGGTCAATCCGAACCCGGTTCGGTTAGGGCGGGACGGCGCGAAGTATGCTCCCGGCCATGAAACTGAACGGAACCGCAGCGATCATCTCCGGTGCGGCCAGCGGCCTTGGCGCGGCGGTGGCCCGCAGGCTTGCGGCCGCGGGTGTCAAGCCGGTCGTCGCCGACCTCAGCGAGGAACAGGGCAAGGCGGTGGCCGAGGCTACCGGTGGCCTGTTCGTGAAGACCGACGTGGCCGACGAGAACTCGGTCACCGCGGCGGTGCAGGCGGCCACGTCGCAGGGCGTGCCGCTGCGGATCGTGGTGAACTGCGCTGGCATCGGATGGGCCGCGCGGACCGTCGGCCGGGACGGGACCCCACACGATCTCGCGTCGTTCCGCAAGGTCATCGACATCAACTTGATCGGCACGTTTAACCTGATGCGGATCGCCAGCGCGGCCATCGCGCAGACCGAGCCCGCCGACGCGGACAACCAGCGCGGCGTGGTCATCAATACCGCGTCCGTGGCGGGCCTGGAGGGGCAGACCGGCCAGATCGCCTACTCTGCTTCCAAGGGCGGGATCATCGGGATGACCGTGCCGGCCGCCCGCGATCTGGCCGCCATCGGCGTGCGGGTGAACACCATCTGCCCAGGCATCATCGACACCCCGATCTACGGGACCGGCCCGACCAGCGACGAGTGGAAGGCCAAGCTGGCCGCGCCCGTAGTGTTCCCGAAGCGGATGGGGACCAGCGACGAGTTCGCCCAGCTGGTCCAGGCGCTGATCGAGAACGACTATATGAACGCCGAGGTCATCCGGTTCGACGGCGGGATCCGTTTCCAGCCCAAGTAGCTGGCCGGGTCACCAGCCGTGGAACTGGCCTTGCACGGTCCAGGTGGCGGCCAGCGCCGCCAGGCCCGCCAGGCCGGCCACAGCGGCCAGCACGCCGCGGGTGGGGCGCCCGGCTGACCAGCGCAGGCCGGTGATCACGGCCCGCCGGGCCAGCCCGGTAAGGATGTACAGCGAGCCGGCCAGCGACAGGGCGATCAGGGCGATGCTCAGCCCGTCGATGGCGGCCATCGGGTAACGGTGCCCGTCCAGCGCGGTGGCCAGCAGGTGCGCCTGCCGGCTCCCGGACTGCCACAGCGCGCGGTTGATCTGGGGCAGGTGCAGCAGCAGGTAGCCCAGGCCGACCGTGAGCAGCGGGATGACGCACAGCACCCAGCCGGTCACGACGATCCGGGCGCGGCGGCGGAGGCCGGCCACCCGTGGGTCCCGCGGGCCCCTCGACAGCGCGCCGCGCAGGATGGGGCTGACCCGGGCGAACAGGTCTGGCACGCCGACCAGGTCGCTGAGGATGAAGTAGCCGTCGAAGCGGACGAACGGGAGCAGTTGCTCCAGCATCTCCAGGTGCGTGATCGCGATGACCAGGAGCAGGACCTGCGCTGAGGTGACCACGTAGAGGCCGGCCAGCGCCAGCATGAAGACCAGGTTGAAATAGAGCCCACCGAGGTCGGTACGCAGCCGCCCGGCCCGGCTGAGCCGGTACGAGTCGGTGACGTTGGTGAAGAACGACGGCCAGATCAGGTAGATGCCGACGCCGATCCGGCCGGGCCGGGCACCGCCGTAGCGGCAGCCGGTCGCGTGCCCGCACTCGTGGAACGCGGCCGAGATCACGGTCAGGCCGACCACCAGGAGCAGGTCCACCGGGTCGCGCAGCACCTGAGCGAGCCCGCCGCCCAGACCGTGGCTGAAGAACAGCCAGTAGTCCAGCGCCAGCACGCTGCCGACCACGGCGATGACCAGGGGCAGCCGGAACAGCGGCCGGAGCAGGGTGCCGGCCACATTCGCCACCGGCTCCGGCAGCAGTGTGCTCCGGGCGCGCAGGGCGAGCAGCGGGTTGGCCGTCGGCGCGGTGGCCGGGCGGCCGGGCCTGGCCGCGATGCCCAGCGGGATCAGCTTGACCGCGACGACCTGGCTGACCTGGTCAGCGGTGAGCGTCCGGCCGATGTCGGCGCTGACCAGCTCGGCGATGGCGGCCGCGTCGCGTGAGCCGTCGATCCGGCAGGTTACCTGGTACAGCAGCCGGGACATCTGGATGACCTGGCCGTCGGCCCGGCGCACCAGCGACGGCGGCTGCCGGTAGCCGGAGTTCTGGTATTCGCCGAGGAGTTCGACGCCGTCGGCCAGCCGGGGCACCGCGGCGGGCTGGGCCACCTCGGCCCGGGACGGCACGGCTGGCGTGTGCTCGGCGGGCTCACGCCCGGTGGCTATGGTCATCCCGCTGCTCCTCCCAGACATAGGGAAAGGGCCGCCTGGGAGCCCCAGGCGGCCCTTCCCTCCCACTGCGCAATTCCCCTCCGAATCGCACCGCGGGGGGCATTCGGTTCGGGGCCTACAGCTACAGGCCGACGTTGCCCGAGCCGAGGCTGAGGATGTTGTTCAGGCTGCCGTTGGCGATGGCCACGTTCAGCACGCCGGACTGCGCCGTGTTGCCGTAGCCGTTCTGGATGAAGACGGAGCTGGAGCTGGAGCCGCCGCTGGTCTTCGGGTGGCACACCCAGAGCGTTTCCCGGCTCGGCAGCAGTTCGGCGTGCTCGAGCTCGAGGTCCTGCATGGTCACGGCAGGTCGGGTAGACATGGAGCCTCCTCTTGGAGTGATCGGCCTCGGTCGGGCAGATCAGGGTGCCCGCGTTCGCGGGCGCTCGGGTCGCAGGGACCGCCCGGCACCCCTGTGGTGACGGGCCCGAACCTGATGTACGCTTTCTGCCGTACATATCGTTCGGCCATGACCGTACAGTAATCTTTACCGGTGAGTAAGGCAAGAACTGCGGATCGCGACCGAAACCCGACGGACAGAGACGGCTAGGCTGGTCATGGTGGCGGATGCGGTAGGCGACGAGCACGGTCCCGCTCAGGGCCGCCCGCGCATGGCCGCCGCAGCGATGGAGCCTGGCACCAACCCTCTGCAGCGCCTGATCCTGGACCGGCTGCGCGAACGTGGCTTGTCCTACGGCGACGTGGCTCGGCGCGGCGGCCTGCCCCGGTCCACCGTTTACACGCTGGCGATGACGAGGAATCTGGCCCGGCCCCCCCGCCCAGCCACGTTGGATGGGCTGGCCCGGGGCCTCGACCTCCCCGTCGCCGCGATCCGCACCGCCGCCGCGGAGTCCACCGGGCTGCACTACTACGACGACGTCCCGGCCACCCCGGCGCAGCCAGGCGACCCGGAGCGGGAACTCCTTATCGCCAGCATCGACGAGCTGACCCCGGAAGACCGGCGGCACGTGGCCGCGCTCGTCGAGTCGCTGCGCCACCGGGATGCGCCGGAGCCGACCGACCGCTAGCCCCGTGCCGGGCGGCCCCGGGCCGGCCGCCTGCCGCGGCTGCGCCGGCTGGGCCAGGCGTCCAGCCCGGCCCAGTTGCCCGCGCACCGCTACTCCACCGAACCCACGGCCGGTACCCCGAGCTGCTTGGCCAGCTCGCCATATGGGCCCTCCGGCAGCACCAGCCGGGCGACCCGCAGGATGGCCCGGGGATCCTCACCAGGAGGCCGCAGCACGAAGACCCGGGCCGCCTGCTTGTCGCACGTCACCACGAGCCGGTCGTGGTCGGCGAGGACGATAGCGGGCCGTTCCGGGCTCGGCGGTACCGCGCCCGGCGGCCGGCCGGTAATCGGAGGTCCGGCGGCAGCGTCCCCTTCGGCATGCTGGCGGCGCAGCGTCATCAGTGCCTCAGCCAGGAAGGTCAGGCCGATCAGCAGGGCAACCGCCAGCAGCAGGGCCTTGAGCCAGGCGGGCATGCCGCTGAGGTCCGGCGCCTGCAGTGTTCTCGGCGCGGCGTGGTGCGCGCTCCCTGCCGGGGCTGGTGGCGGTGACGCCGGGTGCGGCCTGGCTGGCCGGGTGCGGCCGGCTGGCCGGGCGTGGCTTGGCGGCCGGGCCTGGCCTGCTGCTGGGCGATGTGCTGGCCGCCGGGCTCGGGATGGTCAGCACGGTGCCGGGGCGGATCGTGTTCGGGTCGGGGCCGACGGCCTGCCAGTTGGCCTCGTACAGGGCCAGCCAGCCGCCAGGCAGCGCCAGCCGGGCCGCGATGCCGGACAACGTGTCTCCGGGCGCGATGGTGTAGCGGGTCGGCAGCGCCCGGCTAGGCAGCCGGAGCACGGTGCCAGGGCGGATCGTGTTCGGGTCGGGGCCGACGGCCCGCCGGTTGGCGGCATACAGGGCCGGCCAGCCGCCGTGCACGGCGAACCGGGCGGCGATGCTGGACAGGGTGTCGCCGGACTGCACGACGTACTTGGTGACCGGCGGCCTGGCCGCGGTCACTGGCGCCGCAGGGGCGCTCTGCAGGCTGGTGAGGGTGACCTCGGTACTGCTTGCGGTGCGTGCGCTCGCGTGGGCTGGATGCACGGATCCCGTGCTGCCGATCGCAATCAGGATGATCGGCAGAATGCTCCAGGCGAGCATCACGCACGCGGACTTAGTCCACGTACGCATGATGCTTTCACTTTCCTTCCAAGGGGATCAGCGCCGAACGCTGCAGGTCCGGACGCCGAAGGGACGGGCCGGTTGGGAAGGAAAGGACTTACGCGGGCGGTACCTCGGGCAGGTAAGACCGCCAGATCGACTTCGCGGCGGCCCGCCGGGCCAGCCGCAGCAAAACCAGGGTGAGCAGTGTGATCAGCGCCGCGCTGAGGCCGGCCTGCAGCCCGCCACCGCTGCCCCCGCCGACAGTTCCGCCGGCCGCCCCGCTGCCGGTCGCGCCGCCGCCCGGGCTGGCTGGCAGCCGGGGCAGGGTCGAGGCCGGCGACGCCGGTGTGCTGCCGTCACCCAGCGGCGCGGACAGCGAACGCAGACCGCCGGCCAGGCCGGCGGTCAGTGCAGCCGCTGCCGAACCGGTTCCGGTGTGCAGCGCCGAGGTCGCGCCTGAGCCGCTCGGCCCGGCTGGGATAGCCGGATTGGGGACCACGGTCCCGGTGCTCCCGGTCCCGCTGCTCGTGCCGCCGGGGAGCACGCCTGAGGTGACCCCAGTGACCGTGCTGGTGACGGCCGGGAGGACCGAGCCGGTGACGCCGGTGACGGTGCTGGTGACGGCCGGGAGGACGGCCCCGGTGACGCCGGTCACCGTGCTGGTGACCGCGGGGAGGACGCTGCCCGTCACGCCGGTCACCGTGCTGGTGACCGCGGGGAGGACGCTACTCGTCACGCCGGTGACGGTGCTGGTGACCGCTGGGAGGACCGAGCCGGTGACGCCGGTGAGGGTGCTCGTGACGGCCGGGAGGACGCTGCCCGTCACGCCGGTGAGGGTGCTCGTGACGGCGGGGAGGACGCTGCCGGTCACGCCGGTGAGGGTGCTCGTGACGGCCGGGAGGACCGAGCCGGTGACGCCGGTGAGCGGTGCTCGTGACCGCGGGGAGGACGCTAGCCCGTCACGCCGGTCAGGGTGCCGGTGGCCGTCGGGAGGACCGACCCGGTGACGCCGCTGACGGTGCTGGTGACCGCGGGGAGGACGCGACCCGGTGACGCCGGTCAGGGTGCTGGTGACGGCCGGGAGGACGCTACCCGTGACGCCGCTGACGGTGCTGGTGACCGCGGGGAGGACGTGCCCGTGACGCCGCTGACGGTGCTCGTGGCCGTTGGGAGGACCGAGCCGGTAGCGCCGGTCACGGTGCCCGTGACGGCGGGGACCACGGACTTGGTGGCGCCGGTGGCGGTGCTCGTGACCGCCGGGACTACGGACTTGGTGGCGCCGGTGACGGTGCCGGTAACCGTGGGGAGCGTGCTGCCGGTGATCCCGCTGACCGTGCTGGTGACGGCCGGGAGGGCGGACCCGGTGCTGCCGGTGGCGGCGGGGAGCGCGGTCTTCGTGACGGCGCCGACCGCGCTGGTCACGGTCGGCTGGGTGGGGCTGGTGACGCTGGCGATCGTGCCGGTCAGACCGGGCAGCGAGCTGGCTGGGTTCGGCCCGGGGGCGGCCGGGGTGGCAGCGGGCTGGGCCGGGGTGGTCTGGGTGCTGCCAGTCAGCGCGCCGGTGACGGTGGACGCGGCGCTGGTCGCGGCCGGCGGGGGCTCGCCGTGAGGTGGCTGACCGTGCTGGTGACGCTGGCCACCGGGGACGCCGGGTTGGTGGCGGCTGGCTGGCTGGCGGCCTGGCTCCCGGCGGGCTGCGCCGCAGCTGGCTGGGACGCGGCCGGCTGGGACGCGGCCGGCTGGGATGCTGCGGGCTGGGTCTGGGCCGACGGCCCGTGGCTGCTGCCGAGGCCCTGGGTCGCGCTGCTGACGGTCCCGGTGACGCTGCTCACGGCCCCGGCCAGGCCACTCGTGGCTGGGGGCGGCGAGCTGGCGGCCTGGCTGGCCGGCTGCGCGGTGCTCGGCTGGACCGGAGCGGTCTGGGTGGGGGCGGGCTGGACCGGAGCGGTCTGGGTGGGGGCGGGCTGGACCGAAGCGGGCTGCGACGAGCTAGCCTGCGTCGAAGCGGACTGGGCCGAGCCGGACGGCGGCGGGCTGGCCTGGGTGAGGCTCTGCACGGCACCGCTGGCCGTTCCGGTCAGGGAGCTCAGCGCAGACCCGGCGCCGCTGGCACCGGAAGCCCCCGGGGTACCCGATGATCCTGGATCCGTCGCGGCTGAGGCCCGGCCGACAAGGAGGAATGCGAAGATGAGCGCTGCGGCGATCCCCCCGCAGACGCACAAAGTAACCCTCAGAGCCCGGCCTAAGGCTCGCGCGAGGGTTGCGGATCCCTCCACGGCTCGGAGACTACACGGGGTACCGATAATCATCCATACCTACCCGCCAGTTCTGTCCGGGCAGAACAGTCGGTGCGATCGCTTAGAGCGCCTAGCTGCATGAACATGGCCGGCGGGGGACGAGATAGTAATTCGCAGATGCGTTACCGGAACACACGTGAAAGGTAATCCCGTGACGAACTCCCCGAGATCCGACAATGCCGAGGCGGTGGTCCGGTGCGCGGTGGACGACCACGTGGCCGTGGTCACGATCAACCGGCCGCAGGCGCGCAACGCCATCAACCAAGCCGTCGCGGCCAGCCTGGCGGCCACCTTCGATGAGCTGGACGAGCGCAAAGACGTCCAGGTCATCGTGCTGACCGGGGCGGGCGGCACGTTCTGCGCGGGGATGGATCTCAAGGGCTTCCTGGCCGGTGAGGACCCGACGACGGGTGGCCGCGGCTTCGCCGGGATCGTGGAACGCCCGCCGGCCAAGCCGGTCATCGCCGCGGTCGAGGGCTACGCACTGGCCGGCGGCTTCGAGGTGGCGCTGTCCTGCGACCTGATCGTCGCTAGCGAGGACGCCAGTTTTGGCCTGCCAGAAGTGACCCGCGGCCTGGTCGCGGCGGCGGGCGGCCTGCTCCGGCTGCCCCGCCGGATCCCTTATCACCTGGCTATGGAAATCGCGCTAACTGGACAGCGGCTGTCCGCCGACCAGCTGCACCAGGCCGGGCTGATCAACCGGCTGGTGCCGGCCGGCGAGGCGCTCACCGCGGCCCGCGAACTGGCTGACCAGATCAGCAAGAACGCCCCGCTCGCCCTGGCCGCCACCAAGCGGGTCATCGCCGAGTCGGTGGACTGGCCGGCCAGCGAAGCCTTCGCCCGTCAGGGCTTGATCGCCGGGCCCGTCTTCGGCTCGGCCGACGCCATGGAGGGGGCACTGGCGTTCGGTGAAAAAAGGCCTCCGGTGTGGCGCGGAGAGTGAGCTGGGCCCGCCCGCCCAGCCAGCGCGGCCAGGGAGTTTTTCCTCCGCTTTGCGGTATCCACCTCGGCGGCCCGGCCACGCGGGCGGCACGAGGCCACATAGGATCGGGCCCGAAACGACCCGACCACACTCTTGTTGGGGACATCCATGTGCGGAATCGTCGGCTGCCTGGCCCTCGCCCTCGAGGCCGACCCGGACCAGGGCTGGGTGCAGACCGCTACTGAGCGGATCAGCCACCGCGGCCCAGACGACGAAGGGTTCTACACCGACCCCGATGTGGCGCTGGGCTTCCGGCGGCTGGCCATCATCGACCTGTCCCCGGGCGGGCATCAGCCGATGCGGTCCGCGGACGGCCGCTACTGGATGGTCTACAACGGCGAGATCTACAACTACCTGGAGCTCGGCCAGGAACTGCGGCAGCAGGGCGTGGCGCTGCGCTCGTCCTCGGACTCCGAGGTGCTGCTGGAGATGTACGCCCGGGTCGGCAAGGACGTGGTGCACCGGCTGCGCGGCATGTTCGCGTTCGCCATCTGGGACACCTGGACCCGGGAGCTGTTCTGCGCCCGGGATCAGTTCGGGATCAAGCCGTTCTACTACACGATCGACCAGGCTCCGGCCCAGGCGCAGGACTGGGCCGGGGGTGCCGCAGGCCAGCAAGGCTGGTCCGGCGGGGCGACTGAGCAGCCGGGCTGGCCCGGTGGCCCGGAGACTCAGCAACCGGGCTGGCCTGGGAGCCAGGCGCAGCAGCCGGCGTGGCCTGGTGGGTCGGCCGAGCAGGCAGCCTGGCCGGGCGAGGCGTCCGAGCAGCCGGCGTGGCCAGGTGGGGCGGCCGAGCAGCCGGCGTGGCCAGGTGGGGCGGCCGAGCAGCCAGGGCAGCGGAGTGCCGGACCGGTTCAGCAGCCGGCCTGGGACGCGCCGCCTTCGGGCGGCTGGGACACGCCGCCTTCGGGTGGCCGGCACGCGGGTGGCGCGGCGGCCCGGCCTGCGGTGGCTAGCACGCCAGCGGGCCGCGGCGGCGGCCGGCATGCCGCTGGGCGGGGCCAGCAGCCCGGCGGCCCGGCGGGTCCAGCGGCCGGCGTCCCCAGTCCGGGCGCACCGGGGAATGGGCTCGGGCCAGCTGGGCCTGGTGCGGGCGGGTTCCCCGGGGACGCCCGGGAGGCGCCCGGGTCCACCGGCACCGGTCGGCTGCTCCGGTTCGCTTCGGAACGCAAATGCCTGGCCAGTTCCGGTGAGCTGAGCCAGCTCGACGGCGATGCGCTGCGCCGCTACCTGGCGTTCCAGTACGTGCCGCCGCCTGACGCGCTGACCCCGCCGATCCGGGTGCTGCCGCCCGGGCACGCGATCATCGCCCGGCCGGGCGGCACCGTGGATGTGTACCGGTACTGGCGGGCCGACCTGCGGCCGGCGCCGGCGCCCAGCCCGGGCAGCGCCGAGGCGATCCTGGCCGCCATGCGCGACTCGGTCGCCGTGCACCTGCGCAGTGACGCGCCGCTCGGCGCCTTCCTGTCCGGCGGCATCGACTCGGCCGCGATCTGCGCGCTGGCTGCCGAACACCGTCCCGACCTGCTGACTTTCACCGTCGGCTTCGAGCGTGAGGGATACAGCGAGATCGACCGGGCCCAGGAGACCGCGGCCGCGCTCGGGGTGAAGTCGATCCCATACGTAATTACGGCCGAGGAGTTCTTCACCCACCTGCCCCGGATCATCTGGCATCTGGACGACCCGATGGCGGACGCGGCGGCGGTGCCGCTGTGGTTTGTCGCCCGGGAGGCCAGCAAGCACGTCAAGGTGGTGCTGTCTGGGGAGGGCTCGGACGAGCTGTTCGGCGGCTACGCGATCTACCACCAGCCGGGCGTGGTCCGGGCCGGGGAGCGGCTGCCTGACCTGGCCCGGATGCCACTGAAGCGGGCCGCCTCGATGATCCCGGCCGGGGTCAAGGGGAAGGGGTTCCTGGAGCGGACCTCGACCCCGCTGCGGGAGCGCTACATCGGCAACGCACACGTGTTCGCCGGGCCGCAGATCGATCTGGTCGCCCGGCCGGCCGCGACGTCGGCGTCCAGCGTCTACGCGGTCACCGCGCCGGTCTACCAGCAGGCGGCCGAGGCGGGCCTGGACGACACGTCCACCATGCAACTCGTGGACATCAACACCTGGCTGCACGGTGACATCCTGGTCAAGGCGGACCGGATGACGATGGCGCACAGCCTGGAGCTGCGGGTGCCGTTCCTGGACCGCGAGGTGATGGGGGTGGCGTCCCGGCTGGCCCGCGAGGAGAAGATCGCGGCGGGGACCACGAAACTAGCGTTGCGCCAGGCGATGAGCTCGGTGCTGCCGCAGGCCGCTGCGGAGCGGGCCAAGCTGGGCTTCCCGGTGCCGATCGGCTTCTGGCTGAAGGGCGAGATGTATGGCTACGCGGAGCGGCTGCTCCGCGAGGCCCGCACCGACCAGTGGATCGACCGGCAGGCCGCGCTCGGCTTGCTGGAACAATTCCGGGCGGGCGATCCTGAGGTCAGCTGGCGGCACATCTGGGTGCTGCTGGTGTTCTCGCTGTGGCACCAGATCTACGTCGAGCGGGTGTACGACCCGGCCGCGCTGGGCTGGGAGCGTGCGCCTAGCCCGGGAGCGGCCTGGTAGCGGCCGGGGCTGGGCTCAACGGCTGGGCTCAAGCTGGCTGGGCTCAAGCTTGGGCTCAAGCTGGCTGGGCTCAAGCTGGCTGGCGCAGCCGGTGGCGTCCGGAGCGGCTCAGCCGGTGGCGAAGCCGGGGCCCTTGCCGGGGCCATAGGCGGCCAGCTTGTCCCGCAGCCGCCCACGGCCGCGGTGCAGCCGGGACATCACGGTGCCGATCGGCGTGCCCATGATCTCCGCGATCTCCTTGTACGCGTACCCCTCGATGTCAGCCAGGTACACCGCGACGCGGAACTCTTCGGGCAGGTCACGGAGCGCGCGTAGGATCTCGGAGTCAGCCAGCCGGTCGAGCGCTTCCGCCTCGGCCGAGCGGGCCTGCGCGGCCAGCGGGTCGGCGGGCAGCTGCCACTCCTGGAAGTCACCGCTGGACGCCTGCCGTGGCTCCCGGCGGCGCTTGCGGTAGGTGTTGATGAACGTGTTGGCCAGGATGCGGTGCAGCCACGCCTTGAGGTTGGTCCCGGGGCGGAACTGGTGAAACGCGGCGTAGGCCTTGGCTGACGTCTCCTGGACCAGGTCTTCCGCGTCGGTGGGGTTGCGGGTCATCCGGAGCGCAGCAGGGTACAGCTGACCGAGGAACGGCACGACGTCCTGTTCGAACCGCTCGTTCCGGTCCGGCGCGTCTTCGCTAGTCGCCATCGGCTGCTCCACTCGGTCGTTACCCTGTCAACTCTAGAGACGGATGAGAGCGCTCACTCGGCTCGGTGACACGGGTCACATTTTTTTCCCCGCTTGTTCGTGCTTCATTCCTACCGGGTCAACCTGAAAGATTCCTGAAGATGGGCTGTGAGCAACGCAGGTGCGCACAGTAATGATTCGGAGCCACGGCACAGGCCGGATGGGTCTGCCGTCGGCATGACCCGGATGCCACTTGACCAGCACGTTTCCGGCGAAGAGGCCGGTGGCGAGCTGGCTCTGGTGGCGGCGGCCCACGGGCTGGGCGCGGCTACGGTGGCGGGCTGGTCGGACGCCGAGCGGCACCTCGTGGCGCGGGCCCAGCTGGCTGAGGGGGGTCGGGTCGCTGAGGGGGGTCGGGTCGCTGAGCCGGTCCGGCTGGCTGAGGGGGGTCGGCTGGCTGAGCCGGGCGGGCAGGCTGCGGGCGCGGGGCTCGCCGCGCCGGGGCTCGACGCCGACGCGGCCCGCGCTGAGATCCGGTGTGGTGCGGACCCGCTGGGTGAGGCGTTCTGCGCGCTGCGTGGGCCGGCCCGGCGGCGGCCGCTCGGCCAGACCTTCACCCCGCCGATGATCATCGAGGGCATGATCGCCTGGGCGGCAAGCACCGGATCCCGGCCGGCCCGGGTCGTCGACCCCGGCGCCGGATCGGCCCGGTTCCTCATCGCGGCCGGGCGCCGGTGGCCCGAGGCCGAGCTGGTCGGGGTGGAGATCGACCCGCTGGCCGCCATCGTCGGCCGGGCCAGCCTGGCCGCGGCCGGGCTGGCTACGCGCTCCCGGATCATCCTGGGCGACTATCGGGCGGTGACCCTACCGCGATGTGCGGGGCCAACGCTGTTCCTGGGCAACCCACCGTACGTCCGGCATCACCAGATCGCGCCAGAATGGAAGGACTGGCTGCACCGGGCCGCGGCCGGGTACGGCCTGCCCGCCAGCGGGCTGGCCGGGCTGCATGTCCACTTCTTCCTGGCCACCGCGCGGCACGCCCGGCCCGGGGATCTGGGCGCGCTGATCACCGCGGCCGAGTGGCTGGACGTGAACTACGGTCGCCTGGTCCGTGACCTGCTGCTCGGCCCGCTTGGCGGTGAGTCGGTGCACCTGGTCGAGCCGGCCGTGCCGGTGTTCGCGGACGCCACGGCTACCTCGGCCATCACCTGCTTCCGCCCGGGCCTGGATGCAGCCGCGGACCAGGTCGTGCGCGTGATGCGGTTGGCCCGGGTGGCCAGCCCGGCTGAGCTCGGTTCGCTGGCTGGTGGCACGCCGGTGCCGGTCCAGGTGCTGCGCGACGCGGCACGCTGGGGCCCCTTGCTCCGCGGGGTCGCACACGAGCCGGCGAAGGCCGGCGAGGCAGGCACCGCCGGTCAGCCAGGCACCGCCGGTCACCAGGCACCGGCCGGTCAGCCAGGCACCGCCGGTCAGCCAGGACTGGTCGGCCAGCGGACCGCGGCGGCCGGGCCCGCCGGGCCCAGCGAGCCCGCCCGGGCCGTCGGCCGGGCCAGCCACGGCCTGCCAGCCGGGCACGTCGAACTGGGTGAGTTGTGCCGGGTACACCGGGGCCAGGTGACCGGGGCCAACGCGGTGTGGATAAGCGCCGGCCCGCACCCCCTGATCCCGGCCCGCTTCCAGTTCGCTGCCGTGACCAGGGCACGCGAACTGTTCGCGGCGGGCGCCGTGCTGCCGCCAGATGCCGCGCTGCGCCGGGTCATCGACCTGCCCGCCGACCTGGCCGAACTGAGCGCCGCCGAGCAGGCCGCGGTGGCCCGCTTCCTTCGCGCGGCGGCCGCTGCCGGGGCGGCCGGCAGCTACGTGGCCCGGCACCGCAGCCCATGGTGGCGGGTCCGGCTGGCTGAACCGCCGCCCATCCTGGCCAGCTATATGGCCCGGCGGCCGCCCGCCTTCGTACGCAACCTGGCCGGGGCGCGGTTCCTCAACATCGCGCACGGGCTCTACCCGCGCGACCCGCTGCCGCCCCCGTTGCTCGATGCGCTGGCCAGCTATCTCAGCCGGTCGGTGACCACCGGCCAGGGCCGGGTCTACGCGGGTGGCCTGGTCAAGTTCGAGCCACGGGAGATGGAGCGCCTCCCGGTCCCCGCCCCCGACCTGCTGGTCATCACGCGTCAGGAGTGCCCAGCGTGACAGCCGTTGCCGTTCTCACGAGCGTCGGTTCGTGATCAGACCGATAGGTGTCGCTGGAGCAGCAGTAATCGGTTGATCACGATGCTGGCCGGCGGGCGCGGTCATGCGTTACGTGAAGAAACGTGACCAGGCTGGGGCACGGGTGGCTTATGTGACTGCAAGTGCAGCCGTGGCACCCGCACCCCGATCCGGGCGCTAGATCCAGCCGTGGTACCACATGTGCGACAGCCAGTCCGTGTACGGGATGATCTGGCCCGCGACGATCGGGTACAGGTACGCGAAGTTCAGCAGCACCCCGAGCAGATAGGCCCCGGCCACCGCCGCGCCCACCGTGCGCCGGGTGGTGGACGCCTGGGCCGACCCGATGATCAGCCCCAGGCAGAGCGTTATCGAGATGATCAGGAACGGCTCGAACTCCAGCGCGTAGAAGAAGAACTCGGTCCGGTGGTCGTGCACCGCGAACCAGAACCAGGGCAGCCAGCCCACCGCCACACAGAGCAGCACCGCGCCAGCCCGCCAGTCGCGGCGGGTCAGCCACCAGGCGATGCAGACGATCAGCGTGGCGATGGACGCCCACCAGATCAGCGGAGTGCCGATGGCCAGCACTTCCTGCGCGTTGCTGGACGCGCAGGCGCCCTTGCCGCCGCCGGCCGGGCAGGCCCAGAAGAACGCCACCGGCAGGCTCATCACCAGCCAGGTCCACGGCTGTGACTGGTACGGGTGGTGCGTGGTCAGGCCGAGGTGGAACTGCAGGATCTGCTTCTGGTACTCCAGGAACGAGGCCAGTGCGGCGACCACCGGGGTGTGGATGCCGTTCGACGCGGCCCACTCCCGGTCGTAGCCGGAGTTGGTGAAGAACCAGCCGGACCAGGTGACCAGGTACACCGTGATCGGCAGCACGCCAAACCAGGCGGGCATCCAGCGGTTCTGCTTCAGCACCGCGGGCAGCCCGCCGGGCAGGCCCGCGGCCCGGCGCGCGCCGCAGTCCCACGCGATAACCAGGGCGGCCAGGCCGAGCACGTACCAGATCGCGTCCCACTTGGAGGCCAGGGCCAGCCCGATGCACACCCCGGCGCCGATCCGCCATCGGGTGACCCAGACCCGGGGGGCAGCGAACCCACCCGGGGACTCCTCAGCCGCCGCGGCCAGCCGGGCCCGGGTCAGATCGCGGTCCACCACCAGGCAGCCGAACGCGGCCAGCACCCAGAACATCAGGAAGATGTCCAGCAGCGCGGTCCGGCTCATCACGAACTCGAGCCCGTCCAGCGCCATCAGCAGGCCCGCCACGCAGCCGAGCAGGGTCGACCTGGTCATCCGCCGGGTGATCCGGGCCAGCAGCAGGATGGCCAGCGTGCCGATCAGCGCGGTGGAGAACCGCCAGCCGAACGAGTTCAGCCCGAACGTCCACTCGCCGAACGCGATGAACAGCTTGCCCAGCGGCGGGTGCACGACGAATTCGCCGCCATGGGTGAAGATATGTGGATCGCCGCGGACGAGCAGCGCGTTGCGCCCGGCGCTGTAGTTGTGCTCGACGCCGAAGCGCAGGATGCCGAGCGCGTCCGGGACGTAGTACGTCTCGTCGAAGATCACGGCCTTCGGCGTGCTCAGGTTGTTGAACCGCAGGAACGCGCCGAACAGGGTGACCAGAATCGGCCCGGCCCAGGCCCAGAACTCGCTGCCGGGCATGGCGGGCAGCAGCCGGGCGCGCAGCGTGGACGCCGTGGTGGCGGTATCGGCGACCGGCTCGGCGGCCGCCCGGGATCCAATCATCGGTCACATGGTATTGGTGCGGGACACCATCTGGTGGGCCAGATAGCAACGTATCGTCACGACGGCCGGCCAGCCAGGTCACCGGGCGGCCAGTCGGCACGTAACGTTGTCCCCGGCATGAACAGCAGCGACACCGGCACCGGCGCCCGCACCGGCCCAGGCACCGGGACCGGCCCAGGCCCGGGACCGGCCCAGGCACCGGGACCGGTCCAGGCACCGGCCCAGGCACCGGCACCCTGACCGTGGCCGCCGTGCCCATTGGCCGGCCCGGGGACGCGTCGCCGCTGCTGGCCCAGGCGCTGGCCAGCGTGCCGGTAATCGCGGCCGAGGACACCCGCCGGGTGCGCAAGCTGGCCGCCGCGCTCGGCGTCGAACCGGCCGGGAAGATCATCTCTTACTACGACGCGGTCGAGCGCAGCCGCGAGCCGCGGCTGATCCAGACCCTGCTCGACGGCCAGGACGTGCTGCTGGTCACCGACGCGGGCATGCCAGTGATCAGCGACCCGGGCTACCGGCTGGTCGCGGCGGCGGCCGCGGCGGGGGCCGCGGTGACCGTGCTGCCCGGGCCGTCCGCGGTGATCGCCGCGCTGGCCGTGTCCGGGCTGCCCACGGACCGGTTCTGCTTCGAGGGCTTCCCGCCGCGCAAGGCCCGCGAGCGGGCCCAGAGGTTGGCCGAACTGGCCCGCGAGCCGCGCACCATGGTGTTCTTCGAGTCGCCGCGCAGGCTGGCCAGCACCCTGGCCGACCTCAGCACAGCGTTCGGGCCGGACCGCCGGGCGGTGGTCTGCCGGGAGCTGACCAAGACCCACGAGGAGGTCCGCCGCGGCACCCTGGCCGAACTCGCCGCCTGGGCCGCGGACGGCGTCCTGGGCGAGGTCACCCTGGTCGTCGGCGGCGCGGCTGCGGCAGGTAACAAGGCGGGCGGGCCTACCCGGACCGCCGCGGAGGCGGCCGAGGAGGCCGGCCGGCGGATCGCGGCCGGCCAGCCGCGCAACGCCGCCATCGCGGCGGTCGCACAGGAGTCCGGGCTGCGCCGGGCCGAGGTCTACGACGCCGTGCTAGCCGCCCGCCGCGGGCACGACATCCGCGCCGCGCGAGGCGCCCCTGACCGGGGCCCGCAGTCCAGCTAATCCGTTCGGCACGCGTCCAGGGTGCCCCTAGGCTGTGTGCATGTCCGCTACTAGCCGTCACATTCTCACCGCGCCGGCCTGGCCCTACGCGAACGGCCCCCGGCACATCGGCCATGTCTCTGGCTTCGGCCTGCCGTCCGACATGTTCAGCCGGTACCAGCGGATGACGGGCAACCGGGTGCTGATGGTCAGCGGCACCGACGAGCACGGCACGCCGATCCAGGTCGCCGCAGATGCCGAAGGCGTCACCGCACGCCAGCTGGCTGACCGGTACAACCGGGTGATCGCCGAGGACCTGCGCTCGCTCGGCCTGTCCTATGACCTGTTCACCAGGACCACGACGGGCAACCACTACGCGGTGACCCAGGAGATCTTCCTCGGCCTGCTCAAGAACGGCTATATCTTCCCGCAGACCACGCTGGGCGCGATCTCCCCGTCCACCGGCCGCACCCTGCCCGACCGTTATATCGAGGGCACCTGCCCGATCTGCGGCTACGAGCATGCCCGCGGTGATCAGTGCGACAACTGCGGCAACCAGCTCGACCCGGTGGACCTGATCAATCCCCGTTCCAAGATCAACGGGGAGACACCCAAGTTCGTCGAGACCGAGCAGTACTTCCTCGACCTGCCCGCGTTCACCGAGGTGCTGGCCACCTGGCTGAAGAGCAAGCAGGGCCAGTGGCGGCCGAACGTGCTCAACTTCTCCCTCAACCTGCTCGACGAGCTGCGCCCCCGGGCCATCACCCGGGACCTGGACTGGGGCGTCCCGGTCCCGCTGGACGGCTGGCGGGACCGCCCGGACAAGCGGATCTACGTCTGGTTCGACGCGGTCATCGGCTACCTGTCCGCCTCGATCGAGTGGGCCAGGCGGTACGGCACCGACCCGGACGAGTGGCGCGCCTGGTGGCAGTCCCCGGAGGCGGAGTCCTACTACTTCATGGGCAAGGACAACATCGTCTTCCACTCCGAGATCTGGCCGGCCATGCTGTTCGGCTACTCCGGCCTGGGCGCCAAGGGCGGCACCCCCGGCGACCTCGGCCCGCTGAACGTGCCCACCGAGCTGGTATCCAGCGAGTTCCTGACCATGGAGGGGCGGAAGTTCTCCTCGTCCCGCGCGGTGGTCATCTACGTCCGGGACTTCCTGGCCCGCTACGACGTGGACGCGCTGCGCTACTACGTGGCGGTGGCCGGCCCGGAGAACCAGGACACCGACTTCACCTGGAGCGAGTTCCTCCGGCGCAACAACGACGAGCTGGTCGCCACCTGGGGCAACCTGGTCAACCGGTCGGTGTCATTCGCCGCCCGCAACATCGGCTCGATCCCGGAGCCCGGCCACCTGACCGAGTGGGACCGGGACGTGCTGGACCGGTCCCGGCAGGCGTTCGGACAGGTCGGCGCCGCGCTGTCCCGGTCCAGGTTCAAGGCTGGGATAAACGAGGCGATGCGCGCGGTGGCCGAGGCGAACAAGTACATGTCCGACCAGGCGCCGTGGAAGCTGCGCGAGTCGGACCCGGAGCGGATGCGCACCGTGCTGCACGTCGTGCTGCAGCTGGTCAGCGATGCGAAGACGCTGCTCACCCCGTTCCTGCCGGAGTCGTCGGGCAAGGTGTACCGGATGCTGGGCGGCGCGGGCGAGTGGGCCGGCGCGCCCCGGATCGAGGAGGTCGACGAGGACGGCGGCCTGGCCTACCCGGTGATCACCGGCGACTACGACACGCCCGCCCGCTGGGAGTCCGAGCCGGTCAAGCCGGGTACCCCGCTCAGCCCGCCGGTGCCGCTGTTCACCAAGCTGGACCCGTCCATCGTGGAGGAGGAACTGGCCCGGCTGGGGCAGCAGTGACCGGGGTACCCCGGTGACCACCCCGGTGCGCGACCAGTACGGGCGGCCACCCGCCGCCGACCCGGCGCCGCTGCCGGCCAGCGCGTTCGACGCGCACTGCCACCTGGACCTGGTGCTCGGCCCGGTCGCCGACGTGCTGGCGGCGGCGGCCGCGGCCGGCATCACCCGGGTGGTCACGGTCGGCACCGACCTGCCGTCCTGCTACTGGGCGGTGACCACCGCGGCCGACCACGACCCGGTCTACGCGGCGGTGGCCATCCACCCGAACGAGACGGCCAAGGCCGCCGATCGTGACCGGGTGCTCGAAGAACTGGCCGAGCTGGCCGCGCTGCCCCAGGTCCGGGCGGTCGGCGAGACCGGGCTGGACTACTACTGGGACGACGCGCCGCACTCGCTGCAGCAGGACTGGTTCCGCGCGCACATCGCGCTGGCCAAGCAGGCCGGCAAGCCGCTGATGATCCACGACCGGGACGCGCACGAGGACATCCTGCGCATCCTGGCCGAGGAAGGCCCGCCGGAGACGGTGATCTTCCACTGCTTCTCCGGCGACGCCGAGCTGGCCAAGCGCTGCGTCGAGGCCGGCTACCTGCTCAGCTTCGCGGGCGTGCTGACGTTCAGCAACGCGACGCAGCTGCGCGAGGCGGCCGCGATCACGCCGCCCGGCCAGCTGCTGGCTGAGACCGACGCGCCGTTCCTCACCCCGGTGCCCAACCGCGGCAAGTCGAACTCGCCCGCTCAGGTCGCGCACACCATCCGCGCGCTGGCCGCGATCAAGGAACTCGACGTGGCCGAACTGTGCGCCATCCTCCAGGCGACCGGCCAGCGCGTCTTCGGCCCGTGGTAGTCAAGGATGCGCTGCTGGGACCGGCGGAGATCCGGGAGATCGCGGTCCGGCTGGGCATCCGCCCGTCCAAGCGCCTCGGCCAGAACTTCGTCACCGACCCAGGCACGGTCCGCCGCATCGTGACCCTGGCCGGCCTCGCGCCAGACGACGTCGTGCTGGAGGTCGGCCCCGGCTTCGGCTCGCTCACCCTGGCCCTGCTGCCGGCCGTGCACCAGGTGACCGCGGTCGAGGTCGATCCGCTACTGGCCGCGGAGCTGCCGCGCACCGTCAACACCCACAACCCTTCTTTGGCTGAACGCCTGTACGTGCTGACGGCCGACGCTCTCCGGATCACCAGCCTGCCCGGTCAAGCGCCTACGGCGCTGGTGGCTAACTTGCCGTACAACGTGGCCGTGCCGGTCGTGCTGCACCTGCTGGCCACGCTGCCGTCGCTGCGGACGGGGCTGGTCATGGTGCAGGCCGAAGTGGCTGACCGGATGACGGCCGGCCCGGGCAGCCGGGTCTACGGGGTGCCCTCGGTCAAACTGGCCTGGTACGCGGCGGCGCGGCGGGCCGGCCCGGTGCCGCGCACCGTGTTCTGGCCGGTGCCGAACGTGGATTCCGGGCTGGTCGCGTTCACCCGGCGCGAGCCGCCCGCGGCTGATGTGCCCCGGGAGGACGTGTTCGCCGTGGTGGACGCCGCGTTTGCCCAGCGGCGCAAGACGCTCCGCGCCGCGCTGGCCCGGTGGGCCGGGTCAGCCGCGGACGCGGAGCGGATCCTGCGCGCGGCCGGGGTGGACCCCGGTGCCCGGGGCGAGTCGCTCGGGGTAGCCGACTTCGCCCGGATCGCCGCCGCGCGGCTGGCTAACCGCTGACGATCAGCCACTCCGGATCGGCCAGTCCGCTGACGATCAGTGTCTGCTGACGATCAGTGTCTGCTGACGATCAGTGTGGGCTGACGATCAGGGCAGCGACCACTGCTGGTTGGCGCCGCCGTTGCAGGCGTACAAGATCAGCTGGGTTCCGTTCGTCTTGTTGGACGCCGGGTCATCCAGGCACATGCCGGAGGTCGGGTTGACCAGCTGGCCGCTTTCCGCCTCCCACTGCTGGTTGGCGCCGCCGTTGCAGGTCCACCACTCGATCAGGGTCCCGTTGGTGTAGTTGGCGCCGGTGATGTCCAGGCAGCCGCCGTCGATCTGGATGGTGCCGTTGCTTTCCACCGTCCAGTTCTGCGCGCCGGTGTTGCCGTCGCACGCCCACATCTGCACCTTGTTGCCGTCGGTGCCGCTGGCGTTGTTGTTGTCCATGCACGCGGTGTTGCTGTCCCCGGCCGCGACGATCCCGGTCGCCGGGTTGCCCGGCACCGCGTAGCCAACGGAGACGATGTCGGCCTGCACCGAGTTGTCGGCCGCGTCGGTCGGGTAGCCGGAGGTCAGCACGCCCTCGAAGAACGACCCGTCGTCGCTGTTGCTGTTGTCGCCGCCGGTGCCGAGGATGATCGCGCCCTCCTGGTGCATCGGCGCGTAGCCCGACGTGGTCGGCAGCGCGCCGCTGTACCAGGTGGTCAGGCCGCCTGAGTCGGCGTTGCCGCCCTTGATCGCGTAGGTCGTGGTTCCGTTGTTCTTCACCAGCGCGGTGACGAACGCGCTGGAGTTGCCGTCGTTGGCCGGGTTGTTGCCGTTGCCGCCGGAGAACAGGCCGTTCTCCAGGTCGGCCTGGACCCAGGGGCCCGAGCCGGTGCACGGCGTGAACCAGCACAACTTGCCGAAGTAGACCGCGTCCATGTGCCCGTTGCCGTTGTCGTCGTTGTTCGTCTCGGCGTTGCCGTAGTCGAAGCAGCAGCCGCTGTTGACATGGGTGCCGGCCGCCACCATGTAGGCGCCCTGTGGCTCTGATCCGGTCGCCACCCCTGAGGTGGAGTCGTCCCGGTAGCCAACCCCGGGGCTGACGTAGACCCCATAGACCAGATGACCGCCGGCCATCACGGGCAGCGCGGCGGCGTTGGCGCCGACGTCGGCTGCGCCGTTCCCGCCGGCTGGCCCGATAGTCAGGTTGTTGCCGTGCCCGGACTGGTCGAAGATCTCGGTGATGGTGCACGACGTGCCCGCGCAGAAACTGGTCTGCGTCGCGGCGTTGGCGTAGCCGCCGGTGGTCAGCGGGTAGACGTCCGTGGTGCTGCCGTCCGAGGCCCGCTTGACCTGGTACAGCGGGCCGTCATAGGCCGCGTACAGGGCGCGCGTGGTGCTGTGCGCGGCCACGCACGGGGTGCCGGCCGCGGCGTAGATGTCGCACGGCCCGGATGTGGCGGCCTGAGCCGGGCCGGGCATTGCGGCCAGCGCGCTGGCGGTGAGCGCGGCGGCCGCTCCGATCGCCAGCACTGCCTTTCTTAAGTGACGAAGTACTAACCCACTAACCATGATGAACCTCGCTGTTCCTGGTGAAAGTTTCAGATTGCGGCGGGCCTGATCAGAGCTTGTGTGAGCGTTAACAAAGACAATGCGCAAAAATGATCTGCCGATGCGGCCTCCGAGTGGTTGTGAGCGCGAACACTGAGCCGCCCTCACTATGGCTCTGGGGTGCCGGCCCGTCAAGGCTCGGCCGGGCCGTCCGCATGATCATGGACTGGGGCCCGGCTGGAGGCCGCTACGATCAGATCATCGTGACCGCTGTGACTGCGCGGGTGCCCGCGAAGGTGAATCTCCAGCTCTCGGTGGGGCCGCCACGCGCTGACGGCTACCACGACCTGGTGACGGTGTTCCATGCCCTGGCCCTGTTCGACGAGGTGACCGTCGCGCCCGCGGAAACCGACAGCGTGCGGGTCAGCGGCGAGGGCGCGGCCAGCGTTCCGCTTGGCCGGGACAACCTGGCTGCCCGGGCGGTGGCCGCGCTGACCGACGCGGTCGGGGCGGGCTGCCGCGACGAGCCCGGGGTGGCCATCGAGATCAGGAAGCGGATCCCGGTCGCCGCCGGGCTGGCCGGTGGCAGCGCCGACGCCGCCGCGGCCCTGGTCGCCTGCAACGAACTGTGGGGCACCGGGCTGAGCCAGCAGGAACTGGCCGAGGTGGCCGGGCGGGTCGGCAGCGACGTGGCGTTCGCGCTGCTCGGCGGCACCGCGATCGGCCTGGGCCGGGGCGAGCAGGTCACCCCGGCGCTGGTCTCCGGCACCTATCACTGGGTGCTCGCCTTCGCCGCCGAACAGCTGTCCACCGCCGCGGTGTACGCGGCCTGCGACCGGCTGCGCGCCGCGCAGTTGCGGGATAGGTCCGGCGCCGCCGGCCAGCAGCTACCCGCCAGCGGCGGTGCCGCCCAGCAGTCGCCCGCTGCCCAGCCGCCCGCTGCCCAGCCGGCCGCTGGCCGGGCCACCCGGCAGCCGCGCACCGGGCCGCCGGCTGCCGGCCAGCCGGCCGCCGGGTCGTGGCCCGCGCCTGAGCTGAGCACCGCGCTGATGGCCGCGCTGCGCAGCGGTGACCCGGCCGAGGTCGGCCCGCTGCTGGTCAACGACCTGCAGCCGGCCGCGATGTCGCTGCTGCCCGGGCTGCGCCGGGCGCTGGCCGCGGGCCGGGAGCAGGGCGCGCTCGGCGCGATCGTCTCCGGGTCCGGGCCGACCTGCGCCTACCTGGCCCGGGACGGGGCCCACGCCCGGGACCTGGCCGTCGCGCTGACCAGCGCGGGTGTGTGCCGGTCGGTGGTCAGCGTGACCGGCCCGGCGCCCGGGGCGACCGTGCTCAGCCCGGTCGCCGACCACCGGCGGTGACCGGCTTGCCGAACCTGGTCAACCTGGAACGCGCGGTTAAGGCGTACGGCCAGCGGCCACTGCTGGACGGGGTGTCGGCCGGGGTAGCGGCCGGTGACCGGATCGGCATCGTCGGCCGCAACGGCGCGGGCAAGAGCACGCTGCTGGCCGTGCTGGCCGGCCGGGAGCCGCTGGACGGCGGCCGGGCCACCCGCACCCGGGATCTGCGGATCGGCATGCTGGGCCAGCGCAGCGAGCTGACCGGGACGGTGCACAGCGTCGTGCTGGGGGACACGCCGGAGCACGTCTGGGCCGCGGACCCGCGGACCCGCTCGATCCTGGCCGCGCTGCTGCCCGGGGTGAACCTGGCCGAGCCGGCCTGGCTGTCCGGCGGCGAGTCGCGCCGGGTCGCGCTGGCCGCGGTGCTGATCGGCCAGCACGACCTGCTGCTGCTCGACGAGCCGACCAACCACCTCGACGTGGAGGCCATCGACTGGCTGGCCCGGCACCTGGTGCAGCGGTCCGAGGCGCTGGCCGTGGTGACCCACGACCGGTGGTTCCTGGACGCGGTGTGCAACCGCACCTGGGAGCTGGCCGGCGGGCAGCTGCATACCTACGACGGCGGGTACGCCGCCTACGTGCTGGCCCGGGCCGAACGGGCCCGGGTCGCCGAGGCCACCGACCGGCGGCGGCGCAACCTGCTGCGCAAGGAGCTGGCCTGGCTGCGCCGCGGGCCGCCCGCCCGGACCAGCAAGCCCCGGTTCCGGATCGAGGCGGCCAACGCGCTCATCGCCGGGGAGCCGCCACCCCGGGACGGCGTGGAACTCACCCGGCTGGCCACCGCCCGGCTGGGCAAGACCGTGATCGACGCCGCCGACGTGACCGTCACCGCTGGTCCCCGGATTTTGCTCAACGACGTCACCTGGCAGCTCGGGCCGGGTGAGCGGGCCGGGCTGATCGGGCCCAACGGCAGCGGCAAGAGCACCCTGCTCGACCTGCTAGCCCGGGGGGACGACCCCCCGGAACCCCCCGGGCTGCTAGCCCGGGGGGACGACCCCCCACTCGGCCTCCCCGGGGGACTACCCCCGGAACCCCCGGCCCCCGGGCTGGCTGAAGACCAGCCGGACGAGGAAGGCCTCACCGTCACGGGCGAGATCACCCAGGGCAAGACGGTGCGCCTGGGCTACCTGCGGCAGAGCGACACCGAGCTGGATCCGGCGCTCACCCCCCGGGAGGCGGTCACCGAGGTGCGCGGCACGCTCGACTCGGCCCAGGGTGCCGCGGCCGCCAGCCAGTTGCTGGACCAGCTCGGGCTGCGCGGCGACACCCAGTGGACACCGGCCGGTGAGCTGTCCGGCGGCGAACGGCGCCGGCTGCAGCTGCTCCGCATCCTGCTCGCCGAGCCGAACGTGCTGTTCCTGGACGAGCCGACCAACGACCTCGACGTGGACACGCTGACCGAGCTGGAGGACCTGCTGGACAGCTGGCCCGGCTCGCTGGTGCTGGTCAGCCACGACCGGTACTTCCTGGAGCGGGTCACCGACCACGTGCTGGCCCTGCTCGGCGACGGCCGGCTCAGCTACCTGCCCGGCGGGGTGGACGAGTACCTGGATCGCCGCCGGGCCGCCGCGGCCGGGCCGCCGGCGACGGCCGCGCCGCCAGCTCCGCAGCGGGCCGCCCGGGCGGGCCAGCGGCCACGGCCGGCCCCGGGCCGCGCCCGGGCTCGGCCGCCACCCAGCGCGCCGCGCGCAAGGAAATGCAGCGGCTCGAACGGCAGCTCGAGCGGCTGACGACCCGGGAAGCCGAACTGACCGCGGAACTGGCCGCGAACGCCAGCGACTACGTCGCACTGACCGAGCTCGGGGCGCAACTGAGAGGCGTTCAAGAGGAAAAGGGGCGGCTGGAAGACGAGTGGCTCGCCGCCGCCGAAGAGTCCGGTTAGCCTACATATGTAGTCAGGCGTCCAGCGGCGCGAGCAGCACCCGGAGCAGGTCAGCCAGGGTGGCCCGGTCGGCGGCGCTGAGCCCGTTCAGCAGCGCCTGCTCGTGCTTGACCAGGTCATCCAGGGCCGCGTCCACCCGGGCCTGGCCGGCCGGGGTCAGCGTGACCAGCACGCCGCGCCGGTCCTGCGGATCCGGCTCGCGGCGGACCAGTCCGGCGGCGGCCAGCCGGTCCACCCGGTTGGTCATCGTGCCGGAGGTGACCAAGGTGGCCCGGAGCAGCGCCCCGGGCGTGAGCTGATACGGGGGTCCCTTCCTGCGCAACGCGGAGAGCACGTCGAATTCCCAGGTCTCCAGGCCGTGCGCGGCAAACGCGGCGCGCCGGGCCAGGTCCAGGTGCCGGGCCAGCCGGGAGACCCGGCTGAGCACCTGGAGCGGCTCCACGTCCAGGTCGGGCCGCTCGGCCCGCCAGGCGGCGACCAGGTCGTCCACCTCGTCGCGCTGGTCACCGGCGCGGCCTGGGCGATCGTCCATGCGGGCAGCATATCTCTTGACATCAAGAGTGTGAGCGGCCAGCGCGGATCGTATACCTTGACGTCGAGAGAAGGGAGGGTCGTGATATGTGGGATCCAGCTGCTTACTTGCGGTTCGGCAGTGAACGGGCGCGGCCTTTCTTCGACCTGCTCACCCGGGTGCAGGCGGCCGATCCCGGCTACGTGGTGGACCTGGGCTGCGGCCCGGGCAACCTGACCGCGCTGCTGGCCGCGCGCTGGCCCGAGGCCCACGTGCTGGGCGTGGACAACTCGGCGGAAATGATCGAGGCCGCCCGGGCCGAGCGCAGCGGCGCGGCTCCGGCTGGGGCGGGCCGCGCCACGGCCGACGGGTCGCGGCTGGCCTTCGCCCGGGCCGACATCCGCAACTGGCAGCCGGGCCGCCCGGTGGACGTGTTCACCTGCAACGCCGTGCTGCAGTGGGTGCCTGGGCACCTCAACCTGCTGACCACCTGGGCAGGCTGGCTGGCCCCGGACGGCTGGCTGGCCTTCCAGGTCCCCGGCAACTTCGACCAGCCCAGCCACACCATCATGCGTGACCTGGCCGCGTCGGCCCGGTGGCGGGACCTGCTGGCCGGTGTCCAGCTGAACCGGCAGGCCATGGATCCCGCGGCCTACCTGGACGTGCTGACCGCGGCCGAGTGCGAGGTGGACGCGTGGGAAACCACCTACCTGCACCTGCTGCACGGGGAAAACGCCGTGCTCGACTGGTACCGGGGCAGTGGGCTGCGCCCGGTGCTGGCCGCGCTCACCCCGGAGGACGGGGCCGAGTTCGCCGCCGAGTACGGCGCCCAGCTCCGCGCGGCCTACCGGCCCGCCCCGTACGGCACGGTGCTGCCGTTCCGGCGCATCTTCGTGGTCGCGCACCGGTAGCCCGCGGCCCGGCTGGCCCGCGGCCGGCCCCGGCCGGTCACTTCCGGGCGCGCCGGGCCACCTCGGCCGAGATCCGCGGCTTGGCTTCCAGCTGGGACAGGCCGTTCCAGGCCAGGTTGATCAGGTGCGCGGCGACCTCTTCCAGCTTGGGCTTGCGCGCGTCCAGCCACCACTGGCCGGTCATCGCGACCATGCCGACCAGCATCTGCGCGTACATCGGGACCAGCTTCGGGTCGTAGCCGCGGGCGGCGAAGAAGTCGGACAGGATGTACTCCACCTGGCTGGCGATGTCGTTGATCAGGCTGCCGAACGTGCCCGCGCCGGAGGCCGGGTGCGAGTCGCGGACCAGGATCCGGAACCCGTCCGCGTCGTCCTCGATGTACTTGAGCAGCACGACCGCGGCGGCCTCGAACTTCTCCCTGGTGTGCGCGCCGCCGAGGATCTCGGTGGCCATCGTCAGCAGCCGCTCCACCTCGCGGTCCACCACGACCGCGTAGAGCCCTTCCTTGCCGCCGAAGTGCTCGTACACGACCGGCTTGGACACCCCGGCCTGGGCCGCGATCTCCTCGATCGAGGTGCCTTCGAAGCCCCGTTCGGCGAACAGGCGGCGGCCGATGTCGAGCAGTTGCTCGCGGCGTTCCTTTCCGGTCATCCGCTTGCGGTGGTTGGGGCCTGCGTCCGAATTGCTCACCAGGCCATCATGGCCCCTATCAAGCAGCGTTCCGGTCACCTGACATGGCCGCCTGCTTCCGGGCGTCCGCCCGGACCACCTGCCGGTCGGTCATCGAGCCGAGCTGCTTGCCGCGCAGGCCGGTGAGCTTGCCGGACAGCCGGGAACCGTCCGGCCAGCGGACGTCGTAGGCCCAGCCGAGCCGTTCTGACCAGGCGATGACCCGCGCGCTGATGTCGATCTGGCCCTTGAGCGCGCCGTGCCGGGCGCAGGTCGGGTCGGAGTGGTGCAGGTTGTGCCAGGACTCGCCGAACGACGGGATGGCCAGCCAGGCCACGTTGCGCGACTTGTCCCGGACCTCGAAGTCCTCGTTGCCGAACGTGTGGCAGACCGAGTTGATCGACCAGGTCACGTGGTGCAGCAGGCAGATCCGGACCAGGCTGGCCCAGACGAACGCGGTGAGCGCGCCGACCAGGGACAGCGTCCACAGGCCGCCGATCAGCGCCGGGAGGAGCAGCGAAACGGCCACCCAGAGCGGGAACAGCCGGGAGATCCGGCTGACATCGCGGTCGGCCAGCAGGTCCGGGCAGAACCTGGCCTGCGAGGTGCGGTTCGGGTTGAACAGCCAGCCGATGTGGGCGTAGCCCAGGCCCTTGGTCAGCGCTTTCCAGTCGTTGCCGAACCGCCACGGCGAGTGCGGGTCACCCTCTTTGTCGCTGTACTTGTGGTGCCGCCGGTGGTCGGCCACCCAGGTCAGCACCGGCCCCTCGATGGCCAGGCTGCCCGCGATGGCCAGCGCGATCTTCAGTCCCCGGTTGGCCTTGAACGAGGAGTGCGTGAAGTAGCGGTGGAAGCCCATGCTGATCCCCATCCCGGAGACCACGTAGAAGACCAGCCCGATCACCGCGTCGGGCCAGCTGATCAAGCCCCAGATCGCGGCCAGCGGTATCGCGGCCAGCAGCGCGAGCAGCGGGACGGCTACGAACACCCCGACCAGGAACTGGGCCACCGGCCCGGTCGGCTCAGGCTCGATTTCGGGCAGCGGGGTGCGCCGGGTGACCTGGGGCGCCGGGCTCGGGACGGCGCCCGTGCTGACGGTCTCGGGGGAGGCGGTCATGGTGAACCTCGCTCTGCTCTCTTGGGCCTGCGGCTGGGGCCTCGCGTCGTCGTCCCGACGGCACTACCCAGCTCCGCCGACTTCATGACGCTTACGTCACCGTAACCTACGAAACCGTAAGTTGCACAATCCCCCCTCCAAAGATTTCACCTAGTAGCCGACTCCCGAGCGCCGCGTAGCCGTATCGCCCGTCTCATATGACGAGACACGCTGCGCTGCGTAGCTCTTCCTCACGCGTTGTCGCGGCCCGCAAACGACGTCAATCGCGCGCAGATACCGGAGCCCTGCGGCCGGTAGAGTTGCCGCAGAGGCGATCCCGGGTGGTCTAGTGGCATGACTGCCGGTTTTGGTCCGGCCAACGGAGGTTCGAATCCTCCCCCGGGAGCCCTACCCAGGTTCGAGACGTGACCCCTGCAGTGGTGCGCACGGTCCTGGCATCACCTCGGTAACCGCGCGGACCCAACCTTCGATTCTCCGGTAGAGCTCGGCACCTTGCCGAACGAGAACGATGAGGCACCCGTGGTAGTCGGCACCGACGTTCTTCCGGACTGTCCGCGGGTTGTGCCGCTTGAGCGTGGTCCGGAGAAACTGGGCCGGCTCTGCGCCAGTGACGCCGAGCCAGAAGCGCTCTGCCGCAGCTATGTCCGCGCTCTCGTGGATGTGCACGCGGAACCCTAGCTGCGTTGACTCCACTCCCGCTGCACTGAGGAACCGCAGGAAGAACATGATCAAATCAGGATCGCTATTGATGAAGACGACTCTCTCCGCCAGCCGGTAGGGCTTGCTCTTAGCGCCTTCGCACCAGTACGCGACCGAACCGGCGATGAGGATCTCCCGGGGCGACATGACGCCGATTTCGGCGGCCGCTGCAGTTCGCATGGCCTCGCGTCTCGCTTCGCGAGCGGGCCGTTCGGTCGCCCAGTACCGGCGAACTCCCTCGGCTGCCCGCTTGCGGGTTTCCTCGTAGCTGAGCCGGGGCGGGCGGGGCATGTCGCGAACCCATAGCGAAACCGAACTCTTCGACACCCCCAGCGCGGCCACGATCTCCTCATAGTCGAGACCTTGGCTGCGCAGCTCCCGGGCCCTGGCCCGGACCTCGTCTTTGGCGTTGGGCCGCCGAGTCCACTCTGGGGGTGGCTCGCCACGTAGCGCCCGGTCCAGGGTGGCGTTGCTGGTGATGCCGAGGAGGGCTTTGATTTCGCGGCGGGAATGGCCGGCCCGGCGCAGCGCGATGGCCCGCTCCCGTAACTGCTCGAATGCTGCCCCACGTTCCGGTCGGCAGGCCGGTAATTCAGTCGAATTCATATTCGAATACTATCGGCCGCCGCCGACAGAATTCCGTCTGTTGCCAGCCGGTCCGCTCCGTTTCCTGGCGGCTTGTACGGATCCCGCTACGCTCCGCTGAGCTGCTCCTTTGTCGGCCCCAACCGGCAGCCTGCCGGCTAGCCGGACGGTATCCTGCAGGGGTCGGGCGCGTGAACTGGCCAGCCAGCTGATCCCTGCGGCGGCCAGGATCTGGGTGGCCGGCATGACCGGGGGTGGGTGATCCCGGGGACCGGGGAGCAGCAACCGAGGAGCACCTTAGTGAGTGTGAGCCGTCCGGCTGCGGTCATCGTCCTTGCCGCGGGCGAAGGTACCCGAATGAAGTCCGATACCCCCAAGGTGCTGCATGAGATCTGCGGCAACACCTTGCTGGGGCATGTGCTGGCCACCGCGCGGGAACCAGACCCGGTCCGGCTGATCGTGGTCGTCGGGCACCGCCGCCGCGAGGTCACCGCCTGGCTGGCCGAGCACGCGCCGGACGTGCAGCCGGTGGTCCAGGAGCGGCAGGGCGGCACCGGGCACGCGGTGCGCACTGTCCTCGAGGAGGTCGGCCTGGACCACGGCACCGTCCTGGTCACCTACGCCGACGCGCCGCTGCTCCGCGGCTCGACGCTGACCGCCCTGGTCCGCGAGCATCGGGCCGAGCAGGCGGCGGCCACCGTGCTCACCGCGCGGGTGCCCGATCCCACCGGATACGGCCGGATCATCCGGGACGAGTCCGGCGCGTTCATGGAGATCGTGGAGCAGGTCGACGCCACCCCGGAGCAGCGCGCGCTGGACGAGATCAACTCCGGGGTCTACGCGTTCGAAGCGCACCTGCTCGGTGACGCGGTCAAGCGGGTGCCGACCGACAACGCCAAGGGCGAGGAATACCTCACCGACGTCATCGCCATCTTGCGCTCCGAGGGTCATCATGTAGCGTCCGTTACGCTGGAAGACGCCGAGGAGGTACTCGGTGTTAACGACCGCGCCCAACTGGCGCGGGCGCGGCAGATATTGAACGCACGGCTGCTCGGTGACTGGATGCGCGCGGGTGTCACGATCGTTGATCCGGCGACGACCTGGGTCGACACCGGGGTCCGCCTGGACCGTGACGCCCAGATCGGGCCGGGCACCCAGCTCGAGGGCAGCACCACGGTCGCGGCGGGAGCCCGGGTCGGCCCCGGGTCCCTGCTCCGCGACACGACCGTCGGCGAGGGCGCGACCGTGACCCAGTCGGTATGCCAGCAGGCCGAGATCGGGGCCGGCGCGGTGGTGGGACCCTTCGCCTTTCTTCCCCCGGGCAGTACTGTCGCGCCAGGTGAGCGGGTCAGTGGCCCAGGGGCCGCGCCGAGTGAGGGAGCCCCGAACGCGTGACCGGCATCACCGCGACCGGCGAGAAGAAGCTGATGCTTTTCTCGGGCCGGGCCCACCCCGAACTGACCAGTGAGATCGCCCAGAACCTCGGCATAGAGCCGACACCGGCCCGGCTGTTCGACTTCGCCAACGGCGAGATCTTCGTCCGGTTCATGGAGTCGGTCCGTGGCAGTGACGCGTTCGTGGTGCAGAGCCACACCGCGCCCATCAATCAGTGGATCATGGAACAGCTGATCATGGTCGATGCCCTCAAGCGGGCCTCGGCCAAGCGGATCACCGTGGTCGCCCCGTTCTTCGGCTACGCCCGGCAGGACAAGAAGAGCCGTGGCCGGGAGCCGATCTCGGCCCGGCTGATGGCCGACCTGTTCCTTACCGCGGGCGCGGACCGGATCATGGCTGTGGACCTGCACACCGCGCAGATCCAGGGTTTCTTCGACGGCCCGGTGGACCATCTGTTCGCGCTGCCCATCCTGGCCGACTACATCGCGCAGAGCGTGGACGTGTCACAGGTCACCGTGGTGGCGCCGGATGCCGGCCGGGTCCGGGTCTGTGAGCGGTGGACCGACCGGCTGGGCTCCCCGCTGGCCATCATCCACAAGCGCCGGGACCCGGACGTGGCCAACAAGGTGGCCGTGTTCGAGGTGGTCGGCCAGGTGGCCGGCCGGACCTGCATCGTGGTGGACGACATGATCGACACCGGCGCCACCATCGTGAAGGCGGCCGAGGCGCTGTTCGAGCAGGGCGCGGCCCAGGTCATCGTGACGGCCACGCACGGCGTGCTGTCCGGCAGCGCGGTGGACGGGCTGAAGAACTCCCGGATCAGCGAGGTCGTCGTGACCAACACGCTGCCGATCGCGCCGGACAGCCGGTTCGACAAGCTGAAGGTGCTGTCCATCGCGCCGTTGATCGCCCGGGCCATCACCGAGGTGTTCAGCGACGGCTCGGTGACGAGTCTGTTCGACGGGCAGAGCTGACCGGCCAGTGCTCAACGGCTAGTGCGCACCGGCCAGAGCTGATTGCGCCGGCTGAACTGATTGGCCGCGGGCACGCTGAGGCCGCAGACCGGCCCAGGCCATCCCCCGGGCCCGGCACCGGCCTGCGGCGTCTGGGCGGAGCCAAGGTGACCGCTGTCTTCGCCCCCGCAAGCGACGAAGACGGCGGCCACCGCTCCGAGCCCCCCGTACCATGGCGCGAGTTTTCCCCTCGGACCGGACATCCCTGGCCAGGGCTGGTGCACGCGATCCAGCCCTGACCAGGGGTTTTCGCGGACTGCGCCCCCGTGTGGCGGTCCGCACCGATCCCGGATATGCCCCCCGGTCCTGGTCCCCTGCCGGTTCCTGGTTTCTTGATCCCGGGGTCTTGGTAAGAGAATGGCCCTGCGCTCTTACGCCACGATTGATCCGTGATTGAGCCGCGAAGCTGGGCCGGCCGGCGACACCCCCGCCCGGTGACTGCCCAGAACGCCCGGTTTGGTTAATGATTGAGTAACGCAGCCACCCGAGTGTGAGGCGCCAGTCGATGCGGTTTCGGATGCTTGGGCCCCTCGAGGTCCAGGTTGACGGGAGCTGGAGCGGCGTCAACGCAGCCAAGTGGCGCACGGTGCTGGCGGTGCTCCTGTTGCAGCCCGGCCAGGTCGTGTCGACCGAGCGGCTCATCACCGAGGTGTGGCCGGAGGAGACGCCGGCCCGGGCCACCAACCTGGTCAGCGTCTACGTGCACCGGCTGCGCCGGCTGATCGGCGACCCCGAGGGCAAGGTGCTGACCACCCGGGCGCCCGGCTACCAGCTGCTGATCGACGGTGAGGACACCGACGCGGGCCGGTTCGCCCGGCTGGCCGCCGAAGGCCGGCAGGCGCTGCAGGCCGGCGAGTTTGAGCAGGCGTCCGCCGTGCTCGGCGCGGCGCTCGGCCTGTGGCAGGGCACCCGGGCGCTGACCGATGTGCCACCCTCAACCCTGGTCAGCGCCGAGGCCAGCCGGCTGGAGGAATCCCGCATCGAGGCCGTGCAGCTGCACATCCAGGCGGACCTGGGCTGCGGGCGGCACGCCGAGGTGGTTGGCCAGCTGCACCGGCTGCTGGCCGACTACCCGCTGCGCGAGGAACTGTGGGCGCTGCTGATGCGCGCGCTGTACCGGTCGGGCCGCCAGGCCGAGGCTCTGGAGGCCTACGCTCAGGCCCGCGAGGTCATCGCCGAAGAGCTCGGGGTAGACCCCAGCGCCGAGCTCCGGCAGCTCTATCAGCGCATGCTGCAGGCCGACTCCGGCAACCCCCCAGCTAGCCGAACGCCAGTGCCGGCTGACTCGCCATTCGCCACCCCGGCACCCCCTGGGTCGGTCGAGCCGGCCCGGCCGGCCAGGCCGCCGGGCCGTCCGCCGACCCGGCCACCCAGCCCACGGCCGGGGCCGGTCCGCCGTCCGGCGTGCCGCTGCCGCTGGTCGCCCAGCTCCCCGCGGACATCACTGATTTCACCGGCCGTGACGAGCAGGTCCAGGCGCTCCGCGACCTGCTCGGCGGCCCGCGCCGGGCGGACAGTCCTGGTGCGGTGATCGTCGCGGCCGTCATCGGGGCCGGCGGCCTGGGCAAGACCACGCTGGCCGTGCACGCCGCGCACCTGCTCCGCGGCCAGTTCCCCGATGGCCAGCTGTACGCCAATATGCTCGGCGCCGCCGCGCACCCGGCCACACCGGGCGATGTGCTGGCCCGGTTCCTGCGCGATCTCGGCATGGACCCGGCCAGCATTCCGGCCGGTGAGGAGGAGCGGGCCGCGCACTACCGCAGCCGGCTGACCGACCGCAAGGTCCTCGTCGTGCTGGACGACGCGCACGATGCGGCCCAGGTCCGGCCGTTGCTGCCCGGCTCGGCCAGCTGTGCCGTGCTGATCACCACCCGCAACCGCCTGCCCGACCTGGCCGGCAGCCGCTACGTCAACCTGGACGTGCTCGGTCCGGCCGAGGCCCGGGCCATGTTCGCCGGGATCATCGGACCGGACCGCGCCGCGGCTGAACCGAGGCCCACCAGCGAGGTGCTCACCGCCTGTGCGGGCCTGCCGCTGGCGATCAGGATCGCCGGCGCCCGGCTGGCCGCGCGGGGCAACTGGACCGTGCAGAACCTGGCCCGGCGGCTGTCCGATGAGCGGAAGCGGCTGGACGAGCTGAAGACCGGGGACCTGGCCGTCCGGGCCTGCTTCGAGGTGAGCTTCGCCAGCCTGCCCCGGCAGCGTCATGAGGACGAGGTGGACCCGGCCCACGCGTTCCGCCTGCTGGGCATGTGGCAGGGCTCATCCATCGCGCTGCCCGCCGCGGCCACGTTGATCGGCCAGCCGGAGGACAGCGTCGCGGACGCCCTCGAAGTGGTCGTTGACGCCCAGTTGCTGCAGTCGCCCGCACCGGACCGGTACCGGTTCCACGACCTGCTCAAGGCCTATGCCGTGGACCGTGCCATGGCCGAGGAAACGGCATCGGCCCGGGATCGCGCGGTGCGCCGCGTGCTGGCCTGGTATCTGCACAGCGTGGTCGCGGTGGCCCGGGTTATCTCGCCGCACGGAAACCAGGTTAACCCGGGCGAGCTCGAACCTGGCGTCGAGCCGCTGGACTTCGCCTCGGTGGACGAGGCGCTGGACTGGTGTGAGGTGGAGCGGACCAACCTGCTCGCGGCCACCCGGCAAGCCGCGGCCACCGGTATGCATGACATCGCCTGGAAGCTGCCGGTCGCGGCGCTCGGCTTCTTCAACCGCCGGACGTACTGGGAGGAATGGGTAGTCACGCACCAGATTGCCCTGGACAGCGCCCGTCGCGTGGGCGACAAGCGAGCGGAAGCATGGGTGCTCAACAACCTCGGCATGGCCTATCTCCGGCAGGGCCGGGAGGAAGGGGTCGGCTACTTCCGGCAGGCTCTGGCCATCCGCCGGGATATCGGTGACCAGACCGGGGAGGCGCAGGCGGCCAACAACCTGGCTTATGCGTGCCTGCTGGTGAAGCGCTTTGACGAGGCACTCGAATTGCTCTACCTCGCGCTGGATCTGCAGCGCACGCTGGGGCACCGGTTTGGTGAGGGCATCGCGCTGAACAATCTCGGTGAGGCTTTCCTGGAACTGGGCCGGCCCGACGAGGCCGTCAACTGGCTGAGCCAGGCCCTCGCCGTCTACCGGGAGATCGGGGCCAGCACCGAGGAGGGTGACACGCTGAGCAGCCTCGGGAAGGCCAGCATGGACCGCGGGCGCCTCGCCGATGCCCTGGATTACCTGTATCAGGCCGAGCAGACGCACCGGACCGTCGGTCACCGGTACGGCGAGGCGGTCGCGCTGCAACTGCTCGGCGATGTCGCGCCGGGCTGGACCAGCGGGCGGATGACGCGGCTCAGGCCTGGGACCAGGCACTGGCCATTTTCGAAGCGCTCGGCAACGACGCCCGGGTGCGGGAGGTGCGTGAGAGGCTGGCCGCGCTGCCGCCGATAGCGCGTGGCTGGGAGTCCGCTGTAGGCAAGCCTTTTATGACCAAATGGCCAGATACTTGCGTAACCGGCATTACGGCCGGCGCGGCTCGCTAGGCTTTCAGTTGGCTAAATTCAGTTTCGTTCGTCCTGGCCCGGGGGTCAGGCAAAGGAGGACGACGATGGGGATGTCTGACGGCACCGATCCAGGCACGTTCCAGGAAGATGTGCCTGCCGCGGAGCCCGCCAGCTTCCAGGAGGATGACCCTGCGGCGGAGCCCGCTACGTTCCAGGAGGATGCCCCGGCCGAGCCTGCCGACCGGCCCTTCCAGGAGGATGCACCCGGCCAACCCGGCCAGTTCCAGGAGGACGAGCCGGCGGCGAAGCCGGGCACCTTCCAAGAGGGCAGCACTGACCGCCAGACGCTAAACGGGGTGACGAGGCGCGCCCCCGGCATCCCGCCCTAGCGGGCCGGCCGGGGGCGTTTTCGTCGTTGTGGCACAGATATCTACGCGCGTATCTACGCGCGTAGACTGGCCAGGTCGGCCGGGTGCTCGATCTGGGCTAGAATCCGACAGGCACGCTCTTTAGCGTGCCTGTCGGCGTGTGTGGCCCCGGTGCCCCCTGGGTGGCGGCCCGGAGAGACGCTGCGCTGGTGATGCCATCTGCCAGAAGGAGCAAGTACCGTGCCCGAGGTCCGCATCGCGGCTGAGCCGCGCACCGAATTCGGCAAGGGCCCGGCCCGCCGTGAGCGGCAGGCCGGCCGGGTGCCGGCCGTGCTGTACGGCCACGGCACCGACACCCGGCACATCACGCTGCCGGGCCACGCGGTGATGATGGCGCTGAAGACGGCCAACGTGCTGATCCGGCTGGACGGGCTGCCCGGCGGCAACCAGCTGGTGCTGCCCAAGGCGGTGCAGCGGGACCCGATCAAGGGCTCCGTCGAGCACGTGGACTTCATCATGGTCCGCCGGGGTGAGAAGGTCACTGTGGAGGTCCCGGTCGAGGTCACCGGCGAGGTGTTCTCCGGCGGCCTGCTCGACCAGCAGCTGATCCAGGTCTCCATCGAGGCCGAGGCGACCAACATCCCGGGCGCCATCGAGGTGGACGTCCAGGACATGGAGGTCGGCACCGCGGTGCACGCCGGGGACCTCAAGCTGCCCGCCGGGTCGTCGCTGGCGATGGAGCCGGAAACCCTGGTGCTGCACGTGATCGCGGCGCCCACGGCGGAGCAGCTGGAAGCCGAGATCGGCGCGCCCGAGGCCGAGGCGGCCACCCCGGCCGAGCCTGCCCCGGTGCCCGAGGGCGAGGCCGCCGCCGAGGCGGCCACCGCGGAGGGCGGCGAGTAGCCTGGCTGCCCGCCCGCCGGTGCCTAGGTGGACTGCGGCGTGGTGGCCCGGGCTGTGGCGGAAGCGGACAGCTGCGGCAGGTGAGGCGCGAGCGATGCCGGATGACCGCTGGCTGATCGCCGGCCTCGGTAACCCCGGGCCGGCTACGCCGGTAACCGGCACAACGCCGGTTACCTGGTGGCCGACGAGCTGGCCCGGCGGATCGGCGGCCGGTTCAAGCCGGGCAAGTTCCGGACCTCCGTGGCCGAGGGCCGGCTGGCCGGGACCCCGGTGACCGTGCTCAAGCCGCTCACCTTCATGAACGAGTCCGGCGGCCCGGTGGCCGGGCTGCGCGGTTTCTACCACCTGCCCGCGGACCGCATCGTGGTCGTCCACGATGAGCTCGACCTGCCGTTCGGCACCATCCGGCTGAAGTTCGGCGGCGGGGACAACGGGCACAACGGGCTCCGCTCGATCACCGCCGCGCTCGGCACCCGGGACTACTACCGGGTGCGGTTCGGCATCGGCCGGCCGCCGGGCCGGATGGATCCGGCCGCCTACGTACTGCGCGACTTCAGCGCGGCCGAGCGGAAGGAACTGCCGTTCCTGGTGGACCGGGCCGCGGACGCGGTCGAGGCGCTGCTGCGCGACGGGCTGCCCGCGGCGCAGAACCAGTTCCACAGCGAGCACCCGGCTGGCTGAATACCCCGCGGTGAATAACCCGTGTCCCGGTTGGGCGGCAATATCAATTTTTCTGCCGCTAGCCCATCGTCTGATCGCAGGAGAGGCTAGGTTCGCTGCATGAAAGCCCTGGTCCTGTCGGGGGGTGCGGGGACACGGCTACGACCGATTACGCACACCTCGGCCAAGCAACTGCTCCCGGTAGCGAACAAGCCGGTTCTGTTCTACGGCCTCGAGGCCATCCGCGACGCGGGCATCACCGACGTCGGCGTGGTCGTCGGTGACACTGCCCCCGCGATCAGGGAAGCGGTCGGCGATGGCTCGGCGTTCGGGCTGCACGTCACGTACATCCCGCAGGAGGCGCCGCTCGGCCTGGCCCACGCGGTGCTGGTGGCCCGGGACTTCCTGGGTGACGACGACTTCGTCATGTACCTCGGTGACAACTTCATCGTCGGCGGCATCGCCGAACTGGTCGAGGAGTTCCGCGCCGCCCGGCCGGACGCGCAGATCATGCTGACCCAGGTGCCCGACCCCCGCGACTTCGGCGTGGCCGAACTGGACGAGGCTGGCCAGGTGGTCGGCCTGGAGGAGAAGCCGGCCGAGCCCAAGAGCGACCTGGCCCTGGTCGGCGTGTACATGTTCACCCCGTGTGTACACGAGGCAGTACGCAGCCTGCGGCCGTCCTGGCGGGGCGAACTGGAGATCACCGAGGCCATCCAGCGGCTGATCGACGACGGCCGCAAGGTGGCGTCCACCACTATCTCCGGGTACTGGAAGGACACCGGGAACGTCACCGACATGCTCGAAGTCAACCGGCTGGTGCTGGAGACCGTCGAGCCGCTGCGCCGTGGCGTGGTGCACCCCGGGTGTGAGCTCATCGGGCGGGTGGTGATCGGGGAGGGAGCCGAGGTCAGCGGGTCGCGCATCGTCGGCCCGGCCATCATCGGGGCCGGCGCCCGGGTGGCTAACTCCTACATTGGCCCGTTCACCTCAGTGGCCGAGGAGTGTGCCATCACGGACAGCGAGATCGAGTACTCCATCGTGCTGCGCGGCGCGTCTATCAGGGGGGTCAGGCGAATCGAGGCGTCCATCATCGGCCGCGCCGTGGAGGTGACTCCCGCGCCTCGGGTGCCCAAGGCCCACCGGCTCATACTCGGCGATCACAGCAAGGTGCAGATCAGCTCATGAGGATCCTGGTTACCGGCGGTGCCGGGTTCATCGGCTCGCACTATGTCCGGACCATGCTGGCCGGCGGCTACCCGGGCTTCGAGCAGGCCGAGGTCACCGTCCTGGACAAGCTGACCTACGCGGGCAACCTGGCCAACCTGGACCCGGTCGCGGGCCATCCGCGGCTGCGCTTTGTCCGTGGCGACATCTGCGATCCTGCGCTGCTCGCCGCGGTGGTGCCCGGCCACGACGCGGTGCTCAACTTCGCCGCCGAGACGCATGTGGACCGGTCCATCACCGGCGCCGCCGACTTCGTGTCGGCCAACGTGGCCGGGGTGCAGGTCCTGCTGCAGGCCTGCCTGGACGCCAGCGTGCCCCGGGTGGTGCAGGTCTCCACCGACGAGGTGTACGGCAGCATCGCGGCCGGCTCCTGGGCCGAGGACGCGCCGCTGGAGCCGAACTCCCCGTACTCGGCGGCCAAGGCCGGCGGCGACCTGATGGCCCGGGCCTACGCGCGGACCCACGGGCTGAACGTGAGCATCACCCGGTGCTGCAACAACTACGGGCCATACCAGTTCCCGGAGAAGGTCATCCCGCTGTTCGTGACCAACCTGCTCGATGGGGAGCAGGTGCCGCTGTACGGCGACGGCGGCAACGTCCGGGACTGGATCCACGTGGCCGACCATTGCCAGGGCATCCAGCTGGTGCTGGAGCAGGGTGAGCCGGCCGGGATCTACCACATCAACGGCGACGCGGAACTGACCAACCTCGAGCTGACCCAGGCCATCCTGGACAGCTGCCACGCGGGCTGGGACACGGTGCGGACGGTGCCGGACCGGAAGGGCCACGACCGGCGTTACTCGCTGGACGACAGCAAGCTGCGGGCCCTCGGCTACGCCCCGCAGATCGCGTTCGCCGACGGGCTGGCCGGCACCGTACGGTGGTACGCCGAGCACCGCGACTGGTGGGAACCGCTCAAGCAGCGCGCCGCGCTGGCCGTGGGTGGCGGGCCGGGCCGGTGAACCGGTGGCTGGTCACCGGGGCGGGCGGGATGCTCGGCCGCGATCTGGTCAGCGTGCTGGAGGGCCGCGGCGCCGAGGTGGCCGCGCTGCGGCGCACTGACCTGGACATCACCGACCGGGCCGCGGTGCGCGCCGCGCTCTGGCACTGGCAGCCGGATGTCGTGGTCAACTGCGCGGCGTGGACGGCGGTGGACGACGCCGAAACTCACGAAGCCGATGCGCTGCTGGTCAACGGGCAGGCGGTGACCGACCTGGCGGCGGCGTGCGCGGACCAGGGCACGGTGCTGGTCCAGCCGTCCACCGACTACGTGTTCGACGGCCAGGCCAGCCAGCCGTACCCGGAGGACAGCCGCACCGCACCGCGGACCGCGTACGGCCGGACCAAGCTGGCCGGCGAGCACGCAGTGCTTGATCAGCCCAGGCTGGCCGGGTACGTGGTGCGCACTGCCTGGCTCTACGGTGCGTTCGGCAAGAGCTTCGTCGGGACCATGATCGGGCGCGCGCGGAGGCAACTGGACGTGCAGGTGGTCGACGATCAGCGCGGCCAGCCGACCTGGACGGTCAACGTGGCGGGGCAGATCGCGGCGCTGGTCGGCGCGGCGGCGGAGCCTGGCATTTACCACGCGACCAGCTCAGCCGACACCACCTGGTTCGAGCTGGCTCAGGAGGTGTACCGGGGGCTCGGTGCGGACCCGGCCCGGGTCCGGCCGGTCCGCAGCGCCGATTACGGTGCGGCGGCCCCGCGGCCCGCGTACAGCGTGCTCGGCCACGCCGCCTGGGCGGAGGCAGGCGTCCCGCCGATCGGCGACTGGCGGGACGCGCTGCACCGGGCGCTGCCCCACCTGGCCGCGGCTAGGGTCTAGGGCTCCTGTTCGGCTCTGCTTGCTTTTAGCCTCCGGGCCGCTTTAAAGGCACCTCCTTCCCTCGTCGCTCAGGGTCGCTCGTTCCTCGCTCCCTCGCTCCTCAGTCCAGTCGGCGCCGCGGCCCTTCGGCTGAGTGCTGTAGCGAGGCGGCGTAGGCCAGGCACTCGGCGTAGTCCGGCAGCAGGCCGGCCGCCCGGGCCTTGGCCACCGACGGCGCGGCCGCGTCCTTCGCGGACAACACCGGCGCCAGGTCGGCGGGCCAGTCGATGCCGAGCTCGGGGTCGAGCGGGTGCACGCCGTGCTCCCGGCTTGGCACGTACTGCGTGGAGCACAGGTACAGCACGGTGGCCTGGTCGGTCAGCGCCATGAAGGCGTGCCCGAGACCCTCGGCCAGGAACACCGCCTGCCGCGTCTGATCGTCCAGCCGCAGCGCGGCCCACTGGCTGAACGTGGGCGAGCCGACCCGCACGTCCACCACCACATCCATGATCGCGCCGGTGACACAGGTCACGTACTTCGCCTGGCCAGGCGGCACGTCGGCGAAGTGCACCCCGCGCATCGCGCCGCGCCGGGACACCGAGCAGTTGGCCTGGCTCACGTCCGGCCGGTAGCCGAGCACCGAGGTCAGTTCGCTACTGCGGAACCACTCGTGGAAGCTGCCCCGGGCATCGGTATGGATGCGCGGGGTGACGGCCCACGCGCCAGGGATGCCGAGCGGTTCCATCCGGTTCCTCCTCGATGTGCTAGGGCGTGACCTTAGCGCGAATCCCGCCCCGGGCATCGCATAACAAAACGGTAACAGCGGGCGCCGTGCGGTCATCGCACCTGCTGGAGTAGGCGTCTTACGGATAGTTTCATGCTCCTTTGGTGCGCCTGCTCCCCCGGTGGTCGTTGTGCCGGGAAGCGCGTCGGAACCGGGCGGGCGGGGTGGGGCCAATCATGGAGGCTGGGTTGCACGGAATCATGGCTGGGCGCACTGCCCCGCTGCCAGCTGCTGGCCCAGGCCGGCCGCGGCAGGGCGGCAGTGATCCCGTCAACGGCACGGCTTGGCCTCGTCGCCGACCGTGACACCCAGAGTGCCACCCTGCTGGAGACGCTGCTCCCGCTGGCGCTGCACCGCCTGGCCGAGCAGTACGTAGACGGCGAATTCGTGTTCACCACCACCGGCGAGGCCGCTCCGGGCGGTGGCTGGACGCTGCGGCCGGCCGGGCGGAGCGTGCGCTACGCGGCCATCGTCGCGCTCGGCCTGCTCCGGGTCAGCGAACCGGAGCAGCGCACCGTGCTGGCTGGCCAGACCGCCGCCGACCTGGTCGGCCAGCTGGCCAAGCGGCTCGATGAGATCAGCAGCACCGGTGACGTGGCGCTTATCTGCTGGGCCGCGGCCGAGGCCGGGCACAGTGAGCTGCCGCACGCGCTGGCCCGGCTTGGCCAGCTGGACCGCGGGCAGCGCCCGCTCGATGTGGTGTCCGCCTCGTGGGTGGTGTCCGCGCTGGTCGCGGCCCGGGCGCAGGCGGACGTGGAGGAGCAGCTGGCCGGCGCGCGGCAGCGGCTGCTCGGCGCCCGGGGCGACACCGGCTACCCGCACCTGACCGGGTCCGGTCCCTGGTACCGGGCCCACGTGGGCAGCTTCGCCGACCAGGTGTACCCGATCCAGGCGCTGGCCCGGCTGCACGGCAGTGCCGCCGATCCGGAGGCGCTGGCCGTAGCCAACGCGGTGGCCAGGGCCATCTGCGACGCGCAGGGGCCGGCCGGGCAGTGGTGGTGGCACTACGACTCGCGGACCGGCGCGGTCGTCGAGGGCTATCCGGTGTACACCGTGCACCAGCACGCGATGGCCCCGATGGCCCTGCTCGACCTGGCCGACGCGGGCGGCGACGCCCACCTGGCCGAGATCTGCCGCGGGCTGCGCTGGCTGGCCGCCCCGCCGGAGGGCCCGGCCACCGGCACGCCGGCCGGTGGCACGCCGCCGGGGCCGGCCGGCCACCCCGTGCAGCTGGTCCTGGAGGACCCGCCGATCACCTGGCGGAAGATCGCCCGGGCTGATCACCGCAAGCTCGTCCGCGGCGTGCGCGCCGCGTCCACCCGGGTGCACCCGCGCAGCCGGCTGGCGGTCCTGGACCGGATGTACCCGCCGGGTGCCGTGGACTACGAATGCCGGCCCTATGAGCTGGGCTGGCTGTTGCTGACCTGGCTGTCCTGAACAGCCGAGGGGGACGGATGAGCGATGACGCGGCCGGGTGGACCCGGCGCACCATGTTTGGCCTGTCCATCGACGCGGTGACGATGCGCCAGGCGGTGGCGCGCTGCCGGGAGGCCATCGACCACGGCGAGCAGCTGTCCATCGGCGTGCTCAACGCGGCCAAGATCGTTTCGATGCGGAAGAACCCGCAGCTGCGTGCGGCGGTGGCCGGATCGGACCTGATCCTGGCCGACGGGCAGGCGGTGGTGTGGGCCAGCCGCCTGCTCCGCGAGCCGCTGCCCGAGCGGGTGGCCGGCATCGACCTGTTCATGGAACTGCTGGCCGAGGCGCAACGCAGCGGCGACCGGGTGTACTTCCTGGGCGCCCGCCCTGAGGTGCTGGCCAGGGTGGTGACCGAGGCTGAGCGGCGGTTCCCCGAACTGCTGGTGGCCGGGGCGCATGACGGCTACTACCCCGCGGGCACGGAGGGCGACATCGCCGAGGACATCCGCCGCTCCCGTACCGACATGCTGTTCCTGGGCATGTCGTCGCCGCGCAAGGAACTGTTCCTCGACGAATGGGGCGCCGCCACCAAAGCCCACGTTGTGCACGGCGTGGGCGGGTCCTTTGACATCATGGCCGGGGTCACTAAGCGCGCCCCGCTGTGGCTCCAGGATCGCGGCCTGGAATGGCTGTTCCGCGCCTACCAGGAACCGGTCCGGCTGGGCCGCCGGTACCTGACCACCAACATGGCGTTCATCTCCCTGGTTGCCCGGGAGATGCTGCGCCGGGACCGGACAAGGGGGCGTTCGTGACGACGGTCGTTGTAGTCGGGCTGGGGTACGTCGGCCTGCCGCTGGCCATGCGGGCCGCCCAGGTCGGGCACCGGGTCGTCGGGTACGACGTCGACGAGGGCCGGGTCAAGCAGCTGGCCGCCGGTGAGTCGTACGTCGAGGACGTGCCCAGCGCCGACCTGCAGCAGGCCCTGGACAGCGGCCAGTTCCAGGCGTCCACCGACGGCCGCGCCTGCGCCGGGTTCGACGTCGCCGTGGTGGCCGCGCCCACCCCGCTCCGCGAGGGGCTGCCCGACCTCACCTACCTGGAGGACGCGTCCCGCACGCTGGCCCGGTACCTGCGCCCCGGCGCGACCGTGGTCATCGAGTCCACCTCGTATCCCGGCACCACCCAGGAGACGGTGCAGCCGCTGCTGGAAGAGGGGTCTGGCCTGCTGGCCGGGCGGGACTTCCATCTCGGCTTCAGCCCGGAACGGATCGACCCGGGCAACGCCACCTGGACGCTGGTCACCACGCCGAAGATCGTGTCGGGCATCGACGCCGATTCGCTGCGGGTGATCAAGGAGTTCTACGACACGATCGTGGACCGGACCGTGCCGGTCTCCTCACCGCGCGAGGCCGAGCTGGCTAAGCTGGTCGAGAACACGTTCCGGCACGTCAACATCGCACTCGTGAACGAGCTGGCCATGTACGCCCACGACCTGGACATCAACGTCTGGGAAGCGATCGAGGCCGCGTCCACCAAGCCGTTCGGGTACATGCCGTTCACGCCCGGGCCTGGCGTCGGCGGGCACTGCCTGCCGATCGACCCGTCCTACCTGAACTGGCGGGTGGAGCGGGCGCTGGGCAAGAGCTTCCGGTTCGTCGAGCTGGCCGACGACATCAACCGGCACATGCCGGACTATGTGTCGCACCGGATCATGCTGTCGTTCAACGAGCGCGGCCGCCCGGTCCGCGGCGCGCGCATCCTGCTGCTCGGGCTGGCCTACAAGAAGAACACCGGCGATGCGCGGGAGTCCCCGGCGGTCCGGGTCGCGCAACTGCTCGGCGCGATGGGTGCCGACCTGCGCGCGGCCGACCCGCACGTGGTCGAGGGCACCGCGGTGGACGGCCTGGTCACGCGGGTCGAGTTCACCCCGGGCGAGCTGGCCGACGCGGACGCGGTGCTGCTGCTCACCGACCACGACGCGTTCGACTACGACCTGATCGTGCAGCACGCGTCGTTCGTGTTCGACTGCCGCCGCCGGGTTACCGGCGCCAACGTCGAGACGCTCTGAGCCGCCGGTGCGGATCATCTGCGTGGCCGGCGCCCGGCCGAACTACATGAAGGTCAAGCCGGTCATGGATGCGCTGGAGGCCGGCGGGCCGAGGTCATCCTGGTGCACACCGGGCAGCATTACGACCCGGCCATGAACGACGTGTTCTTCGCCGACCTGGGCATCCGTAAGCCGGACCATTTCCTCCAGGTCGGCTCGGCCAGCCACGCGGTGCAGACCGGCAAGGTGATGGCGGCGTTCGAGCCGCTGGTGGCGGGGCTGCGGCCGGACGCGGTCGTGGTGGTCGGCGACGTCAACTCCACCGTGGGCTGCGCCCTGGTCACCGCGAAGTCGGGCGCGCTGCTCGCGCACGTCGAGGCGGGCCTGCGCAGCCGGGACTGGACCATGCCGGAGGAGATCAACCGGGTGGTCACCGACCGGGTCAGCGACTACCTGTTCGCCCCGTCCCCGGACGCGGTGGACAACCTGCGCGCCGAGGGCTACCGGGAGGACCAGATCTACCTGGCCGGCAACGTCATGGTGGACACGCTGCTGGCCAACCTGGACCGGGCGCTGGCGTCCGACGTGCTGGCCCGGCTGGGCCTGTCCCGCGGCGAGTACGCGCTGGTCACGCTGCACCGGCCGGCCAACGTGGACGACCCCGGTGCGCTGGCCGCACTGCTCACCGCGCTGGGCGAGATCGCCGCGCGCTGCCCGGTGGTGCTGCCCGCGCATCCGCGGGCCGCGGGCCGGCTGGCCGAGGCCGGGATCTCCAGCCGGATCCAGGTCATCCCGCCCGCGGGCTACCTGGACTTCATCGCGCTGCAGGCCTCGGCCCGGCTGGTGCTCACCGACTCCGGCGGGGTGCAGGAGGAGACCACCGTGCTCGGCGTGCCCTGCCTGACGCTGCGGGACAACACCGAACGCCCGATCACGCTGACCGAGGGCACCAACCAGCTGGTCGGCCGGGATCCGGAGCGGATCGTCAAGACCGCGGCCGGCGTGCTGGAGGCACCTCCGCCGCCGCGCCGCCCCGGGCTCTGGGACGGTCAGGCCGGCCAGCGCATCGCCGCCGTCCTGCTGTCCGGCGGCGGCCCCGGTGGCCGCCCCCGCCCCACCGACCGGCCTTAGCCGTCGGCCGAGCTGGCTGGCCGGCCTCCCAGCGGAACCGATCGGCCGCCGGCCCGGGCCCACAGCCGGCTCAGCCGGACCGGGTGCCGGTCGAAGAATGTGGCCACGCTAAACACGGCCACAAGCGTTAGGAGAATCAGTCCGAAAAGTGCCCTTTTTGGGGAACCCTGCTGAAGCAACGGGCCAGTGTCGCCGGAGACCACGATCTGCGCCCGGCTGTTACTTAGGGTGCCGGAGTCAGCCTGCTGAGCGGTGAACTGATTTGTGATTAGCTTGGTGAGAATTAGGTACGTGCTGTGTGCGGTGGATGGGTCCGCGGACGTCGTGGTAATCGTCAGGTAGGGCAGGCTAAAGTTTGGGTATTGCAGATTGTAGCCATTTACTAGCTCTACGTCGTAACTAGCCGCCCCGCCCATCCGCTGCACTTCCTGCTGCTCGGCCGGGCTCATCGCCTGGACGGCGATAACACCTGCGGTCACGGTCAGCGCGCCGCCGACGGCTTCCAGCGGATTGGGGTGGACCCCGGACTCCGGCGGGACAAACACCATGGTGGAGGTCTCGGCGTAGCTGGCCGTCGTGTGCTTGAACTCGTAGTCCACGCACGCCGCGACGGCGAGCACCACCAGGACGGCGATGAGGTGACGGCGCAGCAGCCCAACGATCGCCGGCAGGCTCATGACCGGTGCCTCATTCCGTCCTCCCGCATACCCGAACCCCCCGATACTCCCCATAGGTCCTCCTTGCACAATACAGTGCGCGGACCGTTACCGGAGCTATCTGTCAGACGAAAGTTACAGAAACCCTAAAATTGATCAAGGCCTAGTCAATTGAGTGGCTCAATATGCAGCGTTGTGCGGGTCTTGTAGGTAGTATGGAGCCAAGTCTGTGTTTGGGCTTGCTTGGAGACTTGGCCGCGTTCTGATAACGGTGTGGCGCCGGCTGGGCGGGTCGGCCAGCGTGCGGATGGCGCGCGGCCTCGACAGGGGAGTGGATGAATGGACTTGGTAGCGGCGATGCGCACGCTGCGCAGGCGGTGGATCTTGACCACCCTCCTGCTCCTGCTGACGTTGGTGGGGACGGCCCTGATCTGGGTCAAGAAGCCCGGCCCCTACCAGGCTGAGTCCATGGTGGCCCTCATCCCGTCGCATCAATCGTCGGTAGTTAACGGCAATAACCCTTACCTCAGTTTCGGTGGGTCTGAAAACATCGCCGGCGATATCGTGCTGCGGCAGATGATGGCGCCACAGACGGTCGCGGCCCTGGCCGACCGGGGCTACGGCGAGTCCTTCGAGATCGTCGACGACCCGGCCACCTCGGGCCCGATCCTGGACATTACCGTCACTGGCAGTAACCAGGCCGCGGTCGAGAGCACCCTGCAAGGCGTGACGGCGGCGACCCAGGCCAAACTGACCGCGCTGCAGGCCGACCTCAAGCCGACCGACCGGATCACCAGCATGGTCGCGTCGCAGGACCCGTCGGCACACCTGCTGGTCAGCAAGAAGGCCCGTCTCGTGGTGCTGGTCCTGGGCCTCGGGCTGATCCTCACCTACGCCATCCCGCAGATCGTGGACGCTGAGATCACCCGCCGTCGCGATCGCCGCGGCAGTCGGCGGGCCACGCCGCCGGACTTCGTCACCAGCGCGCGAGAGCAGTGGGCCACGCACACTGCGGAGGACACCCCGCCCGCGACGCGCGAGCCGGCGGCCCGGCCGCAGCAGCCGGTGGCCCGGCCGCAGCAGCCATATCAGTCCGGGCCGGTGCGGGAGTCGGAGCCGGTTGGCTACCGGGTGCAGGGCGGGCCTGCTGGTGGGCTCAAGGCACCCCAGTACGGCCCCAACTGGGACTGACAGAAATCGTCGGCGGCGCACGTCACATCCGGGCCTGACCGGCATTCGCTCCAAGTTAGATAGCAGCGGGTCAGATAGCAGGGCGCCAGCTCAGCTACCTGACCCGCTGGCATTTCCGCTCAGTCCAGCCTGCCTGGCGGGGTCGGCGCCGCAGCATGGATCGTCAGCACCGGCCGTACCATGGATCGTCAGCACCGTGGGCGGGGCTGCGGGGGCGGTGCGTAGCGGTTTGCACTGCTGGCGTGATATGTGGGAACGGCTGGGCAGGCAGGCCAGGCCAGTGTCCCGGTGCCCGGTGGTCAAGGGCAGGCCAGTGTGCCGGTGCCCGGGGCGTGACCCAGTTGGCCGCCGGCGCCGGATCAGCGGGTGGCTATCGGGTCCCGGATCACCGGGATGGGGGCGGTGTCGCTGATATCGGCGCTCGGCACCCGCACCAGTCGCCAGAGCGCGCCAACGCAGCCAAGCATCAAGAAGGTCAGGCTCGCGGCCATCGGGAAAGACGTCGCGTCGAACGTCGCCCACGCCACCGCGGGAACGGCCACGGTGGCCGCCAGGCATTGCGCCAGGTGGCGGGTCTCTGGATCGGTGGACAGGCGGCGCGCATTCCGTGCGCACATCCAGCCCGTCACGAAAAGGCCGATCAGAGTCAGCAGGCCGACGAACCCGATTTCGATGAGCGACAAGAGATACTGGTCGTCAGTGAAGAAATAAGTCGCCGGCAGGAATGTGCCAAAGCCGCGGCCGAACCATGGATGCTGAGACACGAATGGTGCGGCTGAGGAGAATGCGTTGGTGCGCGATGTGCTGCTGGTGTCGGTACCGACCTCCCCGAAAAGGGAACGGAACTCGCCGACCAAACCGGGGATAGTGGCATACATGCCGACGACGCCGACAGCGATCACCCCGTAAGCGATGCGCCGCTCCTTCGTCGGCCACACGGGCAGCAGCACCAGAGCGATGACGACAAGCGCGATAATTCCGGTCCGGGAGATCGTCATCGGCACTGCGATCCCGATGAGTGCCACCTGCAGCCAGCGCCGCTTGGCCTGGCCGGGCGGCGCGAATCGGGCCCAGTGCAGCGCTATGGGCAGGCATATCGCCAGTACACAGGCCAGTTCGATCGGGTCGGTCGCGGTGGCCGAGGGCCGGTTGAGGTTGTTCCGGGTGAGCAGGTCGGTGAAGACGACCGTGGTGGTGAGCCCCGGGATCTTGATGTAGTTCGAGGCGTTCAGTCCGGTGAAGAACTGGATGATGGCCAGGACCGAAAGGGCCGTGGCGCCCAAAATGATCCGGCGGAGGAAGGTCTTCAGCCGCTCCATGCTGGGGATACCATCGGCGGCCACCAGCATGATGCCGAGCCAGCCCAGGAGCAGGATTACGCCGCGGTCGGCGCCATTCTGCTCCAGCGAGGGCAGCGTGCGGCGGTTCGCGGATATGTAGGCGCCTATGACTGCGCAGGCGAATATTACGGCGGCCACCCGAATTGGCTGCCGTCCCCGGTCCAGGGCCAGCGGCGGCACGACCAGCGTGACCAGATAACCCACGAAGAGAACCACGCCGAATATGGTGTCCAGGCCGCCGGCCCCGCCCAGCGGGGCGAAGACCAGCGGTGACGGAATCACCATGAGCAGGAAGAGGTAGACGCTCAGCAGCGTGACCGCGTCGGTGCTGCGCTTCCGGCTCGTTTCCTCAGCCTGAAGGTCCATTACCTGCGCGGTCACAGAGCTCCCCTCTCGGTGGCCACAGCGGGTAAGGCCATCTACGACCCCCCGGTGCATGCCTCCCCGCACCGGGCGGGTCGTCAATCCTGACAATGTCCGGATCCAGGATACTTGGTAAGCCGGTTCCGTCCAGGTCAAATGAGCGGATATTACTCCGGAAGGCGGTGGTCCGAGCAGCCCATCTCGGCCGGCCGCAGCGAGGGCCGGAGCAGGGCCAGGATCGCGGCCCGGGACTGCGGGTGGCCGCGGATCAGCCAGGAGAACTCGCTGACGACGTTGAGCCAGTAATAGCACCAGGCGGTCGGCGCGCTGTTGCGCCGCCGGTACAGCCGGACCCGGTTGACGATCTGCATGACGTGCGTCCGGTCATTGCGGCCCGACCCGCCGCCGATGTGCACGGCTACCGAAGCGGGCTCGTAGCGGGTGAGCCACCCGATGTCGCGGGCCCGGAGCGACAGGTCGGTCTCCTCGGAGTACAGGAAGAAGGACTCATCCCAGCCGCCGAGCGCATCGAAGCACTTACGGGACATCAGCAGGACGGCTCCGGTCGCCCAGTCCACGGGGTGCGGGTAGGTGTACTCGGTGGCCTGGCTCACCCGCTCGCCCAGGGCGGCCGCGCCGGTCCATTCCAGCCCGGCGGCACGCAGCAGCGAGGGGGTACGCCGCAGCGAGCGTTCCAGGGTGCCGTCCGGGGACCGCAGCTGGGGGGCCACGATCCCGGTGCCCGGCTGGCGCAGCGCCGCCAGCAGCGGGGGCACCGAGCCGGGGCGGAGCCGGACGTCGGGGTTGAGGACCAGGATGGCCTCGGCCCGGGCGGCCTCCCGTATCCCCTTGTTGATGCCGCCGGCGTAGCCAACGTTGGCCGACCGCACGACGCGGCAATCGCCGCGGGCGGCCACGAGATCCGCGGTTCCGTCGGTTGAGCCGTTATCCACCACGACCACGTCCGTGGTCAGCCCGTCCAGGGCGACAGGCAGCGAGTCGAGCAGATCACCGATCAGCGGGGCGCTGTTATAGGTGACGATGACCACGTTCAGCTCGGGAGACACGTTCGTGATCATAGGGTGCCCGAGCCGGTCAGACCGGGCGTCCGCGGTCATGACGCCGGCGCTGGGCTGAGGCCGATCGTGGCGGCCAGGGTGTCCGCGCGGGTGGCCCAGGAATGCCGGGTGGCGAACGCCTGGCACCGGGCGCTGCGCTTCGGGTCCCGCTGGCCCGCGGCAGGCCCAGGCCCACCCGGCGCGCCGACCATTCGCGACACCGCGCTGACCATGTCGGCAGGACTGCTGACCAGCGCCATGATCTCGTCCGGGGCCGGGTCGCTACCGGCCAGGTCAGCCTGGATCCACCGGGAACCTGGCAGGTCGGTCGAAACCACGGGCAGGCCACCGCTGAAGTATTCGAGCGTCTTCATCGGGAAGCTGGCCTGGTTGAACGGGCTGTTGGTGTACGGCGTGATGCCGATGTCCATGGCCGCGAGGTAGCTGGGCACCTCCTCGGCCGGGATGCGGCCGATGTACCGCACGTTCGGCCGGGCGATCAGGCTCGCGAACCGCTCCGGCTCCCAGCGCGAATCGTGTGGGCCGACGATGAGCAGGGAATAGCCGGCGTCGCTGATGGCGGTCAGGATGCCCATGTCGATCCGCTCGGACAACTGCCCGACCAGCCCGACAACGGGGCCGGGCAGGCCGGTGGCGGACGGCGCGGGCTGGGCAGGGCCGGTGACGCTGGGGCAGCCGTTGGGGATCACCACGGTCTTGGCACCCAGTGCCGACCAGTGGCTGGCCAGCCCGGTGGACACCGCGGCCACCACATCGGCCCGGTTCAGCGCCGCGCGCTCCTGGGCGACCAGCCACGTCGCGGACATGCCCATCAGCTGCGCACCAGCCACCCAGTCATCGGTGCAGAAGAGCACGTTGACGGCCCCGTCCCAGCGGCCCAGCACGTCGGCCAGGTAGCCGCAGACGACAGCCGACGGGCGGATGTCCATCCGGCGCAACGCCCAGCGGATCTGGGCCCGCAGCAGCGGGGAGGTGGTCTGCCGCACTCCCGGGCGGGTGAGACCGGGCAGCGCCACCGGCGTCAGGCAGGTGAGCCGGTCGGCCATCGGCGACAGCCCGGGCGCGATGCCGTCGCGGAGCTTGCCGTGCCGCCGGGCGGAGGTGACCACCGAGCTTTGCGGCTCCACCCACAGCACGTTGGCGTACCGGGTCATCTGCTCGGCCATCGGCCGGTCCGTGCCGATGACGCCGTGCCACGACGTCGGGGCGATCCACACCAGATTAGGCAGCCCGGGTGTCAGGGCCGATCGGGCGGCGGCTGTCCCTTGGTGCCGGCTTGCTGTATCAGTCATCTGTCCCTGGCCTGTTATACGCGGCGCCGGCCGTGGTGTCCGGACCGCACCGCGAGGGTGAACTTGGCAACGCGCCAGCGGGCACTTTACCGTGGCGAATCCCGGTGGGCGGGGATCAGCCCAGTACCGCCAGGTAATTCGTGGCCCCGCGGAAGAACTCAAGGGTCTCGTCGTAGTGGGAGATCTTGAGCGTCCGCCCGCCGGGGACCATGCGGTGCAGTGTGTATCCCAGCGGGGTCAGCAACTCCCAGAAATCGCGGAAAAAGGTCCGGCTGTTGACGTTAGCCGAACCAAACTCGAAGGCCAGCGCGGCGATCTTGCGCTGGGCAAGGTAATTTTCCGCACCCCGGAGAGCGAATAGCTCATGACCCTCTAGATCCATTTTCAGAAAGTCAACGTGGTCCACATCGTTGGCCTGGAATACGTCGTCCAGCTTCAGTACCTGCACTTTAAGGGTGGTGAAGTCCTCGCCGTGGGCGAAACTGTCGCCGCGCGGGTGCAGGCTCATCCAGCCCGATGCGCGGTGGGGCACGTACAGCGGCATGACGGACGCTGCCTCGCCCGCCGCGGCCTCGATCACCGTCACGTTGTCCAGTCGGCGCAGCCGTTCCGCGTAGTCAGGCACCGGCTCGACCAGCAGCCACCGGCCGCGCTGGTGACCCAGGCGGGACCGGACCCCCTCGGTCCAGGTGCCCATGTTGGCCCCGCAGTCAACCACTACCGGTTCGGCCATCCCGTGTAGCGCTCGCGACGCGACCAGCAACTCGCCGTCGTCCCACCCGCTCCCGCTGCCTTTCCCGGTGAGCAGGCTGAGATACGTAGTCAGCAAGTCGAGGCTGGAGGAAAACCGCGCCGCGGCGGCGAAATTAGCTATCGGGGGCGTGACCGCTTTTGCCAGCTTGCGCGCCGTAGTGTTCGATTCCAGGCTCATCATGGCGGAATTATACGCAACTGCGAACCGGGGAAGGGCCTGCTCAGGCCAGGCCGGACCGGGTACGGTTGCGTGGTGCTCAAACTGCTGCTTATCGCCCCAGCCTGTGACGGGGAAGACGTGGGCGAGGCGTGGGACGCCTACCAGTGGGCCAGCCGCCTGGCCGGGCGGTATGAGCTCACGGTGCTGACTTACCACAAGCGCGGGAGGACCCCGGCGGCGCGCCAGCTCAGTGGCGTGCGGGTGGTCGAATGGGCCGAGCCCCGTGGGCTCGGCCGGGCCGAGCGGCTGAACAGCATGATGAAGCCCGGCTATGTGCCCTTCTACCTCAAGGCGCGGCGGTGGATCCGGCGGGCGCAGGCCCGGGGCGAGCATTTCGACGTGGCGCATCAGCCCGTCCCGGTGGCGCTGCGCTACCCGTCGCCAGCCGCCGGGCTGGGCATCCCCTACACCCTTGGGCCGGTTGGCGGCAGCCTGCCCTCGCTGCCCGCGTTCGACGGTGGTGAGGACACCTCGCCCTGGTATGTGGGACTGCGCCGCTTCGATGCGTTCCGCATCCAGCATGATCGGTTGCTGCGCCAGACCTATCAGCGGGCTGGCTGCGTGCTCGGGATCGCACCGTACGTCGCCGATCTGCTGGGCAGCGTTCCGCTGCAGCGCTTCGAGGTGATGAGCGACGTCGGCATCGAGCAGCTGCCGGCCCCGGTGGACCGGGCGGCCCGGCCGGACGGGACCGTGCGGCTGCTGTTCGTCGGCCGGCTGGTGCGGACCAAAGGGGCCCGGGACGCGATCAGCGCGCTCGACCTGGCCCGCGACCTGCCGGTCACCTTTGACATCGTGGGCGACGGCTTCGACCGGACCGCCTGCGAGAAGCTGGCCGCCGATCTCGGGCTCACCGACCGGGTCCGGTTCCACGGCCGGGTGCCCCGCGACCAGGTGGACAGCTTCTACCAGGCGGCGGACATCTTCGTCTTCCCCAGTTACCGTGAGCCCGGCGGCAGCGTGGTCTTCGAAGCGATGGGTCATGGCCTGCCACTGATCGTCAGTGACCGCGGTGGCCCCGGGTACATGGTCGACGAATCGTGCGGGATCAGGCTGCATCCCGTCGAGCCGGCCCAGTACGCGAGCGACCTGGCCGCCGCGATCTCCCGGCTGGCCCAGGACCGGCCACTGCGCCAGGCACTCGGGGCCGGGGCACGCAACCGGGCCGCACAGATCGCCCTCTGGGACAGCAAGGTAAGCCGGCTGGAAGAAATTCATTCCGAGATGCTCCGGCCTTCGGCCTGAGCCGGCGGCAGGCACCCGATGAGGCCGGTAACTGTCTGCTACCGATGCCCGGAATGGGAACGTACCACCCACTTTGCCATGGCATACTGCCCTGCATGGCGGATGCGCGAGTTACGGTGGTTCTCAACGCCGATGATCGGTTTAGCCGGCCCCTGGCCGCGACCATACGGTCGATTATTTCTCAGCTGAGCCCCGGGCGGCCGCTCGACATGTATGTGTGCGATATGGGGATAACCCCGGCGAATCGGGTAAAGATCGAGTCGGTCGCGCAGCAAGACCAGGTGAACTTCCAGTGGATTTCGTCGCTCGCGGAAAAGACTTCGCACCTGCCCGCGGACATGACGCACATCTCTACCGCGGCGTACGGGCGGCTGTTCATCCCGCAAGTACTGCCGGCCGACACCGAGAAGGTCCTGTATCTCGACTGCGACCTTATCGCCCGGCGGTGCATCGGCGGACTCTTCGATACGCCCATCGGCGATTTCGCCGCGATGGGGGTGGCCGACGCGGGCTCGCCGTTCGTCTCGTCCATCTATGGTGTCCCCTTCTGGCCGCGGTACGGGCGTAAGGCCGATGACGTCAACTTCAATTCTGGTGTGCTGTTGCTGAATCTGCCGGTCCTGCGCGAAATAGATTTCACCGGCGCAGCTATCAGCTATCTCACTGACGGCCGGCATCGGTTTCTGCAGGATCAGGAAGCCATCAACGGCGTCCTGGCTGGGCGGATCGGGCACGTAGATCCCCGCTGGAATCAGCAGACGGAGGTTTTTGAGGAGCGCTTCGCGGCCACGCTGCCATACAGCGAGGAGGAGATGCGCGGATTGTTCAAGGATCCGTGGATCGTGCACTTCACCACACCCGCCAAGGCGTGGAACTATGAGAGCACGCATCCATTCCGCGAGGAATGGTTCAAGAACCTGGACGAGACTCCCTACCGGGGATGGCGCCCCAAGCGCAGCCAGTATCTCGCCGGCCAGGCAGGCAAGGTGATGCGGCGGGGCGGCCAGGTTCTGGCCAGCCTGCGGGCGGGCTAGCGGGGAACCGCACAGCGGCTGACCGGAGCCGCCAGCCGCTGCCCCCGGGACGATTGGATTGAGCTATGCGAATGGAATCAGTGCGTCACGCGCTGAGCGGGTACCGGCCCGACCGTCTCGCCCACCGCGGCACAGTACGGGCCCGGATGTGCGCGGAGAGATCCTTCCTGGCCGCCCGCGCTGGGATCTCGCCTGGACGCACCGCGGCTAAGCGCGGCCGGATTCTCGCCTATCATTCGGTCGGCACGCCCCAATGGGGGGTGAACGATGTCCGCCCGCGCGACTTCGAGCGGCACCTGCAGGTCGCGGCGGATCAGGGCTGGAGCTTCGTCACCCCGGCCGAGGTGCTGGCCGAGCCGGACAAGCAGCAGCTCGCACTGACCTTCGACGACGGGCTGACCAGCGTGCTCACCAACGCCGTGCCGGTGCTGCGCCACCATGGGATTCCCGCCACCGCCTTCGTGGTCACCGGCTGGGCGGATCACGCGCCACCGGGTTTCGAGGGCCTGGTGCTGGACTGGCCGGGGGTGAGCGCACTGGGTGACAGCGGGCTGACCCTGGCCAGCCACTCGGTCACTCATCCCGACTTTGGCCAGCTGGGCCCGGCGGAAGCCCGCCGTGAGCTGGAGGAATCCCGCGACCGGATGCGCCAGATGCTCGGCATCGTGACCGACGAGTTCGCCATTCCGCTCGGCCAGTCCGCCAACTGGACTGAAGCAGCGGGCCAGGCGGCCGCCGGGGCTGGCTATCGCACGGTCTACGCGCAGTCCGTCAATACCCGGCCGGCCGGCACCATTCCGCGTACGTTCATCACCCGGATCGACAAGCCAGTGCTGTTCCGTGCCGCGCTGGCCGGTGCCTACGACAACTGGGAAGAGTCGTATTAGCCCGCCCTGCCACTACCGGCCTGGGGGCCGGACTTCAGGCTAGTCGCCGGGCGCCGAGATCTCCTGCGAGCCGCCGCCGGTGAACACGTTGCCGGACCAGACATTGCCCCGGCCTCCCGCGCTGAAGGCGGCCCCGGGGCCAAAATAACCGCCCTGTGGGTAGTACATCGTGCTGATCAGATTGTTGGTGATGACGATGTTGTAGGTGGCCGGGCCGCCAGTGTTCTGGCCGCCATAGATCGTGTCCCGCCGCCGGCCAGCAGGTTGTCAGTGATCAGCACGTTGGCTTCCACGCCGAAGTCCTCGAACAGCCCGATGGCGTCAGTCTGGTCGTGGTCCACGAGAATGGTGTTGTGTTTTATCGTCAGCTGCTGTGTGCCGCCGTTAGAGGTGATCCCGTTGATGTGATCGCCGCTGATATATCCCATGTTATGGATGTAGTTGTTCTGGATCAGGCCAGAATATACCTGGATCCCGGTACCGGTATACCAGATGTTGTTGCCCAGGATCTGCGTGCCGGTGCAGTCACCGTAGATGTCTTTGATACCGACCATCAGCCGCTGGGAGCCGACATTACCGCCGTATATATCTGAGTCTCGACGGTCACGTTGTGGGTATGCCGGAGGCTGACGCCGAAGCCGTCGCCGGTGTCCTTGATCGCGTCGTCCTTGATGGTGACGTCCGATGCGGTCACGTCCACGTCGTAGGGAATGGACAACCCTTCCAGGACCGCGCCGTTACCATCAACCTTGACCCAGCCACGTGGGTCGTAGTACCAGCCCGGTCCCTTGGAAACCTGGCGGAACGGCAAGCAGCTTCATGCCCGCCGGGACCCCGGAATTGACTGCGTCCGGGTACCCCTGACAGGAAGCCGACTGGCTATTGCACTGGTGGCTGACCTTGACCGGTTTGGTCGTCGGCTGCGCCGGGGGCGATGGCGGACGGGGGCTGTGACACCGTCTGGCCCGGCGATGGCCGGTCGCTGGCCGCCGAATGCTTGTGGCCGGAGTGCGTGACCAGTTGCGCGGCCAGCGCGGTGCCACCCGCCACGACCGCGAGCCCGGCCACTACAAAGAGGACGACGATAACGCGGCCCCGCCCGCTGGCTCGCCGGTGCGCCGTCACAGTGTCCCCCTCCTTGGCTGGCTAGCTCAGCGCGCTCTGCAGCGCCGTCACCACGCGCTGCTGCTGTCCTGGTGTTATCTCCGGGAACAGGGGCAGGCTCAGCAGTTCTCCAGCCATCCGCTCGGCGGCCGGGAAGGCGCCGGCCGGGTAGTCCAGGTCGGCGAAAGCCTCGGTCAGGTGGATGGGCGCCGGGTAGTGGATGCCCGCGCCGATCCCGGCCGCCTGGAGTTCCTTGAGTACCCGGTCGCGGTCCGGCACGCGCACCACGTACAGGTGCCAAACGTGCTCGTTGCCGTCCAGGGTCCGCGGGCAGGTCACTTCGTCCAGCCCGGCCAGCAGCTGATGGTAGCGATCTGCGGCCGCCCGCCTGGCCGCGTTCCAGCCGTCGAGCCGGCGCAGCTTGGCCGACAGCACCACGGCCTGCAACGTGTCCAGCCGGCTGTTGAAGCCGAACACCTCATGTTCGTACTTGCGCGGCGACCCGTGGTTCGCGATCATCCGCAGCTGCGCCGCCCACGCCGCGGAATTGGTGAGCACGGCACCGGCGTCGCCGTACGCGCCGAGGTTCTTGCCGGGGTAGAAGCTGGTGGCCGCGACGTGGGCCAGGGCGCCGGCCCGCACGCCGTGACGGCTGGCCCCCTGGGACTGGGCCGCGTCTTCCACCACCCAGGCGCCGATCCGCTCGGCCAGTGGCAGCAGTCGCTTCTACCGGCGCTGCCTGCCCGTAGAGGTGAACCGGGATGATGGCCCGGGTGCGCGGTGTCACCGCGGCGGCCACGGCATCGACGTCGATCAGGTAGCTGTCGTCATCGGCGCAGTCGACGAGAACCGGCGCTGGCCCCGGCCCGGTGCACCGCCTCGGCGGTCGCGATGAAGGTGTTGGCCGGCAGGATGCACTCGTCGCCCGCCCCGATCGCCCAGCCCGCGCAGCGCAATCTCGATCGCATCGGTCCCGTTCGCCACTCCGATGCAGTGCTGCACGCCGCTGAAGTCGGCGTATTCACGCTCAAATGCGTCCACCTGAGGGCCGCCGACAAACGCGGTGCGGGCCAGCACCTCCTGCCAGCCGGCTGCCACCTCCTCGGCGACCGCCGCGTGCTGTGCTTTCAGGTTGACAAGCGGAACCGGACCCACTCGTATCCTCCCCCAAACCCGCGTCGCCTCGTCCGCCGCGGGAAACCCGACATCCATCATCTGGCCCGCTGCCCGCAGCCACCGCCGCAGGATGATCCGGCCTGAAGACCAGCCCATGCCACAATATCCGCGCAGCCGCACGGGCGCTCCAATATAGTCACAGTCGCACATCTGCCGCGGGCATAGCCGCCGGTTTCTGCGGACATGGCCGTTGCTGCCGGATTCTGGTAATCGTTTTGCGGCTGTCGCGTGTCTACTATCCGGGGGCCAGCCCGTGGCCGGGCAGGCTAGTGCACAGAGCCCGAGGAACCGGAGAGCATTCGATGAGTTCGGTCAGCGTCGTCATCCCGTGCTACAACTACGGCCGTTACCTGCCGGAGGCGGTGGGCAGCGTCCTCAGCAACCAGCCTGGGGTGGACGTACGTGTCCTGATCATCGATGATGCGTCCCCCGATGACAGCGCCCAGCTGGCAAAGGAGATCGCCGCCGCCGATCCCCGGGTCGAGTTGCGCGTGCACACGGCCAACCAGGGCGGCATCGCGACCTACAACGAGGGCATCATCGACTGGGCCGACGGCGACTACACGGTCCTGCTGTCCGCGGACGACCAGCTCACGCCAGGCGCGCTGACCCGCGCCACCGAATTCATGGATGCCCATCCCAGCGTCGGGTTCGTCTACGGGCACCCGCTGCACTTTGTGCAGGGGCAGCCACTGCCCGCGGCCCGGACAGCGGTCCAGGGCAGTTCAGTGTGGTCCGGCCAGTCGTGGCTGGAGAGGCGGTTCCGGGACGGCAAGTCCGTCATCACCTGCCCGGAGGTGGTGTCGCGCACCACGGTGCAGAAGCGGGTCGGCGGGTACAACCCGCAGCTGTACCACTCCGCCGACACCGAGATGTGGATGCGGCTGGCCGCGGAGGCCGACGTGGGTTACGTACGCGGCGTGGACCAGGCCTATTACCGGATGCACGGGGACAATATGAGCGTCGGCCGCCCGCTGCTGGTGGATCTGCAGCAGCGCAGGATGGCCTATGAGTCGGTGCAGGAACGGCTGGGCGACCGGCTGCCCAACGCGGCCGAGCTGTCCCGCGTCGTGCACCGTGGTCTCAGCTGGGAGGCGCTGTGGGCGGCGGCCCGGGCCTACGACCGTGGCCGGACCGCGCAGACACCGGTGGACGAACTGGTTGCCTTCGCGCTCGACTGCTACCCGGGCGCCTCCCGGACGTCCCTCTACCGCGCGCTGCGGCTGCGTCAGCGCATCGGTCCCCGGGCGATGCCGTACCTGCAGCCGCTCGTGGTCTCGGCGGTGTACCGCAAGGCGGAGAACAAGTTGTGGTGGCGGTCCTGGGAGCGGAACGGCGAGTCACCGGCGGTTCCTGGATATCAGCGCCGGCCGGTCCGGTCGGTGACCGGCTCGCTCACCGGCTTCGCCGTCCGCGCCGCTGGAACTGACCGATGCGCCCCAGCTGCCTCCGGCTTGCGGGGGCGCATCAGATGACGCAGCGGATAGACGAACGGCAGGTACACCGCCAGGCCGGCTGCCCCGGCGGCCAGCAGCCCGAACCAGCCCGGGCCGGTCAGGTGGATGACAACCAGCGAGACCGCGGCCATAAGCAGGCCGCCGCTGAACGGGAGCACGCAGGCCACGGCGAGGGAGCGTAGCCGCAGCCCGGCGTGGGAGAACGACCACAGGAATACCGGGCCGACCAGCCCGGCGGCGACAATGACGTGAGCACCGGCGACCCCGGTGATGCCGCGCAAATGCGCGCCGATGAGCAGTGCCGGAATGAGCGCGGCCATCCATAGCGCCTGCACGCCCATCAGCGCCTGCCGCCGTCCCGATGCGGCCATGCAGTCGTACATCAGCGTGTAGGCGACCCGCATCAGGCCCAGGATGGCCAGCAGGGTCAGGGCGTGCGCCGCCGGTGTCCAGCGGGGGCCGTACAGGGTCCTGATCAGCGGTTGGGCCAGGGTAGCCAGCAGTACGCAGGGCGGCACGGTCAGGATCATCAGCAGAGTGAAAGACCGGGCGAACGTCTCGGTAAGGCGCTTGGCGGAGTCAGCGACCCGGGAGAACCCGGCGAAAGAGATCCGCTGCACAGCCTGGGAGATGCTGTTCACCGGCCAGCTGGAGATGTTGAACGCGAGCTGGTACAGCCCGAGCATGGCCGGGCCGAGGGTGGCGCCGACGATAGCCGAGTCCACGTTCATGACGCCGAGCGTCAGCAGGCTCGCCCCGGCCAGCGGCAGCCCGAAGCTGAGGAGCTGGCGGGCCTGGGTCGTATTCCAGCCGGGCAGCACCACGAACGGCGCCAGCACGTTGGCGGCGATGAGGGCGGCCAGGCAGCCAGCCACCGAGCCCCAGGCAAAGCTGATCGCGCCGCCGCCGGAGAAGGCCAGCCAGACCGTTACGGTCGAGCTGACCACGAAGTTGAGCAGGTGAACGATCATGCGGCGGCCTTGCGAGAAGTTGCGCATCAGCAGGGCCAGCGGGACGCAGGCGAACCCGTCGATGACGACGCAGACGCACAGCACCCGCAGCATGGTGGTGGCGTCCGGTGAGCCCAGCATCCGGGCGATGTACGGTGCGCCAACGAACAGGCCGGCGTAGATGACGCAGCTGGACGCCACCGACAGGGTGTAGACGGTCCGGATGAAGACCCGCACATCTCCTTCCCAGCGGACCACGGCGGCGTCGATGCCCAGTTCGTTCGCGCTGAGCAGGATGGTGATGACGATCTGGGAGACGGCGTAGAGGCCGAACACGGTCGGGCCGAACACGGTCCGCGCCAGGATGACGCCAACCGCGAAGTTGCTGATCCGGATGATGACGGTGTTGAGCATGCTCCAGCGCGCGCCGGAGCGGACCTTCCGGCCTAGGTCGTCGGCCTCGCCCTCCGCCACCGGAGGGAGCTGCCGTGGTGGAGCCATCGTGACCGGGTACAGGGCTGGTTCGAAGACGAATTCCAGCGCCGGCCCGATCGTGTCGGCCACCCGGCCGCGCGCCATGGCCCCGGCGGCCACCCCGTGCACCGCGGCCAGCACCGTGCGCAGCCGGAAGACCAGCAGGCACATGAACAGCAGGGTGACCGTGCCACCTACCGCGAGCGTGAGCACGTCGTCGTGGGTCAGCCGGTCAACGCCGTAGGCGATCAGGCCGACCGCCACGGCGGCCGCGGTGGACAGGCCCAGCCGGGCAGTGGGCATCCGCGGCCAGATGGCCACCGGTTTCAGCTCGGTCAGGTACCAGGGCAGCAGGAAGAGCAGCGCGATCAGGATCTGCACCACGGCCAGCGCGACCATGCCGTGCCACTTCAGCGCCACGATCATGGGTGGTACCAGCGTGGTGAGCCAGAGCAGCTGGAAGGTCAGCGCCCGCCGGGACGGGGCCAGCACCGCGAAGTAGTCGTTCGCGAGGGCGTAGAGGACGCGGAGTTCGGCCAGCGGGGCCAGCCAGGTCAGCACGTGCGCCGCCGGGGCCCAGCCGGGTCCGTACAGGACATGGACCAATGGCCCGGCGGCCACGCTGATCAGCGCGCACGGCGGCAGGGTCAGGCAGGCGAGCAGGTTCGCCGAGGACATGAACGCCGAGCCGACCACCTGCGGGCCGCGCCGCAGCCGGGCGAACGCGGCCGGCGCGAAGTCCCGGATCTGCTGCGACAGCACGGTGACCGGCCAGCTGGCCAGGCAATAGGCCAGTACGTAGAAGCCCAGGCTGCGTGCGTGCAGGATGTGGCCCACCACGATCTGGTCGCTGTTCGTGATGGCGAACACCAGGACGGCCGACGCGGCGAACGGCAGCCCAATGCCGAACAGGGCGGTAACGCGGTCCCGCCGGAAGCCCGGGCGCAGCGAGCGCGGCGACAGCACGACGAAGATCGTGGCCGAGATCAGGCTGCCGGCCAGCCGGCCCCAGGCCAGGCTCAGCAGGCCCTGCCCGTAGCGGAACGCGACGAGGGTGATCACCACGCCGGCCCAGTTGTCGATCTGGTCGATCATCAGCCTGCGCCGCGGGGCGCGGCGCTCGACCATGGCCCGCGGGGCAGCGACCGCGCCGCTGATCACCACGGTGAGCGCGACCAGCCGGATGGTGGTCACGGTGCCAGGAACGCCCATTGCGGCGGCAATGGCCGGGGCACCTAGATAGCAGCCCGCGTACAGGATGAGGCTGGTGCTGAAGGAGATCGTCATCACCGTCGGCACGATCTCCGCGGGGGAGGACGGCCAGCTGATGATGGCCCCGCCCACGCCCAGCTGACCGATGCTGTGCGCGGCGAGCAGGACGATGACCACGACCGCGAACGCGCCGAACTCGGCCGGGCTCATCAGCCGGGCCAGCACCAGGCTGAGGGCCATGGTGCCGAACCGCGCGGACACCGCATCCATGAAGATCCAGCGGATCCAGGACGGGATCCGGGTCAGGCCGCTGCTGCCCTGGTGCAGCCCGCCGGCGGCCAGCCCGTCCGGGCTGGCCGCGGATGAGGGCGGCGCAGAGCCGTTGAGGTCGGCGGGGCGCAGGTCGTCAGACACTGCGCCCCGCCGGGAGGTGCGCAGCGGTCACCGGTTGAATCGCACGCGTAGTCCTAATTCCGCCAGTTTCTGGTACAACAGCCAACGCTGTCCGAGCTGGCGCGACATACTGGCCGGGCGTATCGGCTGTCCGCTTCGCGGCCCGCCCGATCGGCAGCGCAGCCAGGCCGTGCCCGGGCGAGGTTGTCACGTTAGCACCCATCTTGGGGAAGTACGTTCAGTTCAGGGCCAGCAGGGCCGGTGGCGGCTCGCTGGGCCGGTGCACGAGGGGAGACGCACCAGGTGGACGCCGCGAAGGTCCAGCCCTCGGCGGATGTCAACGGCGGAGCGGTGCTGGGTCCCGGGACCGTTGTCTGGCATCTGGCGCAGATCCGCGAAGATGCCCGCCTCGGGACCGGGTGCATTATCGGCCGGGGTGCGTACATCGGCCCCGCGGTTACCCTCGGCGATAACGTCAAGGTGCAGAACTACGCGCTGGTCTACGAGCCGGCCGAGCTTGGTGACGGAGTGTTCATCGGGCCGGCCGCCGTGCTGACCAATGACATGTACCCGCGGTCAACCGATGTCGCCGGAAAGCTGAAGCGGCCGGCCGACTGGACCGCGCAGGGCGTGCGGGTGCTGGAAGGCGCCTCGCTGGGCGCCCGGGTGGTGGTGCTGCCCGGTGTGGTGGTGGGCCGCTGGGCACTCGTCGCCGCCGGTGCCGTGGTGACCACGGATGTACCCGACTTCGCGCTGGTCGTCGGGGTGCCGGGCCGCCGGATCGGCTGGGTGGGGCGGGCGGGGGTCCCGCTGGAACCCGCCGCCGGCGGCGTGCTTACCTGCCCGCAGACCGGCGAGACGTACCAGGAGCGGCACGGGCGGCTGTATTCCGTGCAGCCCAGCTTCCCGGGGTAGCGTGCCCGGGAAGCGCGGGTTGGGAGCACGGGCACCGGACACGTGGTCACACCCGGGCAGGGCGGCGCTGCGCGGCAGTGCGGAGAACGGACACGATCCGGTGCTGATCTTCTTCGGTCAGCTCGTGGAACAGCGGCAGGACAACCGAGTTCCGGCTGCGCTGCTCGGTGACCGGCAGCGGCCGGGCCGGCACGTCCGCGTAGGCCGGCTCGAGATGGGCCGCCATGATGCCCCGCCGGGCGGAGATGCCCTCGTCCGCCAGCAAGCGCAGCAGTTCGTCGCGGCTCACCGGGAAGTCGTCCGGCAGGGCGACCCAGTAGCTCTGATAGTTCGTCTGCCCGTAGGCCGGGTCGGCCGCCGTGACGAGACCGGGCAGGTCGGCCAGCAGCTCGGTGTAGCGCTGGGCCAGCGCCCAGCGCCGGCCCACGAGTGCTGCCAGCTTGCCCAGCTGAACCAGCCCGATGGCCGCCTGGACGTCGGTCATCCGGTAGTTGAACCCGACTTCCAGGTAGCGCTCGAGTACCGGCTGGCTGCTCTTGTGCCGGTCGGCGGCGCTGACGTTCATGCCGTGTTCGCGCAGCCGGCGCAGCCGGGCCGCCACCTCCGCGTCGTGGGTGACCAGCATGCCGCCCTCACCGGTGGTGAGCAGCTTGCGCGGGTGGAAGGAAAAGGCCGCCAGGTAGCTGCCCGCCCCGACGGGCCTGCCCTGGTAACGGGCACCGGCCGCGCAGGCGGCGTCCTCGATCACGGTGATGCCGCGTGGCGCACAGAGCGCCCGGAGCCGGTCCAGGTCGGCTGGCACGCCAGCCTGGTCCACCACGATGACGGCGGCCGTCCGCTCGGTCAGGCAGGGCCGCACCGTCTCGGGGACCACGTTAAGCGTCGCCGCATCCACGTCCGCGAAAACAGGCTGCGCGCCCACGTACCGGACGGCGTTGGCGGTCGCGATGAACGACAGCGAGGGGACGACTACCTCGTCCCCGGGGCCGATGCCACAGACCAGGAGGGCCAGGTGCAGGGCCGTGGTGCAGGAGGAAACGGCGACCGCGTGCGGCACGCCGAGCGAGTCCGCGAAAGCCTGCTCGAACTCGGCCACCCGCGGCCCCTGGGCCACCCAGCCCGACCTGACGGCCTCGGCGGCGGCCGCCGCTTCCTCTTCGCCCAGCCACGGCCGCATAACCGGGATGTTCACTCGCTCGCTCCCGCCGCGATCTGCGCGCGCCACCAGGACACCAGCCGCCGCAGCCCTTCGGCCAGGCCGATCTCTGCCTTCCAGCCGATCAGGTCGGCGGCACGGGACACGTCGGCCAGGCGGCGGGTAACCCCGTTCACGCTGCGGGCCGGGCCGAATTCAGGTGGGCTGTCGCTGCCCATCACGTGGCTCAGCTGCTGCGCCAGTTCCAGCAGGCTGGTCTCGGTCCCGCTGCCAATGTTGATCACCTCGTCGGTGATGTCGGCCTCGGCCGCGAGCAGGTTCGCCCGGGCGATGTCCTCGGTGTAGACGAAGTCCATCGTCTGCTTGCCATCACCGAGGATGAGCGGCGGCTGGCCGGCCGCCAGCCGCTCCATCCAGCGGATGAGGACTTCCGTATACAGGCCGTAGATATCCATCCGCGGGCCGTACACGTTGAAGTAGCGCAGCGCGACATAGTCGAGGCCGCGCATCGCGTGGAAGCTCCGCAGCAGTCCTTCGTTGAACGTCTTCGCGGCCCCGTACAGCGTGTCGTTGGCGTACGGGTGATGGTCCTCGGCGGTCGGGAACTCGGTCGCCAGGCCGTAGACCGAGGCCGAAGATGCCGCCACTACCTTCCGCACGCCCGCGTTGGCCGCCGCCTCGACGACCTCGTAGGTCCCGTCAACCAGCACTTCGACCGCGAGCCGCGGGTCGGTGGCGCACTGCGTGATCCGGATCGCGGCCTGATGGAAGACCACATCCACGCCCGCCATCACCTTGGCAACCAGCTGGCGGTCCCGGATATCCCCGTCGGTGACCTGCACCTTGCCCGAGGCGAGTGCAGTAGCCAGGTTCTCCCGGCGGCCGCGCACGAAGTTGTCCAGCACGATCACTTCGGCTGCGCCCGCGTCGGTGAGCTGGTCCACGATCGTCGAGCCGATGGTTCCTGCGCCGCCGGTGACCAGGCAGCGTGCCCCCCTAATCAACTGTTCTCCTCCAGAGTGAGTGGAACCTGGATGCCGCCCCGATCGGCACTCTGCGAGGCGGCCTCCAGGATCCGGAGTACCCGCAGGCCAGATCGTGCGTCGGTGAGCGCCGGGCGGCGCTCGGTAATGGCCTGGGCGAATTCCCCCATGACCGACATCAGTGCCTCGCGTTCCGGCAGGGCCGGGATCAGCGCATCCCCGGTCCGGTAGGAGACCAGCGCCTGACGCCGCTCGGCGGGTGTTACCGACGAGCCGCTGAGCCGGTCAACGCCGCGGTCGTGGATCATCAGCCGGGCGCCGGGGTCCATGTCGTTCCACACGATCGTGCGCCGCGAGCCCCCGAACACCGTGGTTCTGATCTTCGTTGGGCTCAGCCAGTTGACGTGCGCGTGCGCTAGGCAGTCGGTGGACAGCCGGATGGACAGGTACGCGATACAGGCCCGGCCGGCGTCGATGGGGTCGCTGGTCTGTGCGGCCACCGAGACCGGTGTGACGTCGTCCGGCAGCACGAAGTCCAGGATGGACACGTCGTGCGGCGCGAGGTCCCAGAGAACATCGACATCCGGCTGGATCAGTCCCAGGTTGATCCGGATCGAGTCCACGAACTGGAGATCGCCAATTTCGCCGCCGCGGATGAGTTCCCTGACCCGCTGCACGGCCGGGGTATAGCAGTACGTGTGGTCACACATCAAGGTCAGGCCGGACCGCTCGGCCAGCGCGGTGAGCTTCTCCGCGTCGGCGGCCGTCGAGGTGAGCGGCTTCTCGACCAGGACATGCTTGCCAGCGGACAGCGCCGCGCTGACGATCTCGAAGTGGCTGGCGGCAGGGGTGGCGACCGCGACCGCGGTGACGTCCGGGTCGCTGAGCACGTCTTCGTACGAGCTGGTGGCCTGCACCGTGGTGTAGCGGCCGAGCACCGACCGGGCACGATCCTCGTTGAGGTCGCACAGCCATTGGAGCCGGAACGCCGGTGTGGCGACGGCGGTACGCACCAGGTTGGGCCCCCAGTAGCCCGCGCCGATCACGCCCAGCCCAATCGGTGACATCTACCCTCCACGACGAACGGTGTACAAATCCGGACTTGCCCAGCTCAGGCTTAGCCAAGAAGTAGACGCCCGGCGGCCCTCCGCCGATGTCCGGTTGGGGCAACTTCTTGAAAATTGTGCTCAACGGCCGCCAGCACCAGCCGGGCCCGGCGCATGACCGGACGGAAGTGCGATCACCCGGCATACTTGCCCGTTGTGATGACCGTCGTCGTTCCGGCCCATAATGAGGCCCGGGTGATCGGGCGCCTGCTCGGCCAGCTCGTGCCGGCCGCCCAGCCGGGCGGAACCGCCAGCCTGGCCGAGCTCGACGTGATCGTCGTGGCCAACGGGTGCACCGACGATACGGCCAAGGTGGCCAGTTCTTTCGGCCCCCCGGTGCGGGTGCTGACCATCCCGGTCGCCTCCAAGCGGGCGGCGCTGCTGGCCGGCGACCAGGCGGCCAGCGACTTCCCCCGGATCTACGTGGATGCCGACGTGGAACTGGGCGCGGCCGACATCCAGGCACTGGGCGCGGCGCTGAGCCGGACCGGGGCGCTGGCCGGTGGCCCACGCCGGGAGCTCGACCTGACCGGGCGGCCCTGGCTGGTGCGCTGGTACTACGCGGTGTGGGAACAGCTGCCGGAGGTGCGCAACGGGCTGTTCGGCCGGGGTGTCATCGGGGTCAGCGAGGCCGGGTACGCCCGGGTGGCCAGCCTGCCGCCGCTGCTGGCCGACGACCTGGTCGCGTCGCTGGCGTTCAAGCCCGAGGAGCGGGTCATCGTGCCGGGCGCCCGGGTCGTCGTGCACACCCCGCGGACCGTCCGTGACCTGCTGCGCCGCCGGGTGCGGGCGGCCATGGGGGTCAACCAGGTGGAGGAGTCCGAGGGTGCGCCCGAGTCGACGGCCCGGACCAGGCCGCGCGACCTGCTCGCCCTGGTCCGTGCCCGGCCGCTGATGGCGCCGCAGGTGGCGGTGTTCCTGGCCGTGGCGGTGGTCGCCCGGCGGCAGGCGGCCCGCGAGGTGCGGCGGCGGGAGTACTCGACCTGGCTGCGGGACGAGAGCAGCCGCGGATAACCGCAGGTGGTCGCCGGGTAGCGCCCGGTTACGTAGCTGTTCCTGTCATGACATTCCTTGATTCGGTGGTGCAGTACCGGACAACCATCAGGTTTGGTCGGGCGTCTCTCTTATGTGCCCGGGGGTGATGGGCGGGGTGGGAGACCAAGGACGGTGGGGACAGGTGTCTTCAGGTAGCACGGCTGTCTCGGCGAGGCGGACTCGGGCGCGCCGGGTCGCGGGCGACCCGGCCGCGTGGACGGGTTCCTACCTTCGCCGCGTGGCGCTGGCCGACTTCATCTGCTGCCTGGCCGCCAGCGTGCTGGCCTACGAGGTCCGCTTCGACGCGAGCAACGACCGCTCGCCCATCTATATCGCGTTCACCGTGGTGCTGCCGTTGCTCTGGGTGGCCACCATGGGCCTGGTCGGCGGCTATGACCCGCGGTTCATCGGGGTCGGCTCCGAGGAGTTCCGCCGGGTGCTGAACGGCGCGCTGGCGCTGACCGCCACCGTGGCCATCGCGTCCTACGCGGTGAAGTTCCAGACCGCCCGCGGCTACGTGGTCATCGCACTGCCCTGTGCCACCGTCTTCGACCTGGTCATCCGGCACCGGCTGCGGAAACGGCTGCACATGCTGCGCAGCAAGGGCGCGTGCATGCGCAAGGTGGTCGCGGTCGGGCACGCCCCAGCCGTGGCCGACCTGGTCGGCGAGCTGCGCCGGGGCACCTACCACGGCCTGTCGGTGGTCGGCGCGTGCCTGGCCGGCGGCAGCATGCTGCACGAGATCGCCGGCATCCCGGTGTACGGCGGGCTGGACAGCGTGACCAACGCGGTGGGCCAGTTCGGCGCGGACACGGTCGCGGTGCTGGCCTGCCCGGAGATGAACGGCATGCGGCTGCGCAAGCTGGCCTGGGACCTGGAGAAGACCGGCACCGATATGTGCGTCGCGCCCGCCCTGCTCGACGTGGCCGGCCCGCGGACCACGATCCGGCCGGTGGCCGGGCTCACCCTGCTGCACGTGGACCACGCCGAGCTGGACGGCGGCAAGCAGGTACTCAAGGGCGTGTTCGACAAGGTGGTCGCGCTGACCATCATGGTGCTGCTGTCCCCGCTGTTCGCGTTCGTCATGCTGGCCATCAAGCTGGACGACCGGGGGCCGGTGTTCTTCCGCCAGATCAGGGTGGGCAAGAACGGCCACCAGTTCTCGCTGTGGAAGTTCCGCACGATGGTGGTGGACGCCGAGCAGCGCAAGGACGAGCTGGCCACGCTCAACGAGGGCGCCGGCGTGCTGTTCAAGATGCGCAAGGACCCCCGGGTGACCAAGGCGGGCGGCTGGCTGCGCCGCTACTCCCTGGACGAGCTGCCGCAGCTGATCAACGTGCTGGCCGGGGACATGTCCCTGGTCGGCCCGCGGCCGGTGCTGCCCGCCGAGGCCGCCCGGTACGCCGATCACATGCGGCGCCGGCTGGTGGTCAAGCCAGGCATCACCGGGCTCTGGCAGGTGAACGGGCGCTCCGACCTGGCCTGGGACGAGGCGGTCCGGCTCGATCTGCGCTATGTGGAGAACTGGTCACTCGCGCTCGACCTGCAGATCTTGTGGAAGACCTGGTCTGCGGTCGTCCGCGGCCATGGAGCCTACTAGCGAGCTGTACGGCTCACCCAGCCCGGAACCAGCTCACTAGACGGCCGACAGCAGGCCGATAATGGTGCCGACCAGGCCGTTCGAGGAGCCGCCCGGAACGGCGCCGGTGGTCGGGCTCCCAGTCGCCGAGGTGGTGGGCGACGAACTCGCCGTGCCGGTCGCCGGTGGCGTACTGCTCGGCCCCGAACTCGGCTTCGTGGTGTGCCTGGACTTCGTCGCGGTCGGCGTGGCCGAATGGCCCGGCTTCTTCGGCGCCGTCCCGTTCGCGGTACCCGTGGCATAGCTGCCCTGGGCCCGAGGCGTGCCGCTGCCGTGCCGCCTGGCTGACTTCTTGTGCCCGTGCGGCGCGCCCGGGCTGGGCGTCTGCACTGCGGGCGCGGCATGCGCCGAGGCCGCCGGGGCTACCGACGTGGTGGCTGGCGGCGACCGGTGCAGCGTGTCCGACACCAGCACGGCGCCACCGCCGAACAGCGCGACCAGCGCGACCAGCACCCCGGCCGCCGGGATCAGCGTAGCTGGGCTGCGGACCTTGGGCAGCGGGTCCAGCGGTGCCGGGAACCCGGAGCGGGTGAACCGCCTGGCCCGCCCGGCCACCGCCGCGCGATACGCCACCGCCTCTGGCGAGCTGTCCGTGAGCAGGCCGAGTACCTGGTAGCGCAGCCCGCCGGGCAGCACCGGGGCGGGTAGCGCGCTGAGCATGAGGACCGCGTTCACGGGCTGGCGCTGACGCTCCTGGCAGCCGGGGCAGCTGCTGAGATGACGCCGTACCTGCTTGCGCACTGGTCCGGTCAGCTCGCTGGATTCCGCCAGGATGCCGAGCAGCTCAGCACACGCGCCCTGGCCGTTCCGGGCCGTCATCAGCGTGCTCAGCGTGGTCTCGAAACGGGTCCGGGCCCGGGCGGCCAGCGCCTGTGCCTGGTTACGCGGCACCCCCAGCGCATCGGCCAGATCGGCGCCGTACAGCTCGTCGCGCAAGGTCAGTTGCAGGACTTCCTGGTCGCCCTGGTCCAGCCGGGCCAGCGCGGACGACACCAGTTCCCGCTGTTCCATCTGGTCCAGCCTGGTACCGGAATCCTCGATCCGCTGGCTGATCATGGTGGCGTCGTTGTCAGCAACCGACCGGGACAGGTGCGGGCAGGCCAACTGGCGGCGGCCCTCGTTACGGGCAACCGCATACAGCCACGGCCGCAGCCGGCCCGGATCACGCAGCCCGCCCAGCCTGGTCGCGGCCACCACGAAGGTGTCCTGGACGGCGTCAGCAGCGTCCACGGGGTTGCTCACCAGTGACCGGCAATACGTGTAGAGCCCTGGACCGTACTGATCGTAGGCAGCAATCAGGGCGCCCGGATCACCCGAGACGACTGCTGCCACAATCTCCCCGTCACGCATGGGATCACGCTATGGCTTTCCTGGGGTTTTCCGGACCAAGTCAGCCGGAATAGAATAGGCGATGGTTTGGCAAACACGGGGAGAACTGGTCACTCGCTCTCGACCTGCAGATTTTGTGGAAAACTTGGTCTGCGGTCGTCCGGGGCCACGGAGCCTACTAGCCTGTGAGGCCGCCCGCCGGAGTGAGGGGCGACCTGCCTGATGATGATGGACGACCACCGCCTAGCCCATGACCTGGCTGCCCAGGCCGGGGAGCTGCTGCTCGCGCTGCGCGCGGACGGCGGCGACCCCCGGGAACTGCGCGACGCCGGGGACCGGCGCTCGCACGAGTTCCTGGCCAGCCAGCTCAGCCAGCTGCGCCCGGGCGATGCGGTGCTGTCCGAAGAGGGCCGGGACAACCCGGCCCGGCTGGCCGCGGACCGGGTGTGGATCGTCGACCCGCTGGACGGCACCCGGGAGTTCGGTGAAGCGGGCCGGACCGACTGGGCGGTGCACGTGGCGCTCTGGGAGCGCGGCGCGCTGACCGCCGGGGCGGTCGCGCTGCCCGCGCAGGGCCGGGTGCTGAGCACCGCGCAGCCGCCCGCCGCGCCGCCCGCCCCGGCACCGGGCGCCCCGGTGCGGGTGCTGGTCAGCCGGACCCGGCCGCCCGCGTTCCTGGACCGGCTGGCCGAGCGGATCGAGCTCACCCTGATCCCGATGGGCTCGGCCGGCGCCAAGGCGGCCGCGGTGATCACCGGCGACGCGGATGCCTACCTGCACAGCGGCGGCCAGTACGAATGGGACTCGGCCGCCCCGGTGGCGGTGGCCCAGGCCGCGGGCCTGCACACGTCCCGGCTGGACGGATCGCCACTGGCGTACAACCAGGCCGACCCTTCCCTGCCGGATATCCTTATCTGCCCGGCAGGTCTCGCAGGCACGCTGCTGGATTGTCTGCGCGCAGTTGACTGTTCGGCTGTTTAGCGGCTCTCCCGGAAGGGAGCGTGCGCTGACCATGTCCCGATGCCCGACGACCCGGAGTTTGCTTGATGGCCGTGACGCGTTCTGATTACTCGCTATCCCAGCTGGAAGTGCTCGAGGCCGAGTCCATCCACATCATGCGGGAGGTGGCCGCCGAGTTCGAGCGGCCGGTGCTGCTGTTCTCCGGCGGCAAGGACTCGATCGTGATGCTCGCCCTGGCCGAGCGGGCGTTCTGGCCGGCCAGGGTGCCGTTCCCGGTGATGCACGTGGACACCGGGCACAACTTCCCCGAGGTGCTCGACTACCGGGACCGCCGGGTGGCCGAGGCCGGGGTGAAGCTGGTGGTCGCCTCGGTGCAGGAGTCCATCGACGCAGGGCGGGTCACCGAGGAGACCGGCCGCTGGGCCAGCCGCAACCGGCTGCAGACCACCACGCTGCTGGACGCCATCGAGGAGCACCGGTTCGACGCGGTGTTCGGCGGCGCGCGGCGGGACGAGGAGAAGGCCCGGGCCAAGGAGCGGGTGTTCTCGTTCCGCGACGAGTTCGGCCAGTGGGACCCGAAGAACCAGCGGCCCGAGCTGTGGAGCATCTACAACACCCGGATCCGGATGGGCGAGCACATCCGGGTGTTCCCGCTGTCCAACTGGACCGAGCTGGACGTCTGGCAGTACATCGCCCGGGAGAAGCTCGAGATCCCGTCGATCTACTTCGCGCACCAGCGGCGGGTGTTCGAGCGCGACGGCATCCTGCTGGCGGACAGCGAGTTCACCCCGCGGGGCGACGACGAGCCGGTGTTCGAGACCACGGTCCGCTACCGCACCGTCGGCGACATGACCTGCACCGGTGCCGTCGAGTCCACCGCGACCACGGTGCCCGACGTGATCGCCGAGATCGCGGCGACCCGGATCACCGAGCGCGGCCAGACCCGGGCCGACGACCGGACCAGCGAGGCGGCCATGGAAGACCGCAAGCGGGAGGGGTACTTCTGATGACGGCCACCGTCGAAGACGTCATCTCGCCGGAGGGAAGCAGGTCGATGGACATTCTGCGGCTGGCCACAGCCGGCTCGGTGGACGACGGCAAGAGCACCCTGATCGGCCGGCTGCTGTACGACTCGAAGGCCATCTTCGAGGACCAGCTGGCCGCGGTCGAGCGGACCAGCAAGGCCCGCGGCGAGGACTACACCAACCTGGCGCTGCTCACCGACGGCCTGCGCGCCGAGCGGGAGCAGGGCATCACGATCGACGTGGCCTACCGGTACTTCGCCACGCCGCGGCGCAAGTTCATCATCGCCGACACCCCCGGGCACATCCAGTACACCCGCAACATGGTCACCGGCGCGTCCACCGCCGACCTGGCCATCGTGCTGGTGGACGCGCGCAACGGGCTGACCGAGCAGAGCCGGCGGCACGCCTTCCTGGCCACCCTGCTCCGGGTGCCGCACCTGGTGCTGGCGGTGAACAAGATGGACCTGGTCGACTACAGCCAGGACGTGTTCGAGCGGATCAGCGAGGAGTTCGCCGCGTTCGCGGCCAAGCTGGAGATCGGCGACCTGACGCTTCATCCCGATGTCCGCGCTGCACGGCGACAACGTGGTGCAGCGCTCGGACAAGATGCCCTGGTACGACGGGCCGTCGCTGCTGCACCACCTGGAGCACGTGCACATCGCGTCCGACCGCAACCTGATCGACGTGCGCTTCCCGGTGCAGTACGTGATCCGGCCGCACCAGGCCACCGACCCGGAGTTGCACGACTACCGCGGCTACGCCGGCGAGGTGGCGGGCGGGGTGCTCAAGCCGGGCGACGAGGTGATGCACCTGCCGTCCGGGCTGACCACCACGATCAACCGGATCGACACCGCCCGCGGCCCGGTGCCCGAGGCGTACCCGCCGATGTCGGTCACCCTGGTGCTCGAGGACGACCTGGACATCTCCCGTGGCGATCTGATCTGCCGCCCGCACAACCAGCCGCTCGTCACCCAGGACGTGGAGGTCATGGTGTGCTGGATGTCCGAGACCCGGCCGCTCGGCCCGCGGGACCGGCTGGTGGTCAAGCACACCTCGCGCACGGTCAAGGCCATCGTCCGTGACCTGCACTACCGGCTGGACGTGAACACGCTGCACCGGGACGAGAGCGCGGAGCGGCTGTCGCTGAACGAGGTGGGCCGGGTCACCCTGCGGCTGACCCAGCCGCTGTTCTGCGACCCGTACAGCCGCAACCGGCAGACCGGCGGGCTGATCCTGATCGACGAGTCGAGCAACAGCCACGATCGGCGCGGGCATGATCACTGAGGTGCGCTGACCAGGCGCTGCGGCCATTGGGGGGGCCACGGAGGCGAGAGGCGTGACTCCCTTCCATGACCTGCACAACTACATGGCGCTGCCCCGGCTGACCGGGCTGCGGCTGGCGCCCGACGGCCGCTGGCTGGCGGCCAGCGTGTCGGCGCTCAGTGCGGACGGGCGCACGTTCAAGACCAGCATCTGGCGGATCCCGGCCGGGCCAGCCCAGGCCCGCCCGGCTGAACCGGCTAACCTGGCAATGCCGAGGCGGCGGGCGGTCCGGCTGACCCGGTCGGCCGAGGGCGAGGACAACCCGGCCTTCCTGCCGGACGGCTCGCTGGTGTTCCTGTCCGCCCGGCCCGCCCCGCCGGACGGCCCGTCCGCCGAGGGCTCATCCTCCGGCCAGCCGGCTGCGCCGCAATCACCTGCCGCGCCCGGCGACGGGCCGGCCCGGAAGCGGGCACTGTGGCTGCTCCCGGCGGACGGCGGGGAGGCGTGCCAGCTCACCGCGCCGCCCGGCGGCATCTCCCGGCTGGCCACCGCCGCGGCCGCGCCGCTGGCCGCGTTCACCTGCCCGGTGCTGCCCGGGGCCAGCGGCATCGCCGACGACGCGCAGCGGCGGAAAAGCCGGGCCGACGCCGGGGTGACCGCGATCCTGCACGAGGCCGCCCCGGTCCGGCACTGGGACCACGACCTGGGCCCGGACCAGCTCCGGCTGCTGGTCACCGCGGTGGGCCCGGACGGCGCTGACCACGGTGAGCTGGCCGGCGCGGAGCTGGCTGGCGGTGCCGCGCCCAGGGACCTGACCAGCGAGCCCGGGCGGGCGCTGGACGAGCACCATTTCGAGCTGACCCCGGACGGCCGGTACGCGGTGACCGGCTGGTCGGTGTACGAAGCCTGCGGCGAGCGGCGCGAGGAAGTCGCGGTCATCGACACCCGGACCGGGACCCGGCGGACCCTGCTGACCGCGCCGGACGCCGACTTCAGCAGCCCGCGGATCTCCCCGGACGGCCGGTCGGTGCTGGCCATCCGGTCCGGGCACGACACGGTCACCGAGCCCGGCGACGTCACCCTGGTGCTGGTCCCGCTGGACGGCAGCGCGGACCCGGCCGACCTGCTGGCCGGCCTGGACCGGTGGCCCGCCGAGACGGCCTGGGCGGCGGACAGCGGCAGCGTCTTCTTCACCGCCGACGACCATGGCCGCCGCCCGGTGTTCCGCGCCGAGCTGGGCGCGGCGCAGCCGGGACCGGCCACGGTGACCCGGCTGACCACCGACGACGGCGCGTACACCAGCCTGTGCCCGGCCCCGGACGGGCGTTCGGTATACGCGTTGCGGGCCGCAGTGGGCAGCCCGCCCACTGCGGTGCGGCTGGACGCCAGCCAGCCGGGCGAACCGGACCTGCTGGACGGCCCGGCCGGCCCGCCGCGGCTGCCCGGCCGGCTGACCGAGATCGAGACCACGGCCAGCGACGGGGCGGCGCTGCGGGCCTGGCTGGTGCTGCCCGCGGCGGCCGCCGCGGACTCGCCCGCGCCGCTGCTGCTCTGGGTGCACGGCGGCCCGCTGTCCAGCTGGAACACCTGGTCGTGGCGGTGGAACCCGTGGCTGATGGCGGCCCGCGGCTACGCGGTGCTGCTGCCCGACCCGGCCCTGTCCACCGGGTACGGGCTGGACTTCATCGGCCGCGGCCACGCCGAGTGGGGCGGCCGGCCGTTCACCGACCTGATGGCGATCACCGACGCGGCGGTGGCCCGGCCGGACATCGACGAGACGCGCACCGGCATGATGGGCGGCTCGTTCGGCGGCTACATGGCCAACTGGATCGCCGGGCACACCGGCCGGTTCCAGGCCATCGTCAGCCACGCCAGCCTGTGGGCGCTGGACCAGATGTTCGGCACCACCGACTCGCCCGCGCTGTGGCGGCGGCTGTTCGGCACCCCGCAGAGCCACCCGGAGCGCTACTCGGCCAACTCGCCGCACCTGCACGCGGCGGAGATCAGCACCCCGATGCTGATCATCCACGGCGACCGCGACTACCGGGTGCCGATCGGCGAGGCGCTGCGCATGTGGGCCGACCTGGCCGGCGGCCCGAGCGGCGAGGCCGGCGCCAAGTTCCTCTACTTCCCGGACGAGAACCACTGGGTGCTCACCCCGGGCAACGCGACCATCTGGTACGAGACGGTGTTCGCGTTCCTGGCCCAGCACGTGCTCGGCGAGCCCTGGCACCGCCCCGCCCTGCTCTGACCGCAGGCTCCGCCGGTCACCCGCAAGATGATCAGACGATTGGTGTCGTGGTAGCGACCCTGGGCTCAGGGGATTGTCGCAACGCCCTGCCTGGCTGGGAGGGTGCTGTGGTTCGATGGGGTCGCGCTGGGCTGCCGCCGGAGCGGAAGCGGTTGCTGGCGGATCATCTGGCGGCGGGGCTGAGCCCGTCTGAGGCGGCGCGGGCGGCCGGCGTGTCGCGGAGCCATGCCTACCTGCTGCATCACAGGATGGGCGGGGTGTACCGGCCGCCTGGATGTGACTTACAGTGCCCGTTACCTGGAGCCGGGAGGAGCGTTATGAGCTGGCCCGGCTGCGCGAGCTCGGTCTGGTCGGTGCGGCAGATCGCGCGCGCGGCTGGGCCGCGCCGGCGTCGACGATCAGCCGGGAGCTGGCCCGCAACGCTGACCCGCGCACGGGCGCGTATCAGCCCGAGCGGGCGCACAGGCTGGCCTGGGAGCGGCAGCGGCGGCCCAAGCCGTCCAGGCTGTCGCGCAACCCGGTGCTGCGCGGCGTGGTGCAGGGGCTGCTGGACCGGCGGTACTCACCGGAGCAGGCCAGCCGGGAGGCTGAAGGTGCAGCTACCCGGACGACCCGGCGATGCGGGTCAGCCACGAGACGATCTACCAGTCGCATCTACGTCTACCCCCGCGGTGAGCTGCGGCGTGAGCTGCAGAGCCTGCCTGCGGCACCGGCCGGGCAGATCCGGCGCCGCCGCGGCCGCCGGGAGACCCGCGGCCGCATCGTCGGCGCGGTCCCGATCGGGCAGCGGCCCCCCGAGGTCGAGGGCCGGCTGGTCCCCGGCCACCACGAAGGCGACCTGATCATGGGCTCGAAGGCGTCCAACTCCGCGGTCGGCACCATCGTCGAGCGGACCACCGGCTACCTCACCTTGCTCCCGCTGCCCGGCGGGCACGGCGCCGCCGCCGTCGCCGGCGCCGTCATCGAGCAGCATGAGCGCCCTGCCGCGCCTGGTTCGCCCGCACCCTGACCTGGGACCGCGGCACGGAAATGGCCCGCCACCAGCGCATCACCGCCGCCACCGGCATCGAGGTCTACTTCGCCGACCCCCACGCGCCCTGGCAGCGCGGCAGCAACGAGAACACCAACGGCCTGCTCCGCGAGTACCTGCCCAAGGGCACCGACCTCAGCCTCACCACCAGCCGCCCAGCTCCAGGCCATCGCCGCCGAACTCAACGACCGCCCCCGCAAGCGCCTCGGCTACCACACCCCCGCCGAGGAATTCGCTAGGCTCCTCGCCGACGATCAACGCGTTGCGACGACCCCCTGAATCCGGCGACAGCAATCGTCGGATCACGATTCCCTGATCAGATCGGGATCGCCACAAATGCATCAGGGGGCTCACAAGGTGAGTCCGGTGCCAAGCCGGGTGGCGGGAGGAGCCGGACCTGTGTCAGGGTGGGGGCATGACGCGCGCGAACCTGGACAAGCGGCCAGGCGAGGTCTCGGCCATGTTCGACAAGGTCGCCGACCGCTACGACCTGCTCAACGACGTGCTGTCGCTGGGCCAGGACCGGTGGTGGCGGCGGATGGTGGCCCGCGCGGTCGGCGCCCGTCCTGGCGAGCGGGTGCTGGACGTGGCGGCCGGCACGGGTACCTCGTCGCGGACCTTCATCGCGGCCGGCGCCGACTGCGTGGCCTGCGACTTCTCGCTCGGCATGCTGACCGTGGGTGCTCGTAGGCAGCGCGCGCCCGGGCTGGAGTTCGTGGCGGGTGACGCGATGCGGCTGCCGTTCCGCGACGCGGCATTCGACGCGGTGACGATCTCCTTCGGGCTGCGCAACGTGACCGGCCACCAGGCCGCGCTGGCCGAGTTCCGCCGGGTCACCCGGCCCGGCGGCCGCCTGGTCGTCTGTGAGTTCGGGCACCTGCCCTGGCCGCGGCTGAACCGCGGCTACGAGGCGTACCTGGCCGGCGCGCTGCCCGCCGTCGCCCGGCGGCTGTCCGGCAACCCGGCCGCCTACGAGTACCTGGCCGAATCCATCCAGGACTGGCCGGCCCAGCCCGAGCTGGCCCGGCGGATCGCTGCCGCCGGGTGGTCGGCAGTACGCTGGCGGGACCTGAGCCTCGGGGTGGTGGCGATCCATCAGGCCCGCCGCCCGGGCTGACCGCGCGGGGCGGGTTCGCCGCCTGGCTGGGGTAGGTCTAGACTCCGGAATTGAGTACTTGTGAAGCGGTTCACAAGATAGTCAGGACAAGGTTTCGTGTCCCAGGAAGTCCCCCAAGAAGCTGACGTCATCGTGGTCGGGGCCGGGCCGCTGGCTCGGCGACTGCGTGCTACCTGGCCCGCGCCGGGATCGACGTGCTGGTGCTGGAGAAAGCCACGTTCCCGCGGGAGAAGGTCTGCGGTGACGGGCTGACCCCGCGCGGGGTCAAGGCGCTGGTCAGCATGGGCGTACCCATCGGCGAGCAGGACGGCTGGGTGCGGAACAAAGGGCTGCGCATCATCGGCGGCGGCGTCCGGCTCGAACTGCCCTGGCCGGAGCTGTCCAGTTACCCCGGCTACGGCCTGGTCCGCAGCCGGCTCGACTTCGACGAGACGCTGGCCCGCACCGCACAGAAGGCGGGCGCCCGGCTGCTCGAAGGCGTCACCGTGACCGGCCCGGTGCTCGACGACTCCGGCCGGATGGTCGGCGTGACCGCCCGTCCCACCGATTCCCGGGGGATCCGGGGGGCGCGCCCCCGGGCTAGCAGAGCCCGAACGCCAGTACGGGGCCCGTGTGGTCGTGGCGGCGGACGGGAACTCGTCGCGGCTGTCCCTGGCCATGGGCCTGGGCAAGCGGGACGACCGGCCGCTCGGGGTGGCCGTGCGGACGTACTACACCAGCCCCCGGCACGAGGACGACTACCTCGAATCATGGCTCGACCTGTGGGACGGGGACCGGCTGCTGCCCGGCTACGGCTGGATCTTCGGCATGGGCGACGGCACCAGCAACGTGGGTCTCGGCATGCTGAACACGTCCGCGTCGTTCAAGAACGTGGACTACCGGGATCTGCTCCGCCGCTGGCTGGCCGGGATGCCCGCGGAGTGGGGCTACACCGAGGAGAACCGGACCGAGCCGATCCGCGGTGCCGCGCTGCCGATGGGCTTCAACCGGACCCCGCACTACACCCGGGGCCTGCTGCTGACCGGGGACGCGGGCGGCATGGTGAACCCGTTCAACGGCGAGGGCATCGCCTACGCGATGGAGTCGGGCGAACTGGCCGCCCAGGTCATCGCGCAGGCGCTGGCCCGGCCGGACCGGGCCGGGGCGGAGCAGGTGCTGCACAGCTATCCGCAGGCGCTGAAGAACTCGTACGGCGGCTACTACACTCTCGGGCGCAAGTTCGTCCGGGCGATCGGCGACCCGCGGGTCATGCAGTTCGCGACCAAGCGCGGGATGCCCCACCCGGCGCTGATGCGGTTCATCATGAAGCTGCTGGCCAACCTCACCGAGGTACGCGGCGGCGATGCGGCGGACCGGGTGATTAACGCACTGTCTAAGATGACGCCGGCAGCCTAACGAGACTGCGCTGCCGGACCGTCAGAAGAAGAAGAAAGGAGGCTGCCGTGCTGGTCTTGTACGTCCCCATCATCGTGCTCGGCGCGCTGGCCGCATTCTTCGCGATCTTCTCGCTCGTGGCGGGTCACGTGAGCGGGCCGCACCGGTGGAACCGGGCCAAGCTGGAGGCCTACGAGTGCGGCATCGAGCCGACGCCGCCCGAGGTCGGCAGCCGGTTCCCGGTTAAGTACTACCTGACGGCGATGCTGTTCATCCTGTTCGACATCGAGATCGTGTTCCTCTACCCGTGGGCGGTGGAGTACGACAACCTCGGGGTGTTCGGCCTGGTCGAGATGGTGCTGTTCATCGTCGCCGTGCTGGTCGCGTACGCCTACGTGTGGCGGCGCGGCGGACTGGAGTGGGACTGAGCGATGGGTGTCGAAGAGAAGCTGCCGAGCGGGATCCTGCTGACTACCGTCGAGAGGGTGGTCGGTTACGCGCGTAAGGTGTCGGTCTGGCCGGCCACGTTCGGGCTGGCCTGCTGCGCGATGGAGCTCATCTCCACCGGCGGGCCGCGGCACGACCTGGCCCGGTTCGGCATGGAGCGCGCGTCCAACACGCCGCGCCAGGCCGACCTGATGATCGTGGCCGGCCGGGTGAGCCAGAAGATGGCGCCGGTGCTGCGGCAGATCTATGACCAGATGTCCAGCCCGAAGTGGGTCATCTCGATGGGCGTGTGCGCGTCCAGTGGCGGCATGTTCAACAACTACGCGATCGTGCAGGGTGTAGACCACATCGTGCCGGTGGACATCTACCTGCCCGGCTGCCCGCCGCGGCCGGAGATGCTGCTGGACTCGATCCTCAAGCTGCACGACAAGATCCAGAACATGAAGCTCGGCATCGACCGCGAGGTCGAGGTGCAGGAACTGGAGCAGGCCCGGCTGCGCCGCCTGCCGCTGGCCGCCGACCTGGCCGGTGTCCAGGCCCGCGGTGGCCCGACCCTGCTCGGCCAGGGCCCAGAGGAGACGGACAAGTGAGCGGAGACGGACCGGAGAGCGAGGGAAACCAGCAGCAGCAGCCGCCAGATGAGGCGGCCCTGGCCGGCCGGCAACGGCTCAGCGAGCAGGTGGTGCGGACCGGCATGTTCGGCACCGAGGACACCGGGGACACCTCCGGCTACGGCGGCCTGCAGGTCCGCCGGATGCCGCTGCCCTCGACGCCGCGGCCGTACGGCTCATACTTCGACGAGCTCACCGACGCGCTGGCCACCCGGCTGACCGAGGACGGCACCGGCTTCGGTGACGCGGTGGAGCGGGTCATCGTGGACCGCGGCGAGCTGACCCTGCACATCCGGCGCGAGCACCTGGTGGCGGTGGCCCGGGCGCTGCGTGATGAGCCAACGCTCGCGTTCGAGCTGTGCGGCGGGGTGTCCGGGGTGCACTACCTGAATGACATCGGCCGCGAGCTGCACGCGGCCTATCACCTGGTCTCGATAACCCACAACCGGCGGATCCGGCTCGAAGTCAGCGTGCCGGACGCCGATCCGCACATCCCGTCGGTGGTGGACGTCTACCCGGCCTGCAACTGGCACGAGCGGGAGACCTGGGACTTCTTCGGCATCATCTTCGACGGGCACCCCGCGCTGACCAGGATCGAGATGCCGGACGACTGGAAGGGCCACCCGCAGCGGAAGGACTACCCGCTGGGTGGCATCCCGGTCGAGTACCGCGGCGCCACCGTGCCGCCACCGGACGAGCGGAGGTCGTACACGTGACCGCTTCGAACGCCGGAACGGCAACGGGGGGCTCCGGGGGGTCGCCCCCCCGGGACGACACCGCCGGGGCTGAGGGACGGGTCTACAACGTTGGCGGCCAGGACTGGGACGACGTCGTCAAGGCCGCGCAGGAGGCCGGGGACCGGTCCGACCGAGAGCACCTGATCGTCAACATGGGCCCGCAGCATCCGTCCACGCACGGCGTGCTGCGGCTGATCCTGACCCTGGACGGCGAGACCGTCACCGAGCTGCGGCCGGTCATCGGGTACCTGCACACCGGCATCGAGAAGAACATGGAGTTCCGTACCTGGACCCAGGGCGTGACGTTCTGCACCCGGATGGACTACCTGTCGCCGGTCTTCAACGAGACCGCGTACTGCCTGGCCGTGGAGAAGCTGCTCGGCATCGAGGCGGAGATCCCGGAGCGGGCCACCATCCTGCGGGTGCTGATGATGGAGCTGAACCGGATCTCCTCGCACATGATGGCCATCGGCACGTTCGGCCTGGAACTCGGCGCCACCTCGGTGCTGCTCTACGGGCTGCGCGAGCGGGAAAAAGTGCTCGACCTGTTCGAGCTGATCGCCGGGCTCCGGATGAACATGGCCTACGTCCGGCCCGGCGGGGTGTCCCAGGACCTGCCGTCCGGCGCGCTGGACAAGATCCGCGAGTTCCTCGGCGTGATGCCACACCAGATGCGCGAGCTGCGCTCGCTGCTCGACGGCGCCCCGCTCTACCTGGCCCGGACCAGGGGCGTGGCGTTCCTGGACCTGACCGGCTGCATGGCCCTGGGTGTGACCGGCCCGCTGCTGCGCGGCACCGGGCTGCCCTGGGACCTGCGCAAGAGTCAGCCGTACTGCGGCTACGAGACGTACGACTTCAACGTGCCGACCCAGGACACCTGCGACGCCTACGGCCGTTACCAGGTCCGGATCGACGAGGTGGACGAGTCCCTGAAGATCATCGAGCAGTGCGCCGACCGGCTGGCCGCGGGCTCGGCCGATGACCCGGTGATGATCCAGGACAAGAAGATCGGCTGGCCGGCCCGGCTGGCGCTGGGCCCGGACGGCCTGGGCAACTCGCCGGACCACATCGCGCACATCATGGGCCAGTCCATGGAGGCCCTGATCCACCACTTCAAGCTGGTCACCGAGGGCTTCCGGGTGCCGCCCGGGCAGGTCTACGTGGCCGTCGAGTCGCCCCGCGGCGAGCTCGGCTGCCACGCGGTCAGCGACGGTGGGACCCGGCCGTACCGGGCGCACTTCCGCGACCCGTCGTTCACCAACCTGCAGGCGGTGTCGGCGATGACCGAGGGCGGCCTGGTGGCCGACGTGATCGCGGCGGTAGCGAGCATCGACCCGGTGATGGGGGGCGTGGACCGGTGAGTGCCAAGCTGCAGGCCCACATCGACACCCTGCTTTTGATGGGAGGCGTGGACCGGTAATGGCCCTGACGCAGGAGGTGCGGGACCGGCTGGCGCCGGACGCCGCGGAGATCATCGGGCGTTACCCGCAGTCGCGCTCGGCGCTGCTCCCGCTGCTGCACCTGGTGCAGGCCGAGGAAGGCTACGTCACCCAGGACGGCATCGGGTACTGCGCCGAACTGCTCGGGCTGACCGAGGCCGAGGTCACCGCCGTGGCCTCGTTCTACACCATGTACAAGCGCCGGCCGCCCGGCGAGTACCACGTCGGGGTGTGCACCAACTCGCTGTGCGCGGTGATGGGCGGCGACGCCATCTTCGCCGGCCTGCAGCAGCATCTCGGCATCGGCAACGACGAGACCACCAGCGACGGCAAGGTCAGCCTGGAGCACCTGGAGTGCAACGCGGCCTGCGACTACGCGCCGGTGGTGATGGTGAACTGGGAGTTCTTCGACAACATGACGCCGCAGTCGGCCCGTGACCTGGTGGACGGGCTGCGCTCCGGTGCCCCGGGCATCCAGCCGACCCGCGGCGCACCCCGGCTGTGTACCTGGAAGCAGGCGTCGCGCATCCTGGCCGGCTTCCCGGACGGCCAGGCCGCCGAGGGGCACACTGCGGGCGAGCCCAGCCTGGCCGGCCTGCGCATTGCTAAAGGCCAGGGCTGGACGCCTGATGATGAGGGGAGTGCGCGGTGACGACGATCCTGACGCCGGAGCTGACCGCGTACTGGGACGAGCCCGACTCGTTCACGCTGGCCGGCTACCGGCGGCACGGCGGGTACACCGCGCTGTCCCGGGCGCTGGCCATGGAGCCGGACCAGGTCATCCAGACGATGAAGGACTCGGTGCTGCGCGGCCGCGGCGGGGCCGGCTTCCCCACCGGGCTCAAGTGGGGGTTCATCCCCAAGGGCGGCGGCAAGCCGCACTACCTGGTAGTGAACGCGGACGAGTCGGAGCCCGGCGCGTGCAAGGACATGCCGACGCTGCTGAACAACCCGCAGGCGCTGATCGAGGGCATCGTGATCGCCTGCTACGCGATCGACGCGCACCGCGCGTTCATCTACGTGCGCGGCGAGGTGCTGCACGTGATCCGGCGGGTGCACCACGCGGTGACCGAGGCCTACCAGGCGGGGTACCTGGGCGAGAACATCCTCGGTTCCGGGTTCGATCTCGAGGTGACCGTGCACGCCGGGGCGGGCGCCTACATCTGCGGCGAGGAGACCGCGCTGCTCGACTCGCTGGAGGGCTACCGCGGCCAGCCGCGGCTCAAGCCGCCGTTCCCGGCGGTGGAGGGGCTGTACGCCTGCCCGACCGTGGTCAACAACGTGGAATCGATCGCCACCGTGCCGTACATCCTCGGCCACGGCGCGGCCGACTTCACCGCCTACGGCACCGAGAAGTCCAAGGGCTTCGGCATCTTCTCGCTGTCCGGGCACGTGACGATCCCGGGCCAGTACGAGGCGCCGCTCGGCACCACGCTGCGCGAACTGCTCGGGCTGGCCGGCGGCATCCGGGCCGGGCACCAGCTGAAGTTCTGGACCCCGGGCGGCTCGTCCACCCCGCTGCTCACCGACGAGCACCTCGACGTCCCGCTGGACTACGAGGATGTGGCCAAGGCCGGCTCGATGCTCGGCACCCGGTCGGTGCAGCTGTTCGACGAGACCACCTGCGTGGTCCGGGTCGTGCTGCGCTGGATCAAGTTCTACCGGCACGAGTCGTGCGGCAAGTGCACCCCGTGCCGGGAGGGCAGCTACTGGGTCGAGCAGCTGCTCGAGGCGCTGGAGAACGGCCAGGGCATCGAGGCCGACCTGGAGAAGCTCCTCGATATCTGCTCGAACATCACCGGCCGCGCGTTCTGCGCCCTGGGCGACTCGATCGAAGCGCCGGTCAGGTCGTCGATCACGTACTTCCGGGATGAGTACATCGAGCACCTGCGCAACGGCGGCTGCCCGTTCGACCCGGCCGCATCGACGCTATTCGCGATGGAGTCCGCCTGATGACAGTCAACGCCACCAGCACCGGTGACATCACCCGGCCGGCCGACGGGGTAACCGTCACCATCGACGGGTTCGAGATCACCGTGCCCAAGGGCACGCTGGTGATCCGGGCCGCGGAACTGCTCGGCATCCAGATACCCCGGTTCTGCGATCACCCGCTGCTCGACCCGATCGGCGCCTGCCGGCAGTGCCTGGTGCACATCGAGGGCCAGCCCAAGCCGCCCGCCTCGTGCACCACCACCTGCACCGACGGCATGGTGGTGCGCACCCAGCTGACCTCGCCGGTGGCCGAGAAGGCGCAGCGCGGCATGATGGAGCTGCTGCTGGTAAACCACCCGCTGGACTGCCCGATGTGCGACAAGGGCGGTGAGTGCCCGCTGCAGAACCAGGCCATGTCCACCGGCCAGGGCGAGACCCGGTTCCACGGCCCGAAGCGGACCTTCGCCAAGCCGATCGCGCTGTCCACCGGGGTGCTGCTGGACCGGGAACGCTGCATCCAGTGCGCCCGGTGCACCCGGTTCGCCGAGCAGATCCCCGGCGACCCACTCATCCAGTTGCTCGAGCGGGGCCCGGAGGAGCAGGTCGGCATCGGTGCCGACGAGCCGTTCGACTCCTACTTCTCCGGCAACACGGTGCAGATCTGCCCGGTGGGCGCGCTCACCGGCGCCGCCTACCGGTTCCGCGCCCGGCCGTTCGACCTGGTCTCCACGCCGAGCGTGTGCGAGCACTGCGCGGCCGGCTGCCGGCAGCGCACCGACCACCGGCGCGGCGTGGTCACCCGGCGGCTGGCCGGCCAGGACCCGCTGGTGAACGAGGAGTGGAACTGCGACAAGGGCCGGTGGGCGTTCACCTACGCCACCCAGCCGGACCGGCTGACCGGCCCCCTGGTGCGGAACGCCGACGGCGTGCTGGTGCCGGCCTCCTGGCCCGAGGCGTTCGCCGCGGCCGCCCGCGGCCTGGCCGCCGCCCGCGGCCGGGCCGGGGTGCTCACCGGCGGCCGGCTCACCATCGAGGATGCCTACGCCTACGCCAAGTTCGCCCGGGTCGCGCTGGGCAGCAACGACATCGACATGCGGGCCCGGGCGCACTCGGCCGAGGAGACGGAGTTCCTGGCCAGCCGGGTGGCCGGCCACGGCATCGACGTCAGCTACACCGATCTGGAGCGGGCCCCGGCCGTGCTGCTGGCCGGCTTCGAGCCGGACGACGAGTCGCCGATCGTGTTCCTCCGGCTGCGCAAGGCGGCCCGCCGCGGCACGCTGACCGTCTACTCGATCGCCCCGCTGGCCAGCCGCGGGCTGACCCGGATGTCCGGGGTGCTGCTGCGTACCGTGCCCGGTGCCGAGGCCGCCACGCTGGGCAGCCTGATCAGCGGCACCGGCCTGGACGAGGCGGGCCGCGCGGCGGCCGCGGCGCTCACCGCCGACGGGGCCATCATCCTGGCCGGCGAGCGGCTGGCCGAGGTGCCCGGCGCGCTCAGCGCGGCGGACCGGCTGGCCCGGGCGACCGGGGCGCGGCTGGCGTGGGTGCCCCGGCGGGCCGGAGAACGGGGCGCCATCGAGGCGGGCGCGCTGCCCAACCTGCTGCCCGGCGGGCGGCTGGTGGCCAGCTCGCAGGCCCGCGCCGAGGTGGCCCGGATCTGGGGGGTGGCCGCGCTGCCGGCCGAGCCGGGCCGGGACACCGGGCAGATCCTGGCCGCCGCGGAACACGACCTCGACGCGGTGCTGGTCGGCGGCGTCAACCTGGACGACCTGCCCGACCCGGCAGCAGCCCGGGCCGCCCTGGAGGCGGCCCCGTTCGTGGTCAGCCTGGAGCTGCGGCCGAGCGCGGTCACCGACCGGGCCGACGTGGTGCTCCCGGTGGCCGCGGTGGCCGAGAAGGACGGCACGTTCGTGAACTGGGAGGGCCGCCCGGGCACGTTCGGCCCGGCCCTCGAAGTCCCCGGCATCGAGTCCGACCTGCACGTACTGCGCCGCATCGCGGACGAGATGGACGTGCACCTCGGCCTGCCCGGCGCGGCGGCGGCGCGGGCCGAACTGGCCGCGCTGGGTGCGGGAGCCGGGAAGGCCGATCAGGCTGAGACCGCGCACAGCGCCCAGCTCGCATCCGTCCCGGAGGCGGTTCCGCAGCCCGGCCCGGGGCAGGCGGTGCTGGCCACCTGGAGCCAGTTGCTGGATGCCGGGCGGATGCAGGATGGCGAGCCGTTCCTGGCCGGCACGGCCCGGCCGGTGCTGGCCCGGATGTCGGCGGCGACCGCGGCGCAGGCCGGCGTGGCGGACGGCGGTAAGGTCACTGTTGCCACTGACCGTGGTTCGCTGACCCTGCCGGTCGAGGTGACCGAGATGGCGGACCAGGTGGTGTGGCTGCCGGCCCATTCCGATGGGTCCCAGGTGCGGCGCGAGCTCGGGGCCGGCCACGGCAGCCTGGTGACCATGAGGAGCGCGCAATGACCGGTTCCGCCAGCGTGGCGGGCTCGCGGCTGCTCGCCGCGGCCGATCCCACCCTGGCCAGCTTCTATCACCAGCCCTGGTGGCTGGTGATCATCAAGGTGCTGTTCATCTTCATCTTCCTGCTGCTGGTCACGCTGTTCATGATCTGGGCCGAACGCCGGGTCATCGGGCGGATGCAGCAGCGGCCCGGGCCGAACCGGGCCGGTAAGTTCGGGCTGCTCCAGTCGCTGATGGACGGCATCAAGCTGGCGCTCAAGGAAGACATCGTGCCGCGGCACGTGGACAAGCTGCTGTTCTGGATGGCGCCGGCCATCGCAGTCATCCCCGCGTTCATCAGCTTCGCGATCATCCCGTTCGGCCCCGAGGTATCCATCTTCGGCGTGCAGACCCCGCTCCAGCTCACCGACCTGCCGGTCGCCGTGCTGCTCGTGCTGGCCATGAGCTCGATGGCGGTGTACGGCATCGTGCTGGCCGGCTGGGCGTCCGGGTCGCCATACCCGCTACTCGGCGGGCTGCGCTCGTCGGCCCAGGTGATCAGCTACGAGATCGCGATGGGGCTGTCCTTCGTCGCGGTGTTCCTCTACGCCAGAGGGCTGTCCACCACCCAGATCGTCAACGCGCAGGCCGGCAGCGGCACCGAATTCCACTGGTTCGGCGCCACCCTGCACTACCCGTCGTGGTTCGCGGTGCTGCTGTTCCCATCGTTCGTGATCTACCTGATCACCATGGTCGGCGAGACCAACCGGCTGCCGTTCGACCTGCCCGAGGGCGAAGGCGAACTGGTCGGCGGCTTCCACACCGAGTACGCCTCGCTGAAGTTCGCGCTGTTCTACCTGGCCGAGTACATCAACATGACCACGGTGGCCGGGCTGGCCACCACGCTGTTCCTGGGCGGCTGGCGGGCGCCGTGGCCGATCAGCATCTGGTCCGGGGCCAACTCCGGCTGGGTCCCGATCATCTGGTTCCTGATCAAGGTCGGCATCCTGCTGTTCTGCTTCATCTGGCTGCGCGGCACGCTGCCCCGGATCCGCTACGACCAGCTGATGCGGTTCGGCTGGAAGGTGCTGATCCCGGTCTCCCTGGTGTGGATCCTGGTCATCGCCACCATCCGGGTATGGCGCACGCACGGCGGCAGCCCGGGCGTGTACATCGTGGCCGGCCTGCTCCTGGTCACGCTGCTCGCGCTGCTGTTCATGGCGGACACCGCGATGCAGCGCCGCCAGGAGGCGGCCGCCAAGGTCACCGCGGCCGACGAGGCGGAGGCGGGCACCGCGCTGGCCCCGGCGGACGACTCGGTCGCCTTCCCGGTCCCGCCCCTGGACCTGCCGCATTACCACGGAATCGGGGTAACCGTGTCCACCGAGCACGGCACATCCGAGTCCGCTAACGGGACGACGAAGGAGGTGACCGGTGCCTGAGTTCCTGGGGCCCGTCAAGGGCTTCGGCACGACCTTCCGGCAGATGTTCAAGAAGGTCGACACCGTCGAGTACCCCGAGCAGAAGAACCCCACCGCCCCCCGGTTCCACGGCCGTCACCAGCTCAACCGGTGGCCTGACGGGCTGGAGAAGTGCATCGGCTGTGAGCTGTGCGCCTGGGCCTGCCCGGCCGACGCGATCTACGTCGAGGGACGGGACAACACCGAGGAGGAGCGGTACTCACCCGGGGAGCGCTACGGCGCGGTCTACCAGATCAACTACCTGCGCTGCATTCTCTGCGGGCTGTGCGTCGAGGCGTGCCCGACCCGCGCGCTGACCATGACCAACGAGTATGAGATCGCCGACGACAACCGGGAGAGCCTGATCTGGACCAAGGAGCAGCTGGTCGCGCCGCTGCTGCCCGGCATGGAGGCGCCGCCGCACGAGATGCGGCTGGGCAACACCGAAAGGGACTACTACCTGCTGCGCAACGCGGGTGTGGCCGCGCCCCGCAACGCCGACGAGAAGCCTGCTCCCGGCAACGAGGGTGAGGTCACCCGGCCGGATCCGTCGCTGTGGGAGGCGGCCGCCCACTCCGACGTTGAGGCTCCGGCGGGGGATGAGCGATGACGCACGGGACGCTGGCCCTGACCCACGTGGCCGCCGAGACCCAGCAGGTGGCGTTCTGGCTGCTGGCGGTCATCTCGGTGAGCGCGGCACTGGGCATGATCCTGGTCCGCAAGGCGGTCTACTGCGCGGTGCTGCTGGCCGTCGTGATGTTGTGCCTGGCCGTGCTGTACGCCATCCTGGGCGCGCCGTTCCTGGCCTTCGTCCAGGTCATCGTGTACACCGGCGCGGTGCTGATGCTGTTCCTGTTCGTCCTGATGATCGTGGGCATCCGGGCCAAGGACTCGATCGTGGAGACGCTCAAGGGCCAGCGGGTGGCCGCCGGGCTGGCCGGGATCGGCCTGCTGGTGCTGCTCTCGCTGACCATCGGGCACGCGGTGATCGGGCCGGCGCCCGCCCAGACGGCCGCCTTCGGGGCGGCCAACGTGAACAGCATCGCCCGGCTGATCTTCACCACCTACGTGTTCCCGTTCGAAGTGACCAGCGCGCTGCTGATCACCGCGGCGCTGGGCGCCATGGTGCTGGCGCACCGGGAGCGCATCGAGCCCAAGCTGACCCAGCGGGACCTGTCCCGGCTGCGGACGGCCAGCGGCCGGCCCGCGCCGCTGCCCGGCCCCGGCACTTACGCCCGGCACAACGCGGTGGACATGCCGGCCCTGCTGCCGGACGGCCGCCCGGCCGAGGACTCGGTCAGCCCGTTCGTCTCGCACCGGATCGCACCGCCTGGCACCGAATTTGGTCGCCCGGCGCTGACTGACGAGCAGCGCACGCTGCTTGGCGGCGGGAGTCAGGAAGGGGAGCCGGAATGAGTCCCGGCGACTTCGTCGCGCTGGCCGTCGTCCTGTTCGTGATCGGCGCGGTGGGCGTGCTGGTCCGGCGCAACGCCATGGTCATCTTCATGTGCGTGGAACTGATGCTGAATGCGGTCAACCTGGCCTTCGTGGCCTTCGCCCGGCTGCACAACAACCTGGGCGGCCAGGTCATCGCGTTCTTCGTCATGGTGGTGGCGGCGGCCGAGGTCGTGGTCGGCCTGGCCATCCTGATGTCGATCTTCCGCGCCCGGAGGTCCGCGTCGGTGGACGACGCGAGCCTGCTCAAGTACTAGCGACGTCGCTCGACGTCAGGGGACGTCACCGGGCTGGCGGATGAGTCAGCCCGCTGAAGCACGAGGAGTAGCGCAGTGACAGGCTCACTTGCGGTTGCGCAGTCGGCCGCGGCTCACGCCGAGGCCACTTTGCCCGCCGTCGGCGCGCAGCGGGCGGCGTGGCTGCTGCTCGTGTTCCCGCTGATCGGCGCCGTCGTGCTGCTGCTGGGCGGGCGGCGGACCGACCGCTGGGGCCACCTGCTCGGTGTGGCCATGCCGCTGGCCGCGTTCGTCTACGCGGTGATCGCGTTCGTCCAGATGCTCGGCTATCCCGGCGACCAGCGCAGCCGGGACGTGCAGATCTACCAGTGGATCGCGGTCGGCTCGTTCAAGGTCAATGTCGGCCTGCAACTCGACCAGCTGTCCATCTGCTTCGTGCTGCTGATCACCGGGGTCGGCTCGCTGATCCACATCTTCTCGGTCGGCTACATGGCCCACGACGAGGGCCGGCGCCGGTTCTTCGGCTACATGAACCTGTTCCTGGCGGCCATGCTGCTGCTCGTGCTGGCCGACAACTACCTGCTGCTGTACGCCGGCTGGGAGGGCGTCGGCCTGGCCTCCTACCTGCTCATCGGGTTCTGGCAGTTCAAGCCGGCCGCCGCGGTGGGGGCCAAGAAGGCGTTCATCGCCAACCGGGTCGGTGACGCCGGGCTGTCGCTGGGCATCATGCTCATGTTCAGCACGTTCGGCACGGTCACCTTCGCCGGGGTGTTCTCGCACGCGCACCAGGCCGGCCCGGGCGTGCTGACCGCGCTGGGGCTGCTCCTGCTGCTCGGCGCGTGCGGCAAGTCGGCCCAGCTGCCGCTGCAGTCCTGGCTGCTCGACGCCATGGAGGGCCCCACCCCGGTCTCGGCGCTGATCCACGCGGCGACCATGGTCACTGCGGGCGTCTACCTGATCGTCCGCTCCGGCCCGATCTTCGACCTGACCGCGGACGCCCGGCTGGCCGTGGCCATCGTGGGCGCGGCCACCCTGCTGTTCGGCGGGATCATCGGCTCGGCCAAGGACGACATCAAGAAGGCGCTGGCCGGGTCGACGATGAGCCAGATCGGGTACATGATGCTGGCCGCCGGGGTCGGCCCCAAGGGCTACCCGTTCGCGATCGCGCTGCTGCTGGCGCACGGCTTCTACAAGGCCGGGCTGTTCCTCGACGCCGGGTCGATCATGCACGGGATGAACGACGAGGTGAACATGCGCCGCTTCGGCGGCTTGTACACGGTGCTGCCGGTCACGTTCACCACGTTCGCGGCGTGTTACCTGGCCATCATCGGCTTCCCGCCGTTCTCCGGGTTCTTCGCCAAGGACACCGTGATCGACGCCGCGTATCACGACGGCGGCACCACCGGCTGGATCGTGGGTACGGCCGCGCTGATCGGCGCGGGCATCACCTCCTTCTACATGACCCGGATCCTGCTGATGACGTTCTTCGGCAAGCGCCGCTGGGCCGAGGACGCTCATCCGCACGAAGCGCCCCGGGTGATGACCTGGCCGGTGATCCTGCTCGCCCTCGGCGCCCTGGGCTTCGGCGCGTTCGAGATCCTGGGCGACCGGCTGCCCGACTTCCTCGGCCCGGTGACCGGCTACGTACCGCCCGAGCCGTCCCTGTTCACCCTGGCCGGCGGCATCGCCCTGGCCCTGATGGTGATCTTCGCGGTGGTCGCCTGGCTGCTGTTCGGGCGGCGGCCCATACCGCAGACCGCCCCCGCCGCCGGGCCCGCGGTCACCGCCGCCCGCAAGGACCTGTACGGCGACGCGATCAACGAGTCGCTGCTGATGCGGCCCGGGCAGTGGCTGACCCGGCTGTCGGTGTACTTCGACAACCGCGGGGTGGACGGCCTGGTGAATACCGTGGCCGCGACCATCGGCGGCACCTCGGGCCGGCTGCGCCGGGTGCAGACCGGGTACGTCCGGTCCTACGCGCTGTCCATGTTCCTCGGCGGGGTGCTGCTGGTCGGCGCCCTCCTGCTGGCGAGAATCTAGGAGACCGCCGGTCATGAGCACGTTCCCCTGGCTCACCGTCATCGGCGCCGTCCCGCTGGTCGGCGCGCTGGCCATCGCCGTCAGCCCGGGCGGCTCGGCACCGGGCAGCGAGGCCGACCGGGTCGCCCGGCGGCTGCTGGTCAAGCGGCTGGCCCTGGTGTTCAGCCTGATCACGCTGGGCCTGACCATCGCGATGATGGTGGCCTTCAAGTCCAATGGCCCGGAGTTCCAGTTCACCCAGACCTACCAGTGGATCCCGCAGTTCGGGGTGCACTACGCGGTCGGCGTGGACGGCATCGGGCTGGTGCTGATCGGGATGACCGCGGTGCTGATGCCGGTGGTCGTGCTGGCCTCGTGGAACGACGCCGACCCGCCAGCGCCGGCCGACGGCGTGCCGGTGCCCGCCCCCGACGGCACCCTGCCTGCCAGCACGGGGCCCCGGGCGCGGCGCGGGGTGAAGAGCTACTTCTCGCTGCTGCTGGTGCTGGAAACGATGATGATCGGCGTCTTCGCCGCCACCGACGTGTTCCTGTTCTACGTATTGTTCGAGGCCATGCTGATCCCGATGTACTTCCTGATCGGCAGCTTCGGGGTCGGCCAGCGGCAGTACGCGGCGGTCAAGTTCCTGCTGTACAGCCTGTTCGGCGGGCTGCTCATGCTGGTCGCGGTCATCGCGCTGTACGTGTACTCGGCGCACGGCGGGCACCCGGGCACGTTCCTGTTCACCCAGCTGACCCACGTCACGTTCACGCCGACCACGCAGAAGTGGCTGTTCCTCGGGTTCTTCGTCGCGTTCGCCATCAAGGCGCCGCTGTGGCCGTTCCACACCTGGCTGCCGGACGCGGCCGCCGCCGCCCAGCCGGGCACCGCGGTGCTGCTGGTCGGCGTGATGGACAAGGTCGGCACGTTCGGCATGATCCGGTACTGCCTGCAGCTGTTCCCGGCCGCGTCCCGCTACTTCACCCCGCTGATCATCGTGCTGTCGGTGATCGGGATCCTGTACGGGGCCATCGTGGCCATCGGCCAGCGCGACCTCAAGCGGCTGATCGCCTATACGTCGGTCTCCCACTTCGGCTTCATCGTGCTGGGCATCTTCGTGCTGACCAGCCAGGGCGGGTCCGGCGCCACGCTGTACATGGTCAACCACGCGTTCGCCACCGGGGCGCTGTTCCTCATCGCCGGCTTCATGATCGCCCGCCGCCGCTCGCAGCGGATCGCCGACTACGGCGGGGTGCAGAAGGTCGCGCCGCTGCTGGCCGGCCTGTTCCTGATCTCCGGGCTGGCCTCGCTGTCGCTGCCCGGGCTGTCCACGTTCGTCAGCGAGTTCCTCGTGCTGGTCGGCACGTTCACCCGGTACAAGGTGGCCGCGTCGTTCGCTACCGCGGGCATCATCCTGGCCGCGATCTACATCCTGTGGATGTACCAGCGCACCATGACCGGACCGGTCCAGCCGCAGGTCGCCGATATGCCGGACCTGCGGCCCCGTGAGCTGTGGGCGGTCGGGCCGCTGATCGCGCTGCTCATCGTGTTCGGCGTGTACCCGAAGCCGCTGCTGGACCTGATCAACCCGGCGGTGCACGACACGCTGTCCCAGGTGCACGTCACCGATCCGGTCCCGCAGCATCCGAGTACGGTCAGCTTCCGGGTTGGCCAGCAGCTGATCCTGCTGCGCGCCGGCGGTGCGCAGGTCCAGAAGGGAATCACCCCGTGACCGGGTCTCTCGCGGTGGTGACGATACCCACGCCGCATATCGAGTACAGCCAGCTCTCGCCCATGCTGCTGGTGTTCGGGGTGGCCGTGGTGGGCGTGCTGGTCGAGGCGTTCGCTCCCCGGGCGCAGCGCCGGCCGCTGCAGCTCGCCCTGACCCTGGGCGGGCTGGCCGCGGCCTTCATCCTGACCATCCTGGTCGCCGCCACCTCGTCGCTGTTCACCGACGGCGCGGCCGGGCACGTGGCCGCCATGGGCGCGGTCGCTGTGGACGGCCCCACGCTGTTTATCTGGGGCACCATCCTGGTGCTGGCGTTCGTCAGCGTCATGCTGATGGCGGAGTCGTCCCGGGACGACGAGACGTTCGTGGCCCAGGCGGCCACTACCCCGGGCAGCGCCGAGGAGCGGGCCGCGCAGCTGGCCGGCGCGGCGCACACCGAGATCTACCCGCTCACCTTGTTCGCGGTCGGCGGGATGCTGCTGTTCCCGGCGTCCAATGACCTGCTCACCATGTTCGTCGCGCTGGAAGTGCTTTCACTGCCGCTGTACCTGCTGTGCGGGCTGGCCCGGCGGCGCCGGCTGCTGTCCCAGGAAGCATCGATGAAGTACTTCCTGCTCGGCGCGTTCTCCTCGGCGTTCTTCCTGTTCGGCGTGGCCATGCTGTACGGCTACGCGGGCTCGGTCTCGCTGCGGGTCATCGCGGCCACGGCAAGCAGCAACACCGGCAGCGCCACCCTGCTGTATGCAGGGATGGCGCTGCTCGGCGTCGGCCTGCTGTTCAAGATCGGTGCGGTCCCGTTCCAGAGCTGGAAGCCGGACGTGTACCAGGGCGCGCCCACCCCGGTCACCGCGCTGATGGCCTCGTGCACCCTGGTCGCCGCGTTCGGCGCTTTGCTCCGCGTGTTCTATGTCGCCTTCGGCCAGCTCACCTGGGACTGGCGGCCAGCCTTCTGGACGGTGGCCATCCTGACCATGGTGGTCGGCGCGATCATCGCCATCACCCAGACGGACGTGAAGCGGCTGCTCGCCTACTCGTCTATCGCACACGGCGGGTTCGTGCTGACCGGCGTGGTGGCGGCCAGCGTCGCCGGGCTGTCCAGCAGCCTGTTCTACCTGGCCGTGTACGGCTTCTCCACGATCGGCGCGTTCGCCGTCGTCACCCTGGTCCGCGACCAGGCGGGCGAGGCCTGGCACCTGTCCAGCTGGGCGGGCCTGGGCAAGCGGTCGCCGCTGATCGCCGGGATATTCGCGTTCTTCCTGCTGGCCTTCGCCGGGATCCCGCTGACCAGCGGCTTCACCGGGAAATTCGCGGTATTCCAGGCGGCCATCGCGGGCGGCGCGCTGCCGCTGGTCGTCGTCGGTGTGCTGGCCAGCGCCATCGCCGGGTTCTTCTACGTGCGCGTCATCGTGCTGATGTTCTTCAGCCGGCCCCGGGCAGCCTGACCGTGGTCACCCCGGGGATCTTCACCGGCGCGGCCGTCGGCGTCGGTGTGCTGGCCACCCTGGTCTTCGGCATCGTGCCGCAGCCACTGCTCAGCCTGGCCAACCATGCGGCCGCCCATCTGTTCGTCCGCTGACGTGCCGGGGCCGCCCGCCCGGTCCCGGCACGCCGGTGGAGTGTCCAGGTCCCCCGGGGGGGGCATATTTTGGGACGGCCGTGCCGACCGACGACCAGGAGCCCCGAGTGATCGCCACCGTCCCCGTTGAGCTGACCGACGCCGCCCTGTCCGCCGAGGTGCGGGCCGGGCTCAAGCAAGTCGAACAGCAGCTCACCGAGGCCACCCGCGCCGAGGACGCCCTGCTCGCCGAGGACGCCCTGCTCGCCGAGACGTCCACCCACCTGCTCGAAGCGGGCGGAAAGCGGTTCCGGGCCACGCTCGTGCTGCTGGCCGGACAGTTCGGCAACCCGGCCGACGAGCGGGTGGTGCGGGCCGCCACCGCCATCGAGCTGACCCACCTGGCCACGCTGTACCACGACGACGTGATGGACGAGGCGCCGATCCGCCGCGGCCACCCGAGCGCCAACGCCCGGTGGACCAACACGATCGCGATCCTGACCGGCGACTTCCTGTTCGCCCGGGCCTCGCAGCTGCTGGCCTCGCTGGGCGCGGACGCGGTCCGGATCCAGGCCGACACGTTCGCCCGGCTGGTCAGCGGGCAGGTCGCCGAGACCATCGGCCCCCGGCCCGGCCAGGACCCGCTGGAGCACTACCTCCGGGTGGTGACGGAGAAGACCGCGTCGCTGGTGGCCACGGCCGGGCGGTTCGGGGCCATGTTCTCCGACGCCCCGGCCGACGTGGTGAACCGGATCGAGCCCGCTTGCGAGGCGATCGGGGTGGCCTGGCAGCTGTCCGACGACATTCTCGACGTGGCCAGCGACACCGCGGAGTCGGGCAAGACACCGGGCACCGACCTCCGCGAGGGGGTGCGCAGCCTGCCCGTGCTGTACGCGCTGCGGTCCAGCCGGCCCGGTGACGCCAGGCTCCGTGAGCTGCTCGATTCGGCCGACCTGACCGACCCGGTGCTGCACGCCGAGGCGCTCGGCCTGCTCCGGGACAACCCGGCCATGGATCAGGCCCGGGCCGACCTGCGCCGCTGGGCCGGGGTGGCCCGGGAGCAGATCGCCGGCCTGCCCGACGTCCCGGCACGCGAGGCGTTCGCCGGGATGTGCGACTACGTGATCGACCGCACC